>DATJRS010000070.1:0-217448 GCA_035504535.1 Solirubrobacteraceae bacterium | reverse complement strand
CCCGCCGCAGGTCAGCCCGGCCGGCACCGCCGCGGTCGCGGTGCTCTACCCCGCCACCGCCCCGCAGGCCGCCCAGACCGGCACGCTGCTCGGCCAGCTCCGCAGCCGGGCAGTGCCACGCGCCGAGGCCGGCACCGGCCTGAACGTCCTGATCGGCGGGGTGACCCCCACCGAGGCCGACTTCTCGGCGGCCCTGGCCGGCAAGCTGCCCTTGTTCATGGCGATCGTCGTGATCCTGGCGTTCCTGCTGCTGATGCTCGTCTTCCGCAGCCTGGTGATCCCCGCGATGGCCTCGGTGATGAACCTGCTGTCGGTCGGCGCCGCCCTCGGGGTGACCAACGCGGTGTTCAACTGGGAATGGGGCTCGGAGGCCCTCATGATCGGCACCAGCGCCCCGGTCGAGGTGTTCCTGCCGGTGATCATGTTCTCGGTCCTGTTCGGGCTGTCCACCGACTACGAGGTATTCCTCGTCAGCCGCATCCGCGAGCAGTGGATCCGCACCGGCGACAACCGGCAGGCGGTCACCAGCGGGCAGGCCGCGACCGGCCCGGTGATCACCGCCGCGGCCACCATCATGATCCTGGTATTCCTGTCGTTCGCGCTCAACGGCAACATCATCATCCAGCAGTTCGGGATCGGCCTGGCCGCGGCGATCATCATCGACGCCTTCGTCGTCCGCACCGCGCTGGTGCCGGCACTGATGCACCTGGCCGGACGGGCGAACTGGTGGCTGCCTCAGTCGCTCGAGCGCCGGTTGCCAAACCTGCACATCGAAAGGGACGCCGCTGGCCGGCCGGCCGAGGAGGGTTCGTATGCCGATCGCAGTGACGCCCGCGGGCACCGCGATCCCTGAGTTCAGCTTCATGGAGGACCTGCCGGTGACCCGCAGGGCGGTGGCGTTCGCGCGCGAGCTTGGCGATTGGCCCGCCGAAACTAGGTGGGCGCCGACCGGCTATCGGCGTCCAGGTTCCGCCGGGACGCCCCGCCGCGACGGATCGACCGCCGGTCGCCTGGGGCTGACGCCGCGCAAGCTTGGCCGGTTGTGATCGCGCCTGCGTGCCCGCGCTTGGTCAGCATCGGGAAGCGGAGCACCTCCGGGCGGTGGGGCCGGCGGAGGCGGTGGCGGACCGCGACCGGACCCACCGTCACCGTCGCCATCCGACGAGCCCCGGAAGGGTGCGGACGGGTGGTAGCAGAACACGGGGGCCACGGCCAGCGCGGCGAGCAACAGCGCTCCCCACGCAGCCCCGAACGCCTGCTGGGGCAGCGCGCTGAACACGATCGCGAATCCGAGTCCGAGTGCCAGGCCCAACATCACGAGGGTCGCGCAACCGAGTCGGACGTAGAACCGCGACCGCTTCCTGGTTCCCAGCGCCGAGCACGCCAGCACGCCGAACTCGAGGAACATGAGCACAGTGCTGACCACCCACGAGAGCGCCGTCGCCATCGCACCCAGAAGCTAAACCCTCGCGAGTCAGATCACAAGCGCGTCGCGACGATGCCCAATCAGTGCTGGGAGAATTTTCGAGGGCGCTGTCCCCCCTGGTGCTGCCCGTTCGTCTCCAGGATGATCAACCATCCACCAAAGGAGGCGGATATGAAGTACGCGTTGCTGATCTACCCCAAGCCGGGCAGCGAGGAGGCGCTCGGGGAGGAGCAATACAAGGCGGTGTCCGCGGAGTACCTTGCGTTTCGCGACGACCCGCGATGCCTGGGCGGCGCTCACCTGAAGTCGATCGAGACGGCGACCACCGTCCGCTACGGCGGCAGCGACAACCTGATCACCGACGGCCCCTACGCCGATACCAAGGAGGTGCTGGGGGGCTACTTCGTGTTCGAAGCGTCCGATCTGGATGAGGTGCTGGAGGTGGCGCAGAGGATTCCGGCGGTGCGGCTGGGTGGCGGGGTCGAGGTGCGCCCCCTATTTGAGATTCCCGGGGACGAGGCGTTCTGATCGAGCCGGTCTTCCGGGCGAGTAGGCTCTGATCGCGGTGGTCGAGCGATTGGCAGACATGCCGCCCGGCACGATTGGATTTCGCGTCGCAGGCGAGATAGAGCGCGAGGACTACGACAGGGTCCTGACGCCCGAACTCCGGCGGGCCCTTGAAAGAGGGGGCGGACTGCGGACGCTTTACATGATCGAGGACCTCGACGAGATCGAGCCCGGCGCGCTGTGGGCTGACACCAAGCTCGGCTTCAACCTCGGGATTCGGCATCACAAGGAGTGGGTGCGGTCGGCCATCGTCACCGACATCGAATGGATGGCGCGCGCGACGAAGCTGTTCGCCTGGATGATTCCCGGTGAGGCGCGCGTCTTCCCACTAGCCGAGCTGGGCCAGGCGAAGGACTGGGTCGCAGGCGACTAGCACTCCGGACGCTTAGCTGAACAGCGTCGAGGCGTACCAGTCGTTCTGATCGCGCACGCCGGGCAGCGCGAAGAAATACCCGCCCCCGATCGGTGAGACGTAGTCCACCATCGGCTCACCGATCAGCCGCTTCTGAACGGCCACGAACAGCCGGCTCCGCCGGGGCCCGGTCTAGTCTGCGCACCGTGAGTTCCGGAGCCGCGCCCTTCCCGCTGCTCGATGGGGGCGACCTCGGTCGGGTACCGGAGCTTCTGGAGTCGCATCAGTTCTTCTGGCTCGACCTGCACGATCCGAAGCCGGATCAGCTGAGCCAACTCGGCGAGTTGCTCCATCTTCATCCACTGACGATCGAGGACGTCAGCACTTTCTCCGAGCGACCCAAGCGCGAGCATTACGAGGGATATGTGAGCCTCGTGGCCTACGGGGTCGACGAGCAGGCAGCCGCCGGCGAGCGCCTGCTGCGGGAGGTACATCTGCTGATCTCCAGCGATTGGGTGGTCACGCTTCACCCGACCCCGTTCGAGGTGCTCGACGCGCTGCGTGAGCGTGTCCGTAAGCAGCCGCCGGCCCGACAGCGCGCGCTGATCATCGACATCCTCGACGTGGTCCTTTCGAGCTACGAGCCAGTGCTCGATCGCATCGACGAGGCGATCGACGAGATCGAACAGGCCGTGATCGAGCGGCCGCGCGAGGAGAGCCTCCAGCGGATCTTCTCGCTCAAGCGCGACCTGATTGCGATGCGCCGCGTGGTGACCCCGATGCGCGACTTCTTCGCCCGCGATACGGACGAGATCACGCATCTGCCGGGGATGGAGCCCGACGACCTCCTGTACCTGCGGGACCTGTACGACACCCTGGTCCGCACGTCGGATCTGATCGACTCCTACCGTGACCTGCTGAGCGGCGCCACGGACATGTACCTCTCGACGGTGGCCAACCGCCAGGGCGAGATCGCCAAGCAGCTGACGATCATCGCCACGATCTTCCTTCCGCTCTCGTTCCTGACCGGCTTCTTCGGCCAGAACTTCGCGTTCCTGACCGGCCATGTTCAGAACAGCACCTGGTCGTTCTTCGTGCTCGGTCTCGGCCTGCTGCTGGGCTCGATCGTCGGATTCTGGTTCTTCTTCCGCCGCAAGGGCTGGCTCAGCTCGACCGATTAGAGGCGGATCGCCGTCGGTGATAATCGACGGGATGGCTCACCACGTCCCGGCCGTTCTCCCTGCGTTCCTACTCGCGTGTGTGGTTCTCGTCGCTCTGCCGGGACCAGCGACCGCGCTGTTCATCCACCGCACCGTGCGTGACGGCCGCAGCGCCGGTCTCGCCGCCGTGGCCGGGAACGAGATAGGCCTGTTCCTATGGCTGTTGGCGGGCGGGGCCGGCCTATCCGCCCTGCTCGCGGCCAACCGGGTTTTGTTCGACGCGATGCACGTCGTGGGCGCGGTCCTTCTCATCGCGCTTGGCATCCAAGCGTGGCGCAGCGCTCAGGTTGTAGACGGCGCCGGCTCGTTTTCTTCGGCCCTCATCGCACGGCTGCCGGGCGGCCGCGGACCCACATCCGCATTTCGCGCCTCGCTTGTGTCCATCGCGGCGAACCCCAAGGCCGCCGTCTTCGCCGTCTCCTTCCTGCCGCAGTTCCTTCCTCGTCACGGGCCACTGCTGCCTACGGTGCTCGTCCTAGCCACCATCCAGGTGACGCTCGACACGCTCTACTGCAGCGGCATCGTGCTCCTCGCCGACCGTGCCCGTGGACTCCTCGAGCGCGGAACGATCCGTCGCCGGATCGAGCGCGGCCTCGGGCTCGTGCTCGTCGGCCTCGGTTGCGAACTCGCGCTGGAAGCCACCACGCGGTAGCTCACCGGGCTGCAGATCGAACGTCTCGATCGCGTTGGCAAGCGTCGGGGCGTCGTGGCGCCCGAGCGCCTCGAGCAGCTCCTCCATTCCGACAGCCTAAGGGATCCCGCCTCGAGATCCTGAGGGATGCTGTCAGCGGCATCGCCCATTTGGGAGCGTGGTCGACGGTCCGTACAAGCTCCAGAGCTTCACCACGGCAGGCCCCACTTCAGGTTTCGCGCCGGTTATTGTCGGCGCAAATGACCGAGGCGCCCACGGCGCCCAGGAGGGTGTGAGATGGGAACAGGCGAATCATCCAAGCTCGGGTTCGAGGCGGACATCAAGCCGCTGTTCCGCGAGAAGGATCGACAGTCGATGCTCCGGGCGTTCGACCTCTGGTCCTACGCCGACGTGGTCGCCCACGCCGATGCCATCGCGCAGCAGTTGAGTCAGGGAACGATGCCCTGCGACGGCGCCTGGCCCAAGGAGCAGGTCGACCGCTTCCGGAACTGGGTCGAGGAAGGCGCCGCGGAGTAGCCGCGATCGCTACCCGGAGGGTTGAGTGGCTGAGCTTTGCCTGCCGACGACGCTCGAGGAAGTGGGCCTGGGCGGCGCCGGCCGCGACGATCTGATGGCGGCCGCGAAGGCGGCCACCGTCCCGAGCGAAACGATCCACCACATGCCGTTCGCGGTCGATGCCGACAGCGTGTGCGACGCGATGATCGCCGCGGACGCGTACGGTCGAGGGTTCCGCGAGGCGGCCCGGCCTGTGGAGTACGCGACCTGGTAGGCGGTGATCGATCGGCTCGTGATATTCGGCGGCACCGGCGACCTGACCGGCCGCTATCTGCTTCCCGGCCTGGCGGCCCTCCGGGTGCGCGGGCAACTCTCCGAAGAGTTCGAGCTCGTGGCCGCGAGCCTCGAGGACCGGAGCGACGAGCAGTTCCGCAGCTGGGCCGCCGGCTGGCTGGAGCGTGATGACGGCGGCGTCGACGCCGCCGTGGTCGAGACACTGCTGGGATCTGCGCGTTATCAGCGCCTCGATCTGGCCGATCGGGCAACCGTGACGGCGTGCCTGGCCGGCGAGGGTCCCGTCGCCGTCTACCTTGCGTTGCCCCCGGCGGTGTTTCCCGCCGCCGTCTCCGCGCTTCACCAGGCGGGGCTTCCGGCTGATAGCCAGCTGGTTTTCGAGAAGCCGTTTGGAGAGGACCTCCGGAGCGCGAGCGCCCTGAATCGGCAGCTCGCGGACTTGGTGGACGAACGCCACGTGTTCCGGGTCGATCACTTTCTGGCCATGACCACGGTGCAGAACGTGCTCGGAACTCGATTGGCCAACCGCGTGCTCGAGCCGATCTGGAACAGCGCACACATCGACGAGGTCGAGATCACCTGGGACGAGTCGCTGGCGCTGGAGGGACGAGCCGGCTACTACGACCACGTGGGGGCGCTCAAGGACATGGTGCAGAACCATCTCTTGCAGCTGCTCTGTCTGGTGGCGATGGAGCCGCCGATCAGCCTGGGCGAAGGAGACCTGCGCGACCGCAAGGTCGACGTCCTGCGTTCCGTGCGCCGGTTCAACGACGATGATGTTGTTAGCCGCACTCGTCGGGCCCGATATCGGGCGGGACGGGTAGGCGATCGAGACATCCCCGCCTACGTTGAGGAAGACGGAGTAACGCCAGGGCGGGGCACCGAGACGTTCGCAGAGGTGGTGCTGGAGCTCGACAGCTGGCGCTGGTCGGGCACGCGCTTTCGGCTGCGCACGGGCAAGGCGATAGGGGATGATCGCAAGGAAGTGGTCGTGCACTTCCGGTCTGTGCCCCACCTTCCCTTCGAACACTCACCGGAGCCCGACTCCAACCGGTTGCACTTCGGGCTGCGGCCGGAAGGCCTTACCTTCGAGCTCACCGGCACGGGCCCCGGTGTGGCGCCGAGTCTCGTCCCGCTGACGCTCAGCGCCGAGATGGAGCCGCCAGAGCTACCCGCCTACGGCCGGATCCTGCTCGATGTGCTGCGCGGAAACAGCGCCCTTTCGATCCGGGCCGACGAAGCCGAGGAGGCGTGGCGAGTCGTCACGCCCATCCTGGACGGGTGGTCGCGCGGTCTTGCGCCGCTGGATGAATACGAGGCCGGGTCAAATGGGCCGCGCCGTCTCTAGGCTGTCTCTCGGCGCCATCCTCACCTCTGGGCGACCGAGCATCCGTGCTCCTGAGCCCTGCCAGCGAACCGGGCCTCCGTCCAGGCCAGCAGGTAGGGGACCAGCGGAGAGCCTGGCCATAGGAGGGAGAGGTGGTCGCGGTTCCGGTAGGTCCGGTATTCGACGCTCTGACCGGAATGGCAGAGTCGGTTGACGTAGGAGCGTTGCACGCTCGGGCGCACGAGATGATCGTTTAGGCCCTGGGCGATCAGCAGCGGCGCCTTGATCGACCCGGTGGGCGTATTTTCGGCGAGCCGCCGTCCCAGGGCGCCGGAGAGGGGGTCCGCCGCGTAGAACGGTTGCCGGGACAGGAGGGCGGTGACCACGGAAGGAATCGCCTCAGGTATGTCCAGGCATCGCTCGGCGGTTTCCCTGACGAGTACTCGGGCAGCCGGTCGGACGTAGTGGTCGAACGAGACGTCCGGGTAGATCTCGCTGTACGCGGTCAGGATGTAGGCGCCGAGGACCCGGCCCTCGAGCGTGTCCTTGACCTCTGCCACGAGCGCCGGCAGGTCACTGGCCGGCGCCAGGGCCGCGACACCGACTACGTTCACATCGGGAGCGTAGGTCGGGGCGAGGATCCCCGCCCATAGTGCCGCGTGGCCTCCCTGGGAGTGTCCCCAGACCACGGTTACGTGCTGGAGCGATAGCTGCGGCATCTGCCTGGCGGCTCGCACGGAGTCGAGCACGGACCTCGCTGCGCCCTGGCCGATGAGATATGGGTGCGACCCCGGGGTTCCGAGCCCGGGGTAGTCGGTGGCGACGATCACCCAGCCACGCTCGAGCACCTGGTCGATGCCGGGAATGACGTCGGCGTTCCAGCGCGAGGGCAGCAGCGTTGGCGCGCACCGAGTAGCGACGCCCGTGGTGCCATGTGCCCAGGCGATCACGGGACGAGGTCCGGCCGGGAGATGGTCGGAGGCGATCACCAGCCCGCTCGCGACGGCGGGGGTGTTCGCGTCGAGCGTGGTCGTGTACAGGATTCGCCATGCCCGCCACTCCTTCGGGATGCCGCGAGTGAAGCGCTCGCTCCGCAGGAGTACCCCCGGTCGCGACGGCACCGTGCTCGGCGGTTTGTAGAACGCGTCCGGTGAGGCCGCAGCGTGATGAACGGCGGCGCTCACGGCGACCAGCACCAGCGCGAATATCACCGCCGCGACGGCGCCCGAGATTCGCAACCACCGCGGTTGGGGGCTTCCGCTGACCGGAGCGCGGCGGCCGAGCAACTGTTGACTCGCCGCGAGGAGCTGGCCGAGCCCGAAGATCAGCGTGCCCGGTCCCACGAGCAGGGCGAGGATGAGCACTGTCTTATCCGGCCAGCTCAGCGCCAGCAGCCCGAACATCGCGCTCGCCGTGCCCGTCAATGCCTCGATCAGGCGGTCCTCCACCCGGCCGCGAAGAGCCGCGATCACCCTGGTCAGGCCGCCCAGCAGCATGCTGATCCCCACCACGATCGCGAGCGCCTGGATGGTGCTCCCCGCCCAAGCCACGACCACGACCCCTGCCGCTATCCATCCGAGTCCGGTGGCAATCGCCAGCGCACGATTCCCGGCATCCCCGGCCGCGAGGAGTTCGCTGACACCGGTGGCGAGGAACGCGCCCATTACGAACAGCACCAGCGCCCCGAGCGAGGTGAATGGCCTCAGCGTCAGGAAAACGCCGAGGACGGCGCATGCGGCCCCGAGCATCAGTCGTGCCCACTGCCGCGTCCCCCCGGTCATGGTTGTTCGGAGGCAGGTTCCGGTGGCCGGGCGGCGAGCGTGACGGTTGCAGTCGCCTTCCTGCCGCTGCGTTCATAGCCAATCTCGACGCGGTCCCCGGCGCGTTTAGTCAGGGTCAAAGCGATCAGCTGATCGGTGCTGAGCGCCGCGGCGCCGTCGATTGAGGTGATGATGTCGCCGACCCGAAGCCCCCCGGTCGCGGCCGGACCGCCCGCCACGACGGCGGCCACCCTGAGACCCTCGGTCCCCTCGCTCTCCCCGGCGGCGCTGGCGGCCAGCGGCGTGACCTGAACTCCGATGAACGCGTGCGTCACCGTGCCGGTGGCGATGATCTCGTCGGCCACCATGGTCGCCAAGTTGACGGGGATGGCGAAGCCGAGCCCGATACTCCCGCCGCTCGACTCGCCCGAGCTCGAGGGGACGCCCGCCCCGGCTGTCGGCACCCCCACCAGGTCTCCCGAGCAGTTGACCAGCGCGCCGCCGCTGTTGCCCGGATTGATGGCGGCGTCGGTCTGTACAGCGTCGATGAGTAGCGCCGAGCGTGATGCTTCACCCGGGACGCGGACCGTCCGGCCGAGTGCGCTCACGATGCCGCTGGTCACCGTGCCGGACAGCCCAAGCGGAGCCCCGAGCGCGATCACGCCTTGACCGATGCGGAGGCTCGCGGAGTTTCCGATCGAGATACTCCGCAAATCCGATTTGCCGGTGACTCGGATCACCGCCAGGTCCGTGGCGGGGTCGCGCCCGGCGATCTTCGCCGTCGCTGTGCTGCCGTCGGCGAACACAACCTGGAGCGCACCGCCCGCAACCGCCGGCAGGACGACATGGTTGTTGGTCAGTATGTATCCGTCCGAGCGGATGATCTCGCCCGAGCCGACGCCGGCAGACGCGTCGTCTCCGGCGTGGATCGTCACCACCGAGGGAAGCTCCCGATCGACAACCGCAGTGACGTCGCAGACCGAACCCGCGGTCGAGGACGGCGTCTTCGGGGTGGAGCCTGAATGGACGGCGTTCTCGATCACCGCGCCGAGTTCCCCGGCGGCGACCACGGCCGCAATCACGAACGCCAACAGAAGGGCGCGCCGTCTGGGCCTCTCTCGAGGAGCCAGCGTCACATCTAACGAGCACGATAAAGGGTGTCCGGGGCTGGCAAAGCAGCCCCGGACACCGAGCGCCACTCAGGGCACGAACACGATCCTCGCCGCGACGCGACCGGCCTCAACGTCGGCAATCGACTCGTTCACTCGGCAGAGCGGACGCACCTCGCGGATGACCTTGGTCTTGCCGGCGACGTGAAGCTCGAACACCTCGCGCAGGTCCTTGCGGGTGCCGACGATCGAACCGGCAATCGTGATCCCGTTCAACACGGTCTCGAAGATCGGGAGCGTGACGGTGTTGTCGGCCGGCAGCGCCACGAACACCAGCTTTCCCCCGCGGCGAAGCGTGCCGTAGGCCTGCTCGAACGCGCGCGGTGAGACGGCCAGGGCAATTGCCTGGTCGGCGCCGCCGAGCGCCTGGATCGCCGCCACCGGATCCTCAGTCGCGGCGTTGACGGTGAACTCGGCGCCGAGCTCGCGAGCGAGCTCGAGCTTCTCGTCGACGAGGTCAACGGCGATGACCCGGCCGCCGGCGATCGCGGCGTACTGGATCGCCAGATGCCCGAGGCCCCCGACGCCGAACACCGCGACCAGATCGGAGGGGCGCGTGCCCGCGACCTTGACCGCTTTGTAGGTGGTCACCCCGGCGCAGGTCAGCGGCGCGGCGTCGAACGGGTCGATCCCATCCGGAACCTTGACGACGTAGCGAGCGAACGCGGTGGCGTACTCCCCGAAGCCGCCGTCGATCGAGTAGCCCATGTTCTCCTGCGACTCGCACAGCGTCTCCCACCCGGACACGCAGTAGTCGCAGGTGCCGCAGGCGTAGCCGAGCCACGGCATCGCGACGCGGTCGCCAAGCGAGACCTCGGTGACGTCGGGGCCGAGCTCGGTGACGATGCCGACGCCCTCGTGACCGGGAATGAACGGCGGGGAGGGCTTGACCGGCCAGTCGCCGTTGGCGGCGTGGATGTCGGTGTGGCAGAGGCCCGACGCCTCCACCTTGACTCTGATCTGCCCGGCCTCGAGCGGCTTTGCCGGCACCTCGTCGACGGTGAGCGGCGCATGGAACTCGTGCACGACCGCGGCGTGGTAACTCGTCACCTCGGACGCGGTCTGAGTGGGCTCTCGAACGGTAGTAGCCATGGGAGTCTCCTCCTTTGAGGTGGTGTGCTCGAATCGTCGGGGGACGAGGCGCGCTCACCATCCGCGCAGACATGCAGAGCGTTGCGGGAAAGCCGCGAGGACAGTTCGGCCCACGCCGGATCGCGCCGCCCGGTGCGGGTCGCTACCGAGCCCGCTACCGGCCAAGTACCGATGACCAAAGCCCGACGGGGCCTTAGCGTGGATACGGATATCGCAAGTTCGAGGAGGTAGCCATGTCCCTCACCAACAGCCACCCTCAGACCGGCAGCTATTTGATGCCATCGCTTCAGCACGCCACCGTGGCCGACGCGATGCATCCGGGGATTCTCGCCTGTGACCCTGACGCGAGCCTGGCCGAGGTCGCCCGCATCATGGCCGCTCGTCACGTTCACTGCCTCGCCGTGGTCGGGATCTCGCACGAGGAACCGCAGTGCGGTGTTTGGAGCGTGATCTCCGATCTGGACGTGATCCGCGCCGGCGTCGGAGACGGCGAGGCGGGTAGTGCCCGCGCGATCGCCCAGCAGCCGCTGGTGACCGTCGAGCCCTCGCTGCCGTTGCGGGAGGCCGGAGAGCTGATGTCCGAGCATGCGGTCACCCATCTGGTGGTCGTCGAGCCGGGGACCGAGCGGCCGATCGGCATCCTCTCCACGGCCGACATCGCCGGAGTGCTTGCTTGGGGGGAGGCATGAGCCATGGCTGCCGCCGACTCATCGCCCACTGGTGCGGAGATCGTGATCGCCGGGGGCGGATTCGCCGCCGTCGAGGCGGCCCTCGCGCTGCGCGCCCTTGCCGGGAGCAGCGTCAGACTGACGTTGCTCGCTCCGGAGCCGGTGTTCCGCTACCGCCCGGCGGCCACGAGCGAGCCGTTCGACCTGGCGCCGTCACGATGCTACGACCTGCGGGCGATCGCCGGTGACGTGGGGGCGGAATGCCACCGGTCGCGGCTCGAGGCGGTCGCGTCTCGCAAGCACTCCGTACGGACTGCCTCGGGTGCGCGCCTGGGTTACGACGCGTTGATCATCGCGACCGGGACGCGCGCGGTGGTCGGTGTGCCAGGCGCGATTACCCTGCGCGATCAGCGCGACATCGGCTTGATCCGGCGGTTGGTCGCCGAGGTCGAGAGCGGAAAGGTGCGGCGCGTCGCGTTTGCGGTGCCCGCCGGGACGACTTGGCCTTTACCCCTTTATGAGCTGGCGCTGCTCGTGACCGGACATGCGCGCGAAGCCGGCCTGAGGATCGAGGCGACGTTGGTCACGCCGGAGAGAGGGCCGCTGGCGCTGTTCGGCGGCGAGGCATCTGCACTGGTTCGCCAGTTGCTCAGAGAGGCCGGTGTACGGTTCGTTGGCGGTGCGACGCCCGCGGCCGTTCGACGCGACGGCTCGCTGCCGCTTGCCGACGGTGAGCTGATCGAGGCCGACCGCGTCGTGGCCCTGCCCGAGCTGAGGGGAAGGCGGCTCACCGGAGTCCCGTCCGGTCGTTCGGGATTCATTCCCGTCGATCGATGCGGACTTGTCGAAGGGCTCGCGGACGTCTACGCAGCCGGCGACGCGACCACCTTCCCGATCAAGCAGGGCGGCCTGGCTGCGCGGGAGGCAGACGTTGTGGCGCAGACGATTGCCGCGGGGTTGGGCGCCCCAGTCAAGGCGATCCGCGCGCCGAGCGTCCTGGAGGCCCGGCTGCTCGGAGGCGAGCGACCCGTGTTCCTGCGGACCGAATTTGATTGGGCGGGACGCCCGACGGGTGCGGCGCTCGTCCGCAGTGACGAGGAGCGTGCCGCGAAGGCGGCAAAGGTGCTCGGTCGTTACCTCGTGCCCTACCTGGAAACGATCCAGCCGCTGGGAATCGACGGCCGCGCAGCAGCATGAAGCATCCGCGTAAACCCGCAAGCGACTTGCGCATTCGCCGATTCGAGCTGCGGCGGTCGGCCGATTGTTTGGCCGCGACGCAGAGATAGGGTGCAAGCCATGAAGTCACACGCGCATAGCCCGGGCGCCGACGCCACCGCAGCCCACCGGCGAGAGCTCGATCAAGAGCCACAAACGCGGGATGAGCGTCCCACCCGGGCTGGCAGTGTCCAGGACCAGGTCTTTCGCGACCTGCGCCGGCGCAATGAGCGTCGCGCGCGTCTGGCCAGGGCTCGGGGCAAGGCAAACTGAAGCAGTCCCGCGAGGCCGCTGCACTCGGCCGCTTCAGTCGCCTGCCGGGGCCAGCAGAAAGATCTCGGCCGACAGGTCGGGGTCAAGCCGGGTGGCGCTCAGGGTTGTCTCGACCTCTCGGCCTAGCACCCGCTCCACGCTGCTCTTGAGCTCATCCTCGATGATGTGTTGGAGCAGGCGTCGCCCACCCAGCAACTCCTGGATGTGACCGGCGGCTCGCATGCTCTTCTCGGCGTCAGTGTGGCCGTTCGCGAGGAGAACGACGAGCATGTTAGGCCCGGCCCAGTGAGCCGTGGTCTTCGCGGGCCCCCGACCCCAGGCGCGGCGGAACACGGCCGCCACGGCTCCACAGACCTGCATCAGCCCGTCGTCGGAGCACACGAGCGGTTGGCCGTCGGGCGAGGCTGAGGTGGACGTCGGCCGATCGCTCATGAGCGAACGCTACGCCGCCGGGCCCGACGCCGGCATCGCCCACGTCTACGGATGCACGATACGTAGAAAACCGTCTGGACGCTGGGGCAAGCCGTGCCTATGCTCCGTTTCACGGAAGCTGCGAAGAACGCGGTTTCGGGCGCTTGATGTCTCGAGGGCAGGCCGTCGCGAGCTAGGCGAGGCGGCCACCGGGGCCATGATTGCAACACCGGTCCACGAGGAGATTGCCTTGGTCTCACCCGATTCGGCGCGCAAGTTTTCGAGCCGAGCTCGCCATGACAGCCTGGCGCCGCTGGTTCGAGCGGTGATGGCGACCGCCCGGAGGTTCAGTGCGGATCGCGCGAACGGATCGGCAGTCCCCGCCGAGGATCGCCGGCGAGAGTCACCGGCGCCGCGGTGGACGCGACCGGCCCCGTAACGGACCGTGGCTAGCTCGTTCCCCGGGCGACTTTGGCCCGGCGATTTTGCTTGCGCACCGGGGCCAGCAACTCCTCGATTCCCTCCTCGATGCCGCGCGCGAGCACATCGATATCGGGCGTCGAGTCGCTGTCGGCGATCACCCCGAAGGTAACCAGGCCGTCGTAGGAGAAGATCGCGATCCCGACCGAGTGCGCGGCGGCCAGCGGCACCACCGGGTGAACCTCGCGCAGCCGGGCGCCGAGCGCGTAGAGCGGGATCTGCGGCCCGGGGACGTTGGTGATCGTCACGTTGAAGAGGCGCGTCGCATACAGTGAGCGCGCGAGTCCGGCGTGCAGCACCGGCGGGGCCAGTGCCGCCAGGTCGAGAATCGCCGCCGCGCCCGTCGCGGCACCGGAGGACTTAAGACGCTCGGTCGCGGCCACGATCCGCCGGTGGCGCTCATAGGGGTCAGCGGTGGCGACGGGCAACTCGACGAATAGTGAGCTGATGCGGTTACCGAGCATCAGACGTTCGGAGCTCTGGCGGACGTTCATCGGGACCATCGCGCGGAGACCTCGCGACGGAAGCTGCTCGTCTCGCTCGATGAGCAGGCGCCGCAAGCCGCTGGTGCAGACGGCGAGCACGGCGTCGTTGAGCGAGCCCCCGAATCCTCGACGGATGGCCTTGAAATCGGCCAGCGGACGGCTGAGGACTGCGAAACGCCGGGTCGAGCCGATCGGGACATTGAGCGAGGTGTGGGGCGCGCCGATAAGCTCGTCGCGCACGATCACCTCGGCCAGCGAACGCGAGCGCTCCAGCACCTCGCGCGGGTGCAGCGCCGCGTGGAGTCCCGCCCGAGCAACTTCGGCACCGGTGTGTGCGGCGTATGCGATCGGCGGCGGCGGGCCCGGCAGGAAGGGGCGCAAGGGCGGACCGTCGTCCGGCGGCGCGACAGGGGCCGTCGGGCGCTCAGGGGGATTTGCCTCGGCGTCGAGCAGTAGATAGGCGACGTCCACCGAGCCAACTCCGTCGACCAGACAGTGATGGGTCTTGTGAGCGATCGCCCAGCGTCCATTGGGAAGGCCCTCGATCAGCGCCATCTCCCAGAGCGGGCGCGTGCGATCCAGCCGGTGCGAGTAGAAGTCGGCTGCCCAGTCGCACAGTTCGGGGTATCCGCCCGGCGCCGGCAGGGACACGTGCGCCACGTGGTCGCGGACGTGGAAACGGTCGTCGTCGGTCCAGTGCGGCCAGGCCAGACCACCGGTTCGTGTTGAGGACAGTCGCTGCGCATAGCGCGGTAGTTGAGTCAACCTCGCCGAGAGGTCCTCGCACAGCTCATCGACGGTGGGCGCTCCGCCTCCGGGGATCGGGTCGAACACGCTCACGCCGCCGATGTGCATCAACGCGCCCTCGTCGTGCTGTTCGAGCTCAAGAAATGTCGCGTCCAGCGCTGTCAGAGTGTCGGACATAGACGGTCAAATCCCCAGCAGGTGAACGATCGCGATGAGAAGCACCTGCGCCCCGAGTACGCCGAGCGCGCCGACGTAGAGTGCCACCGCACGGATGCTCCGCGTGCGTGAGGTCAGGTTCGCGGCCCGTGCCGCGGCGAGTCGCTCAAGTGCCGTCCTCGCCAGCAGGGTCGCGTCCGCGGCACGAAAGCGAAGTTCGGAGAAATCCCGGAGCTCCTCGAGCGCCATGCGGCTCTTGCGAGACGGGGCGAACACCTGCCCGGAGATCGCTGCGGAGGCGAGTAGGAGCACCGCCGTCAACGCCGCGGCGCAGACCGTCACGGCGGCGCCGAGGTGAGAGAGCTTCTGGGCGGCTTGGGCGGCAGCCGACCCGAGTGCAGCGGTCAGCGCCAGCAGCACGCCGCAGGCGGTGAGGAGTCCGGCCGCGCGCGAACGGGAGGCCTCCGCATGGGCGTGCTCGAAGCGCAGCGCCTCGAGCGCCACCTCGAGCACGGCGGTCGGGTCTGGCGGCGGGGACCCCGTCGCCCCACCCGCGACCGTGAGCGGATCCGTCCAGGAGGGCCCAGTCGCGGCGCCGAGACCATAAATCATCTCGCGCGCCGCGGCAGGGCTCGCCGCTACGACAACGTCCCTCTCGGCGTCGTCGTGCGACATCTCAGAAGAACCCGAGTGGGTTCGGGTCATAGCTGACCAGCAGGCACTTTGTCTGCGTGTAGTGCTCGAGCATCATCCGATGGTTCTCGCGCCCCACGCCGGAGGCCTTGTAGCCGCCGAACGCCGCGTGGGCCGGATACTGGTGGTAACAGTTGGTCCACACGCGCCCGGCCTGGATCGCGCGTCCCATCCGGAAGGCCCGACTACCGTCACGGGTCCACACCCCGGCGCCCAGCCCATACATGGTGTCGTTGGCGATCTCGAGTGCCTCGGCCTCGTCCTTGAACGTCGTCACGGCGACGACGGGGCCGAAGATCTCCTCCTGGAAGACCCGCATCTTGTTGTGGCCCTTGAGCGCCGTCGGCTGGAAGTAGTAGCCACCCGACAGGCGTCCGTTCAACGGCGGCCGGTGACCGCCGATCAGCACCTCAGCACCTTCGTTGAGGCCGATCGCGACGTAGTTCTCGATCTTCTCGAGCTGGCTGGTCGAGACCTGGGCACCGATCATCGTCTCCGGATCGAGCGGGTCGCCCTGCTTGATCTGGCCGATGCGCTCCAGGACGCGCGCGATGAACTCGTCGTAGATGGATTCCTGGATCAGGGCCCGCGACGGGCAGGTGCACACCTCGCCCTTGTTGAACGCATACAGCACGAGTCCCTCGATCGCCTTGTCCAGGAACGAATCGTCGGCTGCCATCACGTCTTCGAAGAAGACGTTCGGGGACTTGCCGCCGAGCTCGGTGGTGGACGGGATCAGGTTCTGGGCCGCATAGGACATGATCAGGCGGCCAGTGACCGTCTCGCCGGTGAACCCGATCTTGGCGATCCGCTTGTTCGAGGCCAGCGCCTTGCCGATCTCGGCGCCAGGGCCGTTGACGACGTTCACGACGCCCGGCGGAAGGATGTCGCCGATCACCTCCATCAGCTTCAGAATCGACCAAGGCGTCGGGCTGGCGGGCTTGATCACCGTACAGTTGCCCGCCGCCAGTGCGGGCGCCATCTTCCAGGCCGCCATCAGCAGCGGGAAGTTGAACGGGATGATCTGGCCGACGACCCCGAGCGGCTCCTGGAAGTGATACGCGTAGGTCTTATCGTCGATCTCGGAGATCCGTCCCTCCTCGGAGCGGGCCGCGCCGGCGAAGTACCGGAAGTGGTCGGCGGAGAGGGGAATGTCCGCGGCGAGCGTCTCGCGGACCGGCTTGCCGTTCTCGTAGCTCTCGGCCACGGCGAGCATCTCGAGGTTCGCGTCGATCGCGTCCGCGACCGCATTCAGCACTGCCGCGCGCTCGGCCGGTGAGCGGCGGCCCCAGGCTCCCTTGGCCGCGTGTGCGGCGTCGAGCGCGAGCTCGATGTCGTCCGCCCCGGACTCCGCCACCTCGCAGAACGTCTCGCCGGTCGACGGCGTGGGATTCTCACGATAATCGCCGGTGGTGGGGCGGACCCAATCGCCTCCGATGAAGTTGTCGTAGCGCTCCTTCAGTTCGACTGGACTGCCGGCCTCCCCGGGCGGCGCGTATGTCGTGGACTCGATCGTGGACATGGCGGTCTCTCCTTGGAATGGAAGAAAGTCATCCGACATGCTCTGCCGATTCGGTCCCTGCAACATCGGGGCGTCGCCCGTGATTCGCTGCGGGAAAGCGCGGATCAAGCAGCGGGTGACGCGCACCACGGTCTCGGCCCATTCCGGAAGCCTCGGTGGCGCGGGCGATCTAGCTTCGCACCGTCCGACTTCACGCACTCAGGGAAAGGACCGATTTCGATGCGAAGCGAAGACACGACGAGCTTGATCAGTGCAACCACGGAGGCGCAGGCGGCGCTTGCGGGGCTGGTCCTGAAGCACGGCCCGCTTGCGCTGTTCCAGTCCGGTGGATGCTGCGACGGATCGCTCCCGCTCTGCCTGCTCGCGGACGAGATGCTGCCCGGCTCGGGTGACCTGTTGCTGGGAGAGGTGGCCGGGGTGCCGTTCTACATGGACGCCGACCAGTTTCACCGGTGGGGCGAGCCCGAGTTCGTGCTCGATCTCGCGGCGGGCGCTCCGGAGGGCTTCTCACTCGGGCTTGCCGACGCGCACTTCGTGACCCGTTCGCGGTACTGCCAGGCCAGGGCGGCATAGCTCATGGCTGCGTGAAGAACGCGGCGATGGCGGTGTTCGTCGGCTCCGGGCTTTCGATTTGGGGCACGTGCCCGCAATCGAGCTCGAGCTGGCTGGCGTGGGGCACCGCATCGGCGACGTGGCGGGCGAAGCCAATCGGCACAAGCTGATCTCGCCGGCCCCACACGAACAGGGCCTCGGCCTGCAGCGTCGCCAGTCTGGTCCAGAAGCCGTCCTTTCCGTGCGGCTCGTCGAGATAGATGTGTCGTGCCGCCGCATAGAACGCGGCCCGTCCGGCGGGGGTGAGATACGCGCGTAGGAACTCATCGACGCCGGCGGCTCTCCACCCATCATTCGCGCCGGGCACGACCTGGCGGACGACCGCGTCGACGATCGCGCGTGGCGCGAGCTGGACCAGGCCAAGCTCGGGTCGGGTCAGCCGGAGGAGCGGCGCCCAGGGGCGTGGGCGTCGCCACGCCAAGGCCGGCGCGAGCAGGGCGAGCCGGTCGACGCGGTCGGGATGCCGCAGCCCGATCTCGAGCGCCACGCGCCCGCCGAGGCTGTTGCCGATGAGGTGGACGCGATCGAGCTCGAGCGCGTCGAGCAGGTCGATGCAGGCGGCCGCGAAGAATCGTGCGTCGTACGGGGCGCCGATCGGCTTGCTGGAGTCGCCGAAGCCCGGCAGGTCGAGCGCGATTGTGCGAAACCGAGGGGACAGTCCGGCGATCGTCGGCAAGAAGGAACCCTTCGTCCCCCCGAGGCCGTGCACGGCGAGGACGGGCGGACCCTCGCCGGCCTCGACGATCGAGAGGCTTGCGCGGCGTGTGGCGACCGACCGGAAGCGCAGCCGCGCGGGCCCGGTCGCTGTGCTGGTGGCGGCGAGGAACCCGACGCCGACGTGCAGGTTGTGGCGCACGGACAGGTGGCCCGCGAGGTAAGCGTCGATGGCGGCGCGCGGCTCGGTGGCGATCCCGCCCCACGTTCCGTTCTCGGCGGTGATGACCGCTTGCGGACGACCGTCCGAGGATCGGATTTCCGCGGTGCCGTTCGCGAGGAGTACGTCCCACGCGCCGTCCTCGGGCGTCACCAGTTGGACCCGCACGGCGCGTCCGGACGCATCGAACACCGAGGGGTCATAGCGGCCGACCAGCGTGCGAAGCCAAGGTGGCGGGCCAGCGCTCATCGTGGTACCGAAGGGCAGCCGCTCTGCAACACCTGGCGACAGTAATTCCACTCCTCGCCGGAGGGCATCGTCGAACGGCCGCACGCGAAGGTGTGGATAACTACGGTCTGGGACCGCTCGGCGGTGGCTTCACCGAAGCGAGCGGCTTACTACTTACTCGGCGGGGTGCGGTTACGGATGTCGACCAGCCTCGCCCGCGCGTAGCCTGGCTGCGGTCCGTGTCGACGCAGAACCCCGGGGCTGCCGGCCCCGGGATGTCGTGGAGGTTGTGGAGATCATGTCTGCTGCGAACTTTCAGCCCTTGACGCCGTTGAGGTTCCTTGAACGCTCCGCCGCGGTGTTTCCCGACAAGCTCGCGATCGTGTGCGGCGATCGCCGCTTTACCTATCGCGAGTTCGCCGATGAAGCGACCCGGATCGCTCGAGCATTGCTCGCTTCGGGCATCGAGCCGGGGGATCGGGTTGCGTATCTGTGCCCCAATCTGGCCGAGATGCTGATTGCGCACTTCGCGGTGCCGCTGGCAGGCGGCGTGCTGGTCGCGATGAACGTGCGTCTGTCGCCGGCGGAGGTCGGCTATATCAGTCGCCATTCGGGGGCGAAGCTGCTGATCGTGGCCGAGGAGCTGCTCTCAAGCGTGCCCGACGCCGGAAGTCTCGGCGACGTCGGAGAAATGATCGTGGTCGCCGACTCCGAGCCGGAGATGGACGCTCGGAGCGATGGCGGTCTCCGTGTGAGCTCCTATGAAAACCTCAGAGGCCGCGGGAGTCTCGAGCCGCTGCCCTGGGCGGTGAAGGACGAACAGGCAACCATCTCGATCAACTACACGTCAGGCACAACCGGTGACCCGAAGGGCGTGTTATACAGCCATCGGGGCGCTTACCTGAATGCTCTCGGTGAGATCATCCACTCCGAGCATTCGCCATCGTCGGTCTACCTGTGGACGCTGCCGATGTTCCACTGCAACGGCTGGTGCACCACCTGGGGAGTGACCGCCATCGGTGGAACCCACGTGTGCTTGCGCGCCGTCAGGCCCGAGGAGATCTGGCGGTTGATGGATGCGGAGGGCGTGACCCATCTAAACGGCGCGCCGGCCGTGATGACGGCGATCGCCCGGGCGCCTGAGGCACATCGGTTCACACGCAAGGTGACGGTGACGACGGCGGGCGCCGCGCCGAGCCCGACGATGATCGGGGAGCTGGAAGCGCTTGGAGCCCGCGTCATCCATGTGTATGGACTGACCGAGGTCTACGGACCCTATTCGGTGTGCGAATGGCAGCCGGACTGGCACGAGGTCGACCCCGCAGAGCGTGCGCGCAAGCTCGCGCGACAAGGGGTGGGGATGGTGACGGCCGAGCGGATGCGCATCGTCGATGCCGAGATGAATGACGTGCCGGCCGATGGCGAGACGATGGGCGAGATCGTCATGCGGGGCAACGACGTGATGAAGGGTTATTACCGAGACGAGGATGCGACCGCGCTTGCCTTCACCGGTGGGTGGTTTCACTCGGGTGACCTCGGCGTGATGCACCCTGACGGATACGTTGAATTGATGGACCGAGCCAAGGACATCGTGATCTCAGGGGGCGAGAACATTTCGACGGTCGAGGTCGAGCAGGCACTGGTGAGCCATCCAGCCGTGGTCGACGCCGCGGTCATCGGCGTCCCCGACGACCGTTGGGGCGAGCGCCCGAAGGCGTATGTGGTCCTTGCCCCGGGGCAGGCGGTCGGTGAGCGGGAGCTGATCGAACACGTCCGGTCATTGATCGCGCACTACAAGGCACCCGACGCGATCGACTTCCTCGAAGCGCTGCCGCGCAACTCAACCGGCAAGCTCCAGAAATTCGAGCTGCGCCGGCTGGAGCTGGTCAGCAGCCGCGACTTGCTCGGATGATCTCGCCGTGAGTGCCTCATCCAGCGACGGGTCGGCGGCATCGGCATCCCGAGTCGGGGTTGCGCGTGCGGCTCGCGGGAAGGTTCTCACCGCCGAGGAGGCCGCCACATTGGTTCTCGACGGCGACACACTGGCGGTGGGCGGCTTCGTCGGGATCGCTGTGCCCGAAGCGTTGCTGATCGCGCTTGCCGAGCGCTTTGACCGGACGGCCGAGCCGCGGGACTTGACGCTCGTGTTCGCCGCGGGCCAGGGGGACGGTGAGACCCGGGGGCTGAACCGCCTGGCTCGCGAGGGCCTGATCCGGCGAGTCATCGGGTCGCATTGGGGGCTCGTTCCCGCGCTCGGGGCGCTCGCGCTGGACGCGCGCGTCGAGGCTTACTGCCTGCCGCTGGGGGTGATGTCTCACCTCTATCGAGAGACTGCCGCCGGCCGCCCGGGACTGCTCACCCGGGTCGGGCTGGGAACGTTCGTCGATCCGGGCCTTGACGGTGGTCGGCTCAATCCGGTCTCGGCCGAGGAGGTGGTTCGGGCGGTCGAGCTCGACGGGGAGGAGTTGCTGTTCTATCCGTGCCGTCCGATCGACGTCGCGTTCGTGCGCGGCACGACCGCCGACGCGGAAGGCAACGTGACGATGGAGCGCGAGGCCGCGACACTGGACTCGCTCTCGCTCGCGCAGGCGACCAAGAGCTCAGGAGGGATCGTGATCGTGCAGGTCGAGCGGCTAATAGCTCGTCACGTGCTCCCGCCCCGCGATGTCCGCATTCCGGGCATCTTCGTCGACGCCGTCGTCGTTGCTTGCGATGAAGCCACGCATATGCAGACCTTCGCCGAGAGTTACAACCCGAGCTACGTCGGAGACGCTTCGGCTGAGCCGAGGGGGGCGGCCGCGCCGCGCCTGGACGCTCGCGGTGTGATCGCGCGCCGTGCCGCGAAGCTGCTGGAGCCGAATTCGGTCGTGAACATCGGCATCGGAATCCCCGAGGGGATCGTCGGGGTTGCCGCCGAGGAGGGAATCCTGGGGGACATCAAGCTCACCATCGAGGCGGGGCCGATCGGGGGGATTCCGGCGGGCGGTTTGAGCTTCGGCGCCGCGGCGAACCCGGAAGCCATCGTGGACCAGCCCTACCAGTTTGACTTCTATGACGCGGGACTGGATCAGGCGTTTCTCGGCATGGCGCAGGTGGACCGCCATGGCAACGTGAACGTGAGCCGGTTCGCCCACCGGCTCGCCGGCGCCGGAGGCTTCATCGACATCAGCCAGGCGGCGCGGAGCGTCGCCTTCATGGGCACGTTCACGACCGGGGCGCACGTCAGGGTTGCCGACGGGCTGCTGCGGATACGGAGCGACGGGACCGTCGTCAAATTCGTCGAGGAGGTCGAGCACGTGACATTCAGCGGCGAACGGGCTCGGGCCACCGGGCAGTCCGTGGTCTACATCACCGAGCGATGCGTGTTGCGCCTCGGGCAGAGCGGACTCGAGCTGACCGAGATCGCGCCCGGCGTCGATCTCGAACGAGACGTCCTGGCCAAGATCAATTTCCGTCCGGAGATCGCCGCTGATCTCCGCCTGATGGACCCCGCGATCTTCGCCCAGATGCCACTCGGGCTCACTCGACACGTGTCACTGACACTCGACGCCCGCGTCGAGTACTGCGCCGAGCACGATCTTGTCCGGGTCCGCCTCGATGGGCTGGCGATCGCAGCGGCGGGCGAGGCCGAACGTGCCGTCCGCGGCCTCGGTCGGCGGCTGAGCGAGATCGGCGAACGCGAGAACGTGATCGTCGAATGCGACGGCTTCCCGATCGACCGTCCCGAGGCGACACGCTTCCTGCAGCTGCTCCACGACCGCATGGGTTCCCGATCCTGCGCGTGGTGTTGCGCCGATCCGCTGCTGCGCCGAAAGCTCTCCGGAGCGTACGCGGACGTTGAGCTCGGCCAGCCCATCCATCCGAGCTTCCGAGCAGCGGCCGGCGCCCTCCGGGCCCGTTCGGCCGGCCTGACCGTCGCTAAGCGCTGATCGGCGGGATCACCTCGCGCGGTGCGCGCCGGTCGTGGCCGCGCTGCGAGGCAACCCGGTTGATGACCTCAAAGTAGCGCCCGAGATGATGGGGGCCGAGGAACTGCTCCTGCACGCGTCGCTGCGCCGCGATCCCGATGGCCCGCGCGCGATCCGCGTCCAGGAGCAGCTCGGCGATCGCTGCGCCGGCCTGCTCGAGGTCGCGGGGGTCTGTCAGCAGCCGGCCCGATCGGCCGTCTTCGATCTGATCCCGAATGCCACCGATCCGGCTCCCCACGACCGGTCGCTCTTTCCACATCGCCTCGGCCACGGTCAGGCCGAATCCCTCCGCGAGACTCTTCTGCACGACCACGCTGGCGTGGCGCTGGAGCGCATTGACGATCGCCGCGTTCTCCTCGATGTCGTCCATCGGCAGCGAGCACAGGTGAACGCGCCGGCGAACGCTCGCCGGTAACTCGTGCCAGCCCGCCCGGACCGCGTCCAGAACCTGTGCGCCCTCCGGGTCATCGGCGACCGCGGCGGTCGAAGGGCCGACCAGCAGCAGGTCCGCCAAACCGCGCGTCGCCACGTGCTGGGCGAACGCGGTCAGCACGCCCAACGGATCCTTGAGCTGATCCCAGCGCGAGACTTGCATCACCACGGGCTTGTCGGGCGCCAGGGGCTCCTCCTCCAGCATCTCGGCCCGGCGCACGACGCGCCCCGGCGTACCGTCTGAGCGCATGAAGGTGGGATAGGCGTCGACGTCGCCGGCCACGACGCCGGCGGTCGCCATGATCGACAACGATTGGGCGCGCGTCTGCTGGGCGTTCTTCGGCGCGAACGCGTCGATCGAGGGGCGGATCACCGCGATCCGGTCGCGGGGCAATCCCTCCCACGCGAAGCCCGCCCGCGAGAAGACGAACGCGTGCGCGTCCAGGACGTAGCCACGCAGAAAATCCCACGCCTCACGGGCATGATCGTTGGCGACGTCGAGGCCGACGTGACAGCGCCAGATGACGGTTGCGCCCGTCTCCCGCACCGCCGCGGCCAGGCCGGCCGTCTGCGGATCGTGCAGGATCACGATGTCGCGTTCGTGCACGAGCCCGGCGAGCTCCTCTGCGGCTGCGGCGAGTGTCTGGTCGTATGCCTCGTGCTCGGCGTCGCCCAGAGGCCCGCCATCGCCGGCGAACCCGTGCAGGCGATTGTGCAACCGCTTGGTGATGGCGAAGAACTCCGACGCGCCTGAAATCACCGCCCAGCGCGCGTCGACGCCGGCGCCGCGGCAGTAACCCAGCAACGGCCGCAGCATCTCAACCACCCCGCCGCCCTTGGCGGTCGAGTTCACATTCCATATCACCCGCCCGTGAAGGTCCCGGGCGGCCTGGCCGACCAGGTCGAGAAGCGCCTCGTACTCACCCGGTGAGAGCACGGACGCAAATCTCTCCGGGGCCATCACCGGGATTGACTCGTGTTGCAGGGCAGCCATGATCTTCCTCTCCTTGACCGATCAGCCCGGCAGGGTGAGCTCGGCGAGCGGCAGGTCCACGTCGACGAAACCCACCGGTGGGCCGGGTGGGAAACCCAGCCGATCTTCATCGCCGCGTTCGAATAAATACGGCCCGAGGTAACGACCGGCGACCTTCGTCGGCGGCCACCACAGCGGGTACCAGGCGCCGGGAATCTCCTCATCGGCGCCGGGGACGTCTGAGCGCATGTACAGCGGCTCGTCGCCGGAGAACAGCATTCCTCTCAGGGCGGGCCGGAACGGCTCCGGTTCAACGTCCGCGCCATGTCTCGCCGCGACGTGCTCGGCCACGCTATCCGCCTGCTGCGCGGCCAGCCCGCCCTGCTTGACCGGGAAGTCGGTGGCGTCGCCGGCCGCGTACACGCCTTCCAGGCCCGCCACCTGACCGTACTCGTTGACCGGTACGAAGCCGTGCGTATCGCCGGCCGGGACGCCGGCCAGCTCGGGGCCGCTCAGGAGCGGCAGCGTCACGACGTAGTCCGTGCTCGGCTGGCCGATCGCCTCGTACATGAGGCCGCCCTCGCTCAGCTGCGCGAACGAGGCGTGCAGCGAGTCGATCCCGGCCCTCTCGATCAAGCGGCCGATGCCCTGGCTCAGCCGTTCACCAAACAGCGCCAGCGGCCCATGCTCGGGAGTCAGGAGGCGTAGCTCGACCCCGTCGACGTTGCTCCGCGCGAGCTCCCGAGCCGTCATCAGAGCAAGCTCGTACAGCGGCAGGAGCCATCCGGTCGTGCTCGGAGCGACGAACGCGACGCTGTGGGCTTCGCCGGCCCGCAGCTGAGTCAGCATGTCCCGGATGGCCTGCCCGGAGCCTTCGAAGCCGAAGGTGATCGCGTCCGCGAAGGGAGCGCGCCCCCGGGCGCCCGGCCCGAGGATCAAGGTGTCGAACGCGACCTCGCGTCCGTCGGCGCAACTGACCCGCCGGTTGGCGCCGTCCACCGCCGTCACGGCTCCGCAGACGAACTCGGCGCCGCACTCGGCGGCGACTTTGGGCAGCGAGAGGCGCGCCGCTGATCCGAAGCCAAACGGCTCCGCCACCGTCATGGGCCGGTCGATGAACCATTCGTTCGGCGAGATGAGCGTCGGCTCAACGCGTTCGCCCGCCAGGGCGCGCAGCGCGAGCAGGGCCTCCAGTCCCGCGACGCCTCCGCCCACGATCACTACGCGGCCTGAAATGGGATGTTTGGGTTCAGTCATTGTTCACTCACCAGGGGTTGTAGGCACCAGCATTGGCAGCGCGCATGGCGCTCACGTAGCCCGCCCGTTCATGCGCGGCCGGGTCGGCGACGGGGGGCACGGCCAGCAGGCCGCGAACCTCGTCGAGGCCTCGGAAGCTCTTGCGTGTCATCCACACGGAGAGGCCGTCAATCAGATCGGCGGCGTAGCTCGGGCCGTGGCGCAGCAAGGCGGATGCGGTCATCACGACGTCGGCTCCCGCCAGCAGGTATCTGGCCAGGTCGGCTGCGACCTCGACGCCCGAGGTGGCGGCCAGCGACGCCCGCACCCTTCCGCGCAGCAGCGCGATCCACGTCCGCGCCACGCGCGCATCGGCGGGGCTCGAAAGATTCACCTTGGGCAGGACCACCAACTCCTCGGGATCGATGTCCGGCTGCAGGAACCGGTTGAACAGCACGAGCGCGTCGGCCCCGGCCTCATCAAGACGCGATGCCATCTCGCCCGGAGAGCTGAAATACGGACTCAGCTTGACCGCGACCGGCACCGTGACCGCCGCCTTGACGCGCTCCAGCACCTCGATGTGGCGCTGCTCTACCTCGCGTCCCGAGATGGCCGGATCGCCGGCGACCCCGTAGATGTTCAGTTCCAGGGCAGCTGCGCCGGCGTTCTGCATCGCGCACGCGTAATCGATCCAGCCTTCGGGTGTCACCCCGTTGAGGCTGGCGATCACGGGCACCTCGACGCTGGATGCCGCCCGTTCGATGAGGTTCAGGTAGCCATGGGGGCCGCCATCTGCGTCGGCCACCGAAGGGAAGTAGCTGAGCGCCTCGGGGAAGCTCTCGGCTGGGTCCTCGACGAGCCGGATGGACCTGGCCGCCTCCTGTCGCAGCTGCTCCTCGAACAGCGAGAACAGGACGATCGCCCCGACGCCGCCGTCGGCCAGACGCTTGATGCCATCGAGGGTGTAGGACAGCGGCGAGGGGGAGGCAACCAGCGGATTGCGGAGCCGCAGGCCCATATACGTCGTCGACAGGTCCATCAGTTACGCCCCCTCGGATCGGATGGAAACTCGCTGGCGCCTCGGGTGGCCAGCTCCTCGTAGCCCCGCCAGCGCTGATCGGCCACCTGTTGGGCGAGGTCGAGGAGACGCTCGGCCTCCGCTGGTTGGGCCGCCTCAAGCGCACGAAAACGGAGCTCGCCGCGGCGGTAGTCAGCCAGCGGCATCCGCGGCCGGGGTGAGTCGAGCAGGAACGGATCCCCGCCGGACGCGCGCACCGCCGGGTCGTAGCGAATCAGCGGCCAATGGCCGCTGGCGACGGCGCGGTACTGCTGGGTCAGCCCGTCGCGCATGTCGTAGCCATGAGCGATGCAGTGGCTGTAGGCGATGATCAACGACGGTCCGTCGTAAGCCTCGGCCTCGCGGAACGCCCGCAGGGTTTGCTGGGGATCGGCCCCGAGCGCCACCCGCGCGACATACACGTCGGCGTAGGAGATCGCCTGGAGCGCCAGGTCCTTGGTCGGGACGGTCTTGCCCGCGGCCGAGAACTTCGCCACCGCCCCAAGCGGCGTCGCCTTCGACATCTGTCCGCCGGTGTTGGAGTAGACCTCGGTGTCCATCACCAGCACGTTCACGTTCTTGCCGCTAGCCAGCACGTGGTCAAGGCCGCCGGCGCCGATGTCGTACGCCCAGCCGTCCCCACCTACGATCCAGACACTGCGGCGGATCAGGTGATCGAGCACGCTGCGCAGGTCGGCCACGGGGCCGTCGCCTCGGCCGTCCAGGCCGGCCAGCCGGCGCTTCAGCTCCGCGATCCGCGCGCGCTGCTCGCGCAGTTCGGACTCGTTCACCTGCGGGGCGCAGAGGATCTCGTCGACCAGGTCGGCGCCCACCACTTCTCGCAGCTCGCTCAGACGGCGCCGGGCGAGTTCGGTGTGGCGGTCGGCGGCGAGTCGTAGGCCCAGCCCGAATTCGGCGTTGTCCTCGAACAGCGAGTTCGACCAGGCCGGTCCGCGTCCCTCCTCGTCGACCGCCCACGGCGTCGTCGGCTGACTTCCGCCGTAGATCGAGGAGCAGCCGGTTGCGTTGGCGATCGTGAGCCGGTCCCCGAATAGCTGCGAGAGGAGCTTCAGATACGGCGTCTCGCCGCAGCCGGCGCACGCGCCGGAAAACTCGAACAGCGGCTCCAGGAACTGGGTGCCGCGCACCGTGCCGAAGTCGACGCGGGTCCGATCGTTCCTCGGCAGCCCTTCGAAGAATGCGATGTTCGCGCGCTCGCTGTCCAGCAGCGGCTCGCGCGCGTCGAGGTTGATCGCCTTGCGGCCGGGCTCCTGGGGTGCTGAGACCGGACACGCCTCCACGCACAGCCCACAGCCGGTGCAGTCCTCGACGTACACCTGGAGGGTGTAGCGGGCGTCGGGGAGCCCGACACCGTTCAACTGCGCCGAGGGGAAGCCGGCGGGCGCGCCGTCGAGCGCGCCGGGCTCGTAGTAGCGCGATCGGATCACGCTGTGCGGGCACACGAAGCTGCAGTTGCCACACTGGATGCAGAGTTCGGCGTCCCAGCTCGCGACGAGGTCGGAGATGTTGCGCTTCTCGTATTTGGTCGTGGCGCTCGGATACGTGCCGTCGACCGGCAGCGCGCTCACGGACAGCTCGTCTCCGTGGCCGGCCATCATCGCCGCGGTCACGGTCCGCACGAACTCGGGTGCGTTCGCCGGGACGAGCCCGGGCCTCTCCAGCAGCGAGGACGCTCGGTCCGGTATCGGCACCTGGTGAAGCGCCGCAAGCGAGCGATCGACCGCCTCGATGTTGCGCCTGACGACCTCGTCGCCCCGCTTGCCGTAGGTCTTGCGGATCGACTCCTTGATCGCGTCGATCGCCCGCTCGCGCTCCAGCACGCCCGAGATCGCGAAGAAGCACGTCTGCAGAATCGTGTTGGTGCGTCCGGCCAGACCTGCTTCGCGCGCGATCTTGCCGGCATCGATCGCGAACAGCTTGATCCGCTTGGCCACGAGCTTCTCCTGCACCCGGCGCGACAGCGAATCCCAGACCTCCCCGGGCTCGTACCGGCAGTTGAGGAGCAGCGTCGCGCCGTGGGCGGCGCGGTCGAGCACCTCGTCCTGCTCGATCAGCCGGAACTGGTGACAGCCAACGAAGCTGGCTGCCGACACGAGGTAGGGGGCGCGTATCGCCCGTGGCCCGAAGCGGAGGTGCGAGACGGTCTGCGAGCCCGATTTCTTGGAGTCGTAGACGAAGTACCCCTGGGCGTGCAGATCGGCCGCGTCGCCCAGGATCTTGATCGTGTTCTTGTTCGCGCCGACCGTGCCGTCCGAGCCGAGTCCGAAGAACACGGCGCGATGGGTCTCGTGGGGCTCGATGTCGAGCGAGGGGTCATAGGGCAGGCTCGTGCCGGACACGTCGTCATTGATCCCGATCGTGAAGCGCTGCCTGGGCCGCTCGCGCGCGAGCTCTGCAAACACGCCCGCGACCATCGCGGGGGTGAACTCCTTGGAGGACAGTCCGTAGCGGCCGCCGATGATCGACGGCAACAACTCGCGCTCGCCGGCGCCATAAGCCTCGGTCAGCGCCGCCAGTACGTCCAGGAACAGCGGCTCGCCGAGCGAGCCCGGCTCCTTGGTCCGGTCGAGCACGGCGACCCGCCGCACGCTCTGGGGGAGCGCCTGCGCCAACTCGCGCGCCGGGAAGGGCCGGTACAGCCGGATCTGCGCGACCCCAACCCGCTCGCCCCGGGCCTGCAGGAAGGCGACGGTCTCGCGCGCGGTCTCGCCACCGGAGCCCATCACCACCAGCACCCGCTCGGCTTCCGGGTGGCCGCTGTACTCGACCAGCCGATAAGCGCGTCCGGTCCGTTCGGCGAGCCGATCCATGGCACGCTGCACGATGTCGGGGACGCGCGCGTAGAACGGGTTCACCGTCTCGCGCGCCTGGAAGTAGATGTCGGGGTTCTGTGCGGTGCCGCGGATGAACGGGCGCTCCGGTGACAGAGACCGCGCGCGGTGCTCCTGGACGAGCTGGTCCGAGATCAGTGCGCGGACGTCCTCGTCGTCGAGCACGTCGATCGTCTGCAGCTCGTGCGAGGTGCGAAAACCGTCGAAGAAGTGAACGAACGGGATGCGCGTCTGGAGTGTGGCGGCGTGGGCCACGAGCGCGAGGTCGTGCGCCTCCTGAACCGATGCCGAGCTCAGGAGCGCGAAGCCGGTCTGGCGGACCGCCATCACGTCGGAGTGGTCGCCGAAGATCGACAGCGCCTGCGCCGCGAGCGAGCGCGCGGCCACGTGCATCACGGCCGAGGTGAGCTCGCCCGCGATCTTGTACATGTTCGGGATCATCAGCAGCAGGCCCTGCGAAGCCGTGAAGGTGGTCCCGAGCGCCCCGCCCTGGAGTGCTCCGTGCAACGCCCCGGCCGCGCCGCCTTCGCTCTGCATCTCGACCACCGCGGGGACCGTGCCCCAAAGGTTCGTGCGCCCCTTGCTCGACCACTCGTCCGCCAGCTCGGCCATAGGCGAGGATGGGGTG
Source organism: Solirubrobacteraceae bacterium (assembly GCA_035504535.1). Taxonomy (GTDB): domain Bacteria; phylum Actinomycetota; class Thermoleophilia; order Solirubrobacterales; family Solirubrobacteraceae; genus Palsa-465. The sequence goes on along the minus strand of DATJRS010000070.1, from coordinate 187,584 downwards.
ATCGGGAAGATGCAGCACACCTCGCTGCAGCGGAACGCGACCGAGGCCGCCGCTTCGTTGCCGTCGACCGTGGCGCGCATCAGTGCATCCCTCCGGCCGGGTCCGCGGGTGCCACGAATGCGTAAGGCGGATCCGGCGCGGCTTCGGAGACCATCTCGATCGAGTGCACCGGGCACTGCTCGAAACACGCTCGGCAGCCCGTGCAGCGGTCGTACTCGAACCGGTAGCGGAGTCCCTCGCCGAGCTTTATGACCGCATCCTCGGGACAGGCGCCCAGGCACCCGTCGCATTCGATGCAGTTACCGCACGAGAGGCATCGGCGGGCCTCGAACACGGCCTCCTCCGGCGAGAGCCCGGCGAGGACCTCTTCGAAGCCGCCCAGTCTCTCTTCCATGCCGAGCTCGCGTTGCTGGCGGCGGGGGTAGTCGCCGAAGTACCACAGATTCAGAAGCTCGAACTGCGCCTGGGGATGCTTCGCGGGGTGCTCGCGGCGGGAGCCACGCAGCCAGGCATCGATCTCGCGGGCGGCGCGCTTGCCGTGCCCCACGCCGACGGTCACGGTGCGCTCTGAGGGGACCATGTCACCGCCGGCGAACACCCCGGGGCAGCCGGTCATGAGCGAACTGGACACGCGCACCGTCCCGTCGCGCTCGAACTCCACGCCCGGCACGGAACGCAGGAACGCGGTGTCGGTGTCCTGGCCGAGGGCCAGGATGACCGTGTCCGCCGCCAGGGTGTCGAAGCGGCCGGTCGTCTGCGGGTAACCGGTTTCGTCGAGCTCCATCTCCTCGACCTGGAGCTCGGAGCCCTCCATCGCCTTGATCGTGCGCAGCCAGTTGATCCGCACGCCCTCGCGCTCGGCGTCCTGCGCCTCCTCCTCGTGGGCGGGCATCTGCGCCCGCGTCCGGCGGTACACGATCAGCGCCTCTTCCGCGCCCATCCGTTTGGCGACGCGTGCGGCGTCCATCGCGGTGTTGCCGCCACCGTAGACCGCCACCCGGCGGCCGATTACCGGGTGCTCGCCCGCGGCCACGCCGTGTAGGAACGAGAGCGCGTCGATGATGTGACCGGCGTCGGCCGCGGGAATGTCGACGCGCTTGGACAGGTGCGCGCCGACGGCCACGAACACCGCATCGAAGCCGCCGGCGCGGCGCTCGGCCTCGAGGTCCTCGACCTTGTGGTTGCTGGAGATGCACACTCCGAGCGCCGCGAGCCGGTCGATCTCGGCGCCCATCACCTCGCGCGGCAACCGGTAGGCCGGGATCCCATAGCGCATCATGCCGCCCGGCTCGGGGCCGGCATCGCGGATCTCGACCTCGTGCCCGAGACGTGCCAGATGGCAGGCGGCCGAGAGCCCGCTCGGTCCCGCGCCAATCACGAGTACCCGCTTACCGCTGCGCTGCCGTGGGGGATCGAACTGCCATCCACGCTCGAGCGCCAGATCGCCGAGGAAGCGCTCGACGGCGTGAATGGAAAGCGCACCGTCGAGCTCGGCGCGGTTGCAGATGCTCTCGCACGGGTGGTAGCAGACACGTCCGTGGATGGCGGGAAACGGATTGTCGGCCGTCAGCAGGCGCCAGGCCTCCTCGTGTCGACCGTCCTTGACCTGCGCCATCCATCCCTGGATGTTCTCGCCGGCCGGACAGCCCGCGTTGCAGGGAGGCAGCAGATCGACGTATACCGGCCGCTGGTCGCGTACCGGCCCGGTGCGCGAGCGTCCGTGAACCAGATCCGGCAGCGGCGTAAGGTCGGTGGCGGAACGAGCGAAGCTCATCGCGGAGAAGCGATCGCGGCCTGGGCGGCTGCCACCCGAGCGATCGGTAGTCGGAATGGGGAGCAGCTGACGTAGTCGAGTCCCGAGTCGTGGAAGAAGCGGATCGACTCGGGGTCGCCGCCGTGCTCTCCGCAGACGCCGAGTTCGAGATCCGCCCGCCCACGTCGACCCCTCTCCACGGCGATGCGCACGAGTTCGCCGACGCCCGCCGCGTCGATGGTTGCGAACGGCGAGCCGTCGACGATCTTCTCCTCGACGTAGCGGGGGATGATTCGTCCTTCGATGTCGTCGCGGGAGAAGCCGAGCCCGCACTGGGTGAGATCGTTCGTCCCGAACGAGAAGAAGTCCGCATGACGGGCGATCTGATCGGCGATGAAGCAAGCGCGCGGGAGCTCGATCATGGTGCCGACCCCGAAGTCGGTCCCCAGGCTGAGCCCCTCCTCCTCGGCCACGGACACGACGCGGGCCTTGACCAGTTCGAGCTCGCGCTCGTAGGCCACGAGCGGGATCATGATCTCGACGTGCGGGCCGCGGCCGGTCCGCTCGTGTACGGCTCGCGCCGCGCGGGCGATCGCGCGGACCTGCATTTCGTAGACCTCTGGCTCCATGACGCCGAGCCGCACGCCTCGGGTTCCGAGCATCGGGTTGGTTTCCTCGAGCGACCTGACCCGATCAAACTCAGCCTCGAGGAACTGCAGCCGAGCGCTACGGTCGATCCGCGCGCGCACGATCTCCTCGTTGAGCTCGAATCGATCCGGCAGGAACTCGTGCAGCGGCGGGTCGAGCAGGCGGATCGTCACCGGCCACCCCGCCATCGCTTCGAACAACCCCTCGAAGTCGGCCTGTTGGAGCGGCAGCAGCTCATCGAGCGCCGCCCGCCGGACCGCCTCGTCCTCGGCCATGATCATCGCCCGCATCTTGGGCTGGCGGTCAGCCGCCATGAACATGTGCTCGGTCCGGCACAGCCCGATCCCCTCGGCGCCGAACCGGTGCGCGCGAGCGGCGTCCACCGGCGTGTCGGCGTTGGCCCGCACGCCGATCTGGCGCAGCTCATCGGCCCAGCGCAGGACGGTCTCGAACCGGGCGTCGATCTGCGCCTCGACGAGCGGAACGTCATCCGTGGTGATCACGCCGTTGGTGCCGTCGATGGCGATGAAATCGCCCGCGTGCAGGACAAGATCACCGATCCGCACCTCGCCCAGCTTGAGATCGATGTCCAGCGCGGCGGCACCGGTCACGGCGGGACGGCCCATGCCGCGCGCGACGAGCGCCGCGTGCGACGCCTTGCCACCCTCGGAGGTCAGGATGCCGACGGCGGCGTTGAACCCGGCGACATCATCGGCCTCGGTGAACGGTCGCACCAGGATGACCGTCTTTCCGTCGCGCGCCTGCTCAACGGCGTCGGGCGCGGTGAACACGATCGAGCCCTTCGCCGCACCCGGCGAGGCGGCGACACCGCGGGCGAGGACCGTGTAGCGCGCGGTGGTGTCGAACGAGGGGTGCAGCAGCGCCTCGAGCGCGCCCGCATCGATTGTGGCCACGGCCTCGGCCTTGGTCAGCAGCCGCTCCTCGAACGCATCCACGGCGAAGCGGACGGCGGCCTGGGCCGGTCGCTTGGCGCCGCGCGTCTGCAGCATGAACAGTCGTCCCTCCTCGACCGTGAACTCGGTGTCCTGCATGTCCTTGTAGTGCGCCTCGAGCGTGCGCAGGATCTCGGTCAGCCGATCGGCGACCTCGGGCATCCAGTCGTGCAGCTCGGACAGATCGCGTGGCGTGCGCACTCCCGAGACGACGTCTTCACCCTGCGCATTGGGGAGAAAGTCGCCCGAGGGAGTCTGCGCACCGGTCACCTCGTTGCGGCTGAACGCGACTCCTGAGCACGAGCTTTCGCCCTTGTTGCCGTACACCATCTGCTGGACGTTGACGGCCGTCCCCCAGTCATCGGGCAGCCGGTTGATGCGCCGGTACTGCACCGCGCGCTCTCCCATCCAGGAGTCGAACACCGCGCGGATCGCCTCGGTCAACTGCTGCTGGGGATCGGCGGGGAAGTCGAAGAACGACCGGAAGCGCTCGGTCAATTCTCGCAATGCGGCGGCGTCGAGCTCGGTGTCGAGTGTCACCCCTCGCTCGCGTTTGACCCGGGCGATCTCGTCCTCGAACCGCTCGCCGGGGACGCCGCGCACGACATTTCCGAACATCTGCACCAACCGCCGGAAGCAGTCCGCGGCAAACCGCTCGTCCCCGGTTCGGGCGGCCAGCCCCGCGGCCGACTCGTCGTTCAGCCCGAGGTTCAGGACCGTGTCCATCATCCCCGGCATCGATACGCGCGCGCCCGAGCGAACCGAAACAAGCAGTGGATCCTCGGGATCCCCGAGGCGCTTGCCCGCCGCCGTCTCCAGGCGGGCAAGGGCGGACTGCACCTGCTCCGCGAGGCCGGCCGGCCACGCGCCGGCGCCCCGCATGTACGCCACACACGCGTCGGTGGTGATCGTGAAGCCGGCCGGGACCAGCTCAGCACCGAGCACGCGGGTCATCTCCGCGACGCCGGCGCCCTTGCCGCCCAGCAGGTCCCGCATAGCCCGCGAGCCCTCGGCGAAGTCGTACACCCATTTGTGGCCCTGAGCGGCGGACCGTCTGGTCTTCGCGCCGGCTACTTGCGTGGTCATCTCTGATCGTCTCCGAGGTCGCGAGGCATTGGGGATCGACCCTAAGTCGTGGCGCGCGAGCAGCCATCCGCATACAGCCGCTTTGCCCTACGTGGTTTTCCGCAATCCGGCCCCAACCGTCGACCCCGCCGGGTCGGGCTCGCGCCCGGTGGGCCACGTAGTCTCGTGCAGCCCTGCGGCACGGTTGCACGGATGTCCGGGCTCGGGTCGCGATCTACGCTCGCGCTTGACACCCCCGAGATCAAGACGGAGGTAACGATGAGAATCCTGATTTCGGCGCTAGCCCTTGCCCTGGCGCTGCCGGCACTGCTGGTGGCCATCGCATTGGGGCCGGTCATCATCGGCGTCCTGTGCGCCGTCGGGTGCGGACTGATCGTGTTTGCGCTCGGCAGTTTGATCCTCGGTATCGGCACGGAACTCGAGCGCGTGGGCTCGCGCCTTTCCCGGCATCGCTGACCGCGTCGCCCGCCATCGCCGACAGCCGCTTACTACGGGTGAACATGCGGCATAACCCCGATGGCGGGCCAGCGACCCGGTCTTACGGTCGGATCGGAAAATTCAACGCTCACCGGCTGTCCGAGGTAACTCCCTCGACCGCTTTGGGCGGTCGCCGTTTGGCGAACAGCCGGGGATAGGAGGCACGCTATGAAAGCCCTCGTCTACCACGGTCCGGGTGATCGGGGCTGGGACAGGGTCGACGACCCGGCGATCCTCGAGCCAACGGACATTCTCGTCCGCATCGACACGACAACGATCTGCGGTACCGATCTGCACATCCTCAAGGGAGACGTCCCGGAGACCACCCCGGGGACGATCCTCGGCCATGAAGCGGTGGGCACCGTGCAGGAGATCGGAGCCGGGGTCAGCACGGTCGCCGCGGGCGACCGGGTGCTGATCTCGTGCGTCAGCTCGTGCGGGCGCTGCCGGTTCTGCAAGGAGGGACGCTACGGGCAGTGCCTGGGCGGCGGCGGCTGGATCTTCGGCCACCTGATCAACGGCCTGCAGGCCGAGTACGCCCGGGTGCCGTTCGCCGACAACTCGGTGTACAAGATCCCTCCGGAACTCACCGACGAGCAGGTTCTGTTCCTGTCGGACATCCTTCCCACCGCCTTCGAGGTGGGTGTGCTGAACGGGATGGTGTCGCCGGGTGACGTGGTCGCGATCGTCGGTGCCGGTCCCATCGGCCTCGCCGCGATCCTCACCGCCAGGCTGTACACGCCTGGCCGGATCGTGGCCATCGATGTGGCCGAGAGCCGCCTCGAGGGAGCCGGTAGGTTCGGTGCCGATACGACGATCAACAACGGACTCGACGACGCGGTCGCGCGGGTCATGGAGCTCACCGACGGTCTTGGCGCGGACGTCGCGTTCGAGGCGGTTGGCGTTCCGGCCACCTTCGAGCTCGCCACCGAGCTCATCCGGCCAGGCGGCCGAGTGGCCAATATCGGGGTTCACGGCAAGCCCGCGACCCTGCATCTCGAGAAGCTCTGGATTCGCGATGTGACGGTAACCACCGGGCTGGTGGACACGTTCAGCATCCCGCGGTTGTTGCGGCTGATCGCCAGCGGCCGTCTGGATCCGTCGATGTTCGCGACCCACCGCTTCGCCTTGGGCGACACGATGAACGCGTATGACACGTTCGCCGACGCCGCCCACACCGGCGCGCTCAAGGTGGTGCTCAGCGCCTCGCGGCGCCCGAGCGCCAAGGCCAAACGAGCCGCCGAGCCCGCACTCGCCTGATCTGAGTGCTGCGAGAGGAAATGGCTAGACGGCGGCTGTCAGGAGCTCTCCTGGCAGCCGCCGCGGCCGGTGGCGTGGGCACGTTGCTCCGCCGCCGGCGCGCGCCACGGCCATCACCGCCACCGGCGACCCCGCCACTCACCACCCAGTCCAGCCCCGGTCAGATCGCGGACCTCCAGCAGGCCTTCGGGGCAGACATGGCGCCGCCCGGCGAGGGCACGCCGGATGGCTGAAATGCTCGACGACAGCTTCGCCACGATGGGCACGATCGCGCGGGTGGTGCGCGAGGCCGACGGCGGCATCGACCTCGCATCGGCGTTCGACGACATCGAGCACCGGCTGTCTCGCTTCGATGCGGACAGCGATCTCTCGCGGCTGAACGCCGACCCTCGCGCGTGCGTGCCCGTGGCGCCGCTGCTGAGGGCCGCGGTGGCGGCCGCGTTGAGGGCGGCGATGCTGACCGCCGGCCTGGTCGACCCCACGCTGCTGGGCGCCCTGCGACGCGCCGGCTACGGCCGCTCCAGGGTGCAGCTGGCGGCGGGGTCGCTGCCGCGAGCGCTCCGGTCAGCGCCGCCGCGCCGTCCGGCCCACCCCGACCCGGCGGCCCGGTGGCGCCACGTCGAGGTCGACGAACGGGCGGGTGTGATCCGCCGTGCGCCGGGCCTGGAGCTCGACCTGGCCGGATCGGCGAAGGGGTGGACGGCCGATCTCCTCGCCACCCAGCTCGGGCGCCACGGCTGCTGCGCGGTGGACTGCGGCGGCGACGTGCGGGTGATGGGCCGGCGGGGAGCGCCGTGGGAGGTGCGGGTCCGCCATCCGATGACGGGCGAACCGGCGCATACGCTCCACGTGCGGGGCGGCGCGGTGGCGACCTCCGGGATCGACACACGGCTCTGGGAGTCTTCGGACGGGGCGTTCGCCCACCACCTGATCGATCCGTCGACGGGCGCCCCGGCCTGGACGGGGCTCGTCGCGGCCACGGCGCTCGCCCCGACCGCGCTCGAGGCCGAGGCCCTGGCCAAGGCCGCGGTGCTATCCGGTCCGGTCGCGGGGCGGCGGCTGCTGCGCGCTCACCACGGCGGCGTGCTCGTGCTTGATGACGGCACGGTCGACCGGGTCAGCCGATCGCTCGGGAGGAAACTCCGACCATGGTGAAGTTTCTTCCCAAGCGATCCGCCGGGGTGCGTGCTCAGGCCCCGTCGCCGTAACCGACTACCAGCAGCTCGACAACCTCGCGGATCATCGGGATGCGCGGGTTGGTGCGGATGCTGGGATCGGCGAATGCCGCCTTGGCGAGATCGGGCAGCGCGGCCTCGAACTCCTTGCGCTTCACGCCGCAGTCGGCCAGCGAGCGGGGCTCGTCGACCTCGGCCAGCAGCTCGTCCACGTGGGCGAACAGCCGCTCGCGCCGCTCCTCCTCGGTGTGGCCGCCGAATCCGAGGATCCGCGACATCTCCGCATACTTCTCGGGGGCGATGTATGCCGAGTAGCCGGGGGCTGGCATGAACTTGCTCGGCAGCGACGCGTTGTAGCGCAGGACGTGAGGCAGAAATATCGCGTTCGCGCGACCGTGCGCGATCCCGAACTGCGCCCCGACCGGATGGGCGAGCGCGTGGTTCAGACCGACGAACGCGTTCGAGAACGCCAGCCCCGCGATCGTCGCGGCGTTGTGCATCGCGGTGCGCGCCTCGACGTCGGACCCGTCGTTATAGGCCCGTGGTAGCGCGGGGAAGATCAGGCGGGCCGCCTGCACGCAGAATGCGTCCGTGAACGGCGAGGCGAAGATCGACACGATGGCCTCGAGCGCATGTGTCAACGCGTCGATTCCGGTGTCGGCCGTGATCTCCTTCGGCATCGTCAGCGTGAGGTTCGGGTCGACGATCGCCATGTCGGGGACAAGCGTGTAGTCGATCAGGGTGACCTTGCGCTTTCCGACGCTGATCACCGCCGCGGGCGAGACCTCCGAGCCGGTGCCGGACGTCGTCGGAATCGCCACCAGCCGCACCTTGTGCTCTATCTGTGGGAACTCAGCGATGCGTTTGCGGGGGTCGAGGAACGGCAGCGACAGCCCGGTGACGTTCAGGTGCGGGCTCTCGTGGAATAGGCGCATCGCCTTCGCCGCATCCATAACCGAGCCGCCGCCGACCGCGATGATCGCATCGGCGTCGAAGCGGTGGAGCTCCTCGATTCCGGCGCGGATCTGTTCTTCGGTGGGCTCGGGCTCGACCCCGGAGTAGACGTGTACGGCGCTCGCGGTCAGGTAGTGACGAATTTCCTCGGCCACCCCGCGGGCCACCGTCCACTTGTCCGTGACGATCATCGGGCGGGAGGCGCCGAGTTGCCGCAGGTTATCGAGCGCGCCCGGGTTGAAGTACGTGTCCGACGGCACCCGGAACCACTGCGACGGAGTTTGCCGGCGGGACACTGTCTTGATGTTCAAGAGATTGCGATAGTTGACGTTGTCTGTGGTGTTGGAGCCTCCCCAGGTGCCGCAGCCGAGCGAGAACGTCGGGGTCATCGAGTTGTAGACGCCACCCAACGCCCCGACCGCGGTGGGAGCGTTGACGAGGATCCGCCCCGTCCGGATCGCCATCGAGAAGCGGTTGATCACCGTTTCATCCCGCGCGTACACGGCCGACGTGTGGCCCAGGCCGAAATGCTCGGTGACGAGCTCGCAGGCGCGGATCCCGTGCTCCACCGAGGGCGACCGGATGACCCCGAGCACCGGCATGAGCTTCTCCGCGATGAGCGGGTGCTCGGCGAACGCGTCGAGGTCGCTCGGCAGCTGGGCCAGCAGCACCTTGTCCTCTTCTGAGACTTCGAAGCCGGCGAGACCGCCCAGGTTGACGCACGACTGCCCGAGGACATCGAGCTGCACCTTGCCCTCGTCCGTGAACGAACGTCCCGCCAGCGCCTCCGTCTGCTCGTCGGTCAGCAGCCGAGCCCCCATCCGCTGGAACTCGTCGATCACCGCGTCGTAGACTGACTCGTCGATCACGCAGGTCTGCTCAGCTGGACAGATCACCGACGCGTCGAACGTCTTGGAGATCAGGATGTCCATCACCGCCATGCGGATGTCGGCGGTGCGGTGGATGTACACCGGTGCGTTGCCCGGGCCGACGCTGAGACACGGCTTGCCGGCTTGATTGGCGGCCGCCACCGCCTTGGGCCCGCCGGTCGTCCAGATGAAATCGACGCCAGGGTGGTGGAACAGGTACTGCGAGACCTCGAGCGACGGGTCGGGGATCACCTGGAGCGAGTTCGGCGGCAGCCCCACCGCCTCACCGGCCTCCTGCAGCACCTCCGCCGCACGGCGGCAGCAACGCACCGCGCGCGGTGAGGGGCGCATGATCAGCGCGTTCCGGGTCTTCGCGCAGACGATCGACTTGAACAAGGTCGTCGAGGTTGGATTGGTGATCGGCAGCAATGCGAGCACGACCCCGATCGGCTCGGCGACGTACTGGAGGGCACGCTCCCGGTCCTCCTCGATGACTCCGACCGACTTCTTGTCCCTCAGGTAGTCGTACAGGAACTCGGTGGCGATGTAGTTCTTGAGCACCTTGTCCTCGAGGACGCCGAACTGGGTCTCTTCCATCGCCAGCTCGGCCAGCTCGACGGCGTTCTCGAGGCCCGCGACCGTCATCGCCCAGACGATGCGGTCGACTGCCTCCTGGTCGAGCTCGCGCAACGCCACCGACGCCGCGTGCGCGCGCTGCACGAATCCGTCTAACCGGGCGGCCCACTCTTCTGCCGAGGGGGCCGCATCTTCTTTGATCACGGTGGCCATGGCGCTAGTCCAGAGCCGGGATCATCGGGCCATCGCCCGATGGGTCGACGATACCTTCCTCGAGCCACCCGTAACGGCCCTCCAGCACCTTCTGCGCGGCCTTGTAGCGCGCGTCGTCGTCGTTGTCGAACAGTGCGGCGAAGAGGCTGTCGGCACGACGCCTGGCCATCGAGCAGAACAGCTCGGCGAGCTCGATCGCCTCGGTCTTGCGCTCGGGTGTCTCACGCCCGATCGTGTCGGCGTAGGAGACGGTCGATGCGATCGCAAACAGCTCGGCGCCGATGTCGACGATCCGGGCCAGGAAGGTCTGCTTCTGCTCGAGCTTGGCCTGCCATCTCGCCATGCCGTAGAACGTCTCGCGTGCCAGTTTGCGCGACGCCCGCTCGACGTAGCGCAGGTAGCCCGCCAGCTCCCCGAACTCGTCGTAGGAGACGGGAATTTGACCCTTGCCCACGGCCAGCTGCGGCAGCCACTTGCCGTAGAACAGCCCGGCCTTGACCGCGGCGTCCGCCTTGGCCTTGGCGTCGCCGTTGCCCATGAGCAGGCCGCCGGCGGCATGGAGGTGGGTGTCAACCGCCTCACGGGCGATCAGCAGGTGCATGATCTCGCTCGAGCCCTCGAAGATCCGGTTGACGCGCATGTCGCGCATGCACTGCTCGACGCCCACCGGCTTCTCGCCCCGGGCCTTCAGTGAGGCCGCGGTCTCGTATCCGCGCCCGCCGCGGACCTGCATGAGCTCGTCGATCACCTTCCACGAGAGCTCGGACCCATACAGCTTGCACAGCGCGGCCTCGATCCGGATGTCGTTGCGTTTGTTGTCGGCCAGCCGGGCGGCGACGTCGAGCATCGCTTCGAGCCCGAATGCGCTGCCGGCGATGAACGCCAGCTTCTGCGCCACCGCGTCATGCTTGCCGATCGGACGGCCCCATTGCTCGCGTTCAACCGCCCATTCGCGGGCAATCTTGGTCGCCCACTTGGACGCCCCGACGGCGATCGCCATCAGCGCAAGGCGCCCGGTGTTGAGCGTGCTGAGCGCGATCTTGAGTCCGTCGCCCTCGCGTGCGATCCGGTTCTCCTCGGGAACGAACACGTCCTTCAGTACGGTTACCGAGTTCTCGATACCGCGCAGGCCCATGAACGCATTGCGGTGCAGGACGGTGATGCCGTCCGTGTTGTACGGGAGCACGAACGCACTGATCCCACCGCGGTGCCCCTCGCCCTTGGGCACCTTGGCCATGACCACCACGATGTCGGCGATCGTGCCGTTCGTGGCCCACAGCTTGCGGCCGTTGAGCACGTAGCCGCCGTCGACCGGCGTCGCGGTGATGTCGTCATCGACGGGAGACGCGGCGTGCTCCGGCCCGACCGGCGTCGCGGTCGACGCCATCCGCGCCGGATCGGAGCCGACGCCCGGCTCGGTCAGCAGGAATGCGCTGATGTGGTCCTTGGCCACGAGGGGCAGCCACTTGCGGCGCTGCTCCTCTGAGCCGAACTGACGCAGCGGTTCGGCCACGCCGATCGATTGGTGCGCGCTGAGCAGCGTGCAGATCGCCGAGTGGTAGTTGCCGGCGAGCGCGAGCGCCTTGGCGTAGTAGACCTGGGAGAGCCCAAGGCCGCCGTACTCCGGAGGGACCTTCATCCCCAGGGCGCCGATCCCCTTGAGGGCGTCGACGACGCGATCCGGGATCTTCGATTCGCGCTCGATCTCGAGAGGGTCGACCTCCGCCGCGAGCACGGCTCGGAGTTCGCCGAGGAAGCGCTCGCCCTTCTCGATCGCCTCGGGGTCCAGCTGCGGTTGCGGATGGATCAGATCGAGCCGGAAGTCGCCGAGGAACAGTTGCTTACCGAAACTCGGGAGCTTCCAGTCCGCCTCTCGCGCCGCCTCGACGACGTCGCGAGCTTCTTTTTCTGAAACGTTGGTAGCCATTTTGTGTCACTCCAATCACATGTTCAGGCCGCCGTCGACGTCCCAGACCTGCCCGGTGATGTAACCCGAGGCGTCCTGGGCGAGGAAGGCAACGACGCGGGCGATCTCCTCCGGGTGTCCCGCTCGGTGCGCGGGGATCCGCTCGATGATGTCCGCGAGCAGGAACGGCGGGATCGTGGAAACCATGTCGGTCTCGGTCAGGCCCGCCGCGATGCAGTTGACCGTGACGCCGGTCCCTTTCTCGAGCGTGCCGGCCAACCGCAAGGAGAGCGCCACCTCCTTGGCGAGCGTCTTCGTGAGTCCGAACATCCCGGCCTTCGCGGCCGTGTAGTTCACCTGGCCGATGTTGCCCATCTCGCCGCTGACCGATGAGATGTTGATGACCCGGCCCGAGCCTCGCTTGATCATGTGCGCGAGGGCCGGCTGCGCCATGTAGAAGGCACCCGACAGGTCGACCTGTACCACCTTGTCCCAATCGGCCGCCGACATCTTCAAGAACCCCTTGTCGACGGTGATGCCCGCGTTGTTGACGAGGATGTCCAGCCGGCCGTGCTGCTCGATCACGTCCTTGACAACACGCGCGCAGTCCTCGGCGTCGCCGATGTTGCCCTGGTGTAGCGACAGCGTGCCTCCCTCGGCCTCGACCGCCTGCTTCAGTTCGTCGGCGCGGCCCTGATTGGAGGAATAGCCCGCGGCCACGACGGCGCCGTCCGCCGCGAGGGCGTGGCAGATGGCCGCGCCGATCCCGCGAGTACCTCCCGTCACCAGCGCGACCAGTCCGGTGAGATCGCGGTCCCGTCCAAGGGTCTGAGTCTGAGAGCCTGTGGTTGCCATGGTGCCGTGCCTTTCGGTTTAGGAGAGTCGCTCGACGATCATCGCCTGGCCGTTGCCGCCGGCGACACACATCGTCTCGAGGCCGTACCTACCGCCCACCGAGTCGAGGTTGTTGAGCAGGGTGGTCATGATGCGTGCGCCGGTCATCCCGAACGGATGACCCAGCGCGATCGCGCCACCATTGATGTTCAGCTTTTCCGGGTCGATGCCCAGCTCGTCGCGGCACGGCAGCACCTGCGCCGCGAATGCCTCGTTGATCTCGACCAGGTCTATGTCATCGATGGTCAAGCCGGCCTGCTTCAGCACCGCTTTGACCGCCGGGATCGGCCCGAGGCCCATGATCTCGGGGCGGACCGCCGCCACCGCTGAGGCCACGATCCGAGCCCGTGGCTTGACGCCGCGCTCGCGCGCCTTGTCCTCGGACATCACCAGTACGGCGGCCGCGCCGTCGTTGAGCGGGCAGGCGTTGCCGGCTGTCACCGTGCCATTAGGCCTGAAGGCGGGCTTGAGCTTCGACAGCGCCTCCACCGTTGTGCCCGGCCGCGGCCCGTCGTCCCGGGTGACGGTGTGCGCTGCGATCACGTCGCCGCCGGCGTCGTGCGTCTCGGGGATGTCCACTCCTACGATCTCGGAGTCGAAGTGGCCGCTGTCGCGCGCCTCGACCGCGCGCGCCTGGGACAGCGCCGCCCACTCATCTTGGGCCTCCCGGCTGACCTTGCACCGCTCGGCCACGTTCTCGGCCGTCATTCCCATCGGGATGTACACGTTGAAGCCCGTGCCGTTTGTGCCCTCCAGCCTCGGGTTCGCCACTGGAAGCGTCATGCCGGCGCCACGGGATGTGGCCTCGACGCCCGCCGCGATGTACTGGTCGCCTTCGCCGGCCTTGATCGCGTGAAACGCCATCCGGATCGTCTGCAGCGACGATGCGCAGAAACGGTTGACGGTGACCCCGGGGATGTGATGATCCAGACCCGATAGCAACGTTGCGTTGCGGGCGATGTTGTAGCCCTGCTCGTGATCCGGGAACCCGCAACCCATCATCACGTCGACGGTCTCTCTGAAGTCGACTTCGGGGTTGCGCTCGACGAGGGCGCGCAGCGGGATTGCGGCGAGGTCATCGGCGCGGATGTCGCGCAGGGTGCCTTTCACCGCTCGGCCGATTGGCGTCCGGATTGCATCGACAATGACTGCTTCAGGCATGGCTTCTCCCTCCATATTCCGGTCCCTTGAGGGAGCGGGCGGACGTGACTCAGGGTGCTCAGTCTGCGCCGGAGTGGCTGCTCACTCATCCGCCGGCGTCCACACGGGCGCTGCGGAGAACTACTCACGCCCGGTCGCAGCCGAAATCTCTCCAGGGTGGGGGCCATGTTCGTGGAGCGAGATCTCGGGCAACTCGAAGCGGCGTCGGCGAATCCTCTCGACTGGCGCGAGAACCGTCGCGGTCCCGTCGATCACGGTCTCACCGTGCTGATTTACGCAGCGGCAGTCGAGCACGACGCGGTGCCGTGGTTGCTTCGACGCCACCGTGACCGAGACCGTGATCGTGTCCCCGATGCTCACCGGATGGCGAAACGAGAGCGTCTGCTCGAGGTAGATCGCTCCGGGTCCCGGCAGCCGCGTACCGAGCAGTGTGGATATCAACGAGGCGCCCCACATGCCGTGGGCGACGATTCGGTGGAACATGTCGTTACGCGCATACTCGGGATCGACGTGAGCCGGATTCACATCGCCTGACATCACGGCGAACAACTCGATGTCCTCCCAGGTCAAGGTGCGCTCGAGGGCGGCGCTGTCGCCGACTTCGATCTCGTCGAATGTGCGGTTTTCGATCAGCGGGTCGATCATGTTTGCATCGGCCTCACGCGGCGAGATGAGCGCTGAGGAGCGTCGGTTACGAGCACCTTCGATTTCATCTCACGACCTCCAGTCTTCTCAACGCCGGGCGAGCAGTTGCTCGGCTTGCCACTTCCGTCGCTTGGCTTCGTACTCGGGTGGCAGCGCGCCCTCGAGCGCCTCGGCGGCATCGAGCGCGCTGAGCGCCGACGCGTAGTCGCCCCAGCGGGCGTCGCTGTCTGCCAGCACGAGCGCAAGCGCAAGCGCGTCCTGGTACTCAAAGTCGGTGACCGGCGGACCGGGCACGGCCACTCGATCAGATAGGAGCCCGGTACTCAGCGGGACGGGGCGGGCGGTGGCCAGATACGGCGCCAGGTAGCGCCCGGCGATCTTCGCCGGAGGCCACCAGAGGGCCTGCCCGGCGGCGGCGGATGCGTTGCGAACCGGCTGGCGCCCCGCTCGCGCATCGATGGCGACGGTCGCCTCGGGGGCGAGGCGCCCAGGCTCGGCCCGCAGGTAGAGCGGGGCGCCCCCGGTGAGCAGCAGTCCACGCAGCACCGGCTCGAACGGTGTCGATTCGGTCACGGCACCCATCCGCTCGGCGATCGCGCCCGCCGCCGCATCCGCCTGCTGGGCGGCAAGGCCGCCCTGCTTAAGCGGAAACGAGGTGACGTCACCGGCGGCATAAATGTCTTTGAGGCCGCTCACCCGTCCGAAACGGTCCACCGGGATGAACCCGTCGCGGTCGTGCGGCAGCCCGGGCAGCCTCGGTCCCTCGAGCCGCGGGAGCGTGATCACCCGGTCGGTGAAGATCTCGCCGCCACCGACCAGGACGAGTGCGCGCCCGCGCACCACAGCCGGCTGCGAGTGGGTGCGCAGCGTCACGCCACGGGCGGCCAGCAGCGGCTCGAGGGCCTCGGCCGCCGCGGGTCCAAACAGCTCCAACGGCTCCTGTTCGGGGGTCAGCAGCGTGACGGTGACATCGCCGGCGCCGTGCTCGCGGGCGTGGCCGGCGGTGAGCAGAGCCAGCTCGTAAAGGGGGAGCGGCCACATCCGCTCGGACGGGAGCGCCAGCGTCACCGAGCGAGCCCGGCCGTTGACTAGATCGTCTAACACGGCTCGCAGGGCCGGGACGTCGCCGCGGCCGCGGAAGGTGAGTGCCCCGCCCAGCCATTCGCGCGGCCGCGCTCCCGTGGCAACCACTAGCGCGTCGAACAGTATTTGCCGCCCGGCGCGGGTGATGGCAACCCGCTGCTTCGGGTCGACTCGAGCGAGCCCGTCCTGCACGAACTCGCCGTCCTGATCGGCGACTGTCTCGGCCAGGTCGTAGACGCGCGCCTGGGCCCGGTCGAACGCTTCGGCGACCGTCACCGGCCGGTAGATGAATTCCGCTGTCGGAGCGATGACCGTGACGTGGACGTGGTGCGGCGCGAGTGCACGTAGGGCGAGCAAGGCCTCCAGGCCGGCGACCCCGCCGCCGGCGATGACGACGTGCATGCGGTTGCGAGCACTCACGATGTCACTCTCACAGTCGACACGCCCGACTGTAATGAGCGACGGAGTTCAGGTCATCGTGGAGCCGCCGGGTGGCCGTCGGTATTTCCCCGCAACGATCTCGCCGGATCACCCCGATGGTCGCAATCCGGTGGCTCCCTACCGTTCCGACGATGCTCGCCGCGATCTTTGACCTCAATCATCCCGCACACGTCATCCACTGGCATTTCTTGCAGCTGTCGGCCGCGAATCTGGTCGTGATCATCCTGATGCTCGTCGTGTTCGCCGCCGCGGTGCTCGCGCCGTTTCCGGGCCACGCGGCCCGTGGAGGCTCGCAATGACCACCTCCACCTCCTCCCCGACCTCTGATGAGCGGTCGTGGACGGCCGCGGTCCGCAGCCGTGCCGTCGAGGCGCTGCCCCCGGAAAAGCTGCTCCCGGACAAGCAGCCGGCATACGTGGCCTCCTGGATCTACGTGTTCGGCGTCCTGTCCTTGTCATCACTGGTGGTGATCATCGCCTCGGGTTCGATCCTCGCTCTCAAGGGGCCGGGGTGGTGGCACTTCACCGGCATCGGCCATTTCTTCAACAGCATGCATCTGTGGGCGGTCGAGCTGTTCTTCTTCTTCATGGTGATTCACCTGTGGGGTAAGTACTGGATGGCAGCCTGGAGAGGTGGCCGAGCGCGGGTGTGGATTACCGGGGCGGTGACCTTCCTGATCGCGATCCCGTGCGCGCTGACCGGCTATGTCTCACAGCAGAACTTCGATGCCCAGTGGATCTCCACACAGGCCAAAGACGCGATGAACGCCGCCGGGATCGGATCTTTCTTCAACCTGCTCAATTTCGGTCAGATGTACAGCTACCACGTGCTGCTCTTGCCGGCGGCGGTCGTCGGGGTGGTCGTGGCCCACATCCTGCTCGTCCGCAGGCACGGGGTCGTGCCACCGTTCGATCTGCAACGTCGCCGGGAGCTCCTCGGCGCCAACGGTGGCGGTCCGGCGGACGACGGAGCGCCGCGATGAGCCGCCGCGAGCGACTGGCCGAAGAGGAGCGCTACCGGGAGTGGAAGGGCCCGTACCGCTCCTACGACATCGTCAAGGAAGCCTCGATCGCCCTGGGTGCAGTGCTCGCCCTCGTACTGCTGCTGACGATCCTGTTCTCCTCGCCCGACGAGAAGCCGAGCACGGTCAAGAGCTGGGCGAGCTCGATGCCACTCGATTTCGTCACGACGGCCACCACCGAGCTCGACGGCTCAAGCGGGACCGGTAGCTACGGCCCTCCCTACAACGACGCCAACGGCAGCGTCCAGCACGCATGGTTCCTGCATCCCCAGCGGTGGTTGGGCATCAGCCACCCGATCAACACCGCCCAGGACTTCGTGCTCGCGCCGCTGCGCGCGATCACCGGCCAGCCGGCCCTTCAAGCCGCCGTGACAGCGTACGAGGACGCACCGAGCTCACAGCAGAGCGCCTGGACGACCGCATACGAGAAGGGGCTCGCGGGCAAGAGCGCGAACGCGACCGCCAGTGGCACGATCTCGGTTGCGCAGGGCAACTACGGACCGCTGCCAACGATGATGACCGGGCTGCTCAGGTTCGCCCAATCCGGCGGGCTCGACGGCGCCCTGCTGACCAGCAAGCAGTTCTACCAGACCGACTACACCAAGCCGCTGATGTTCATGGCGGACGGCGGCCTGCTGGCCGCTCGCGCCCAAACGGACCACCTGCTTGGCGACCAGTGGGGGATGATGAACGAGACCGGCAGCTATCCCGGACAGGTGTGGCTCTGGCTCTACACGTTCTGGTATCAGATCACGCCGCTTCAGGGACAGAACGCCGATCTTCTCGTGATGCTGATCATGGGTGCGCTCAGCCTCGGGCTGATCCTGATCCCGTTCATCCCGGGCGTGCGTGACGTGCCGCGCTGGATTCCGATCTACAAGCTGATCTGGCGCGAGCACTACAAGGCGACCGCGTAGTTATCCGCACGTTCTACGGACGGCGACTGGCGGTGCGCCCGGATTCCGCCAGGGTTGCCAGCCCGTAGGTTCGAACCATGACTACGACCGCCCCCACCACCAGCCCCGCTCCGGCCGACCTCGTTGCGGTCAGGCCGTTCTCCGATCTGTCCACCGCCGAGGTGCCTTACGCCGGCGGCAAGGGCGCCAACCTCGGCCAGCTGACCGGCCTCGGCCTGCCGGTGCCGCCGGGCTTCGTGGTCGGCGCGCCGGCCTACGCAGCGTTCAGACATCAGAGCGGCCTCGCCAAGAGGCTCGAAGACGTGCTCGGCAAGCTCGATGTGGAGGACACCGCGGCGCTGCAGGCGGCAGCTGACCGAGCGCGACAGGCGGTCGCGGAGACCGACATGCCGGCGTGGCTCGCCGATGCGATCGGCGCCGCATACGAAGAGCTCAACGGCGGGGAGCCAGAGATTGCCGTGGCGGTGCGTTCCTCGGCGACTGCCGAGGACACGGCATCGGCGTCGTTCGCCGGCATGAACGAGACCTTTCTGAACGTGTGCGGGCGCGACGCGGTGATCGACGCGGTGAAGCGGTGCTGGCAGTCTCTGTTTGGCGCGCGCACTGTCTACTACCGCGGCCAACGCGGGTTCGCTCAGACCGACATGGACATCGCGGTCGTGGTCCAGCGGCAGGTTCCATCCACGCGCGCGGGGGTGATGTTCACGATCGATCCGGCGACTGGCGATCGCGACCATCTGGTGATTGAGGGATCGTTCGGGCTCGGCGAGTCGGTTGTCTCCGGCCAGGTCTCACCCGACCGGTACGTGGTCGAAAAGTCGACGATGACAATCCTCGTGCGATCCGTCCGACCCAAGGAGCTGACGATTGAGCTCGGCGCGAACGGCGGCACCACCACCCGAGCGCTGACGCCCGAGGAGAGCCGGCGGCACGTCCTGGACGACGAAGAGGTGCTGCGCCTCGCCGAACTGGGCGTCGCGATCGAGCGTGACTACGGCTCACCCCAGGACACGGAATGGGCGTTCGACCCGGACGGGAAGATCTGGATGCTCCAGAGCCGGCCGATCACCACTCTTGGGCCGCCAAGCTCCTCCGGCCCGGCACAGCCCGCAGCGCCGGCTACCGCTACGTCGGCGCAAGCCGGACTCGTGCTCGTCCGGGGGTTGGGAGCAGCACCGGGCCGCGCCGGCGGCGCGGCCCGGCTGCTCGGCACGCTTGACGACGCCGGAAAGCTCGCCGATGGTGATGTCCTCGTCACGCACATGACATCGCCCGACTGGGTGCCGCTGATGCGGAGAGCCTCGGCGATCGTCACCGACTCCGGCGGCATGACCTGCCACGCGGCAATCGTCTCCCGCGAGCTTGGCATTCCTTGCGTGGTCGGCACCGGCGATGCGACCAAGCGCATGCGCGACGGTGAGCTGGTGACGGTCGACGCGACCCAGGGCACGGTGATCGAGGGCTCGTCCCCCGCCGGGGCCACGATCCGCGTCCCGGCGGCGGCACTCGCGCCGGCCGACGGTCGCGTCGTCGCGCCTGCCGTGCTCACTGGTACGCGACTGCTGGTCAACCTGTCCGAGCCCTCGCAGGTCGAGCGCACGGCAAAGCTCGACGTGGATGGGGTTGGTCTCGTCCGGGCTGAGCTTATGCTGGTCGAGGCGCTGGAGGGGACTCACCCGCGCAAGCTGCTCGGCGAGGGACGCGGCGATGAGTTCGTGCAGCGCCTGTCCGATGCGCTGATCACCTTCGCAGCCGGCTTCGCGCCCCGTCCGGTGACATATCGCACGACGGACTTCCGGACCAACGAGTTCCGGGGCCTTGACGGGGGCCAGGAGTTCGAGCCCGAGGAGGCCAATCCGATGATCGGCTTCCGGGGCGCGCTGCGCTACACCCAGGAGCCCCAGGTGTTCGAGCTCGAGCTGCAGGCCATCGCCCGGGTGTGGGACGCCGGGCACACCAACTTCCACGTCATGCTGCCATTCGTCCGCACCGCGCGCGAACTCGAGCGCTGCCGCGATCTGGTCGCACACGCGGGCTTGCTCGCCCGTCCTGGGTTCGAGCTGTGGGTGATGGCCGAGGTGCCCTCGGTCCTATTCAATCTGGAGCGCTACGCGAAGCTTGGGATCGCCGGCATCTCGATCGGCTCCAACGATCTCACGCAGCTCCTACTCGGCGCCGACCGGGATTCCGAGCGGCTGTCGGAGACCTTCGACGAACGCGACCCCGCAGTGACCGAATACCTGCGGCAGCTGATACCCCGGGCACGGGCGGCCGGACTGCAGACCTCGATCTGCGGTCAGGCGCCGTCGGTTCATCCGGAGTACGCCGAGCTGCTCGTGCGCGCCGGCATCGACGCGATCTCGGTCACCCCCGACGCGGTCGACCGTACCAGGCGGCTGATCGCCGCCGCGGAGCAGCGCCTGCTGCTCGAGGCGGCACGTCGCCGCTCCACCGACAACTCCTGATGGGATGATCGACATGAGCGATGAGCTGATTACGCTCGACGACCTCGATGTCGTCGGGCAGCGAGTCCTTCTCCGCGCCGACTTCAACGTGCCGCTTGACCGTAGTGATCCGGACGGGGTGGCCCGCGTCGCGGACGACATGCGCATACGAGCGGCGCTGGAGACGATCGATGAGCTCCGCCTGCGCGGCGCCCGCCTGGTGCTGGTCTCACACCTGGGACGTCCCAAGGGGCCCGATCCCGCCTTCTCGATGCGGCCGGTGGCCGACCATCTGGCTGAGCTGACCGGCTGGCCGGTGACGCTGGCCCCGGCGGTCGTCGGGCCGCGCGTGCTCGAGCTGACGGAGCGGCTGACCCCCGGTGAGATGCTGATGCTCGAGAACGTGCGGTTCGAACCGGGGGAGACCAAGAACGACCCCGCGCTCGCCGCCGCGCTGGCCGAGCTCGCGGACGCTTACGTCAACGACGCGTTCGGCAGCGCTCACCGCGCGCACGCCAGCACCGAGGGTGTCGCCCACCTGCTGCCGTGCGCCGCCGGGCGCCTCATGCAGAGCGAACTGCGGGCGTTGCGACGGATCGTCGAGCGGCCCGACCGCCCGCTGGTGGCGATCCTCGGCGGGGCCAAGGTGAGCGACAAGATCGGCGTGGTCGAGCGCTTCCTCGACCTGGCCGACGTGCTGTGCATCGGCGGGGCGATGGCGTTCCCGTTCCTGGCCGCGCAGGGCCACAGCGTCGGCGACTCGCTCTGCCCTGAGGGCGATCTGGAGCCGGCGCGACGCGCACTTCAGAAGGCCGTGACATCGCGTTGCCGGCTTGAGCTGCCCGAGGACCTCAGGTTGACCGATCAGCCGGATAGCCCGGTCACCGCGCGGACGCTGCACGGCGTCGACGTGCCCCAGGGATGGAGCGGGCTCGACATCGGCCCCCGCACGGCCGAACGCTTCGCCGCCGAGATCGAAACGGCCGGCACGGTCTTCTGGAACGGTCCGATGGGCCGGTTCGAGCTCGAGCCGTTCACCGCCGGCACGCGCGCAGTAGCGCAGGCGCTGGCGTCGTCGTTCGCGCGGACCGTGGTCGGTGGCGGCGAGACGGTCGAGGCCATGCGCGGGCTGCACCTGGAGGGCTCGGTCACCCACCTGTCGACCGGCGGCGGCGCGACGCTCCAACTGCTGGAGGGGCGGGAACTGCCGGGTGTGCAGGCGCTGCTGCGAAGCCAGGTGGGCGCGCGGGCGACGGTCTAGATCAGAGCGCGAGCGACGCCGGGCGCCGAGCCCCGAGCTCGTTCGCGATACCCGAGGCCCAGGAGCGGATCTCCCGCCAGTCCCGCCGGTCGCGATACTGGTGCGGCGTCCGCTGCACGAGCCAGCGCTCGAGGGGGCCCTTCGGGTGGGTGGGCAACCGCCCGCCGAACACGACGTGCTCACGGACGCCGAGGTGCTCGAGTCGATCGACGATGCGCGAGGGTTCGACCCAAGAGCGGTCGAGCGTGCCGCCGGCCTCGCCGACCGGGCCGGAGCTGAACACCCAGAACGGCCGCCGGGATAGCTCGTCGGCGTACCGTCGCAGGAACCTCTTAGCCTCGCCGCGCCACCGCTTGATGTGCACCGCGCTGCCCAGCACGACGGCGTCGTAGGGCTCGAGGGTCGTGACCTCGTCGACCGGAATGCATTCGACGGCGAGCTCACATTCGCGGAGCTTTTCGGCGATCGCCTCGGCGATCTCTGCGGTCGAACCCCGCTTGGAGGCGTAGGCGACGAGCACGCTCTTCATGTCCTGAGCATTGCGCTAGAGGACGTGCGGCGCATCGGGGGTCCGCTGCAGATCAACTCGGGGGACTACCGACGGTGGATCGGCACTGATGCCGATGGCGGCCAGGTCCGTAGAACCACAACATCGCTAAACATTGCGATCCCTTTCGGGGTTGACGTCGAGGAACGAGAGTTCCTCCAGGGTCCCGTGGGCCGCCTGGTACAGCACCCTTTGCAGGCTCGGTGGTGAGATCGTTCGGTCACCGAGTCCAGCGATCACGGTGTGAGTCTGAATGGGCAAACGCGTCACGGCGGAACGAACTTCGGCCGAAACGATGCCTCCAATTCCGACGGCGACGGCACGTTCGACAATCACGACGCGCTGACAGTGCAGAAGCGCGGCGCGGACATCCTGGCCGGGAAAAGGCCGGAATGACCGCAGCCCGACCGCTCCGACGCGTATCCCATTCTCGGTCAGATCGTCAGCCGCAGCGCAGAGCGCTTCGAACGTGGAGCCGAGACCCAGCACGACGAGCTTCGCGGCGCACAGCCTGTGAGTCGATAGGAGCCCGCCCGAGCGGCGACCAAAGTGCATACGGAAGTCCGCTGTCACCTGCCAGATGGTGCTGAGCGCGAGACGCTGCTTGGTGTGGCTCAGGTGACGCATCTCCGTGTACACATCGACGCGCGCGTCCGCGTCAACGGGGCGAGGTCGCCCGCGCGAGTTCCCGCGTTCCAGGAAAGCGTCGATCTCCTCGACGGATGGCACTCGCGGGGGATCCACGGTCCGCGCTCCAACGAACGTGTCCGTGCACACCATCACAGGGAGGGACAACAACTCTGCGATGCGGAACGCCTGGATGTGCGTGTCGACCGCGTCCTGGTCATCGGAGGGATAGAGCTGAACCCATCCGCAGTCGCGCAGCGCCATCGCATGGCTGTGGTCGCGGCGACCGGCTGAGCCCCTGACCGTCATCACGATCGGCAACCCAAGGTGCGAGGCGCGGAACAGCGCCGGAGCCATGCGAAGCAGTCCCTCGCCATCGGTCGCCGTGTAAGCCGTCCTCCCGGAGGCACAGGCATCGATCGCCGCCGCGATGACATCGCCGCCCGGGATCGCCGAGGGCCGGATTACGAGCGGACGACACCGCTGCACCGCACGCGCAATCGCCGCGTCTCCTGGGCACGCGGTATCCGAGCCTCCGCGCTCGCTGGCGGTTGGTTTGACGAGAGTTTCGATGGTGGCCATCGCTGTCTCCTAGCGCCGTCGGGCCGCGGCCAATTCGAGGTCTTCGACTGCATGGGCTGGATGGGCCGCCGTGCGGCGAGTGCGTGTCAGGACCAGTAGCGGACATCGCGCGCGGCAGGTCAGCTTCCGAGACGTGCTGCCGTGCGCGAGGCGACCGATCGGTCCAAAGCCGCGCGAGCCGACGAGGAGCAGGTCGACCGACGCGCTCCATGACGCCAGCTGCTCCGCGGCCGGCCCGGCGGTGGCATGCGCCTCGATGTCTCCCAGCGCGGCGACGCGGGTTCGCGCCTGATCGACAAGGCGGCCGACCATGGTCGCGTCGCCGGCGAGCGGGCCGCTGAACATGTACCACGGGAAGACGACCACCTGGAGGGCAGCCAGCTTGGCGTCCACTTCGGCGGCGAGAGCCCTTGCGACGATGAGTGCACGTTCGCTCTCGGCGGAGCCGTCGTAGCCGACGCCGACCTTCCGGATCACCGCTGACTGACTCGCATAGCCGGTGGGGGCGATCGCCACCGCACACGGCGCCCCGTCGAGTGCAG
This sequence comes from Solirubrobacteraceae bacterium, assembly GCA_035504535.1. GTDB lineage: Bacteria > Actinomycetota > Thermoleophilia > Solirubrobacterales > Solirubrobacteraceae > Palsa-465. The sequence goes on along the minus strand of DATJRS010000070.1, from coordinate 163,549 downwards.
CACGGGTGTCGTCGCCGACGAGCACCCGGCCCAGCGGGCCCCGCTGCGGCGAGCCGACCACGAGCAAATCGGCGCTGACCGCCTCCGCGAGTTGGTGAAGGCCGCGGCCTGGCGAAGTTCCAGCGGTCCAGCGATGATGCGCCTCGATTCCACCTTCGGTGCTCGCGGTCGCAAGCAACTCGCGCGCCCGTGTGATCTGCGCGGCCTCGTACTCGTCGTAGCCGCGCACGGGGGGATCGCGGTGGTACGGATACACGTGCGCGAGCGTCAGCTTTCCGGCGGGGGCGGTCAACCGCGTGGCCAACGCGATTGCGTCACGTCCGCCTTGCCTCCCGTCCACACCTACAAGCACACGGTTGAACATCTCACCTCTGCGGTCGCGTTCAGTGCCCCAAACCTAGTCGTGCCCGACTGGCTGACCATCGGGTCTGGACCCCAAGCGGGGTGCGGCTTTCTACGCGGGCGTTGCCGCCCCTCGTAGTGCTCGAAGAACGCCGGCGAGTGGGGTTGTGGGCAGCTAACCGACGACGGCCGCGGTCACTTGGCTGGCGAGCTCGGCGGCGGACTGCTGGCGGGCGCGCGGATCCTTGGCCAGCGCCCGGTCGAGAACGTCTTGAAGTCCCGGGGGCATCCTGCCCTCCGGCAGCCGAGGCGGCCGGTCGTGCACGTGCGCCCACAGTTTCTCGAGGTCGCCGTCGCGCTCGAACACCACCCTCCCGGTCAGCATCTCATAGAGCACACAGCCAAGCGAATAGATGTCCGTGCGGGCGTCGACCTCGCCCCCGTGGGCCTGCTCGGGTGCCATGTAGTCGACCGAGCCAAGCGCCACGCCGGTCCGGGTCAGCGGTTCCTGATCGGCGCGCCTGGTGATTCCGAAGTCGGTCAGGAAAGCGTGCTCCTCATGTGAGCGGCCAGAGATCAAAACGTTGCCGGGCTTGACGTCGCGGTGAACCAGCCCGTGTCGATGGGCCTCCTCGAGTGCGGCGGCAATCTGAGTCGCGATCAACGTGGCGCGTGCCGGCTCGAGCCGTTTCTCCTCATCCAGCAACTCACGGAGATCGACGCCGTCGACGAAGCGCATGGACAGGTAGAGCAGGCCGGACTCCGCGCCAGCGTGGAAGATCTGGACCACGTTCGGGTGATCGAGAGCGGCCGCCAAGCGGCACTCCCGTTCAAAGCGCGCTCGGTAGGTCGGGTTCTCGGCCACCTCGGGCGCAATCACCTTCAACGCCACTGTTCGATCCAGGACCAGATCGGTGGCACGGAACACCAACCCCATGCCGCCGCGGCCAACCAGCGCATCGATCCGATGGGCAGCGAACTCGGCGCCGATCGCCAGCTTGGGGTCCTCGTGCGTCAGGCCGGACGGTCGCCCCGCGCGATCGCCCGTCGTCTGGGCTAGGTGTGCGCCCACGCTCGGGTCGAGGTAGGTTCTACCGCCGGTGACGGCGCGCACCGCCTCCACGAGCTCGGTCTCGGCTCTCTCTTTGAGCACATAGCCGCGAGCCCCAGCCTGCAGCGCCTGACGGGCGAAGCCGGGGTCGGCCTCCATCGTCAGCACCAGCACCGCCGTGCCGGGAGCGGCGTCCACGAACCGCGGAATTGCCGTGAGGGTCGACTCGCCCGGCATGTTCAGATCGAGCACAACCACTCCAGGCCGGTGGGCGAGCGTGAGCGCCAGGGCCCCCGCCACGTCGCCCGCCTCTCCCACCACTTTGAACCCGCCCTCGAGGTCCAACACGCGTCGCAGACCGTTCCGGATCAACGGATGGTCGTCGGCAAGCACGATCGCGATCTGCGCAGAAGCTGACTCGTTCCCGTCCGCCACACCGCGACTGTACCGCCGAACGGTCGATCCGCCGGCGCAATTCCTCCTCCCAGGTGCTGCGTCACGGCGCCGAGGCGGTCTGGTCCTTCAGCTGGTCTCGGGTGCGAGCTCGGTCCCCATGCGCTCGTAGCAGCCGGCGTGGTAGAGCGTGCCGGCGGCGCCCGCGACGGCCGGCTCGGCAGCGCGCGACGTGCGCCAGACCAGACCCTCGAACACATGGACCAGGGGCTCGTAGACCCCGATCACGTCATGGCACACCGCGCAGCGCGGTCGCTGTCCGGAGACTGGAGGGGATTCCGGGGGTTCGGGATCGGGGAACCGCATGCCAGGTCCCCCAAGCGTCGGCTATCCGATCGTCGGGACCATCCGGGATCTCCCACAGCCGCGCGCGCGACAACTACCGATGGCTCGTCGCCAACCGGATGGATTCCCACCTCGGTCGCGAGCCCCCGTATAGTCGCCGCGGGGACCTGATGAGCACCTCTAGCGAAGGCGAGCGGATCCGGCGGCTGCTTCACGTGGGGCGCGCGCTCGTGGCCGAGCACGACACCGAGGCGGTTCTCGACCGCATCCTCAAGGAGGCTCGTGAGATCACCGGTGCTCGCTACGCGGCACTTGGCGTGCTCGACGAGACGCGGCAGGAGCTCGAGCGCTTCCTCACGGTCGGGATCGATGCCGAGACCCATCGAGCGATCGGGGACCTCCCGCGCGGGCGGGGCGTTCTCGGCGTGTTGATCCATGACCCGCGGCCCCTGCGACTAACCGATGTTGGCCAACATCCCCAGAGTTACGGATTTCCGATGAACCACCCCGAGATGCGGAGGTTTCTGGGCGTGCCGATCGTTGTGCGCGGGGAGGGCTGGGGCAACCTGTACCTGACCGAGAAGGGGGATGGCGGGGAATTCACCGAGGAGGACGAGGAGGCTGCGGTGATCCTGGCCCAGTGGGCAGCCACCGCGATCGACAATGCCCGGCTGTACGAGAGCAGCGAGCGCCGCCGCGAGCAGCTCGAGCGCGCGGTGCGCTCGCTCGAGGCGGCCCGTGACATCGCCGACGCGGTGAGCGGCGCATCCGATCTGGACCGCGTGCTCGAGCTGGTTGTCAAGCGCGGCCGGGCGCTGGTGGACGCGCGAACCGTACTGATCATGCTGCGCGAGGGCGATCAGCTGGTCGTCTCGGCCAGCACCGGGCACGCCAGCGACGCCCGTGGGCGCCGCGTGCCGATCGCGGGGTCGACCTCCGGCCAGGTCCTGGAGCGGGGTCGGGCGGAGCGGATCACCGACGTTTCCTCTCAGCTGCGGGTGGGTCCGGCCGAGCTCGGCGTTCCGGAAGCCCACTCCGCGTTGCTGGTCCCCATGCGGCATCGCGGCAACGGGCTCGGCGTGCTGGCCGCCTTCGACCAAGGGCAAGACGCGGGCGCCTTCACCCCAGAGGACGAGCAGCTGCTGCGCACCTTCGCCGCCTCGGCGGCACAGGCCGTGGCCCTGAACCGCAGCGTCGAGGCAGACCGGTTGCGGAGCACGATCACGGCTGCGGATGCCGAGCGCAGCCGCTGGGCCCGGGAGCTGCACGACCAGACGCTGCAGTCGCTGGGTGGCCTCAGGGTGGCGCTGTCCTCGGTGCTGGGCAGGGGCGACGAGGCCACCAAGGACGCGGCGATTCGTCAGGCGATAGAGGACATAGAACTCGAGATCGCAAACCTACGGGGCATCATCACCGACCTGCGGCCGTCGATGCTCGATGACCTTGGGCTGATGCCGGCGATCGAGGCGCTGCTTGACCGGCGCCGCGATGCCGGACTGGAGGTCGTGGGCGAGCTCGCCCTCGGAGAAGTGGCCTCGCGCGACGGCGGTCTTGATCGCCAGCTCGAGACGACCATCTATCGGCTGGTGCAGGAGTCGCTGACGAACGTCGTCAAGCACGCCCATGCCAGCAGGGTTCGGGTGTCGCTCGCGGCGATCGACGGCGAGGTCAAAATCGAGGTGCAGGACAACGGCGTTGGGTTTGAGCCTGGCGAGCGCACGGGCGGGTTCGGATTGGCCGGGATGCGCGAGCGCGTGTATCTGGCAGGCGGCACCATCGAGCTCGAGTCGAGTGAGAACGGCACGCTGGTACGGGTCCGGTTGCCCCAGCGGACAAATGCTGCCGCGTCGGTGGTCGACCCCGGCCGGGCCGTGTCCTAACGCGCGCTTCTTGCCGCACGCGGGGCCGGGTGACCGTCGGCGTCGTGGTGATCGTGGGCGTCGTGGTGACCGTCGTCGTCGGAGTGTGGGCGCAGGCCCTCGAGCACCTCGATCGGGATCGGCATCACCAGCGTCGAGTTGTGCTCGGTGGCGACCTCGGCCAGGGTCTGCAGCGTGCGCAGGGTCAGGGCTCCGTGCTCGCGGGAGATCACTCCGGCGGCCTGCGAGAGGCGTTCCGCAGCCTGAAACTCGCCCTCGGCCGCGATCACCTTGGCGCGGCGCTCGCGCTCGGCCTCGGCCTGCCGGGCCATCGCTCGCTTCATCGTCTCGGGCAGGTCGACGTCCTTGGTCTCGACCTTGACCACGTTGATCCCCCAGGCCTCGGTGCCCGAGTCGATGATCTGTTTGAGCAGCTCGTTGATCGTCGCCTGGTTGCCCAGCAGGTCATCGAGGTCGTGCTGCCCGAGTGTGGTGCGCAGCGTGGTCTGGGCGATGCGCAGGACACCATGCTGGTAGTCGCGGATCTGAACGACCGCCTTGACTGGATCGACCACCCGGAAGAACACGGCCGCCTCGACCCGGACGGTGACGTTGTCCTTGGTGATCAGATCCTGGGGCGGGATGTCCGCCGTGTCGACCTGGAGGTTGACCCGCCGAGTCCGCTCGAGCAGCGGAAGGATCAGCACCAAGCCGGGACCGCGTGCGCCGCGCAGACGGCCCAGGCGGAAGACAACCACGCGCTCGTACTCGCGCACGATTCGCACCGCGCAGACGAGCATCGCAAGAGCCACAGCGACCACTGCGATGACGGCGATGATCACGGCAAACATGTATAGAGCGTGCCAACGTAGGTCTGCTCAGCCATCGGTAATCGCGCGTCGAGCGAGGTCGGTCAACTACGCACGGCTTGTCGTATCCGTAGTTTTCGCCGGGTCGACGTGGTTGATCCCGCCGGAAGCGGCGGCAGATGCCGGTAGGCGTCCCTTGCGCCCGAGCCTAGCCTGACCGGCAGAGGTCGATGCCTGAACCCGGACCCGGTACTCCTCCGCCGCCCCCATCGAAGCCTGACCGCTGGGGGACGGGCATCATGACGCTCGTCCTGGTGCTGGTGGTCGTGGAGGTGGTGCTCATAACGGTGCTGGGGGGCGCACGAGAGGCGAACCGGGTGCGAATCCCGTACAGCCCCACGTTTCTCGCCCAGGTCAAGGACGGCAACGTCAGCTCGGTCTCGACCAAGGGCACGAGCGTGACGGGCAATCTCCGTTACTCCATTCGCTACCCGGATGCGACCGCGACCCCGGCGAGCGAGTTCGCCACGGAGATACCGGAGTTCGCGAACGACGATGCCTTGCTATCGATGCTCGAGGCGAAGGGTGTCGTGATCAACGCAACCGCGCCCTCGACCGGATCCTCGGTGCTCAGCACGCTCCTGTTTACGTTCGGACCGGTTCTCCTGTTCGTATTCCTCTTCGTCTGGCTGCTGCGCCGGTCCAGCGGAGCCAGTGGCCTGACCTCGTTCGGTCGCTCGCGGGCGCAGCTGGTCGAGCCGGCCGACCAGCACGTGACCTTCACTGACGTCGCCGGGATCGACGAGGCCAAGGACGAGCTGACCGAGATCGTTGACTTCCTCCGTGATCCGCAGAAGTACCGGCGGTTGGGGGGAAGGATTCCGCGTGGCGTGCTGTTGACCGGCCCGCCGGGCACCGGTAAAACGCTCCTGGCCCGCGCTCTGGCCGGCGAGGCGCAGGTCCCGTTCTTCTCGATCTCGGCTTCGGAGTTCGTCGAGATGTTCGTCGGGGTGGGCGCCTCGCGCGTGCGAGACCTGTTCCAGCAAGCCAAGGCGGCGGCGCCGGCGATCATCTTCATCGACGAGCTCGACGCGATCGGGCGCTCACGCGCCGGGGCGCTCGGCGGGCTGGGGGGCGGCGGCCACGACGAGCGCGAGCAGACGCTCAACCAGATCCTCACCGAGATGGACGGATTCGATCCCTCGGTCGGTGTGATCGTGATCTCGGCGACGAACCGTCCTGAGGTGCTCGACCCCGCGCTGTTGCGCCCCGGCCGGTTCGACCGACGGGTCGCCGTCCAGCCGCCGGACACGGTCGGGCGACGGAGGATCCTCCAGGTGCACACGCGCTCGGTGCCGCTCGCCGCTGACGTCGACCTCGACCGCTTGGCGTCGACCACGCCCGGCATGGTGGGGGCGGACCTGGCCAACGTCGTCAACGAGGCAGCCCTGATGGCGGCCCGCCGCGGCCACGACATGGTCACGATGAGCGATCTGCACGATTCACTCGAGAAGATGGTGCTCGGGTCCGAGCGGCGAATCTTGCTCTCGCCCGAGGAGCGCAAGCGCACCGCCTACCACGAGGCCGGCCACGCGATCATCGGCATGCTCACTCCTGGTGCCGACCCGGTTCGGAAGGTGTCGATCATTCCGCGAGGGATCGCTCTGGGCGTGACGCTCTCAGCTCCTGAGGCCGATCGGTTCAGCTACGACAGGCCCTACCTGCTCGGGAAGATCAAGGTCGCGTTGGGGGGCCGGGTGGCCGAGGAACTCGTCTATAACGAGATCACCACGGGCGCCCAGAACGACATCAAGCAGGCCACTGAGCTGGCCCGGAACATGGTCGGGGTATGGGGGATGAGCGACATCATCGGTCCGGTGACCGTGATCACAGAAGACGGGCAGCTTCCATTCCCCGGCGCCAGTGACGTCTCTCCGCAGACCCAGCAGCTGGTTGACGAGGAGGTACGTCACCTCATCGACCAGGCTCACGAGCAGGTCACCCAGATCATGAGTGCCCACCGCGATCAGCTCGAGTCGCTCGCCACCACGCTGCTCGAGCGCGAGACCCTAGAGCAGGACGAGGCCTACGCCGCGGCTGGGATCGAGATCTCGAGCGCGACGCAGCTCGCCAGCTGAGCTGCACCGCGTGCCGGCGTCGGGTCTCGGAGGTTTGCTAGTCATCAGGCCCCGGGCGTGAGGGCAGGGCCGCGAGCACCATCAGGACCGCCAAACCGGCGGCGACGGCGCCGAAGCCGAGCGACAGATGGACGCCGCTCATGAACGCAGCACGCGCCGCATGTGCCAGCGCAGCACCCAGCAGGCCTCCGACCGCGGAGGCGACGCCGAGCGCCCCGCCGAGCGAGCCGGTGACGGTATGGAGCACGGGCTCGGGCACGCGATATGCCGCGACTGAGGCCGTGATGTGGTTCTGGTAGCGGGTCGAGAGCGCGCTACCGATCGCCGCGACGCCGAGCGCGCTGCCGAGCTGGATGGCAACGCCGTAGGTCCCGGAGCCGATGCCCGCCTCGGCCCGGGGGATCGATCCGAGTACTGAGTTGGCCGCGGTGGGGAGGAGTAACCCAGCGCCGAAACCGGCCAGGAGCATGCCCCGGAGAACGACGGGGTAGGTGGCCGATACCGTCGAGGAGTCGGCGCCCCACCACAAGCCGGCGGCGATCGCGCCCAGCCCGGCGGCCGCGGTCGCCTTGGTGCCGGCCGCGCGAGCGATGAGCGGCGACAGCGGCGCCGCGACGGCGATCAGAGCCGCCATCGGAAGAATCCGCACGCCGGCCTGAAGAGGGGAGAAGCCGAGGTCGAACTGAAGTATCTGCGTGATGACGAACAGGGACCCCGCCAAGGCGAAGAGGCCAAGCAGGAGTGCCGCGATCGCGGCCGAGAAGCTGCGAGAGCGGAAGAACCTGAGCCGCAGCATCGGATGGTCGCACCGCCGCTCCCACCCGACGAACGCGACGAGCGAGACGACCGCGGCGGTCCCGGCCAGCACGACGGCAGGTGAGGTCCAGCCGCGGGTGGGCGCCTCGATGATCGCCCACAGCAGCATCACCATTCCGAGGATCGAGAGCAGCGCACCGGCCGGGTCCGGCCGATCGGCGGCTGGATTGCGGGATTCGGGAACGAGCCGCCACGCCGCGACCACGCCGACGACCAGGAGCGGCACGTTGACGAGGAACACCGAACCCCACCAGAACCTCGAGAGCAACAGCCCGCCGGCGAGCGGGCCGAGCGCGATGCCCACGCCCATCGTTCCGCCCCACACCCCGATCGCGCGGGCGCGCGCGTGGGGATCGGTGAACACGTTGTCGAGGATCGACAGGCCGGCGGGGATAGTCATCGCGGCACCGGCGCCCATCACTGCGCGCCAGGCGATCAGCACGCCGACCGAGCCTGACACCGAAGCGCCCATCGACCCTGCCGCGAACGTACAAAAGCCGGCCAGGAGCAGCCGCTTGCGTCCGAGCCGGTCAGCCAGGCTGCCGGCGACGAGCAGCAGGCCGCCGAAGCCGATCGCGTAGGCGTCAACGATCCACTGCAGCCCGCTCGAGGTCGCGTGCAGCTTGTGCACGAGCGTCGGCAGGGCGACGTTGAGAATCGTCATGTCGATGTTCACAACCAGAACCGCGATGCAGAGCACGCCCAGCACCGCCCACGGCCGCACCTGGGTCTCGCGCGGAGAAGGAGTCGGCTCGCGGTGCGTCGCCTCCAGTGTCGTGTGCACTGGAGGCGACTCGATCGTCTGATCAGTCCTCATCGGATCGAGCCTCTCAACCGGGTCTCTCCGGCCGGCTCATCCTCCGGAACCGGGCGATCGGCATCGCTCGACTCCTGAACGTCGGGTCTGGTCGCGGAGGTGATCGCAGCCACCACCGTATATAGGGCCGCCGCACCGAGTATCACGGCGAAACGGATGCCTGAGCTTTTGAAAGCGACCACGGCAACAACGCTCACGAGCACGAGTGCCGCCGCCAGGGACCACGCCTGCCATGAGGCCGGTCGCCACCCCAGACCGATATTTCGTCGCACGAACCAGGGCTTGGAGGGACGCACGCGCATGACACCTCTGACCGTAGGCGTCAGCCGGCGCTATGCCCTCCGTGATTAGAGCGGATCGTGTCGGGTACGCGACCACATGACTCGAAGCTCGCGGAGTGCGCTGCGGCGACGCGGCGAGCGTCGCTCGCGGCCGCCCGGGCCCGCGTCGCTTCGTGCTGGTGAAAGAGTGCACGGCTCTTGTCGCCCCTCGCCGCGATCAAGTCGGCCGCGCGCTCGTGCGCTCGCGCCGCGTCGTCGTGTGCGGCAGCCGCGTGCTCGTACTCCTGCAGTGCCAGCTTATGAGCCTGCTGCGCCGCCGCCGTGGCCTTCGCCAGCCGCGCGATGGCCTCGGTTACGCGATGAGCCGGGTGGACCCGGTCTGCCTGCAGTTCGCTGATGCGATCGACCGCCGTCTGTCTGCGCTGCTCGGCCGCGGCGTTTCGCCGCTCCACGTTGGTGGCGGCCTGCTCGGCCTGGTGAACGACGCCTTTGTGACGAGCACTGGTCTGGAGATTCACACGAGCGGCCCCCGCCCCAGCGCGACCCGGAGGCTTCGAGTTACTCGACATAACCAGCCAAGAGTCACACTCGTCCGTCTGCCTGGCATCGGTATCCCGGCTCACCCAGCTGCGGGCAACTACCCGCGCATACCGGGATCTGATCCGATGCCACAGGTGGCTCAGGCCACTACGGTCGGCTCCGTGACCACCGAAGCCAACCACAATCCCGAGTTGAGCTCGCCGCGGATGGCGTACGCAGACGGCGACCTGGCGCAATCCGCCGTGGACGGAATGACGGAGTTTCTCGCCGAGGCCCGTCGATATCCACTCCTCAGCGCGGCTGAAGAAGTCGATCTGGCCAAGCGGGTCGAGCGCGGTGACCTGCAGGCGAAGGAGAAGCTGATCTCGAGCAACCTGCGGTTGGTGTTCTCAATCGCCAAGCACTACCAGGTGAGCACTCATTTGACCTTGCTCGACCTTGTGCAGGAGGGGATGCTTGGCCTGATTCGGGCCGCAGAGAAGTTCGACTGGCGGCGTGGGCTCAAGTTCTCGACATATGCGACTCTCTGGATCCGTCAGTCCATCCAACGTGGTCTGGACAACTACGGCCGCGTGATCCGTCTACCGGTCACCGTCGCCCAGCAGGAGCGCAAGGTTGCCGCCGCGAGCCGCCGGCTGGTCGGAACGCTCGGGCGTCAGCCGACAGTCGAGGAGCTCTCCGAGGCGACCGGGCTGACGGTTGCGCAGCTAACCGATCTCGCGACTGCCCCTCGGGTGGCGACCAGCCTTGATCGACCCGTGGGCGACGAGGACACCACGCTGGGGGCCCTCCTCCCGGCCGGCGACGCAGAGTTGGGAGAGGAAGTTTATGTAGGCCTCGAGCGTGAGCAGGTACGCCGCGCAGTCGCTGGGTTGCCCGAACCCGAGCAATCGGTGATCCGGTTGCGCTTCGGCCTCAACGGCGATCCCGAGCCGCAGACATACGGCGTGATCGCGGCGCGGCTTGGACTCGACGCGCACCGCATCCGTTCCATCGAGAAGCGGGCGCTACAGCAGCTCGCGCTTCACCGCGAACTGAGGGGGCTCCGGGCGGCCTAGCCGTGCCGCCCTGCCAGTCCTCGCAACTGCGGCTTTTCCGCAGTCGACCTGGGAGCATCGAGCAACGAGATACGGGTTCGGGAACGATGCCGCATCTCCGGCTGCGGGATACCGTGACCGCATGACAATTCACCTCTTCCCAAATCGCACTCACACCGACGCGAGGATTCCTCCCACTGGGCCTGACAAGCCCTGCGGCCACACGCTTCACGTCGGGACGTGTCCACATTGCCAGCGGGCGCAGCTTGCTCGCTGGCGCGCCCAGCTGGACACCACTCATTCCGTCGCCACTCGGTGACAGGGCGTATGGCCGGCCGTCGTTCCCATAGGCCGGCTCTTCCCGGGTGGATATCAACTGTCCGTCGGCGGGACGGCCTGCTCCCACTCGGCGGCCATCTCTGACGGCGCACGGCCCACGTACCACGCGGGATGCCCGTCCTCTGAGTCAGGAACGACGCTGGCCTTGATCCAGGCCGCGTGGCTCAGCACGCGGGCTCGCTCAAGCCTGACCTGCACATCGCTCAGGCGTCGCGCCACCAGAATCAAGGCGGCGGCGAGCACGATCACTGACCATGGCCACGGTGTACGCCACATCTCGCTAGGGCTCCTGTCGGTTGCCTTGAACAAGTGTGAAACGCGGACGGGTGGTATGGCATCCGGTCACGGCCACGGTTGGCATGGAGAGAAACTACCGATCCTGTTGGGCTCCACCCCCCGTGACGGTCGGTGAACTACCCGCTAGACCTGCGGCACCGCGGCAGGCTACGGACCTGGGACTCCGGATGTCGGCGCGATTGCGAAGGGGGATAGTGAGCGGTGAAGTTCCGGTAAATCTTGTGATCGAACTTCCTCCCCAGAACGACGGCGCTGCACCTGGCGCTCATGTGTCAGGTGCGGCGCCGGTTTATCTGGAGCAGTCTGATGCTCCAGACCGCCGTCCATCGATTCGCTGACCGTCACGAGGCCGGCCGCGCGCTCGGCGAGCGACTGCGTTCAAATCACTGCGACGAGGGGGCCGCCGCACGTCAAGAGCGTGAGTGCCGGTTTGGCTTGGCGGCTTGAACTCCGCCGGCCGGTTTGGCGGTCGTTCCCAATCGGAAACACTCACGCTCTGACGGTTACATCATAGCTCAGGCATGGTCACTGACAAGTAACAGCTGGTTACGATGCGGCTGACCCCAGTGATCGCGAGCGTTTCGTAGGCCGAGCCATCAGTCGGCCTGTCCGGCGATCTGGGCCCTGCGCCGGTGGTGAGCCGGAAGCTCGACCAGGATCGTGGTGCCGCTCCCCGGGGCGGACTGGACATCGAACGTTCCCCCGACCAGCTCGGCTCGCTCCCTCATGCCGATCAGGCCGAATCCGTCGGTCTTGGCGTCAGGATCAAAGCCGTCTCCGTCGTCTCGGACGATGATGCGCACGGTGGTTTGATCCTCGTCGATTTGGACTGCGGCGCGCCGCGCGCCGCCGTGCTTGATCGCGTTCGTGAGAGCTTCCTGCACGACGCGGTACACCGTGGTCTCCACCTCGCTGACGTGCCGCTCCGCCTCGCGTCCCTGCTCGTAGGCCAGATCGATCTTGAGCTCCACTTCGAGTCCGCGGCCGCGCACGCGCTCGGCGAGGTCGATGAGCGCCTGCTCCGTGCCGACATCGTCGAGCGCGGCGGGTCGGAGATCTGTGATCAGCGACCGGAGCTTGCCGATCTCTACCTCAAGTTGTGCCATTGCGTCGTGGATCGCCGCGACGGCCGTCTCGAGCTCGGGCCGCTTGACCTGGGCGGCGAGCCCGAGTCGCACCGAGGCGAGATTCTGGAGGGTCTCGTCGTGCAGCTCGCGGGCCCAGCGCGTCCGCTCCTGCTCAGTCGCGGCAAGCCTCTGCCTGCGCCGATCGGCATCCACCGAGTCGGCGGTCGCGACGGCCGTCGCCGCGCTCGCGGCGAACGCCTCGAGCAGCCGCTGGTCCTCGGCGCTGAAGCTCGGGCCGTTTTCGAGCCGGTCCACGGCGATCAGCACGCCGTACCCGCGGCCGCGGAACACGAGCGGAACCACGAGACCGGCGCTGGCCCTGACGCCGAGCCGACCGAGCCCGTGGCGGTCGAAGCGCGCCAGGTTGGGCTCGTTCTCCAAGCGGAGCGTCCGCAGGGTCCTGAGGGCGGCGCTTGCGACGCTCTCCTGCGGGTCGACGCTCTGTCCGACCAATCCGCGTGGCAGTTTGCCCGCCCCAGCGGCCACGATCAGGTCTTTGCCCAGCGGCCGCTCGATCACCAGCGCGCGAGCCGAGACCAGCGCCCGGCCGCGCTTGGCGATCAACTCCAGCACGGGGCCGAGGTTCGTCTCGCCTCCGACCGCACGGGCGATCTGCATGGTGGCGTCGAGCGTGTCGACCGTTCGTTTGAGTTCGTAGCGCTGCGCCGCGACGTCCTGGTAGCGCTGTGCGTGATCGATCGCGACCCCCGCGAGATCCGCCAGCCGCGCCACGGCCTGCTCGTCCTCGTCGGTGAACTCCGCACCGTCGGCTTTCTCGGTCAAATACAGGTTCCCGAACGGCTCCCCCGCCACCAAAATCGGAACACCCAGGAAGGTGTTCATCTCCGGATGGCCCGGTGGGAAGCCGTAGGAGCGCGGGTGAGCTCCCACTTGCGCGATTCGCAGCGGCTGGGGATCATTGATCAGCTCACCGAGGACCCCGCGGCCCCGCGGCAGGGCTCCGATGCGCTCATGCGTCGCCTCATCGATACCAACCGTGATGAACCGTTCGAGTTCGCTGCGGGAGCGGTCGAGTACGCCGAGCGCTGCATAGCGTGCCCCGGTCAGGTCGCGCGTCGCCTCGATGAGGCGCTCGAGCACCCCGTCGAGGTCGAGATCGGCTAGCACTCCGCGGGCGAGGTCGAGCACCCCGAGAACGCCGGAGACCGGGCGGGGCTGATCACCCACGCTCATGTTCGGCTCGTGGTATTCGCGCGGCTCGAGCGCTGACTGAGGTCATGACGATGTGTGCTTGCCGGCGCCCAACGACCTCCGTGTCTGCTGTCGCGCGAGGCGCGCGAGAGCCCGGCTGGAAGGCGTTGCCATACGCTACCACGCGTATTGCGGATTCGATATGCGGTGTAGGATGGCGTGGATGGGAGCTCGCTCCCCTACAGGGATGAAGGTGACCACCGTCCGCTTCGGGACGGACCTCTGGCGACTGCTGGAATCGGAGGCGCAATACGCAGGCCTGAGCGTCTCCCAGTACATACGCGAGGCTGCTCTGGCGCGCGCGGCCGCCGCCGCTGCCGCGCGGGGACACGGACCGTTCGACCTGCTCGCCGGCGCGTTACGCGAGGTGATGGACGGCGAGCCCGATCCCGCCGCCCGGGCCGAGGCTCAGCGTGTGCTCGCGGGTTTGGTACGGCTCGCGGCCACGGAGACGCGGAGCGAGTCCGGCGCGCTGCGCGCTGAAGTTGAACAAGCACAGATCAGACACGAACAGGTTCACCGGGCGTCCGAGTCCGCGGCGCGCGGAGGAAGATCGGCCTAGTCACTTGCTGCCTCACACGCGACCGGCGATCGCTCACCAATAGGTGACGCCGGCCGACCTGCGTCGCGCCGGCCGGCGAAACGCACCGGGGAGGCACGGTGACCGCGGCATCCCCGTCATCGGAATCGGTGGACGGCACGGATGGAGCGACGCGCGTCGATCGCAAAGCTTCGTAAATGGCGGCGGTCGCAGTCACACACAGAGGCATCGGGCCTGCCGCTGGGCTCGCGGGCCACGGTGGGTGGGTCACCTATCTTCCGGTCCTGTCGCTCCTGGCCCTGGTCGCGAGCTGCGTCTGGCTGGCCGTGTGGTCGGTCCGTCGCCTGGGCGGAGGCGCTGACGACTCCGATGAGGGCGAGACGGGTGGTGGCGGATGGGGCCGGGGTCCCAGGCCGATCTCCCCGCCGCCGGACGCTGACCCAGAGTGGTGGCCGGAGTTCGAGCGGCAGTTTGCCGCTTACGTCGGCGATCTCCGTCCCAGCGCCGGTTCGGGCAAAACGCAACAAGCCGCGTGGTTTCTACGGATTAGTGCGTGACTGAGCCGAGTTAGTTTCCAACTTGGCGCAGCTGTCCGACCGACAAGGCTGAGGAATGGCGCGCCAAGCCCCACCCTCCGATCGAAGCGCATGTTCCAAGGAGACCGACTCTGCCGTCGCATCGCCCAGGTGCCCTCGGACGTGGTCGAAGGATCCTCGAAGGCGGTGAGCGACGGTGCGGTCTGACGATCGACGAAGCCTCGGGAACCAGTCCGCGCGGCTGGTCGCGATCCGTGTACAGCGCACGCCGCGCGGTCGCTGGGAGGTGATCCTCCCCGGCCGCCTCAAAGGGATCACGTGCGAGACGCTGGATGACGCCCGGCGGGTGGCGTATCTGGCGGTAGCTCACACCCACCCGTGTGAGCTGATCGTGCACGACGCGTACCACCGCGTCGTTCAGCGGGAGCGGATCGACGGGTACCGCGTCGCGGCCACCGGTCCCGGGCTCCCCGGAGACCAGGATGAGCGCTCGCAAGCTCACGCGCCGACGCCTGCCGCGAGCACTGGCCGCAGGCGCAAGGGCGCCATCAGACGTCGCGGACCGATACGCAGGCAAACCCCCCACCAAGGAGGCGAGTAATGCCCAGCACACTCGCCTCCGATGGCGAGATCTCCTGTCCGCAGACGGGCCGGTCACGGTTCTTTCTCCCGACCGTGACCGGCCCTCGGTGAGTCTTGTTCCTCCCAGCTACCACGTGGTAAAGCCACAAGGCCAGACTGCGCGTGTGTTCCCGACCGTCGCGCAGGCCGCGACCGCGATCGTCGGACTCGGTCCGACACCGGCGACCGTGAGTGCGATGACCGGAAGGCGAACGCGGAACCTGACCGGCAGCGAGCTGCACGAACTTGGTGAGCTCGTCAGGGCCAGTCGTCGGCGTCGAGCGCCCGACCTTTGAGCGCGACCGCCGAGCAGGGATGAGGTGGATTGCCACCGCGGTCGCGGATGTCATCCCTTGCTCAGGTGAAGCCGCCGGATCAGGCGATCAGGGTCTCTGCCCAGTCCGGAGCAGGGCGGGGCCGGGCGTCGCCCGGCCGCACAACCGCTTGAACTGGCGCCCGAAGCATGTGCATAACCTGTTCGAACTCCCCGGCAGAGATGTGCTTGCGTACGACCGCCAACACCGCCTCGGCTGCATACGAGGCTTCGGAATCGCCGGCCAGGGAGGCCTCAGCGGCGATCCGATCCAGAAACGGCTTGCTGTCGCGATAACGCGCCGGCGTCCGGCTCGGATCCCAGCCCTCGTAGTAGATCCCCCGGATCAGCTCCGGCAGTTGCGCGGCCAGGTGCGCCGCCTCGTCGACCGGAAGTCCGTCGCGCACCGCGTGCAGGACAGCCTTCATGACGCGGTAGCCGTACCGGCGATCCTCGCTGCCGAGCTCCGCCATCAGGTCGTTCAACCATATATGCGTCATCTCGATGCTGTGATCGATGGCGCTGACACGATGCGTAGGCATTGATCACTCCTTCACTCGGGAAGACCAACGCTATGGCCACCCGGGAGTCCTGCATATCCGGTCGGCATCCGCTCACCGATCAGTAGAAGTCACGGTTCTGGGAGGAGAGTGACAGGCACTGAGAATCTGCGCTCAGTGTGCGCTGGAGAGCCCGGCGGACTCGAGCGCGCGCCACACGATCTCGACGAGCTCTTCGTCCTCGATCTCGTCCGGTGGGTTCAGCCCCACGTTGAGTCCGCCGCGATCGGACAGTCGTTGCAACAGCCCGTCGCTCGCGGTCGACCACAACTGATCTCGCAACGCGCTCGCCAGCCGTCGCGCATCTTGACGCTCCACGGCGCCAACATACCAGTCGCCGGGCGTGCAATCGTGACGGGCTGTGGCGGACCGCGGAGAACACAAGATCTTTCTGGGAATGGCGCCCGGCGTCGGGAAGACCTACCAGATGCTCGAGGAAGCCCACGAGGAGAAGGAGCGTGGCCGGGACGTCGTGATCGGCTATCTCGAGCCGCACGGCCGCCGTGAGACCCAGTCACAGGCCGCGGGCCTCGAGCTCGTGCCCCGCCGGCGTCTGCAGTACCGCGGGGTGACGCTCGAGGAGATGGACCTACCCGCGATCCTGCGCCGCCGGCCGGAGCTGTGCCTGAT
Organism: Solirubrobacteraceae bacterium; assembly: GCA_035504535.1. Taxonomy (GTDB): domain Bacteria; phylum Actinomycetota; class Thermoleophilia; order Solirubrobacterales; family Solirubrobacteraceae; genus Palsa-465. The sequence goes on along the minus strand of DATJRS010000070.1, from coordinate 146,945 downwards.
CGACGAGCTCGCCCATAGCAACGCGCCGGGCAGCGAGAACGCCAAACGGTATCTGGACGTCGAGCAGGTTCTGGAGGCGGGAATCGACGTCTACTCGACCGTCAACGTCCAGCATGTCGAATCCCTCGCCGGGCAGGTCGCGAAGTACACGGGCGTGCCGGTCAGGGAGACGCTGCCCGATCGGGTGCTTCACGAGGCCGATGATGTGGTGCTGGTGGATGTCACGCCCCAGCTGCTGATCGAGCGGCTGAAAGCTGGCAAGGTGTACGTCGATCGGCCCGCACCGGGTGCCGAGGTGACCTTCTTTCGCCCCGACACGCTGGCTACGCTGCGCGAAATCTCGCTGCTCGAGGTCACCCACGAGGCCGAGTCGGGACGACAGCCTGAACCCGGGCGGGAGTCTCCAGAGACCGCCGGGCCTGCGGCCCGCCCCGTCCTCCTGGTCAGACGCCGACCGGCCGAGGCGCCCGGCCGCGTACTCGCGTTGGCCACGCCCGATCCGTGGATGCGCCCGACCATCTACCACGCGTTCCGCACCGCTGAACGCCTGCATGCCCCCTTCGACGTTTTGTGGGTGCGGACGGATGGCAGCGACGCCGCCGGTGAGGAGGAAGTGGCGGCGCTCGAACGGCTCATTGACACACTCGGCGGATCGCTGATCCGGAGGTCCGGGAACCTCGTCGGGACGACCGCCCAGGTCGCGAGGGAGCGGGGCGCCACGTATCTCCTGATTGGTCGACCCAGGCGGCGGACGCAGCTGGGCAGACTGGCCCACGGCCGCCTCCCGCTCGAGCTGATGAGTGCTCTGCCCGAGCTCGATCTGCAGATAGTCGCGCTGCCGGATCCCAAGGGACCGCGCGGCCCCAGTTGGCGGCCACTAGCGCGGTGACGCCTCGACGAGGGCGGCACTGAATCCCGGAACCAAGGATCACACCGACGCGCGAGCTCGGTGACCCGCGAGCAGGGTCGGGATCCAAGCGATGTCGCGCGCTGGAAAGGCCACCGCCACCCCTGCCACTAGGGCCAGCGTCGCTTTTAGAAGGGTGTGAGTGGCCATGAATCGCCGTCCTCTTGGGGTGTGGTCCGTCGGCTCACCGGGCGGCGGACGGCGATGCCCCGGTCGGCTCCGGCGCAGCGTCACGGCCTCGACCGATCCGGTCACCTCTCCCAGATCAACCCAGTCGCCCACGCCGAACTGGTCCTCGACGAGGATGAACACGCCGGCGAGGAAGTCCCTGATCAGCGATTGTGCGCCAAACCCGATTCGCTGCGTCGTGCGCGTGCTGACCAACTCGCCCGTGTCGAGCAGCGATGGAGGAGTATGACGGCGGAGCACGCCCGGGCCCCGGCGGGCCTGTCGCCGACCGAGCCGCCTGACCAAGAGCTTCACTAGCCGGCGCGCGAGCTTGCCGACAATCACCGCGCCGGCCAGGACGCCCGCGATGGCCAGAGGCTTGTCGACCAGGAAGCTCAGGACGGGGCCAAGCTCCTTCAATCGTGCCTCGCTTCGGACATGAATCGATCATCGCCCGGAGCGGCGGTCACCGTCATCGGCAGACCGCGGCGTAGCGGTTGTGGATCAGTACGGATCGGGGACGCCCGGCCCTGTTCGGCCAGGCTCGAACCGGACTAAGCCGCCACCGACGAGATCAGATCGGCCCGTTCGAAGGTGGGCGTCCGGACACCGTGATGGGCAGCGTAGGCGTACGGGTGATGGAACACGTCAAGCGCTCGCTCGCCGGCCTGCACCTGCACCTTGAACGTCTCGCCAGTCGTGGTGTCGAGCACGGCGACCCAGAGCTGTCCATCGTGTTTGCACCACAGGAGCCGGACTTGAAGCCCGTCGTTCAAGCGGGTGTCGAGTTCTCGGATCGATGTCAGCACTTCGGCGGTCATGTCGTCGTTCCTGGGTCGCGGTTCGATTCGATGACCAGTCTTCCATCGCGCCTGAGCGGCACCATCCGGAGAAGGGTGCCGCAATCAGGGAAGTTGCCTGGATCAGCCGCTGCGGGTTTTCCGCAGTTCGCGCGTAGAACCTTCAGCGCTCTTGCCTTCAAAGTACGCCGTGAGCCTGGTCACGGCACCGGGGTTACTACCCATCGTTTCGCATGTTGACCCCGATGCCGTGGCGATGGCGCAGGCCTACCGTGTCGTTATCCCCGACAAACCAGAAAGGAGGTGAGTCATGCCTGGAACACTGACGCGTTGGGATCCGTTCACCGAGCTCGGCGAGCTGCGTTCGCGGTTCGATCGAATGTTCGACGAGTGGCTGGATGGTCACGAGCGCGCGTGGACGCCGGCGATCGACGTCGTGCGCGATGACGACCATCTGGTCTTGCGCGCCGACCTCCCCGGGATCAAGCCCGAGGAGGTCAAGATCGAGGTCGAGGACGACATCCTCACGGTCTCGGGCGAGCATCGGGAAAGCAAGGAGCAGAAGGACGAGAACTACGTGCGGCGTGAGCGCCGCTACGGGTCCTTCATGCGCTCGATGGCGCTGCCCGCCGGCGTCGATGCCAAGAAGATCAAGGCAAAGACCCACGATGGCGTCATCGAAGTGGCCATTCCGCTGCCCAAGGAGGTGAAGAAGGAGCCGGTCAAGATCACGCCGACCGCCACCTGATTCATCTATCGCGCCATGGGCCGGCCGTGCTGCTTGTCGCGGCCGGCCCGCGCGGCGCGCGCTCATGAGGCCGTCTCCGAACTCCCCACCCAACGGGAGTTGCCGAACAGCGCCATGGGGCGATGGTCTTGGGTGGCCGAGACGGCCGCATCCGGGGGAGCGCGTCAAGCACTGTGGGCAATTACTGATGTGAGCTGCAGCGGGAGAGAGAGCACCCCGCCGGGTGCGCGCGTCAGCCGTGCGAGGGTCTGGGTGCGGCCAGCACCGGGCAGGACGCGCCGTGCATGAGCGCTTCGCCGGTGCTCCCGAGCAACAGTCGCTTGGTGGGTCCCCAGCGGCGGGAGCCGATGACCAGGAGGTCGACCGCCTCGGACAACTCCAGCAGCCGGTCAGACGGGCGACCCCGCGCGACCGCGACATCGACCTGCGCGGGCGTCTCCGCCGCGGCGGCCGTGGCCTGCTCGTGGATCTGGTCGGCCTCGTCCTTCATGACTTCATTCCAGTCGGCGGCGAGGGTTCGGCTCAGACCCGACCAGGCAAATGGAGGCGGCCGGTCGTCAACGACCGCCTGGAGCCGAATTTCGGCACCCGCGCCAACGGCGATCGAGGCGGCGAGCGCCAGCGCGGCGTCTGACTCAGGGCCGCCGTCATAGCCGACCCCGATCCGTCGCAGACGCGGAGGGGCGGCATGCAGGCCGCGAGGCGCCACGGCAAGGGCGCACTTGAACTGTCCGAGGAGCTGACGGGTTCGGTTGCCGATCTGGACCCGGCCTGCCGGTCCCTCGCGAGTCGAACCCACCACCAAGAGGTCGCAGTGGTGACGCCGGGCGACACGGAGCAGCGCGCGCGGCACCGAGAAGTCGCTCGCCGTTGCCGTCCGCGAGCCGGGAGCGTCCGACGCACGGACCTCCTGGAGGGTTCGCTCCGCGTGACGGCGCAGGCTTCTGTAGCTGAGCTCCGGGCCCACGGGCAGTAATCCTGCGGAATGGACCGCGACGAGCATCAAGTCGGCGCCCGCGGCCTGCGCCAGCACGCGTCCGAGCGCGGCGGCGTCTCGTCCTTCTGAGAAGCCGTCGATGCCCGCGGCGATCCGAGCGATTGCCCGCGGGTCCGAGGTGGGAGGGTCGGCCCCCGCGAATGTCGTGGCGTGGGCTGACGTGGTCATGGGGTGCTCCTCAAGCGTGGGACGAACACCTCCCCACTGTCCCAGGGGGCACCGAACCGGCCATCCGGAATGGTCGCGCTCCGTGTCGTGGAGAACTACTTAGACCCGCCGGGACGGCCCCGCAGCGCGCGACACTCGGCCAGCACGATCTCCGCCAGCCTCGGGACCGCCGCCTCGACTTCGGCGGAGAGGCCGGTGCCGGTGCCGAACCGAGCGCCCTCGATGGCGTAGACGATGAGCGCCGGCGGTAGGCGATCGAGCCCGCGAGCCAGCTCAATCGTCTCCTCGAGTCCGATGCCGTGCGTCGAGGAGCTCTGGCCATGCCGTCGCGGCGGCGTGTCCTGCCCGACGTCGACGCGACGGATGGTCCCGGGCGCCGCGCCCGAGCGCATCGCGTCCGCGACGAATACTGCATCGTGCCCGAGCCAGGACTCGAGCAGACGGGCGGGATCTCCGCCGCACTCGCGGATCGTGACGGTGCCAGGCTCCGCGCGAGCGACCTGTGCACGGACTGCGCGCGCCACCGCGAGACCGGCGGCGTCATCTCCACGGAATTCGTTGCCGACCCCGATCACGGCGATCGGCCTCCGGTCCTCGTCACTCACGATCGACGGTGAGCTCGAGGAAGTGGGTGGCGCACGAGATGCATGGGTCGTGATTGCGGATGGCCTGCTCACAGCGGCGCGTCAGCTGCTCATCGGAGAGCTCGTGGTGGCGTTCGACGACCGCGCGCAGGTCCTCCTCGATCGCGCGCTGGTTCTGTGAGGTGGGGGGGACGATGCGGGCGTCGAGGATGGTCCCGTGCTCGTCGAGCTCGTACCGGTGGTAGAGGAGGCCGCGTGGAGCCTCGGTCGCCCCATGGCCGACTCCGGGGCGAGGCGTGACTTGCACCGCGGGCGCGTCCGGTGGCTCGTAGGCCTCGATCAGGGAGAGCGCCTCGTCCGCGGCCTCGACGAGTTCGACAGCGCGAACGACGATGCTCTGGAACGGGTTGCGGCAGGTGGCGCCGAGCCCGGCGGCCTGCGCCGCCGCTTGCGCCACCGGACGCAGGGCGCCTGACGCCAGGCTGTAGCGGGCAAGCGGACCCGTGAGGTAGGAGCCACGCTCACGGAGCCGGGCGTGGAGCGCGTTCGAGTGCTCGACGTGCTCCTCGACGAAGTACTCGTCGAACTGCGCCGGTGCAACGTCTAGACCGCGGTCTGACGCGATTCGTCCATGGTCGATCGGATAGGCGTCGGGATCGAACAGTGCGACGTGCTCGGGCTCGAGCTCGACGTCCGGGATGGACAGGGTGGACGTCCAGCGCACCGTCTCGAGCGCGGTCTGTCGGGCGCGCTCCAGCGGCTCCGTCAGGGCGCGCAGCTCGGCGCGAGTCGGGACCCGGTAGAACCCGCCGACGCGCACGTTGATCGGATGAACTTCACGCCCGCCGATCAGGGCCATCACCGCGTTGCCGGCCTTCTTCATCTGAAGGCCCTGTTCGACGATCTCGCGATGGTCGCGCGCCATCTCGATTGCTCCTGGATAGCCAAGGAAATCGGGGGCATGGAGCATGTAGACGTGCAGGCTGTGGCTCTCGATCCACTCGCCGCAGTAGAGCAGGCGGCGCAAGTCACGGATCGGGCCCTGGTCGATAGTCACCCCGCACGCGTCCTCCATCGCCTTCACCGCACTCATTTGGTAGGCCACGGGGCAGATGCCGCAGATCCTCGCGGTGAGGTCGGGAGCTTCGGTGAATGCCCGGCCGCGCAGGAACGCCTCGAAGAAGCGCGGCGGCTCGTAGATGCGCAGCTTGACCTCCCGCACCTCGCCGCCCTCCAGCCGCACGTACAGCGCGCCCTCTCCCTCGATCCGGGCCAGGTAGTCGGTGCGGATCGTTCGGGTCCCTCTAGCGCTCATGGGCCTCGCTTGCCTTCCGGAAGTCCGGGGCGGCGGCGTTGAAAGTCCTGTAGACCCGGACCAGGTCGGCATCCTCCAGGCCGGACCACGTGTCCAGCGACCCCGGGTTCGGCGTCTCCTTGGGGCCGTAGCACCCGTAGCACCCGCGGTGATAGGCCGGGCAGATCGCGCCGCAGCCGGCATGCGTTACCGGGCCCAGACAGGGCGTGCCGTGGGCGACCATCACGCAGACCGTCCCGCGGCGCTTGCACTCGACGCACACGCTGTGTGCGCGCACCCGCGGGCGTCGCCGGTTCAGATGAGCGGCGATCACCTCGAGCAGCTGGCGCTTGTTGATCGGGCATCCGCGCAGCTCGAAGTCGACGGCCACGTGGGCGCTGATTGGGGTCGACGTCGCCAGCGTTGAGATGTAATCGGGGGAGGCGTAAACGACCCGGGTGAATTCGTCGACGTCGGCGAAGTTGCGCAGTGCCTGAATCCCGCCGGCGGTCGCACACGCTCCGATCGTGATCAGCGCGCGGGAGCTCGCCCGGATCTCTCGGATCCGCTCGGCGTCGTGCAGCGTGGTGATCGAGCCCTCGACCAGCGAGACGTCGTAGGGGCCCGCGACCGACGCGCTGGACGCCTCGATGAAGTAGGCGATCGTGAGGTGCTCGGCCAGCGCGAGCAGCTCATCCTCGAGGTCGAGCACGCTGAGCTGGCACCCGTCGCAGGAGGCGAACTTCCACACCGCGAGGGTCTGCTTGCCGGCCCTGTCCATCAGAGCTCCCGGATGGTCAGCCACGGTTCGAGCTCGGACCAGCGGTACACCGGCCCGTCCCTGCATACCAGCGACGGGCCGAGCTGGCAATGGCCGCAGTGGCCGATCCCGCACTGCATGTTGCGCTCCATCGAGGCAAAGATCCGGTCCTCGCCGACCCCGGCCGCGCGCAGTGCAGCCACGGTGAATCGCATCATCACCTCGGGTCCGCAGGACATGGCCACCCAGCCCACCCCGTCGAGTCGAGCCCGCCGAGCCAGCCGGGTAACGACCCCGACGTGTCCGAGCCATTCCGGCCCGGCGCTGTCCACAGTGACCCATACCTCGAGGCCGCGGCTCTGCCATGCGTCGAGCTCATCGGGGTACAGCAATTGGTCGGGACTTCTCGCCCCGTACAGCAGGACGAGCCGACCGTAGTGCTCACGTCGCGCGAGAAGGCGCAGGATGGCCGGCCTCAGCGGAGCCAGCCCGATTCCGCCGGCCGCGATCACGACGTCGGCGCCCTCGGCCGGCTCGACGGGCCAGGGCTCGCCAAAGGGGCCCCGGACACCGAGCGTCCGCCCGGGTTCGGCGGTGCAGATCGCGGCCGTGGCCAGCCCGACGGCGCGCACGGTGTGGACGAGCCGCCCCGGCCGGTCAGGATCACCGGAGATCGAGATCGGGACCTCGCCACAGCCGGCCGCCGAGAGCATCGTGAACTGGCCGGGGGCGAACGGGAACGGCCGCCCCGAGCGCGCCTCCAGTTCGAGCGTCCAGGTGTCGACGGTCTCCTGACGACTGTTCACGACCGCGAACGGCTCGGGAAGCATTGGACCCGGGCCCGACACCACGGGCTCCCGGCTCGCCTCAAGCATGGCCGTACACGTCGAGCAGCTGAAGCCGCGTGGCCTGAAGCCGGGAGATCACGTTGGCCACAAACCTGCGCATGAGCTGGTAGCCGAGCTCGTGATCCTCCTCGCACTTACCGCGCAGGCACGCGCCGTCGAACACCACGAGTTCGCAAGGCCCGACGGCGCGCGCGTCGAGCTGCCAGCGATACGGCGCGAACAGCCACGATAAGCCGACCGCATCGCCGGCATGCAGCGTCTCGATCACCAGCGTGCCTCGTCCGGGCGCATGCACCTCGAGCGCGACCGAACCTCGCCGGATCAAGAAGAAGTGCTCGGCGGGCTCGCCTTCGCGGAGAAGCATCGTGTCGGCGAGCACGTGCTCGTTGTGGGCGCAGCCTGCGAGGAGTGCGAGCTGCTCGGAGCGCAGGCCCTCAAACACCGGCGCGTCGGCGATCAGCGCGTCAATCGTCTGCACCGGGTTGCTTCTCGCTCATCCGAATCGCCGCCGCTTCCTCGGTGATGTCGATCCCAACCGGACACCAGGTGATGCAGCGCCCGCAGCCGACGCAGCCCGAGGTGTCGAACTGATCCCACCAGGTCGCCAGCTTGTGGGTCATCCATTGCCGATAACGGGAGCGCGGCGATCCGCGCGCCGCGCCGCCGTGGAGCTGGGAGTAGTCGACGGTGAAGCACGAGTCCCACCGCTGCTGGCGCTCGACGTGCTCACCGGCCAGATCGGTGACGTCCTCCACCGTGGTGCAGAAGCACGTCGGGCACACCATCGTGCAGTTGCCACAGGTCAGGCAGCGCTCCGCGACCTCGGCCCACCGCGGGTGCTCGTAGTTCCGGTACAGCAGCTCTTTGATCCCCTCGGTGTCGAGCGCGCGGCCCATCTGCATGGCCGTCCGCTCGTGGACAGCGGTGCAGACATCGCGTTCTCGCTCCGCCGCCGACGTGTGCGGGATCTCCGCCAACACGTCGGCGCCCCGCTCGGATCCGACCTCGACGCCGAAGTAGTGGCGTCCGTCCTCGATCACCTCGGTCAGGGCCAGATCGAACCCGCGGTCGGCCACCGGTCCGGTGTTCATCGATACGCAGAAGCAGGTCCCCCCGGCTTGTGCGCACTGAACGGCGACGATGAAGGCGCCGGCGATGCGCGCGCGATCCGCCGGATCGGGATGCGAGCCGCCGAGCAGAACTCGGCCGAGGATCGCCATCGCGTGCAGCTCACACGAGCGCACTCCGAAAAACGCGTATGGCTTCGCCACTCGTGCGGGCTCGGTGACCTCGACGAGCTCCCCGCGATCGTCCACACGCGCCTGCCACAGCTTCGTCTCGGATGGGAGCTGGTATTTCTTCCACGATTGCGGGCCGACCGCGTACCCGAACAGGGCCTCGTCATCGCGCCGATGCAGTCGGTAACGGCCCCCGTCCTGCTCGTCGGTCCACCCGATCGGCAGATCGGCCGTGCAGCGGATCTCGTCGTAGACGATTGCCTGGTCACGAATCGTGGGTCCGACGGTCGTGTAGCCGCGCTCGGCCAGCGATTCGAACAGCCGGTCGAAGTCGCTCCGTTCGATGACGTGCTCCGGAGCCATCCCCGCCGGCCACTCTAAACCGCGCGCGCACCCGAGGGGATGTGGAAAACCCGCAATCGCGGTTCGGCCGGCGGCGGATTTCCGGCGGCCGCCCTCGGCTTAGCGTGGAGTCAGCCAATTTCGAGGAGCTCATCATGCCCGACACCGCCATTCCGACCTTCCATGGCAGCTATCTGATGCCTTCGCTCAGGCACGCGACGGTCGCCGACGCGATGCATCCCGGGATCGTGTCCTGCGACCCCGACGCGAGCCTGACCGACGTCGCTCGACTGATGGCGACTCACCACGTGCACTCCATTGTGGTGACGGCGAGCTCACAAGGCGTGGATGGTGGTTCTCTGGTATGGGGACTCATCTCCGATCTGGACCTGACGCGAGCGGCCATCGGCCTAGGCTCCGATCAGACCGCCAGAACGCTGGCGCTCGAGCCCGTGATCAGCGTCCGATCCACGATGCCCCTGCGCCAGGCCGGCGAGACGATGCTCGAGCAGGGGGTCAGCCACGTCGTCGTCCTCGATCCCGAGACGCGACGGCCCATCGGCGTCCTGTCGACGCTCGACATCATTGGCGTGCTTGCCTGGGGCGAGGCCTGAGGCGAGACTACGCCCGATACTGCCGAGAGGAGGATGAGACGTGTTCAAGAAGGTGATCTGGGCGACCGACGGATCGAGCTATGCCGATGAGGCCCTGCCGCTGGCCAGAACCCTGGCGGGTGAGTCCGGCGCGCCGCTGGTCGTCGTCTATTGCGAGGAGTTCACGCTGCCCGGCAAGGGCGGTGGCAGCCTTCCCGTCTACGCCAACGAGGAGCAGGTTGAGGAGAAGATCCAGCGCCAGGTCTCCGAGCTCTCAGCTGACGGGGTGCACGCCACGCTCGCGATGGACAGGAGCAAGGTCGGCGGCGCGGCGCACGTGATCGCCGACCTCGCCACGCGCGAGGGGGCGGATCTGATCGTGGTCGGCACCCGGGGACGTACCGTCCTGGGCGGACTGCTGCTCGGAAGCGTCACCCAGAGGCTGCTGCACATTGCGCCGTGCCCGGTGTTGGCCGTGCCGGCTCGCAACGGGACGGCGTGACAGCGGCCGACGCTCGTCACCTAGCACGCTTGGCGGCGCGCGTAGGACACTTCTGAACGCTCTGAGCGACCCCACACCGACCTTCGACCAGGACCTGCTGCTGTGGCTAGGCGACGAGCCGCCCGCGATGCGGTCTGCCGACGCCGAGCGGATTCGGGAGATCGCCACCGAGTTCGCCGGCGGCTTCGATCGACTGGCCGAGATTGGACCTGCGGTGACGGTCTTCGGCTCGGCGCGGACGCCGCGCGAGCATCCTTACTACGCGCTCGTGCGCCAGGTGGGCCGCGAGCTCGGACGGGCCGGCTACGCGGTGATCACGGGAGGCGGCGGCGGTCTGATGGAGGCGGCCAATCGCGGCGCCCGAGATGCAGGCGCGCTGTCGGTCGGGTGCAACATCGAGCTTCCGCGCGAGCAGGAGTTCAACGATTACCTCGACCTCCGGCTTCGCTTCCGGCACTTCTTCGCCCGCAAGGTGATGTTCGTCCGCTACGCGTGCGCGTTCGTGATCTGCCCGGGCGGGTTCGGCACGCTCGATGAGCTGTTCGAGTCGCTGACACTCATCCAGACCGCGACCATCGAGCACTTCCCGGTGATCCTGGTCGGCGAGGGCGAGTGGGACGGGCTGCTCGATTGGCTGAGAACCAGGGCGCTGGCCGACCGCCGAATCGATGCGCACGACCTCGCCAGCATTCGGGTCGCGCCCAATGCCGGCGACGTGGTGCCGATTGTGGCTGCCGCCCTGGAGCGCCAGAAAGCGATCAGTCAGACACGCCGTTCTGGATGTAACCGGTGATGCCGGGGCTGAGGCCGAGATTCAAAGACACCGAGCCGCCGTCGAGACGTAAACGGGCTCCGTCCGACGTGATCTCGGCGCTCCAGCCGTGCAGGTCGACGTTGCGCAGCGCCTGACGGAGCACAAGTTCGGCCCGCTCCTCGCGCGCATCGCACATCGCCGGCCGGTCGAGCTCCAGCTCGAGCTCGGCCTCCACGTCGCGGGGCGGGCAATCGCGCATCCGCTCGAGGTTGCGGTCGATCTCCACCGCGACGGGGGCCAGCATCAGATCCTTCTGCTTCTTTGGATGGATGGTCATCTTGTGGTCACGGTTGTGGTTTCGGGTACGGCAGGGACCGTACGCCGCTGCCGTCGTCTCGTCGTCGCAGCAAGTCCGACGGGTGGCGGCAGCGAGTCCGCTGGGTGAGTGCGGATTTCTCCGGATGCCGGGTGTCCGGTGATGATCAACCGTTGCCCTTGCCATGGCTAATCCAGCCGACCGACCTACCGTCACAGTCTTCGGACCAGATCCGCTGCTCAGCATCACGATCGAGCGCACCGGTGCGGTCGACGAAGTGCACGTCCATCCAGCTGGTCAGGGCGTATGGGTTGCGCGAATGGCAGGCGAGCTGGGGGCGTGGCCGATCATGTGCGGCTGCTTGGGCGGCGAGACCGGTGCGGTGCTGCTTCCGCTGCTGGAGGCGCTCACGGGCGAGCGGCGACTCGTGCCCACCGCCGGGGTCACCGGTAGCTACGTCACGGATCGCCGGGCCGGACAGCGCCAGGTGCTGGCGACGGCGGCAAGACCCGCCCTGAGCCGGCACGAGGTGGACGACCTGGTCGCCGCGACGTGCGCCGCTGCGTTCGAAAGCGCCGTCCTCGTGCTCTGCAATCCGTTCCCCGCCGAGGGACTTCCGGACTACGTGTACGAGACCCTTGTAGCCGACGTGCGTGCCGCGGGCATCCCCGTACTCGTCGACCTATCGAGTCCTCGCCTGGAGCGCACGCTCCCTCACGGTCCGGACTTGGTGAAGCTGAACGACTGGGAACTGGCCCAGTACGTCTGTGGCCCGGTCGATGGTCACCGCATGCTCGACGCCGCGCGCCGCTTACAGGCCGCCGGTGCCGGCGCCGTGACGGTCACCCGCGCCGAGCGGCCCATCCTGGTGCTGCCACGCGCCGGCGAGCCGTTCGAGGTCGTGCCCCGGCCGCTGCCGTACGGATTCCGTGAGGGCTGCGGCGACGCGATGATGGGCGCGATCGCCGCCGGCTGGGCGCAGGGGCTCTCTTTGCCCGATACCGTCCGGCTCGGCGCGGCGGCAGGGTCGGCGAACTTCCTGCGCCACGGTCTCGGAACGGGCAAGCGCGAGGTCGTGGAGGAGATGGTTCGTCAGGTCATGATGCGCCCCTACCCGGCAGGGGAGCAAACCGGGCGTGGGCTGAACGGACAGATCGGATCCTCCCCGCGCACGATCGCGTAAGGCGCGGTGCGGGCCACCCAGGCAAGGTGGCCGCCGAGCGAATCGACCGCGTGCAGGGCTTCGAGCGCGCGGGAGAGCACGACGGGCCGGCCGGCGCGGGAGGAGTGCGAGTCGCTGCCCAGCACGTGGATGACCCCCGCTTGCGCGAGCTGGAGCATGGTCGGTCTGGTGCGCGGGTCGGTGAAGTAGTCGGCGGTTGCCTGCACCAGAGCCCCCCGCGCGATCAGTTGCGCCAGGCGCGTGATCAGATCCGGGCCTCCGTGTCGCTCCGGATGGGCGATGAGCGCGCGGAACCCGCGGGCGTGCAGCGCGTCGACCGCATCTTGAAGGCGGCCGTCGAGCGGCCCCGGAGGCGGCTCGAGCAGGATCCAGCGACCCGACCCGCCCAGGGCGACTGCGACCAGTTGACGGTCCTCGAGGGAATCGACCATGGTGGCGGCAACCTCGCCCCCCGGCAGCACCCGCACCCGGCAACGGGCGGCCCGCAACGACGCCGAAAGCCGCCTGCGCCGCTGTGCAAGTTCGTCGATGACCACGGCATGGTCGGCCCGGATATGAGGCGTGGTGCAGATCGCACAGACTCCGTCGGTCTGTGCCTGCCGCGCCATAGCCACGGCGTCCGCCACATCCCGGGCCCCGTCGTCGAGCCCCGGCAGCAAGTGGCAGTGCAGATCGATGGTGCCGGTCACTGCGCGCTCGACTCGCCGGCGCGTTCGATCGCCTCCTTCGCGTCGAGTGAACGGTCGTAACCGATCAAGATCATGGCCGCTCCCAAGGGTGTCCGTCCGATCGCACGCCGACATCCGTAGTTCTCCGAGGGGGCCGCGGGGTGCAGTCCCGATGCTTCCTTGCCGGATCCTCCGCGAAACTACCGCTCATGCGGGCAGCTGACGGTGAACCGGGCGTGGTGAGCGCCGTCCCCGTTTCGCCGAGGTATCCGGCGGACCGAGAGGCCGACGTCGTCCTGCGGGACGGCACTACCGTGCACGTGCGTCCCGTGCGGGCGGACGACGGGCCGGCCATCCGCGACTTTCTCGAGGCCGTCTCGCCCGAGTCGATCGGCTTCCGCTTCTTCGGCGCCCCCAACATCAACTGGACAACCAGGTGGGCGGTCGACGTGGATTACGCGGACCGCTTCGGCCTGGTGGTCGAGAGCGGCAGCCCAACGGCGATCGTGGCACACGCCGTGTACGTAAGGATCGACGCCAATCGCGCCGAAGTTGCCTTTCTCGTGACCGACGCGTGGCAGGGGCGCGGCATCGCCACCATCCTGCTCGCCCACCTGGCCGAGGTCGCACAGCAGCACGGCATCACGACCTTTGTGGCCGAGGTCCTGCCCTACAACCATCGCATGGTCGAGGTCTTCCGCGAGAGTGGGTTTCCGGTGGAGGTTCGATCGCGGCCCGATGTCCTTGACCTCGAGCTGCCGACGTCGCTGTCGCCGGCCGCAATCGAGCGGTTCGAGGAACGCGAGCGCACCGCGGCGATCGCGGCCGTGCGCAGCGTGTTGGCGCCCGAGTCCGTTGCGGTGATCGGCGCCTCGCGGCGACGGGGGACAATCGGCGGCGAACTCCTGCACAACCTGATCACCGGCGGGTTCGCCGGCCCCGTATATCCCGTGAACCCGCAAGCCGACGCGGTCCAGTCATTCCAGGCCTACGGCTCGGTTAGGGACATCCCCGGGCCGGTCGAGCTGGCCGTCGTCGCCGTGCCAGCCGAGAGCGTGGTCGCCGTCGCGCGCGACTGCGCCGCGGTTGGCGTGCGCGCGCTTGTGGTCATCTCCGCCGGCTTTGCCGAATCCGGCCCGGAGGGCGCCGCGCGCCAGCGCGAGCTGGTGGAGGTGTGCCGCGGCGCCGGGATCCGGCTCGTGGGGCCCAACTGCCTTGGAGCGCTGAACACCGCCCCAGACGTGCGACTCAACGCGACGTTCGCGCCGCCGGCCGCGGTCGCTGGGAACGTTGGCTTCATGTCCCAGAGCGGTGGACTCGGCATCGCGATCATCGAGGCCACCGCTGAGCTTGGGGTCGGCCTGTCGTCGTTCGTCTCGGTGGGGAACAAGGCCGACCTGTCGGGCAACGACTTTCTCCAGTACTGGGACGAGGATCCAGGCACCGACCTCGCGCTCCTGTACCTCGAGTCGTTCGGCAATCCTCGAAGGTTCTCGCGGCTCGCCCGGCGCATCGCGGCACGCAAGCCGATCCTGGCCGTCAAGAGCGGCCGCTCGGCGGCTGGGGCTCGCGCGACCTCGTCGCACACCGGAGCTTTGCTGTCGGCCTCCGACGTCACCGTCGATGCTCTGTTCGAGCAGGCGGGCGTGATTCGCACCGACACTATGCACGAGCTCTTCGACGTCGCCGCGCTCTTGTCCGCACAGCCGGTCCCGCGCGGCGATCGGGTCGCGATCGTAACCAACGGCGGAGGCCCCGGAATCCTGTGTGCCGACGCGTTGCAGGCTCAAGGGGTGGAGGTCGCGGAGCTTTCCGGGGGCGTGCGAGCGCGGCTGGCTGAGTTCCTGCCACCGGACGCAGCGCTCGGCAATCCAGTTGATGTGATCGCCAGCGGGTCGCCCGAGGATTACCGGCGCACGCTCCAGACGCTGATCGACGCCGACGCCTGCGATGCGATCATCGCGATCTTCGTTCCGCCGCTCGTGACTCAAGCTGGCGACGTTGCCACCGCGATTCGTCGTGTCGCCGAGCGCAACCCGGACGTGACGATCTCGGCGGTGATGATGATCAATCAGGGAAACCCCCCCGAGTTGCGGTCCGAGCGGGTGCGGGTGCCCTGCTACCAATTTCCCGAGCAGGCCGCCCGGGCGATGGCGCTCGCGATCAATCACGGTCGGTGGCGTGCCCGCGACGCGGGCCGGGTTCGCGAGTTTCCGGCCGCACGGGGGGTGGAGGCGGCGGCGATCATCAGCCGTGAGCTGGCGAGCGGCTCGCGATGGCTGTCACCGGGCTGTGTGGCCCAGCTACTCGAGTGCTACGGCCTCCCACTGATCCAGACGCGTGTCGTGAGTAACGGGGCACAGGCAGTGGCGGCCGCCGCGGAGCTGGGTACGGCGGTGGCGCTGAAAGCCAATGCCGCGGGGCTGTTGCACAAGACGGATGCCGGCGGGGTCCGTCTCGGCCTCCGAGGCGCGCAGGAAGTGCGCGCCGCGGCGGCGGACATCAAGGCCGCGGTCACGCGCGCCGGCTACACGCTCGACGGGCTGGTCGTCCAGCCGATGGCGCCGGCGGGGGTGGAGCTGATCGTCGGCGTGGTCCACGACCACAGCTTCGGACCGGTGCTGGCCTGTGGCGCCGGGGGGATGACGGCCGAACTGATCCAGGATGTGGCGGTGCGCATCACGCCGCTTACCGACGTTGACGCTCGCGAGATGGTCCGCTCGCTGAAGACGTTTCCGCTCCTCGACGGCTACCGAGGTGCTCCACCCTGCGACGTGGCCGCAATCGAGGACGTCCTGCTGCGCGTGAGCGCGATGGTCGAGGCCCATCCGGAGATCGTCGAGCTCGACTGCAACCCACTCATCTTGACCTCTGATCGAGCGGTCATCGTGGACGCTCGAGTCCGCGTGGAGACCGTCGAGCCGCCGGCCCCGATGCCGTCGCTGGACGCGTAGCCGGCGCGAGCCGGATGCGTTACGCGCGAATCGGAGGACGGGGCTGCGCGGGACGCTGCTCGATAGCTTCCCGACCCGCGAAGCGTGAGGCGTCGCCGAGCTCCTCTTCGATCCGCAGAAGCTGGTTGTACTTGGCCACGCGTTCTGACCGTGCCGGCGCGCCGGTCTTGATCTGGCCCACTCCGGTGGCGACGACCAGGTCGGCGATCGTCGTGTCCTCGGTCTCGCCCGAGCGGTGGGACACTACGGCTCGGTAGCCGGCCTCGTGGGCGAGCGCGATCGTCTTGAGCGTCTCGGTGAGGGTGCCGATCTGGTTGAGCTTGATCAGGATCGAGTTGGCGATGCCGGCATCGATCCCGCGGCGCAGGATCGCCGGGTTGGTGACGAAGACGTCGTCCCCGACCAGCTCTAGCCTCGGTCCGAGGCGGTCGGTCAGGGTCTTCCAGCCCTCCCAATCGTCCTCGGCCATCCCGTCCTCGAGCAACACGATCGGATACCGGCCGCACAGCCGCTCCCAGTAATCGACCATCTCGTTCGAGGTCAGCGTGCGTCCCTCGCCGGTGAGGCGGTAGGCGCCATCCGAGAAGAACTCGCTGCTGGCAGGATCGAGCGCGATCGCCACCTGCCGTCCCGGCTCATAGCCGGCGGCTTCGATCGCCGCGGTCAGCAGCTCGAGCGGGGCGTCGTTGGAGCTCAGGTTGGGCGCGAAGCCACCCTCGTCGCCGACGCCGGTGGCGAGTCCGCGCGAGTGGATCGTGCGCTTCAGCTGCTGATACGTCTCGGTGGCGATTTGCATCGCCTCGGCGAACGACTCGGCGCCGACGGGGACGATCATGTACTCCTGGAAGTCGACTGGGTTGTCCGCGTGGACGCCTCCATTGAGCACGTTCAGCATCGGCATCGGCAGCAGCGGGTCGCCGTCGGCAGCCAGATAGCGCCACAGCGGCTGCGCGAGCTCCGCGGCCTGCGCGCGGGCGGCCGCCAGCGAAACGCCGAGGATCGCGTTGGCGCCCAGACGAGACTTGTTATCGGTGCCGTCGAGCGCGATCAGCGCGCGATCGAGCCCGGCCTGGTCGGCCGCGTCGAGGCCCCTGACGGCATCGGTGATCTCGCCGTTGACGTGCGCGATCGCCTTCAGGACCGACTTGCCGCCGTAAGCCGCGCCTCCGTCGCGCAGCTCCACAGCCTCGTGCTCGCCGGTGGACGCGCCGGACGGCACAGCCGCTCGCCCGAACGCCCCGGAGCGCAGGCGAAGATCCACCTCGATGGTGGGATTCCCGCGGCTGTCAAAGATCTGACGTCCGTGGACGCTTGCGATCTGGCTCACGGCGAAAGAACGTACTCCGCTAGGCGGCCATGCGTACCCGTAGGAAATACGTACCTCAATCGTATGCTCGCCCCGATTTCCATGGCGGTGGCAGGGCGTAGGTTCGGAGCAGAACCAGACGCTCGGACCACCCCCGCCAGGAAATGAGGTAGCCATGCCGGTACGTGTTGCCATCAACGGTTTCGGCCGCGTCGGCCGCTGCGCCCTGCGCGCGGCCTACGAGAACGACGCCGAAATCGAGATCGTCGCGATCAACGACCTGGTCGATCCGCCGACGCTCGCCCACCTGCTCGAGTATGACTCGGTGTTCGGCCGGTTCCCTGGGCTCGTCTCGGTCCAGAACGGTGGCATCGCGGTCAGGGACACCGAGATCCGGGCGCTGGCCGAGTCCGATCCGGCGGCGCTGCCTTGGGGGGACCTCGGTGTCGACATAGTGATCGAGTCGACCGGCCACTTCCGCACCCGCGCCGCCGCCGAGCAGCATCTCGCCGCGGGCGCTCGCAAGGTCATCATCTCGGCTCCGACCAAGGGCAGCGAACCGCCCGACGCGACCGTCGTGCTCGGGGTGAACTTCGACGAGGTCTACGACCCCGAGCGCCACGACATCATCTCCAATGCCTCCTGCACCACCAACTGCCTGGCGCCGGTCGCCAAGGTGCTGCACCAAACGGTGGGGATCCGCCACGGGCTGATGACCACCGTTCACGCCTACACCTCCGACCAGCATCTGCTCGACGGGCCGCACAGCGACCTTCGGCGGGCGCGGGCGGCCGCGCTCAACATCATCCCTACGTCCACCGGGGCGGCTAAGGCCCTGGGGTTGGTAATCCCAGAGCTCGAAGGGCGCCTGAACGGCTTCGCCGTGCGCGTGCCGACGCCCACCGGCTCACTCGTCGACCTCACGATCGAGACCGACCGCCTGACCAACCGGGCCGAGATCAACGCCGCGTTCGCGAGGGCCGCCGACGAGGGTCCTTTGCAGGGGATCCTGTCCTACACCGAGGATCCGATTGTGTCCTCGGACATCGTGGGCTCCTCCTACTCCTCGATCTTCGACGCTGGGCTGACGTCGGTCATCGACGGTACCCAGGTGAAGGTCGTGGCGTGGTACGACAACGAGTGGGGCTATTCGACCCGGCTGGTCGAGCTCGCCGAGCGAGTCGGAGCGTCGATCCCGGCAAGGGTTTAGCTCGAACGGCGGGCCAGCACGGTCCGAACCTGGTTCGCGATCTCCAGGTCCTCGCGTGCGCGGATGACGAGAGTTCGCGTGTGCGCGCGCGAGGCGGTGATCTCGGCGTCGCCGTCCGCGGCGCCATTCAGCAGATCGTCCACCTCGACACCAAGGAACGACAACCCGGCGGCGGTCGACGCCCGGACCTCGGCCGAGCGCTCGCCCACGCCGCCGGTGAAGGCAAGTCCGTCGATGCCACCGAGCGCCGCCGCCATCGCTCCGATTCCGGCGCGCAGCCGGTGCACGTAAACGTCGAGCCCAAGCTGCGCGGAGCGGTCATGCGCACCAGCCCGCGCGATGACCTCGCGCATGTCGGCGGTGCCGGCCAGTCCCTCCAGGCCGGACTCGTGCTCGAGCGCGCGGGCGAGCTCGAGTTCTTTCATCCCGGTCTGCTCCATCAGCCACAAGAGCAGGCCGGGATCGACGCTCCCTGAGCGGGTGGCCATCACCAGCCCCTCGAGCGGGGTGAAGCCCATGGTCGTGTCGACCGATCGGCCACCGGCGATCGCGCACAGTGACGCGCCGGCGCCGAGATGGCAGCTGACGATTCGCAAATCCGCCGCGTCGCGGCCGAGCAGCTCCGGAGCACGCCGGGCGATCCACGCGTGCGAGAGGCCATGGAATCCAAATCGGCGCACGCCCCACCGCTCGCGCCAGCCGGCCGGGAGTGCGTAGGTGTACGCCGCCGGCGGGAGCGTGGCGTGGAAGGCGGTGTCGAAGCAGGCGACGGCCGGCACCCCGGGCAGCGCCCGCGAAACGGCATCGAGCGCGGCGAGCGACTTCGGCTGGTGCAGCGGGGCGAGCGCCACGAGGTCCCGCAGCTTCCCCTCTACCTCCGCGTCGACCAACACCGCATCACGGAATTGTTCTCCGCCGTGGACGATCCGATGCCCGACCGCGTCGGCCTGGCCGAGATCCCCCGCGAGCGCGTGGTCCAGCTCCGCGGCGTCGACCGTCGCCTTCGGCGCCGCCAGTTCTCGCTCCGCCAGGGTGGCCTGGTCGTCTCCGATCAGACCGAGCTTGAGGCTGCTCGAGCCGGCGTTTACGACGAGCACGCGCACGTTGTGCTGCTACGCGGAGGATTCGGTCCCGCCCGTCCAGGTCCAGTCTCGAACCTCGGGGATGTCGTCCCCGACCTCTCGGGTGTAGGCACGGGCCCGCAGCCGGGCATCGACCATGTCCTGCCGTAGGTGGGCGCAGCGTTCACCCATTCCCGGGACTCGGTCGATCACGTCCATCACCAGGTGGAAACGGTCAAGGTCGTTGAGCATCACCATGTCAAACGGTGTGGTTGTGGTGCCCTCCTCCTTGTATCCGCGAACGTGGAGGTTGTGGTGGTTGGTCCGGCGGTAGGTGAGCCGGTGGATCAGGAGCGGGTATCCGTGGTACGCGAAGATCACGGGCCGGGACGCCGTGAACAGCGCGTCGAACTCGTGGTCGGACATCCCGTGCGGGTGCTCTGTGTCGGGCTCGAGGCGCATCAAGTCGACGACGTTGACGACACGGACCTTGAGGTCGGGGACGCGTTCGCGCAGGATCGAGGTGGCAGCCAGCGTCTCGAGCGTCGGGATGTCGCCGGCGCACGCCATCACCACGTCGGGCTCCTGCCCCTGGTCGTTGGATGCCCATTCCCAGATGCCGATCCCACGGGTGCAGTGGGCGATCGCCTGGGGCATCGTCAGGTAGTCGAGCGCCGGCTGCTTGCCGGCGACGATGAGGTTCACGTAATGGCGGCTGCGCAGACAGTGATCGGCCACCGACAGCAGACAGTTTGCATCCGGCGGCAGGTACACCCGGATGACCTCCGCCTTCTTGTTGACCACGTGATCGATGAAGCCCGGATCCTGGTGTGAGAACCCGTTGTGATCCTGGCGCCACACGTGGCTTGACAACAGGTAGTTCAGCGACGGGAGCGGGCGGCGCCACGGGATGTGGCGGGTCGTCTTGAGCCACTTGGCGTGCTGGTTGAACATCGAGTCGATGATGTGGATGAACGCCTCGTAGCAGTTGAACAGGCCGTGGCGACCGGTCAGCAGATAACCCTCGAGCCAGCCCTCGCACAGATGCTCGGACAGCACCTCCATCACGCGACCGTCGGGCGAGAGGTGATCGTCGGTCGGGAGTTGCTCGGCCTCCCACATGCGGTTCGTCACCTCGAACACGGCCTGGAGGCGGTTTGAGGCAGTCTCGTCGGGACCCATGAGCCTGAACCGGTCGGGGTTGGCCCTGATCACGTCGCGCAGCCAGGTGCCCAGCACGCGCGTCGCCTCGCTGTAGGTCTTGGCCGGGGCGGGCACGTCGACCGCGTAGTCGCGGAAGTCGGGCAGTTCGAGCTCCCGGGTGAGCAGCCCGCCGTTGGTGTGCGGGTTGGCGCTCATCCGCAGATCGCCCTCGGGCGCGAGCGCAGCGATCTCGGGCCGCACCGCGCCGGACTCGTCGAACAGCTCCTCCGGGCGGTATGAGCGCATCCACTCCTCGAGCTGGACGAGGTGCTGAGGGTTGGTTCGCACCTCGGCCAGCGGTACCTGATGCGCGCGCCAGGTGCCCTCGACCGGCAGACCGTCGACCTCCTTGGGCCCCGTCCACCCCTTTGGGGTCCGCAGGACGATCATCGGCCAGCGCGGCCGGGTCAAATCGTGCTCGCCCCGCGCTCGGCGCTGGATCTCGGCGATCTCGTCGAGCACCTCGTCGAGCGTCGCCGCCATCAGCTGGTGCATGGTCTCTGGCTCGGAGCCCTCGACGAAGCGCGGTGCGTACCCGTAGCCCTCGAGCAGCGTGCGCAGCTCCTCGCCCGGAATCCGCGCCAGGACGGTCGGGTTGGCGATCTTGTAGCCGTTCAGGTGCAGGACCGGCAGCACGGCGCCGTCGCGGGCGGGATTGAGGAACTTGTTCGAGTGCCAGCTTCCGGCGAGCGGACCCGTCTCCGCCTCTCCGTCTCCGATCACGCACAGCGCGAGCAGGTCGGGGTTGTCGAACACCGCTCCATATGCATGAAGCAGGCTGTAGCCGAGCTCGCCACCCTCATGGATCGATCCTGGCGTCTCCGGCGCCACGTGACTGGGGATGCCGCCTGGGAACGAGAACTGGCGAAACAGCCGGCGCAGTCCCTCCGCGTCGTGTCCGATGTGCGGGTACACCTCGCTGTAGGTGCCGTCGAGATAGGCGCTCGCCACCAGACCGGGGCCGCCGTGGCCCGGACCGGTCACGTAGATCGCGCTCAGACCCCGGGACTTGATCGCCCGGTTCATGTGCACGTAGATGAAGTTGAGGCCCGGGGTCGTCCCCCAGTGGCCGAGCAGCCTCGGCTTGATGTGCTCGGCTCGGAGCGGCTCCTTCAGAAGGGGGTTGGCGAGCAGGTAGATCTGCCCCACCGACAGGTAGTTGGCCGCCCGCCACCAGGTGTTCAGCGCGTCCCGTTCAGACTCGGTCAGCGGCGACTGGCCGGATTGCATCACAGTGGTCATTGGCCCATTTACGCACACCGCCGGCGACTCGCCTGTAATCGGCGTGTGAATGCGTCGAGGTCGAGGCCGCCACTTCGGATCTCAACGACAACCTGATCAGGTCTCGACCAGCCCATGGTCGAGGGCGTAGCGCACGAGCTCTGAGCGGGTTCCGAGGCGCAGCTTCTGTTGGATGTGGGCGCGATGTGTTTCGACGGTGCGCACCGACAGATAGAGGTGATCGGCAATCTCGCCGTTGGTATGGCCGAGTGCGATCAGCCGGAGGACTTCCACCTCGCGTTCGGACAGCCCGTCAGGGGGACCGGGTGGGGGCGCCGAGGCGACGCGGGCGCCGAGGCGTGGGTTGAGGTAGGTGTCCCCGGCCGCCGCACGGCGGATGGCCTCGACCAGTTCGGCTTCGGCCGCTTCCTTGAGGACGTAGCCGAGTGCGCCTGCGCCCAGAGCGTGGCGCGCGTAGGCGGGCTCGTCCTGCATGGTGAGCACGACGATCTGCGTTTCAGGGAACTCGGCGCGGATATCCGGGATTCCGTCGAGGGTGGATCCACCCGGCATGTTCAGATCGAGCACGAGCACGTCGGGGTGGTGGCCGCGGACGTAACGGCGGGCGCCGTCGAGGTCCGAGGCCTCGGCGACGACCTCGAAGCCGTCTTCGGCGTCGAGCACCTGGCGGAGCCCGCGCCGTACGACTGAGTGATCGTCGGCGATGACGACCCGGATCGTCTTCCCAGAGCTGGTGTTCACAGACTCCTTGGGCTCGGTCGGAGTGGGAGTGGCGGGAGGGGGAGATTCAGGCAGAGAGCTCATCGTATTGCCGTCCGATCACGAGATTCCAGATAAGGCGCGAGGTACCTCGCGGCGATCTTCGAGGCCGGAGACCAGGTGGCCGCCTCGCTGATCTCCGAGCTCGACCCGTGCCCGCCGGTCAGGTGGGCGCTCAGGTAGAGCGGCTTGTCGCCACCGAGTAGGACTCCGTGGATGATGGGTTCGAAGGGCTCGGGCTCGATCGGAACACCGGCGAGGGCGGCGATCGCTTGGGCCGCGACGTCGGCCTGCTGCGCGGCGACCCCGCCCTGCTTGACCGGGAACTCGGTCGCGTCGCCGGCGGCGTACACACGGTCCAGGGTCGGGACACGACAATGGGCGTCAACCCGGATGAAGCCGCCCGCGGCGCCGGTCGGAACGCCCGATAGGTCAGGTCCGAACAGCTGGGGGAGGGCGACGGTCCGATCGACATACAGCCGCCGAGCGCCGGGCTGAACCGACACCTGACCCACCTCCGGGGTCTCGACGTGAGCCGAAGTTAGGACGAGAATGTTGTTCTCCTCGAGCAGGCGTGTCACTGCTTGGCTCACCGGCGAGCCGAAGATGGCCAGCGGCGCATCCTCCGGCGTGGCGAGCGTGACCGACACCTCGACGTTCATGTCATAGGCGCGCCGGGCGGTCATCAGCGCGAGCTCGTAGAGCGGCAGCGGCCAGGGCATTGGCGTGGGGGCCACGAACGCGAGCTTGTGTATGTAGCCCGCCTCCACGTCTTGAATGAGCCCGTGCAGCTGCTCGTCGAGCAGGGCGTCATCGAGGGTCAGGGCGTGCTTGAAGCGCGGCCGCATGGTCGCCCCCGGCGCAAGCAGCAGCGCGTCGTACTCGATCGTCTCGCCGCCGGCCGTGTGAACCGTCCGGCCGTCGGCGTCGAGCCACTTGAACGTGTCGAGGATCAGCTCTGCGCCGATGTCACGGGCGATCTCCTCAAGCGAGTAGTGCCGCGCCAGGGCGCCACCGAACGGCTCGGTGACCCGCATCGGGCGGTAGACGAACTCGGGCTTACCCGCGAGCAAGGTGGTGGCAATCCGCTCGCCGGCGAGCTCTCGCAGTGCGAGCGCCGCCTCCAGCCCAGCGACGCCTCCACCGACGATGAGTACGCGGAAAGGTGTATGTGTTGTCGAGGTCATGCTGCAAGGCTACGGCTCACTTTCCCCCACGCCAGCCGCGCAGCTCCGAAGCCATCCTGCGGAGAACTACTTACTCGCTCAGGAACAAAGGCGTCGGATTGGTCGTATCCACGATCCGCAGCCCGGTTCGGCCGACGATCACCCCGGCCAGAAGCTCGCGGGTTATGCCTGCGGACCGACGGACGCCGTGTGAGAGTGCACGATTCGTCGGCCGGTCACGGTCCGGGCTCGGATTCGGACCCAATGCCGCTTGTTTCCCGGGGCCCAAGGCGTGACTCCAAGAGCATCCAGGCGTCGCACGTCTGACTGGTTCGTGACCTGCTCGGCGACGCCGTGGATGATCACGCTCCAGCCCGTACGCGAGCCTTCGTCCACCCCATCGATCTCGAACGCCGCCTCGCTGACCTGGAGAACCGCGTGCAGCTTTGAACCGTGCGCCGTGCGAAAGACGACAGATTGCGAGGCCTCGTCGAAGAGGTAATTGACCGGTCGGATGACCGGAGCCCCCTCAGACATGGCGACGGCCAGCCTTCCGAAGCCGTTCGCGGCGAGCAGTCGTAGGCATTCAGCGCGAGGCAGGTCGAGCAGTTCGCTGACCGGCTCCTCCGCGGCAGGCGGCAGAGCTTCGGTCGTGTTCTCGGATGCGTCAACCATCATGCGGTCACGGTACGCGCGCGCGACGGGGCGTGCACCCGCGCAAACCCGTAGCTCGCTGCCCAAAACTACGGAGGGGCGGTGTGACGGTTCCCGCGGGAGTCTCGCGGCCCAGAGCGGATGGCCAACGGTGTCGCCCAGGAGACGATTCACCCAGAAACAACCCGCAGTTTGGGAGCCAATCGTTCTAGAGGAGGAAGACCATGTCTCGGAAGGTATTCGACATAATCGCCAGCGTCGGCGGCGTCGCCGTCGTCATCGCGCTGGTCATCGCCGGTGGTTTGCTGACCTGGGGTCACAGCTTCGTGAACTCGAACGTCCACAACCAGCTGGCGCAGCAGCAGATTTACTTCCCGCCCAAGGCCGCGTTCGAGCACCCCAAGGCGGGCACCGAGATCACCCCGTCGATGATCCCGAACGTCTCGAAGTACGCGGGCCAGCAGCTGCTGACCGGCGAGCAGGCCAAGACCTACGCCGATGACTTCATCTCCGTGCACCTGTCGGAGATGCCGTACGGTGGCAAGTACTCCAAGGTGAGCGCGGCCTCGATGGCCGACCCGAAGAACACGGCGCTGGCCACTGAGGTGCAGACCGTCTTCCGCGGAACGACGCTCCGCGCCATGCTGCTCCAGGCGTACGGGTTCTCCCTGATCGGCGTCGTCATGCTCTGGGGCGCGTTCGTCTCATTCGTGCTCGCAGCGGTCATGGCGATCCTGGTCGGGCTCGGAATCTGGCACGCCCGCAAGACGACCGAGGAAGAGCAGATGTTCGCCGTCAAGCCGGCGCCCGCTGCCTCCTGATCAGCTAGTCCAGCAAGCAAAGAGAGTTACGAGGGACGCCCGCGCCGATCAATCGGCGCGGGCGTCGCGCGTTCTGCGAATACCGACTCGGGAGTAAGTGGCCATGACCATCGACGAACACCGGACAGCACTCGGCCGCAGCGAGGATCGGCAGCTGGTCGACTTGCTGGGCAGTGTGCTGGTCGATCCGAACCTGCACACGGACACCCGTCTGCGCCTGCATCACGACATCGAGCGGATCCTGCGGGGAGCACACGACGATCTCCACGGCGCGACCGGGCATGTGGTGCACCGCCAGGCACTTGAGGTCCACGGCGGCCGGCTTCCAGAAGTGCTGGAGTCCGTGCTCGTGGACCCCAACCTCCATACCGACACCCGTATGCGCCTCCACGAGCAGATCGCCGAGATCCTCGCCAACGTAGATTCGGGTTAGTGACGCGATGGGGCTAGTTGCGCGATGCGGACGCGACCGCGTGCCGGCTTCGCGAGCCGACCGGCTCCAGGAGCTCCAGGGCATCGAGCTCACGCTCGAGCTGGGTGATCACCTCGCCCGGGTCCGGGATCAGCGCGGCGTCGACCATCAGGCCGATGGTCACCTCGCGGCGGTAACTAAATAGGCTGACGCTCATGCCGATGTGGCCGGAGGTCGGCGCCCAGACGAGCACGCTGCGCACCGGGACTCCCGCGAGGTACACAGCTCTGGCCGGCCCGGGTACGTTTGTCACGATCGCGGTCCCCTTACCCGTGAACAGGTCGACGATCCTCCGCTCGACCGGCTCGGGCGCCAGTCCGGTGGCGCTCAGGACCGCGTAGGAGACAGCTCCCTCGCGCGAGGCCTTGATCTCGCCCATGCGCTTGTGCACCTCGACCAGCCGCCGATAGGTTCCGCTCACCCCGACGGGGAGCGGCACGAACACCAGACCGAACTTATTTCCCAGCTCCTGCGGGACGGGCTCGTCGAGCGGCCGCAGGTTGAACGGCACCATCGCCTGGATCTCGCGCACTGGACTTCCTCGCTCCTGCAGGTAGTGACGCAGTGCTCCGCTGAGGGCCGCCATCAACACGTCGTTGACGGTGGCGCCATGAGTGTGCGCGACGCGCTTGACCCGCGCCAGCGAGATCGGATCGCCCCATGCGACGCGCCGGCTGATCCCAGGGTCACCTTTGATCGCGCTGGCGGCGTCGGCCGGCGTGAGGAGCAGGCGGATCGCCGTGGCGCCGTCGCGGGCGACGGCACCGGCGAGGCTCGCCGCGTGCGATGGTGACGTGACAACGTCGGCTCCCTGCCTGATCGCGGCGGCGCCGAGATGTCCGGCGGTGGCGAGAACGCGCTCGGCCGGGGCGGCCAGCCCGGACAGGCGTCCCCGCGTGCGCGGGCGCTCGAGAACCGGCGCACCGATGCCGGCGTCCGACGCGTTGTCGGTCAGCGACAGCATCACGCGGGCGAGCGCGATGCCGTCCGCAATGCAGTGGTGCATGCGGTTGATGACCGCGGCGCCGGTGCCGAACCCGTCGAGGAGGTAGGTATGCCAGAGCGGCCGGTTGCGGTCCAGCGGCATGCTCATGAGGTCTCCGACCAGCTCCTGCAGCGCGGCGCGATCCCCCGGAGCAGGCAGCGCGAGGTGGTGGGTGTGGTGCTCCAGCGCGAAGTCCGGGTCGTCCTCCCACCGCGCCCCGCGCAGGGGCAGATGGCTCTCGACGACCCGCTGGCGGAAGCGCGGATAGGGGTCGACCAATCGCGTCTGCACGACCTGCTTGAAGCGCTTCCAGTCCAGCGGCCGGTCGAACAGCTCCACGGAATTGATC
This sequence comes from Solirubrobacteraceae bacterium, assembly GCA_035504535.1. GTDB lineage: Bacteria > Actinomycetota > Thermoleophilia > Solirubrobacterales > Solirubrobacteraceae > Palsa-465. Next base: position 119,893 of record DATJRS010000070.1, on the reverse strand, counting down.
ACCATCAGGTTGGTGGGGCGATCCATGTGCAGCCACGCGGTGTCGGCGCGGGAGAGGTGGGCACTCACCGCGTCAGCTTCTTGCCGCGAGGGTGATGAGCAGGCCCATCGCGTACGCGACCGTCAGCGTTCCGATCACCCACAGGGTGACGTCGAGGCGGCGCGCGGTCCTGGGGCCCAGATCGAGGTCGTGGAGGATGCCTCGGATGCCGAGCATCGCGTGGATCGTCACCGCGAGCACGAAGCAAGACTCGAGCACGAAGATGACTGGGTTGCCGACGTAGCCCAGGACCTCGTTGTAGGTCCGAAGGCCGCCCTTCTGGTGCACGACGAAGTGCTGGGCGACGATGTGCAGCGTGGCCAGCGCGACGAGCGCGATGCCGCTTCCGGCTGTCCAGCGCCAGACTAGTGCCGAACGCCCGCGCCGGTAGTCCGGGGCCGGAGGAGTGATCGCCGGCTCCTGCTTGGGAAGATCGACGACACTCATCACAGCGCTCCCAGGATGTGCAGCGCGGCGAACACCCCGACGGCGATCGCCAGGGCGAGCGCCGTCCACAGCATCACCCGCTCGCGTCTGACCGCGATGCCGCTGCCGACGAGCGCGACGCGGATCCCGTTGAGTCCGTGATACGCCACCGCAGCGATCAGCACGGCCTCGAACGCGAGGAAGCCTTTAGCGGTCACCAGGCTGAGGAAGCTGCTCCATGCTGATCGTCCGATCAGCAGCATCGAGAGCACACCCAGGTGCAGGTAGAGATAGAAGAGGATCACGACGCCGGTCACGCGGTGCAGTGCCAGCGCACGCCCACCATGCCCGCGGCGCCGGGGCTCGAGCCAACCGGCCTCGGCGGGTCCAGGACCCTTGTGATGGATCGGTCCCGGGAGGCTTCGCTCAGCCGTCCCCGGAAGCTCGTTCGCAGCCGGCTCGCTCATCGCTTGCTCTCCTTGTCCTTATCGCCGCCGAATGTCAGCTCGCGCCGGAGGGCCATGATGCGCTCGGCTGGGATCGCGTCGGTCGGGCACGCCTCAGTGCACTCGAACCCGACGTGGCAGCGCCAGACGCCCTCGGGCCGGCTGGCCCAGGCAAGCACGTCCTCGCGCTTGACTCCGCGTGGCTCCTCGAGCAGCCGCTCGGCGGCGGCCAATGCCGCCGGTCCCACGTACTCTTGCGAGGTGGAGGCGACCGGGCAGGCCGACAGGCACAGGCCGCACTCGATGCAATCCTCCAGGCGCATGAAGTCGGCACCCGGAGGCGCCGCGCGATGATTGTGGTGCAGGAGTACCTCGGCGTGATGGGCCTGCATCGCATCGCCATGCTCGACGTCTGGAGCGGGTTGGCTCTCCCGGATGATCGGGTGCTCATGCGGGAAACGGGCGAAGAAGCCGCTCATCTCGACGACCAGGTCGGTCAGGACCGGCAGGTTCGCCAGCGGCTCGACGGTGATCTCCTTCCCGTGATCCTGCACCGAGGACACGCACGCGAGCTCCTCATGCCCGTCAACCTGTACCCCGCACGTGCCGCACGAGGCGTGACAACACGAATGCCGCAGAGCGAGGGACCGATCGCGGTGGAGCTGAACCCAGCGCAGCGCGTCGAGCACGGTCGAGTGCGGACCGACGGGGACGTCGAACTCGTCGAAGTGCTCGCCGCCGTCGCCGCGCTTGTAGCGGTAGACGCGCAGCCGGCGGATGTCGCTCTCGTTGGTCATGCCGCAGCGGCGCTGTAGAAGGCGGTGTGGGGGAGCAGGACCGTGTCGGCCGTTCGGCATGGCTCGTCGATCCCGAGCTTGCGGCACACGACGTCGGCGCACAGCTCGGCCATCCCGCGCAGGGTGGTGGACTTTCCGCCGGTGATGGTCACGAAGCCGTCGACGCCGTCTCGATCCCGGTGGTCGAAGGTCTGGAACGTGCGCGACAGCTCGCGCCCGCTGCCCGCGCCCGCGGATCCCACCAGTGGGCGGGCCGCGGACCATGCGGCGCGCCGCGCGGCGTGCCGGAGCGCCGGGATCAGCTTCGAGCCCTCGGTGTACATGCGCTCGACGTGATCCTCGGGAACGGTCAGATCATCGGGGTCCTCGATCACCCAGGAGGAGGTCCCGACGATCGACAGCCCGCGCTGGGGCACGACGATGTCGCCGTCGCCTGACTTGTGCATCCGGTTGATCACCATGTTGCAGAATCGGCCCTTCAAGGCGAGCAACACGCCCGGTGAGGGTGTCATCGGGACGCTCGTGCCGGCCATCGCCGCGACCTGGCCTGACCACGGCCCGGACGCGTTGACGACCAGATCCGCGTGAATCTTGCCCGTCTGGCCCGTGACGCGGTCGCGCACCGCGGCCCCCGAGACCAGCCCGCCCTGTCCGAGCAACTCCGTCACCTCCATGTACGGCCGGATGTCGGCGCCGTTGTGGCGCGCACTGGCGCAGAACCGCAGGACGAGTCGCATCGGGTCGACGGTCGCGTCGGGGACGCGCACGGCCGCCATCAGCTCAGGGTTCAGATTCGGCTCGAGGCGAAGTGCGTCCCTCGGCGTGAGTTGCTCGACGGGGATCCCCGCTCCGGTGCATCCCTCCAGGAGCGGGTCGAGGTACTCGAGGTCCTCCTCGCAGGCCGCGACGAACAGGCCGTCATTGCACTCGAACGAGCCGGGAGCGATCCGCTTGAGGATCGTGCTCTCACGGATGCACTCGATGCCGGCCTCGCGATCGCCGACCGCGTAGCGCGCGCCGCTGTGCAGCAGCCCGTGGTGGCGGCCCGTCGTCCCCGAGGTAAGCTCGCCGCGCTCCACCAGCGTGACGCGAAGCCCGCGCAGAGCGAGATCGTGGGCCAAGCCGGCGCCGGTGGCGCCGCCGCCCACGATCAACACGCGAGCGTCATGTCGCCTGAGCATGCCTCGCTCCGCTCGGCTCAAGCGCAGGGAACGGTTTGAGATCCTGACTGAGGGCAGCGCGCGTGAGCACGAGCAGGGGGCAGCGCGCAGTGCGCGCCAGTCGGCTGGAAGTGGTGCCGTGCACGAGCCGGCCGATCGGGCCGTAGCCGCGCGAGCCGACGACCAGCAGGTCGACCGACGCGCTGTAGAGCGCGAGTTCGTCGACGACGTCGCCATACACGGCGTGCGGCTCGACGCCGCCCAGTGAAGCGATTCGCTCCTGCGCCTGCTCGACCAGGTCCTCCACCACGCTGTCGATCGGGACCGGCCCGCCGAGGAAGGTGTAGACCGGCAGCGCGATCGCCTCGCACGCGGACAGCCGGGCACCGTGCTCTGCGGCTAGCTCCCTTGCCACCGACAGGGCATGATCGCTCTCGGGCGAGTCGTTGTAGGCCACGCCGATCGCATGGATCGGAGCCGGCTTTTCGGCGTAGCCAGATGGCGCGATCGCAACTGCGCACGGCGCACCGTTCAGCGCTTCTCGCGCGTCGTCTCCGAGCAGCACCCTTCCGAGCAGTCCCGTCCGGGAAGAGCCGAGCACCAGCAGATCGGCCCCGACCGCTTCGGCCAGCTCGTGCAGGCCGCGCGCGGCCGAGGAGGCCTCCAGGTAGCGGAGATCCGCGGTCACGCGCGCGCGATCGCGCGCTGCGGCCAACAGCTCGAATGCGCGGCGCTGCTCGAGCGTCTCATACTCGGCGGTGGAGGCACGCACGGGGCGAGGATCGCCCTGGTAGACGTGGACGAGCGTGAGCCTGCCGTCCGGCGCCACGAGTCGCTTGGCGAGGGTCACCGCATCGCGATCATCCAGATAGCGATCGACGCCGACCAGGACATTTCTGAACATCGCACGAGCTTGCACTCAGCGCGAACCGCGAGCATCCGCAGAAAGCCGCAGCCGACCGACGCTTTTTCCCGCTCACGGACTCCGTCTAGCCTCGCGTCGATTCGCGCCTTTCCGACGAGGACCGCGGGCCGCGCGATGCCTACCGTGACGAGCATGCCTTCGCATCTCCGTCTCGCCACCTCAACCGGCGCTGAACTCGACGCGCCACCGCGCACGCAGCCCATTCGAGTGGTGCTCGCCGATGATCACGCCATGGTTCGGCGCACCATGCGGTTGCTCCTCGACGACGAACGGGACATCGATGTGCGTGGGGAGGCCTCCGACCTTTCCACCGCCGTCCGTCACGTTCACCAGCACGCGCCTCAAGTCCTCGTCCTCGACCTGCGTCTCCCGAATGGTTCGACGATCGAGACGATTCGGCGTCTGCGAGAGCAGCTGCCACGCACCGAGATCGTCGTGCTGACGATGGAGGAAAGCCCGCAGTTCGCGCGGCAGGCGCTAGACGCCGGCGCGGTCGGATTCGTGCTCAAGGACCGGGCTGACAGCGAGCTCGTCGCAGCCATCAGGCTGGCCGCGCGCGGCGAGGAGTACGTCAGCCCGCGCGTGTCGGCGGCGCTCGACGCGCTTGAGCGAGCCGCCGGAGCGGGCGAGCTGAGTCCGCGCGAGATCGAGATTGTGCGCCTGATCGCGCTCGGCTTCACGAGTAGAGAGATCGCCACGAAGCTACATCTGTCCCGCCGTACGGTGGAGACACACCGCAGCCGAATTCACAGCAAGCTCGGACTGACCTCGCGCGCAGAGCTGGTGCGCTTTGCCTTAGCGCGTCACATGGTCCAATGAGCCGACGGCCGCTTGTGGACTGTCGGCCGGCAGCCGGACTCGCACCGATGTTCCGAGCTCACTCGACTCGACCTGCAGGTGACCGCCGGCGAGATAGGCCCGTTCGCGCATTCCGGTCACGCCGAACCCCGGCGTCTTCCTATCCGGGTCAAACCCCACACCATCGTCCTGTACCTCGATCAGCACCTCGTCGCCGAGCATGCTCACCGAGACGTGCACCGTCCGCGCGCGGGCATGCTTGGTGACGTTCGTGACCGCCTCCTGGACGATCCGATAGACCGTCGTCTCCAGGGCCGGGCTGAGCCGCCGGTCATCTGCGCCCGGGCCAGCAAGCCCAATCTCGCCGATGATCTGGAGTCCTGCTCCGCGCCGGCGGTCGAGCAGCGCCTCGAGCGCGGCCTTCAATCCCAAGTCGTCCAGGATCGAGGGCCGCAAGTCGGTGATGATCCCGCGAAGATTGCCAATCTCGAGCTCGACATCGCCGATGGCCCGGCGAATCCCCTCGTCCCGGGCGGCGGCGTCACCGCGGCCTATGATCGAGGCCAGCGCGACGCGCAGGGCGCCAAGCGATTGGAGCGTCTGATCGTGCAGCTCGCGGGCCCAGCGACCGCGCTCGAAGTCCGCCGCCGCGACCATGCCACGAAGCCGCTCCGCTTCGACGCTTCGGTTGATCGCGACCGCGTTCCCCGCCGAGGCGGCAAACGTTCGCAGAAGCTGCTCGTCCTCGGTCGTGAATGTCCCGGCTTCGGGCCCGCGGTCGAATGCGGCGAGGACCCCGAGGCCCTCTCCTCTGTGGAGCATCGGGACCAGCAAGGCGGAGTGGGCGTCCGGCACGCCGAGGTTTTCGGGGGTGATTCTGAGGCGAGTCGCGACATCCGCGATGCGCTCCGGTCGCCCCTGCCTGAGGATCTGACCCGAGGTCGAGTGGGCGATTGGGATCCGCCGTCCGATCGCGTCGGCGGCGTGGCCGGCGCTCGCCGCGACCACCAGGTGCCCGCCGTCGCGCAGCAGAATCAGGACCGTGCGCGCGGAGACGAGCGCTCGGCCTCGCTTGACGATCAACTCGAGCACTCGATCCAGATCCGGCATGCCGCTGATCGCATCGGCGATGTCGCGCGCCGCCTCGAGCGAGCGCACGGCTCGCTCGAGCAGCTCGCGGCGGTGTTCGCTGCTCTCGTACAGCCGGGCGTTCTCGATCGCGGTGGCCGCCCACTGCGCGAGCACGAGCACCGCCTCTTCATCCTCGTCGCTGAACGGCTCGCTGCCTTGCTTCTCGGCGAGATACAGGTTCCCCCAGGCCTCGCCCCGGATGATGATCGGCACGCCGAGGAAGCTCCCCATCGGCGGGTGACCCGGCGGGAACCCGTAGCTGAGCGGGTGCTCGCCCACCTCGGAGCACCGAAGCGGGTTCGGGTCCTGGATCAGTACGCCGAGGACCCCCCGCCCGCGTGGGAGATCGCCAATCGACCTATGGGTCGCCTCGTCGATGCCGAGCGTCAGAAACCGCTCGAGCTGCCGCCGCGATTCGTCCAGCACGCCAAGCGCCGCATAGCGCGCACCGGTCAGCTCGCGGGCCTGTTCGAGGACCCTTTGCAGGACGGCATCCGAATCGAGCTCGCTTGCCAGGGCGCTCCCGGCGCCAAGCAGGCGGCGCAGCTTTTCCTGTGGTTCCGGCATCGGTCGCTAGCCCAACGTGTTGGTTTGCAACCCGGCCAGAGTATCCCACCGAGGGCGTGTGTCGAACACCTGCCCGTCCGTGAAAAATACGCAATCGCCGGGAGCTCGCGATGCTCGGTGTTGGTCAGGTGACGGCGGTTCAGATCGACGGGCTCACCGTCGAGCGGGGCGGCCGGGTGGTGCTGAGTGACATCGAGGCGTCCTTCTCCGCCGGTCAGGTGACCGGGCTGTTCGGTCCGAGCGGCAGCGGCAAATCGACCCTCATCCGATCGATTGCCGGTGTCCAAGCCGGCGTTCACGGGACGATCAAGGTTTTGGGCGAGGAGCCCGGGAGCGCCGATGTCCGCCGGGCGCTCGGTTACATGACACAGGCTCCCTCTGTGTATGACGATCTGACCGTGTTAGAGAACGTCCGCTACTTCGCGGCGATGCGCGGCGGCGAGGTTGGATCGGTGCTCGAACGCGTGCAGCTCGTGCCCTGGGCGCACCAACTCGTGCGCAACCTGTCCGGAGGACAGCGCGCACGGGTCTCGCTCGCCGCCGCGCTGGTGGGCAATCCTCGGGTCCTGCTCCTCGACGAGCCCACCGTCGGGCTTGACCCCCTGCTGCGTCGCGACCTGTGGCGCCTCTTTCGCGAGCTCGTATCCGAGGGGGTGGCGCTGCTCGTCTCGAGCCATGTGCTCGACGAGGGCCGCCGCTGCGATGAGCTCATCTTGCTGCGCGAGGGGCGCATCCTGGCGCAGCTGAGCCCCGAGGAGCTCTCCAGGCGAACCGGGACCGACGACCTGGATGAGGCCTTCATCCGATTGATCGAGCGGGCATGAGTCCGGCGCGCACTCTCGCCACGGCCCGGCGCGTCCTGCTGCAGCTGCGGCACGACCCGCGGACGGTCGCGCTGATGCTGGTCGTGCCGTGTGTCCTGGAGACGCTGCTGCGGCTCATCTTCGCCCACCGCCGCGCGGCCTTCGATCAGGCGGGCGGGCCGCTCCTGGCTTTCTTCCCGCTGACCACGGTCTTCCTCGTGACCTCGATCGCGCTGCTGCGCGAGCGGGTGACAGGCACGCTCGAGCGGTTGCTGACCACACCGCTGGGACGGCTCGAGCTGCTCGGCGGATACGCGCTCTCGTTTGGCCTGCTTGCGGCCACCCAGGCCATCCTGGTGAGCGCATTGACGCTCGGGCCCCTCGGATTACATATACGCGGTCCGGTGCCCGTCCTGGTCCTGCTCGCCGTCTGCGTGGCACTGCTCGGCACCGGCCTCGGCCTGTTGGCGAGCGGCTTCGCGAGGAGCGAGTTCCAGGTCGTGCAGTTCTTCCCGGTGATAGTTCTGCCGCAGTTGCTGCTGTGCGGCCTACTCGTCGCGCGGCAACGGATGCCGGTCGCTCTGCACGCCGTCTCGGATTTCCTGCCGCTCTCCTACGCCGTCGACGGCATGCATCATCTCTCACTGCAGGGTGGCGCCGGCGTCGCCCTCTGGGGCGATATCGCGATCGTGCTGGCGTTCGCCGCCGGGGCGCTGCTGCTGGGAGCGGCCACGCTCCGGCGGCGTACCGAATGAGTCGCTAGCAGCCGATGAGCGACGGCGCCTTGGCGATCGACTCGATCACGACCGTCGGTTTGATCCCGGATTCGCGCACCTGCCGCTCACGGTACTTCCCGGTGCGCACGAGGATTGCCGCGAGGCCGGCATCGAGTGCGCCGCCGATGTCTGACTCGATGTCGTCGCCGATCATCGCGGTCTGGGCGGCGGTCGCGCCGAGATCGGATAGGGCCTCAACGAAGAACGCGCGGGCGGGCTTGCCCACGACGTACGCCTCGGTGCCCGTGGCGAACTCGAGGGCCGCGACGAACGGGCCGACGTCGAGCGAGAGCCCGTCGGCGCGCAGCCAGTAGCGGTTCTTCTGCAGCGCGATCAACTCGGCCCCGTCCATAATCTGCCGGAAGGCGTGGTTGAGCACGTCGTACCCGAACGCCGCGCCGAGATCCCCGACGATGACGGCCTCGGCGCCGGAACCGGTCTCCTCCAGCTCTGCGAAGTCGCGCTTGACCTCCTCGTTCATGACCAGTGCGACTCGCGTATGACCGCGCTCATGGCAGTGCCGGACCGCGAGCGCGGCCGGAGTGACGAGCTCGCGGTCGCCGACTGAGAAGCCGAGGCGCGTGAGCTTCGCAAGCGTCCGGTCGCGCGAGTGCGCGGTCGTATTGGTCACAAAGCGCAGCGCGAGGCCCGCGTCGCGTAGATGGTTCACCGCCTCCAGAGATCCGGGAACGCGCTCGTCCTCGACGTAGAGGACGCCGTCTAGGTCGATCAGCAGGGCGCTAATGCCCTCGAGCACGAAAGGGAAGATCGCAGATCCAGCATCGCCGATCCCCTTGTCTAGCGCTGGTCGCTGGCGATGATGTTCTCGGCGGTGCGTTCCGGGATCGCGGTGGGGACGCCGATGGCAACGCGCTGTCGCGAAAGGTCCGCAGCTCGATCAGCGGGTCCTCATCGATGAAGCTGCGCTAGCTGAAGCGCAGCTCGTCGTCCCCGAAGTTGGCCTCGGTGGCCCACGGACCCTTCTCGGGAACGAGCACGTTGAGCCCTGCGCTAGTGAGCGCGTAGGCGGCGATCCCGCCGCCGGCGCCCGACCCGACGATCACGACGTCGTAGGGGCCCGTGATGCTCATGGTCGCGACCGTCCCGAGCTCAGCTGCCGGGCCAGGGGTCGACGCTTCCGGAGCTGATGCCGAATGCGTTGACGCATCCACCGTTTGGCTGCTCGGTGGCCGCGGTGCCCGGTCCGTTCATCTCGTCGGGCGCGTAACCGCCGTAGATCGCCCACGCCCCCTGACCGGTGCTGGGATCGGTTGGCAGCCACAGCGAGGACGAGGTCCAGCTCGTGTCGACTTGCGAATACCGCACCCCATGCACGTCCCCGGCGAACCCGAACGCCTTCCAAGCCGCATAGCCCTGGTTGCCGGCGTACACCGGGTGCGAATAGGTCCCCTTCATCGTGCGGTCGAACAGCGCGCCAAAGAAGTGGGAGCCCAAGGAACTGGGGGTCAACCGGCTTTCGCCGATCCCGACCAGCTCGCCAGGGCCGGCGGACAGGGCATGCGGCGGCAAGGTCACCTTGCAGGCGTGCGGCGGCCCGTCCCCGGTCCACAGCGTGCACCAGAGCGAGCCGCAAGGCACCTCACCGGGACGCTTGAGAACCGTGTAACGGATCCATGCTCCCCGCGACGCCGGCGGGTCGGCGAGTTTCAGATAGAAGCTCTCGTAGCGCCCAGCTTGCGTCGAGAGCGAACGAAACTGTGGAGAAGAAAGGTCGCCGGTCAACCGATCGGCACCTCGGACGCGGATCATTCCGGGTTCTGGAGATGCGCTGATGCGGCGACGACGCTCAGAACATCTGTGCCGACGCGCACCACGTCGCCGGGATGGAGCTGTCGGCCGCGCCTCAGCTCAGGCTGACCGTTGACGGTCACCTGACCGCCGGCGATAAGGGCCTTGGCATCCGCCCCGCCCGAGGCAGCACCGGCAAGCTTGAGTAGCTGGCCGAGGCGGATCATGGAGCCGGCGATTTCGATCGACTGCTCCACCCGGCGAGGATCAGTCGTCCCGCGGGAGGGGCTGAAATACGATTCGTTTGAGCTCGGCGAGTGCGTGGCCGCCCAGACGAAGTGCCGTCTGGAAGCCCTCGACTCCGAGCTCGCCGGCGTCGAGCGCGCGCCGCAATTCGTCGAGTGCCGGTCGCTCGCTGTCGAGTACCTTCTCGCGAGGAGCCTCGAGCAGGATCAGGTGTCGCGGGCGGCGAAGGCCGTGCGCGAGCCGCACGTACCGTTCGCGCTCCAGAGCGTCGAATCCCTCGAGGGGCAGAACAACGCTCTGCTCGGCCTTCAGGCGCTTCAGGACAGCGCCGGCGAGCAGCTCGTCGGTGCGTTCCTCGATCTCGCTCTCTGCGACCCGACCGGCGAGGAGCGCTCGCACCCGGCTGGGGGCGAGCGTCGCCCCGCGCTCCTCCACGACTCGCTCGGCGAACCGTGCGGGCTCAGACGCCTCGGCGCCGACGATGATGAGAAGGCTCCCGGGCGAGTAGCGCAGCCGATGCGACGGAGCCAGAACCCGGCACCGGACTGAGATGTCCACCGGGCGCGGCGGGGCGCCGCTTTTGTGAGGGCGCTCCGATGACCAGCCGGTGCGCTCATCGGCGGAGATCTTGACGCTTCGGGCTGTCGGCTTCTCGGACACGAGCACAATCATCGTAGACGCGGCCGCTCGGTGCGCCGCGACCCGGCCGCGTAGGGCTCAACGGGAGCGCAGCTCCGCAGGTATGTGCGTGGCAAGGGCATCGGCCAGAGACGCCGCCTTCTCACCGGCCATGCGGACGACGTCGGGGTCGTCGGGGCACTTGCGCGCAAGGAACGTCATGCGCTCGCGCAGCAGTGCCCAGGCGGGCTCGCGCCACGGGACGAGGTTGCCCATCAGGTAGTGCATCTCGAACGCGAACCCGGTCTTGGGCCCATCGGCGGCCGACCCGACGGGAAGCTGCGTAAGCGCGTGGCCGAGCGGGCGGATGATGTCGCCCATCATCTCGAACGCGGCGCTGATCAGCAGCTCAAGCTGCTCGTCGGTCTCGTCGGTGTGAGTGAAGAACCGGAGCAGGAGGTGCAGGAGGACCTCGTAGGCGATCGTGGTGATCTCCGCGGCCCGGTGGGCCTCGGGGTTCGTAATCACCGTGACGGGATCCTTCAGGTCGAACGGCTGTCGCGTGAAGGCCGCCACTACCGGGCGTGCCGGCTCGAAACTTGGATCGGTCTCCCGGAAGGAGTGGTATTCGTCCCAGATCCCGAGGAAGCGGCCGTAGTGAGCGTCCTCCCAGAGTCCGCGCGCACCCTCGCCCTGCTCGATGATCTCGCCCACCGCCCGCAGCGCCGAGCCGAGATCGGTGACCGCAACGACCTGCGGCCAGTGGAACATCTCGGGTGTGGCCTGCGCGCGCGGCGAGCCGACGAACAGCGCCCGCTCGCCAAGGTCGTGGGTCAGCCTCCTCAACCCGTCCTCGATCCCTCGGTAGAGGTGCCCGACGGTGAGGAACTCCTGCCCGCGCGGCATTGCCTCGGACTCGCTCAGGGGCTCGCGGCCCGGTGCCGTCGGCACGAACCCCTCGGCGTCCTGGCGCTCCATTCCCTCTGGCCGCTCGAGGAACAGGAAGTGCTTCAGCGCACGCTCCCCGAACGGCATCAGGTCGAGCTGGATGCTGGCCGGGAAGTAGCCCGAGCGCTGCGGGAAGTTCGGCCGTCCCAGGTACGGTGCGGCGCCGATCGACGACATCACGTTTGCGACCAGGGCCAGGTGGAGCATCTCCTCGATCGCGATCCCGCGCAGCACGCCTCGCCAGCGCTCGACCGCCTTCGCCTGCTCGTCGGTCAGACCGTCGCTCTTGTCCTTGAGCGTCCACTCAGCGAACAGGTACTGGCACATGATCATGTGCTCGAGCTGGCACGCTTCCGCCAACAGCCACCACAGATCCTCGCGGTGGGCAACGACTACCTTCGGCTCGGTGGTGGCCATATTGACAGCAGGACTGTACAGCATCGCTGTCGAATATTTGTGAACGCGATGAAACTGCCTCCGAACCTGTCTGCGCGGAGCTCGTACCTCCTGGGCCGCGCCGCCACGCTCGTACAGGCGATGGGCGAGCGCGACCTCGAGCCGCTCGGGATCACGCCGCGCGAGTACAGCGTGCTCGCGGTGCTCGCCGAGCGCTCGCCGTTGTCGCAGACGCAGGTGGCCGACGTCCTCGGCCTTGACCGCACGACGATCCTCAAGCTCGGTGCCTCGCTCGAGGCCAAGGGATTGGTGGTTCGCAAGCGCGACATCAACGATGCCCGCGCATACGCGGTCGCGCTCACCCCGGCCGGGGATCGGCTCCGCGCGGAGGCCTTCGAGCTGCTGCTCGCCTGCGAAGCGCACTTCTTGACGCCGCTCAACCGCAAGGAGCGGGCGCAGCTCCACGACCTCCTGGCGCGCGTGACCGACCTTTGACGTGGTCATCGCACGGGCGTCAGGACGATGTCTTAGTTCCGGTGGAGACGCGGGTGGCGCTGAACGAGCCGCCTGCGTGGGGTTCGGGTTGACGGAGCGGGTCTGTCGGTCGTGACGGCGGCGATCCCTGTCGTTGGCTCGATGGTCATGTGCGGGAGCCAATCGAGCCACCTGGGCAGATACCAGTTGTAGTCGCCGAGCAGCTTCATCGTTGCCGGGAGCAGCACAGCGCGGATGACCGTGGCGTCGAGCATGATCGCCACGGCGAGGCCGATGCCGAGCATCTGGAAGACGATCTCCCCGAGGGTGGCGAAGATCGCGAACACGGCGACCATCACGATCGCGGCGCTGGTCACGACGCCAGCGCTTGCCGTGATGCCGTGGGCGACCGCCTCTTCGGTGCTCATGCCGTTGTCGTGGGCCTCGCGGACACGGCTGAGGATGAAGACGTGGTAGTCCATCGATAGGCCGAACAGGATCACGAACAGGAACAGAGGGAGCCAGTTGACGATGCCGCCGATGGAGGTGAAGCCGATCAGCGATTGCAAATGACCCTGTTGGAAGATCAGCACGAGTACTCCATAGGCCGCTCCGACGGAGAGCAGGTTGAGGATGATCGTCGTGAGCGGGATCACGATCGAGCGGAACGTCAGCAGCAACAGGAGGAAGGCGAGCCCCAGTACGAACGCAAACACGTACGGGGCGTGAGATTTCATCGTGTTGTTGAAATCGACGGTCTGACCAGCTTCACCGGTGGTGTGCACGGTCACACCGGCCACGCGGCCGATCGTGTTGGGGATTACGTGGTCGCGCAGGAGCGCGAGTGCGCGGAGCGAGGCAGCGTCGGTGCCGGTGCCGGTGAGCGGGATCGAGACCCTTGCGGCCTGGTGAGAGGCGCTGATGTCGACCAGTATCGGCTCGTGCATCTGCCCGGTGGCGAGCGCCTGGTGCTCGAGCCCGGCGATGCCTGCCGTTATTGACGGGGTCGTGACGTCTCGTGCGCTGATCACGACCGTTTCGGGGTTGGCGCCGCCCGGGAACGATTGTTGCTCGCGTTGGTAGGCCTGCATCACCGGCAGATTCGAAGGCAGCCCCTGCATGCCGGCGCTGACCGTGTGGAGGCTGAAGGCGGGGATGGCAAGCGCGACGAGGAGCGCTACCGCAAGGGCAGCCGACACCGCCGGCATGCTTAGAACGGCGCTGATAATCGGCGCCCAGAACCGGGATTCTCCGGGCTTGGCACGGAGTCTCTGCAGTCCCGGTATGCGCCCGCGGTCGATGCGATCGCCAAGCATCGAGAGCACCGCCGGCAGCACGGTGAGCGACCCGGTCAGAGCGATGGCGACGACCAGCACCGTGCCCATTCCGAACGACGTGAAGATCTGGTTGCCCATCAGGAACATGCCGGTCATCGCGATCATGACGGTGAGACCGGAGATCAATATCGCCTGCCCGGAGGTGGCTGCTGCGGTATTTAGCGCATCGGCCGGTGTGCGGCCGCGCGCCCGCTCCTCGCGGGTTCGGCGCACATAGAACAGCGAGTAGTCGATGCCAACCGCCAGACCAATGCAGAGGATGACCGAGGTGATCGACGCCTCGACATGCACAACGTGGCTGAGCAGCTCGGTTATGCCGATTGCCGCTAAGACTGCGGTGAAGCCGAGGAGCAGCGGCACCCCGGCCGCGACGAGTGCGCCAAACGCCAGCGCCAGGATGAAGAGCATGACGGGCAGCGAGGTCGCCTCCGCCTTGTGGAAATCATCGCTGACGAGGGTGTTTGCGGCTCGGTTCGTGCTGGCGTATCCCAGCTCGCCGATGAACAGCGTGGGGTAGGCGCGCTGCACCGCCGCGGTTGCCGCGAGCGCGGGCGCGACTCGGTCCGTCGCCGTGTCCGGATCGCCCGTGATCTGGAAGGTCACGAGTGCGGCACGGCCATTCCTTGAGATCTGCCCCTGGTTGCTCGGGGCAAGCGGTGACCTGATCGCGGCCACCGATGGAGTACGCGAGAGGCGCGCCACGAGGTCAGTTACCGCTGCTCGATAGCCGGTGCCGGCAAGCGAACCGCGCGGGTTCTCGATCAAGACTTCCTCGCCGGCTCGGTCACGCGGGAACTGCTTGGCCATCGTCTGATCGGCGAGCCGTGACTGGCCGTTCTCCGCTTCGACCGCCTTCAGCTGCACCATTCCGGCGGCGCTGCCGATCGCAAACGCCGCGATCATGAACGCCAGCCAGCCAAATACCGCCGCTTTGCGATGAGCGGCGCTCCAGCGCGCGGCGCGAGCCGTGAAATTCTCGCGCTCATCCACCGGTTCATGTGGCAACGAGTTGGCCACATGATGAGCATGGACCGGACGAGGCGCGTCGGCATCGGTGAGCTGCCGAATTACACATCTGTAGTTCTCCGACGTGGCGACGAATCGCCTCTGTTGTGACCGGCGGCCCTCACGGTCACCGGCCAATGATCGGGGACGATCTCTCCATGATCGCCGTGAAAATCACCGACCCCGGCGATCGTGCGTCGCAACCCCCGCGATCCATCATTCAGTCAGCGAACTCGCGACCGGCGAAGCCGTCTCAACCCACCGGATCGAGCCCCAGGCGCGCGAATTCCTCGGCCATCCGTGCGCCGACTACTTGCAGCGCCGAGGCTGGGCGGAGCATCACCTTCAGCTCGGTGATGCGGCCGTCCTCGTCGAATGTGAGCTTGTCGATGCCCTCGACCTGACGTCCCTCGACCTCCGTCGCAAACTCAAGGATGGCCACGCGCGCGCCGCTGTCCTCGAGTTGGTGGATGTACTGGAAGTGGCCGCTGGCCCCGAGCACACGCTCGGCCGCGCCAAGGACTTTGAGCACCGTGTCGCGTCCCACGTATGGGCGGTAGACCACCGGGCTGCGGAACACGGCGTCCTCGCGGAACAGGCCTGCCGCACCAGCGATCTCGCCGGCCTCGACGGCCGTGCGGAAGCGGTCGGAGCTGCGGCGAATTAGATTCTCCTCTGTGACGACGACCGACTTGGCACACGTCGCGGCCGAAAAGGCGGCCGACTCGGGGTTCGGGCACTGGTTGGCGGTGCGCCGCGGCGTCCTCGTTCTGTACTTCATTTCGCTCGGCGTCTGGACGGCTCACTACGGGATTCCCGTGCAGCGCGAATTGGTCGTCGCATGGGTTTGCGGGGCGCTCGCCTGCGCATCGCTTGGCCGGCCGTGGCGTCAGATGCTCCTGCTCGTCCGCGACTGGCTACCGATGGTGGTCCTGCTCAGCGCCTACGACTTCACACGTGGCGCGGCTCACTCACTCGGGATCGGCGTGCATGTCCACCCGATGATCGATTTCGACCGCTTCCTGTTCTTCGGCACGACGCCAACCCAGTGGCTGCAGGCGCACGTGAACAACCCGAACGTCGTCAACTGGGTCGATGTCGCCTTCACGCTGATCTATACGTCCTACTTCATCGTCCCGTTCGCCGTGGCGGGGTTCTTGTGGGCGCGTGACCGACTCGAGTTCCTACGCTTCTCGCGGCGGCTCGTCACCCTCTTCGCCGCCGGCCTCGCCACCTACGTCGCGTTCCCGGCTGCCCCGCCGTGGATGGCCGCCAACATGGGTCTCCTACACGGCGTCGCCCGCACCACGGCGGACGGCTGGCAGGTGATCGGCGGGCGGACGGTCGAACTGTTCAACGAAGGACAGGCAACCGTGAACTTGGTCGCCGCGGTGCCGTCGCTTCACTCAGCGGTCACGATGCTGTTGGCGCTGTTCCTCTGGCGTCGCGTGCGCCGCTCGCTGAGACCGTTGCTCCTGCTCTATCCCCTGGCCATGGCGCTGACGCTCATGGCCACCGGCGAGCACTACTTCTTCGACGTCTTGGTGGGGTGGATCTACGCCGGCGCCGTGATGGGCGCATGGGCGTGGTGGGAACGCCGCCGGGAGCGTGTGACGATGCGCGGCCGGATTCCAGGCTCGGAGTACGGTGGTACTAGCGGCGCCATTGTGGGCGGGGAACCCGGCTTGGTGTCCAGGGTCAGCGCTGACCAGACCGAGGCTCCGGAGCCTAGGGGCCGCTCAGGCCTTGCAGAAACGGGCCGAGGTTGAGGCCCATCTTGTGGGAACACGTTTCCGCGGAAACGTGACGGTGAAACAGCAACAGTGACGGATTTCCGACCCGATCACCGGCGAGGTGCTCTCAGCCCACGGCGTCAACCAACAGAGCTACTGGAGCAACCAAAACCTGGAGCCCGGCCGGCGCCCGAGCTCCCGAGACACCTGAGACCTGTGTCCCGAGACATCACACCAGGAGCGCCCGTTGTCTTGGGGCGCCAAGCGCCAGCACGCGCCAACCGGGTCGCAGCCGAGCTCGCCGCGATTCACACGAGCCGAGACCCGGCGGGGGTAGCGGGCGCGTCGCGCGCCTGCGACACAGGGTCTCCTGGTCACTGCTCTGGTTCCCAGAATGCCTCGATGATGTACCCATCCGGATCTCGGCATTTGATGCTGGCGTAGTCGGATTCGTCCCACTCCTCGATGAGCTCGATGCCATCGCCGACGAGCCGCGTGCGCAGGGTCAGCACGTCTTCACGAGCGAGGAGCCGCACTCCGAAGTGCATCCAGGAGGGCCTGACGATGGGCTCCGTGCTCGGCCCCAGCGCAAGCGCAAACCCCTGTGCGTTGTGGAGCATGAGGACGCCATCGTCGTAGTGTTTCGCCGGCTGCGCTGCGAACCCGAAGTAGGCCTCATAAAAGCGGCGCGAGCGGGACTGGTCGCGTACCGGAATCGCGAGGTGGTCCATGGCTCGTCACGTTAGTGGCTCAGCCAGGGGGGTCGCGAGGGCGTTCCGAGATCCATGGAGCCGTCAGCCAGTGGGCGTCCTCCGCTCACCGAGCGGGCGCGCGGCGGGACAAACGATCACGCAGGCTGGGCGTCCTGGCACTCGTTCTCAGCGGCTTGCTCGAGTGTTGTGCTGCGTCCTTGGTCGACGAACGCGTCGAGCGTGCGTTCGTCGAGTCGTTCACGGAGTGCGTCGCGGATCGCCTGCTCGGTGATTGCATCTTCCGGCTGCAACGCGACGCCGGTGTGCCAGAAGAACGCCCGGGACAGCCCAACTGACCGTGCCTCACGACTCGGCGCGGAGTTGCGCTAGGACGCTTGCGTGGTCGTGTAACCCCCAGTTCTCTACGACGATTCCGTCGGCGAAGCGGTTGAAGACCATCGTCCTGAACTCGACATGCTTGCCGGTTGGAGCCACGCCCTCGAACTCACCTTCGTGGGTTCCCTCGTGCAGCACGTTATACGCGACCCAGTCGTCTTCTGCGACGAGTGTCTCGATGGTTGTGTGGAAGTCTGGGAACGCGGTCCGCCACGCTCGAACCTTGTCCTTTGCGTGTTCCGCCAAATCGCCGCGCGTCTCGTCGATGACGTCGAGGATGCCGCGGTTGAGCGCCTCATCCACGTATCGGCGAATGTTCGCTTTGTTCGCCTCGGTCTGAGCCGACGGCCCCACGGAACGGATCATGCCCGGTGGAGGTACAGGATGCAATGCACACTCTTGACCCCACGCGTTCAGCGTGGTGCTGTGAGGAAGGCTTCCACATCGCCGGCGAACTCGGCGTGGTGCTGGAACAGGAACCCGTGCGCTGAGTCGGGGTAGATCTTCACCCGTGCTTGCGGCATCAAGCCGGCGAGCAGATAGGAGTAGTGCGGCAGGATCATCGGGTCGCTATCGCCGTTCGCCACGAACACGGGAACGTCGATCGCGCTGACCCGTTGCAAGTGACCGTGATCGGGGATCCCCCAGGCGCACACCGCGTCGTATTGCGCCTGCCGCGTTTGCCAAGTCGTTGACTCGTCCCGATCCTCGCTCCGCGCGGTCAGGCGACCCAGCACCTCGATCCCCGATTGCCGACTCGCGGCCGAGCGCGTGAAGAACACGCCGAGGTACCCGTCAGGGTTGGGGGCCGGCGCGCCGACGGCGCCGATCACCTCCGCCGCCCAGCCGTGCATCCCGGCGGCCCCCTGAGGGGCCGACGACGCGAGCACCAGACGTCGGATCAGCGCCGGGCGGATCAGAGCGAGCTCCTGGGCCACGAAGCTGCCGATCGAGAACCCGAGGACATCGACTTGTGTGAGATCCATCGCTTCGAGGCATGCGATCGCGTCCCTCGCCATCTGGGTGATCGTGCCCGGCGTCGTTCCGGTCGACCCACCGACGCCGGCGTTGTCGAACGCGATGACCCGCCGAGCGGAGGCCAGGGCGTCGATCAGCGCGGGGTCCCAGTTGTCCAAATTTCCCCGGAAGTGCTGCAGTAGCACCAGCGGCGTTCCTCCGTCGCCGATCTCGCGATAGGCATAGTTGATCCCGTTGGCAGCGCTCACCAGTCGGTTGGGAGATGTCAGATATTCGCGCGTGGTCGCGGCGGTTGCACTCATCGGATCCCTACTTTCCTCGGTTCATTCCGGCCAATGCGCTCTACGAGCGACGCGGCACAGCGATCACAGCGACGCGTCGGCGGTAACGGCGGCGACTGCCGACGCGCAGCACTGCCTCTACGTTGCCGCCGACGCTACGACCACGTGTTTGACGTCCGCCATGTAGCGTCCGGCGGCGGCGGAGGCCTCATCCGGTGCGCTCCCACGCTCGCGCGCGTCCATGTAGGCTGCGTACCAGTCCCACCAGTCGTGGGGCGGGGCGACGGCCTCGAACGAGCCGTGGCGCACCGATGTTTCGTGGAGGAGCTCCGCCAGGGAAGCGACGTCCATCGTCAGTCCTCCCACGTCCGGCCCGGTAGCCGGGTTTTGATCTCCTGGAGCAGCCAGGCGTTGCCGTCAGGATCGCTGAAAGAGACGTAGGTTTGGTAGGAGCGTCCCTCGGGATCTGGTCCCGGAACGGGCCCTCCGTCGAGGTGGAACACCCCGCTGACGTCGATGCCGCGGTGGACGAGGTCCTCACGGGCCGCGTCGACGTCGTCGACAGCGAGGATCAAGCGCTGGGCGGACCCGGGAGGTGCCGTGGTGAGCCCCTTCCCGAACGCCACCGAGCAGCCCGAGTGCGTAGGCGTCAGCTGGACCGCGCGGAAGTTCTCGCCCCGGACGATGTCGGCGTCCAGCCGCCACCCGAGGCTCTGGTAGAAGGCCTTCGCACGGTCGACATCGGTGACGCCCAACGTCACCACCTCGAGGTTCATGTCGACGGTCCCGGGCTCCCGGGCCGCCGTCGAGGCGGTGGCGCCCACGCTGGTGCTGCTCATGCTGACCTCCCCGGTCGATTGGTGTTGGGTGAAGCCTCTCTCCTGCGCTCATCTATCGCAACCGTGCGTCCCGGTCAACGGCTGTAGTGCGTTCGCACCGCTGAAGCCAGTCCGCCACAGCGCGAGGCGGACAAGCGTCTCAGTTCAGTCGACTGCCACCAGGAATGGCTTGTCTTTTTCGACGAAGTACGTGGCGAGTTCGGCCGCGTTGCCGCTGCCGATGTTCCTGACCGCGTGGACGGTCTCGGGCGGGACCATCAGGCCCTCGCCGGCGCTGACGCGTATCGGCGCCTGACCGTCGATCTGGTACTCAAGCGATCCCTCGAGGACGTAGATGACCTCTTCGCCCGGATGCTTGTGCCTGAAGAGCGGCACCTCCGGGCTGATGTCGACCCGGTTCTGTATGACCTGGCGTCCGGGAACGCTGAGGTCGTGCTCCTGGATGTAGGTGCGAGTGAGTCCTGGTGCCTGCGGAGCGTTGGTGCTCATTTGGACCTCCTTTGTTCGTGTGACGGTCGGGAACGTTCGCTTAGTGGGTCTTGCGGAGAGATCGGAACGCGGCGCGAAGCTCGGTCGCGAACAGCTCGGGCTCCTCCCAGGCCGCGAAGTGCCCTCCCCTGTCGACCTCGCCCCAATAGATCAGATTGCTATAGACGCGCTCCGCCCAGCTGCGCGGTGCTTTGAAGATCTCATCGGGGAACACCGTGAACGCGACCGGGAGCTTGACCTCGACGGGCGTCTGTCCCGCCGCGTGGGCCGCCGCGTGGGCGCCCTCCCAGTAGAGCCGCGCCGCCGATGTTCCACTACGTGTCAGCCAGTAGAGCGTCATGTTGTCGAGGATCCTGTCGCGGGTTAGGCCGCCGGTCGGGCCCTTGCCGAGAAAGGCGCCCGAGATCTTCTCGTAGCTGTCAGTGTCGTGATCGAGAATCCAGGCGACCAGGCCGACGGGTGAGTCGCTTAGGGAATAGCCGATCGTCTGGGGCGTCTGACCCTGCTCGACGATGTACCCCTTCCGGATCTGGGCCTTGAACGGTTCGAACGCTGCGCGTTCCTCCTCCGTGAGTCCCTCGGGATCACGTGCGGCGCCGAAAATCGCCTGCGCGACCTCCACTGGGGGCCTTCTGAGGAAGTCGAGGTGAATGCCGATCAGCCCGCTCGGTGCCTGGATCGCCATGTAGTCAGTGACGGCGGCGCCCTGGTCGCCGCCCGGGGCGACGTAGCGGGCGTACCCCAGGCGCTTCATCAGCTCCGCCCAGGCGCGCGCGGTTCGGCCCGGATCCCAACCGACTTCCTTCGGCGCTTCGGAGAAGCCGTAACCGGGCAGCGACGGCAGCACGAGGTCGAACGCGTCCTCGGCGGTGCCGCCGTGTGCGGTGGGGTCGGTGAGCGGTCCGACGACCTCGAGCAGTTCGATCACCGAGCCCGGCCATCCGTGCGTGATGATCAGCGGCAATGCGTTTTCCTGGCGCGATTTGACGTGGATGAAATGGATGTCGAGCCCGTCGATCTCAGTCGTGAACTGTGGGAGCGCATTGAGCTTGGCCTCGCAAGCGCGCCAGTCGTGCTCGCTCGCCCAATAGCGCGCGAGCTCTTGGATCGTCGCCAACTGCACGCCCTGTGATCGATCTGAGACGAGTTCCCTGCTGGGCCACAGCGTCATCGCGAGGCGTCGACGTAGCTCCACCAGGGCGTGCTCCGGAATGTCAACGTGGAAAGGTCGAATCGTGCTCGCGCCCGATTGCTCGGAAATGACAGTCATGTGAGCCTCCTCGGTCCGTAACTTCAGGACGGGAGTGTCGTTGTCCCGGCTTGCCTCTCGCGCCTATGACACCCTGGCCTACGCCCCGGTCTAGGCGTTGGCTGGCACGTATCGCGAGGTCAGGACTCGACCAGTTTGGCGGCGGAGCCCTGGAGCGCATTTGCCAACTCGTGGCGGGAGCGTATTCCGAGTTTTCCGAACACCTTGTGCAGATGCCACTCCACGGTCTTCGAACTGAGGAATAGTCGAGCGCCGATATCCGGGTTCGACAACCCGTCGCGAGCCAACTGGGCGATCTGCCGCTCCTGCGCTGTCAGGTCGTCGCGCGTCGCCATGGTCCGTTTGCGCGCTCTCTCGCCGGTCGCCAGGAGCTCCTTGCCCGCACGCTCGGCGAACGCGTCCATTCCCATCGTCGTGAACATCTCGTGCGCCACACGCAGATGCTCACGAGCATCGACGCGGCGACGGTCGCGGCGCAGCCACTCCCCGCATAGCAGATGCGCGCGCGCGAGCTCGGGCCGCATGCGAGTCCTCGCCAGCCGCTCGATCGCTTCTTGATACAGGCTCTCGGCCGAGTCGCCCTCACTGACCAGGGCGCGGCACCGCGCCGCGAGTCCTAGACCCCAGTCCGTACCGCCGTCTCGGGTGATTTCCTGCAACCGCAGCACGCCGTCGGCGGCGCTCTCGGGTCGACCTGTTCGAGCGGCGGCTTCTATCCGCTCGGCGATTGCCCAGTTTTCGGCGGTGAGATCCTCTGGGCCCGCGTCCGTGACCGCCGCGAAAGCCTCGTCGTACCGGCCAAGACCGTTATAGAGCACCGCCTTCGCCACGTCGCTCAGCACTGTCACGCCACCCTGGCCTCTGCGGATCATCTCATCGTGACTGTCGTCAATGAGCGCGAAGAGATCAGGTTCGCTCCCGCGCATCGCGGCTAAATGGAGGGCACAGCCCGGTCCAAGGAAGCTCCCCGTCGCCTCCGTCACATTCCGCAACTCGTCGATCAAAGACGCCGCGGTGTCGAGCTCGCCGCTGAACAGGTGCACGTATATGCGCGCATTGAGCGCGAGCGGGATCTCGCCCAGAGCACCTGCCTGACGGCCGAGTTCGACGTACCGCTCCCGAAGCGCGTGCCACGTCTCGTCATCCCACAGCTGCACCGCGACGACACCAGCCAGGGATAACCAACGCAGGTCCTCCTCGGCGGCGGTGTCGTCGGCCAATACGCGCAGCGCCTCCACCAGGATCGGCACCGCGGGCGCACGTCCTTCGACGTACAGCGTCGCCAGGCCGTCGAGCATCAGATCCAGTCCCCGGGGCGAGCGTCGCGGCGGGGGCGCAGCCCGCGCGGCGCGGGCGACGTCAATCACGCCGGCGTCCCGGCTGATCGAGCGGCCGGTGACCATCAGCGCCGAGAGCGCGTTCAGGTAGGTGTCCCGTGCGAGATCGACGTCGAGTGGTTCGAGCCGCTTGGCGGCTCTGAGCAGCAGCGGCGGCGCGTCGCTGCCGTGGCCCGAGACGAACGCCAGTTGCGCTCTCAGAAGCTCTACTCGCGCGTGCTGCAGCTCGTCCAGAGGTCCGGCCTCGGCCACAATCAACAGCGCCTGGACGGCATCGAACGCACCCGCGCTGAGACTGGCCTGCGCCGCCGCGAGCGCACGCTCCGACCGGCGCGCGAGATCGGCGGACAGTGACACCGAACGCTCCAGGTAGGCGGCCGCCGCGGCGAGCCCGCCGCGCGCCTGAGCCCGGCTGGCTGAGCGCGCAAGCTCCGAGGCGACCTGCTCGTCGGGTCCCACCGCGGCGGCCGCGAGATGCCACGCGCGGCGGTCGGGATCCGTGTCCCGATCGGTCGCTCCGGCCAACGCCAGATGGACCACCCGGCGCCGCTCCGCTGTCGCCGAGCGATACACGGCGGATCTAACCAGGGGATGGCGGAACGTCACCCGCTGGCTGATCGAAAGCAGTCCGTCGGTCGCTTCGGCCGATGCCGCGGCGCCGATACCCAGCGCCCCTGCCGCGCGCGACAGCAACAGCGGGTCCCCGAGGGGCTCCGCAGCTGCCAGCAGCAGCAGACACCGAGCGTCCTCGGACAGTCGGTCGAGACGGCGCACGAAGCTGTCCTCGATCCGGCCAGAAAGATCCCGAGCGCCCATGAGTCCCAGACCACCCGCCAACTGGGTCGCGGTCAATCCCTGCGGCAACTCGAGCAGAGCCAGCGGATTCCCTCGCGTCTCCGCCACGATCCGCTCCCTGACCTGCTCATCCAGTTTGAACATCACCGCCGAGCTCAGCAGCGCGCGTGCGTCGCCCTTGCCCAAGCCCTTCACCTCCAGCTCCGCCACTCTCTGAAGCTCCCCCGGCTCCCGGGCGGCGAAGAGCAACCCGACCGGGTCGGCTCGCAGGCGGCGAGCCACGAACGCGAGCGATAGCGCAGACGCCTGATCGAGCCACTGCGCGTCGTCGATGACACACAACAAGGGTCGGTCGCCGGACGCCTCGGATACCAGGCCGAGCACGGCCAGCCCGACCAGAAACCGATCCGGGGCATCGCCGTCGCTCAATCCGAACACGACCTCGAGAGCCCGACGCTGCGGCGGCGGAAGCGTCCAAAGCCGGTCGAGCAGCGGCCCGCACAGCTGATGCAAGCTGGCGTACGCAAGCTCCATCTCCGACTCCACCCCGACCGCCCGAAGCACGGTCACATCCGATGCGGAGCCGATGAGGTATTCCAGCAGCGCGGTCTTCCCGATCCCGGCCTCACCCAACAGAACCAGCGAGCGGCCCTCGCCACGGCGGATTGCCGACAGCATGTCGTCGAGAAGCGCGCACTCACCGGCCCGCCCGAGCAAGTGAGCGCGCCGCCCCGGTCCGGGAAAACCACTCTCCATCGGTAGCGGCCCATCCTAAGACGGCTCGCGCGGCCTAACAACTCGGCGGCCGCCGCACGGCCGGCAAACCTCCGAAACCCAACGTCTCAGTCCCCTGCCGCCGCAGGCGTGCTCAATGTCCGGGTTGGCTGCGTGCGTACTTCCGCATCGCGAGATCCGACGGTTCGGCCTGACGCTGTTCCTCGTCGTCCACCTGGACAGCGTCGTCGGTGACTTCGGAGATGGCTGCTCTGCGGGGGAGCAGCACAGGAACTTGACGATGACCGGTGGCGATGGTCCGGGTGGGCGCCGAGTTGTAACAGGCGGGCCGCGTTATTGAGGAACGTCAAGCTGTTGCTTTCTCCTGACGGCGCAGCCGGATCTGCTTTGCGCTGCGGGCCTCGTGGTCCCTCGAGGCGGGAAGTTCTCAGCGGTGCTGTAGACCCGCTCACTGTCGCTGGGGCTTCAGCTGAACTTCACTTCACTGAGGTCTATAGTGACCATGAGCATGTCCAGGATGGGCTGGCGGTCGGGGCCACGTGTGTATGCGCGGCGCTTCGTCGGCAGTGTGATCCCGTCCACGGTCACATGCTCTGAGGTCAGCTGCGCGGCGGGGAATCCGCCCGCGATGTTCACCTGGTAGTCGTGGCGGCGCAGCATGCGCCTATCGTCGAAGAAGAAGTCCTGAACGCGGCTGTGTGTCTCGATCGAGCCGGGAAATCGGGCGCGTAGGACACGCCATGTATCACCCTCCTGGTGCCACGGCTCGACTTCCTCGACATGCACGCCGTTCCCGACCAGTAAGAAGGGCGTCGTTAGATAGGTCCAGAGTGCCTCGCCGTTGAAGTAGGCGCGATGCAACGCGTCCCATGGCGTGTGCATCTGATGGCCGGCGAAGGAGTCCGTCGGCGCCAGGCGTTCCGCGATGACCGGCCCGCTCACCTTCTCGATGACGATCCGATCGGACGTAAAGACTGTGCGCTGGTCGGGGGCACCGTATGGCAGCAGCGACGCGCGCTGCTCGTGCAGCCAGACCGTCATCCGTCGCGGGTCCGGGTCCTGGATCATCCCCTTCAGGGCGAAGAAGCCACCTCCACTCACGACCGACGCGTCAACCCGCGTGTATGCGTTCCAGCGCTCAATACCACCGTGGGCGTCGATAACGTCGGCTAAGAGCTCGCTGGTGTGAGCCTCCGGAACTCGCGGCAACACCGGAGTTTTCATATCTGCCTCCTTCGGAGCCGGTATTCCGCCCGTGCGTCCCTCCGGACACAACGCTCCGTGGCTGGTCCGGAGGGACACGCGGGCGTCCCCGGCGGTTGTGGTTAGCCGCCGATGGTGAATGTCTCTCGGACGATGTTCGAGATTGGCTGTTCGTTGCCGGTCACCGTTCCTGGCGCCGTTCCGCGGACTATGTACGCGGTGAGCGTCGTCTGCGTGTTGTTGCCGAAGATGCCGGGCTTACCGACCTCCCAGTCGGTGAAGACCTGCTGCTGGCCGAACGACTGGGCGACCGCGTTTTCCTGGAACAGGCCCGCCAGGTTGGCATTGGGTCCACCGGCGGCCGCGGGCGTCGTGGACAGGGTCACGACCAGCCCGGGCGCGTTCGGATCGGGCTTGCCCGGCCCCGAGGTGGCGGCCGGCGGGAGGTTGAGTCCCGGGATGTAGGCGTTGGCGGCCGAGAGCAGGTCGTTGCCGCTGGCGTTGCGGGCGAGCATCGCGAGGTCGATGTTGAAAGCGCCGCCCGCGCCCGCGACATCGCCCGGTTGCGGGGTTATGGCGACGAGCGCGATCGGGTAGTGGCCGTACTGGTGGCGAGAGCGGTAGCGGCCATTGGTCCTTGCGAGCGCGGGGGTCGCGGCGGTGAGGGCGACGGCTGCCACGGCGCCGACCAGCACCAGGGCACCGACGAACCGTCCGACGATCGGTCCGCGGTGGTCCGCGGTTCGCGTTTGACCGTCCTGTGTTGTTGCGGACGTCGTGGGACCGATGAGGCGGTGCGCGCGCCGGCGCCGGGGTGATGAAGCTGACTTCATGATGTTCCTCCAGATGCGAGTTGTGGG
Source organism: Solirubrobacteraceae bacterium (assembly GCA_035504535.1). GTDB lineage: Bacteria > Actinomycetota > Thermoleophilia > Solirubrobacterales > Solirubrobacteraceae > Palsa-465. The sequence goes on along the minus strand of DATJRS010000070.1, from coordinate 93,644 downwards.
TTGTGGTGTTGCATTTGGACCGCCCAGGCTGGGCGAGGAACGTTCCCGTGATTCAGCAACTCGAGTGGCTTCCGATGTCCCCGAAGTCTGCGTCGAATGGAGTGCGCTCGCGTCCGCCACCGGGACAGTGCGGGTGGGCAGTCGTGGCCTGGCCAGCCGGCCACCTGCACAAGGCAGCCCGGCGGGCTAGAGCGGCTGCTCGATGGCGTGATCGCCGGGCAGCACCGCTGCCAGTTCGCTGCGCGTGGTGATGTCGAGCTTGATGAACACCTTGTGCAGGTGGTACTTAACCGTTCTCGGGCTGATGAAGAGTCTCATTCCGATCTCCGGGTTGGAGAGCCCGTCGCGGGCGAGCCGGGCGATCAATGCCTCCTGTGAGGTGAGATCGTCGCGCGTTTCGTCGACACGTTTGCGGACCGTCGCCCCGGTGGCCAGCAACTCCCGTCGAGCCCGTTCAGCGAACGCCTCCATGCCGATCGAGGTCAGCTGGCCGTACGCGGTCCCGAGTTGCTCGCGGGCATCCACGCGGCGCCCCTCGCGGCGCAACCATTCGCCGTAGAGGAGGTGGGCACGGGCGAGCTCGGGCCGGAGCAGGCTGCGGCGCAGACACTCGATCGCCTCCTGATATAGGCGGTCGGCGGTCTCACCTACGCTCACTAGGGCACGGGACCGAGCGAGGATTCCGAGTGCCGAGTCCGTGCCGGCAAAGTCCATCGCCGCAACGATGCGCTCCAGAGAGATGCGCGCCACCTCCCGGTTATCGCTCCTGGTCGCAGCTTCCAGGAGCTCTATTGCCGTCAACGCGGAGTTCCATAGCTCCTCCGGGCTATGTGGGCTTGCTTCCCGGATGGTCGCTGCCGCCTCTTCGTAGCGGCCGAGACTGTTGCAGAGGAGGGCGAACATCCAGTCGGGGATCCGGTAATTGAGTCCCCTGCCCAAGGCCGACGCTTCCCGTCTCTCCGACTCGATCAACGCACGCGCCTCCGCCTCCCGGCCGCGAAAAGCCGCGAGCATCAGAGAGGGAAAGCTAGGTACCTCGGCTCCGGTCGCCTCGGCGATCGCGTGGGCCTCCGCGATTGACGCGGCGGCGGTGGCGAAATCTCCACAACGGACAGAAGTCCAGCCCATTTCGGTTAGGTCCAGGGTCAGCCGGGCGAGCGCGCCCGCTTCCCGAACAGCGTGCTGCTGCCGAAGGTTGATGGCGCGAGTACTGCTCTCGTCCCACAAAACCAAGCTCGGCATGATGGCCAGCCAGCCCCACCGGAGGCTCTCTGGTGCCGGGACCTCCTCATCGACGAACGTCCTCGTGGCCTCCTCGAGTAGCGCCTTGGCTGCGAGGCGACCATCGGTGACGACTGTGGCCAAGCTGTCTAGGAGAAGATCTGCTGGGCGCTGCGGGCCTTCCAGCCGTGGAGCGGCCCTCGCGGCACGCGAGACGTCGAGCAGGTCGCTTCGTGTGTCTCCTGGCTCGCCAAGAAGCGCCGCACCCCACGCGTCAAGATACGTGCTGCGAGCGAGTTCGAGGTCGAGCCGCTCCAGGCGCTGGGCGGCCTTCAGAAGCAGCGAAGCACCGCCACCTCCGGCGGCAAACAGGACCGCCATCTGTCCTCGCACCAGGTCCACCCGAGCTTGCTGACGGTCGTCCAGCGGACCAACTTCGATGCTGGCCAGCAAATCACGCGTCTTCTCAAACGCCCCCGCTTGCAGGCTGGCATCGGCAGCAGCAAGGGCTCTATCAACCCGCCGCACGGGGTCATCCGTGAGCGCGACCGCACGCTCGAGAAAGGCGGCCGCGGCAGCCAGACCGCCACGACTCTGGGCGCGGGCTGCCGAACGTTCAAGCTCCAGCGCGACGTTCTCGTCAGGTCCCGCCGCCGCCGCCGCAAGGTGCCATGCCCGGCGGTCGGGATCGACCTCCTGGTCGGTCGACTGCGCCAACACCAGATGCACGGCTCGCCGCTCCGCAGGGGTCGCCGAACGGTAGACCGCCGAGCGAACCAGCGGGTGACGGAACGTCACCCGGTGAGCGATCGCTATCAGTCCTTCCGGCTCCAAGTCATCGGCAGCAGTCGGCCCGATGCCAAGCTGCTCAGCCGCCCGCCAGAGCAGCAGCGGATCACCGGTCGGCTCCGCTGCCGCCAGCAGCACCAGACGCCGCCCGGAATCAGAGAGCACCTCGAGCCGTCGAACGAAGCTGTCCTCGATCCGTCCCGAGAGAGCCTTGGCGGCGAGCAGCCCGAAGCCACTCGCCAACTGCGTGGCCGTCAAGCCTCGAGGTAGCTCGAGCAACGCCAACGGATTCCCGCGTGTCTCAGCGACGATCTGATCGCACACCCGCTCATCCAGCCTGAACCGCACGGCCGCGTTCAGCAGCGCGCGGGCGTCGCCTTCGCGCAAGCCACCCACCCGCATCTCGCTCACGTGCCGAAGCTCATCGCTTGGCTCCCGGGCGGCGAATACGAGCCCCACCGGCTCGGCCAGTAGCCGACGCCCCACGAACCCCAGCGTCAGCAGCGAGGCCTGATCGAGCCACTGCGCGTCATCGAGAACACACAGCAGTGGACGCTCCTCCGCCACCTCGGAGAGCAAGCCCAACACCGCCAACCCGACGAGCAACCGATCCGGCGCGGCACCCGCGCTGATGCCGAACGCGATCTCAAGTGCCTCTCGCTGCGGAGCCGGCAACCTCTCCATTCGCTCAAGCATCGGTCCGCAAAGCTGATGCAAGCTGGCGTACGCGAGTTCCATCTCCGACTCCACCCCGACGGCTCGGGCGACCGCGATATCCGACGCCGACTCGACGAGATAGTCAAGCAGCGCCGTTTTCCCGATGCCGGCCTCGCCCCGCAAAACAAGCGACCGACTCTCACCGCGACCGACCGCCGAAACCAGCTCGTCGAGCAGCGCGCACTCGCGCGACCGCCCGCGCAGGCTCACGTGCCGCCTGGGCCCCGGACCAGCATTGAGCATGGGCAGGCCCAATCCTAGATGCGGTCAAAACGCCTTACAAGTCAGGACGACCCGACGTCCAGAAATCGACCTCAGCCGGCGGCGCAAGCCTGGTGCTAGCCGGCATTCGGCCGGCCCGCCGCTCCGCCACTGCGAGGACCCATGCCCCGCTCGGCTGTCGCACCTCGGACGTCGCGTTAGGCGAGCTGTGATGCGCTGTCGATCTCGCCGTCACGCGCCACCACCTCCCGAGCCAGTGCGGCGTCGCGGGTGTCAAAGGTCTACTCGGCCTGCGACACCTGCGAGCGCACCAGCTCGCCCATCCGCTCGATCGTCTCCCGGATGTCCGGGTCCGTGGTGGCCTCGGAGCTCGACAGCGGCACCAGCTTGGCGATGTTCGCGCACTGATCGCCCATCCGCTCGATGCAGCGGGCGATGTCCAGCAGCGCGGCGACGAGCCGCAGATCGCCGGCGACAGGACACTGCCGTGCCAGGAGCGACAGCGCGTCCTCGTGGATCTCCCGATAGCGCCTGTTGATCCGGTCATCGCCGGCGACAACCGTCGCGGCCAGCTCGGCGTCCCGGGAGCCAACCGATTCGAGCGCCCCGTCTAGCTGCTCGATCACAAACTCGAACCCGTCCAGGGTGTTCTGCTCAAGTTCCGTCCGCGCTTCGTGGAACCGGCGGCGGGTCTGCTCCATTCCGGCCAAAACCCGACTACCTCTCACCGCTCGCTTTCCAAGCCTTCCTCAGCGATTCCTCGCGCTGCTCTCCGTGCGCCGAATCGCTCCGCGAAGCGCCGCTAGCTGGCCGAATCGCTCCCCAGCAGGCGATCCGCATATAGGCTCGGCACGGGAGCCTCCGCGGACTCGAGGCTCTCGGCACCGGAGCTAAAGAGAGGAGACATCGTGAGTACCAAGACGGACATCGTGCTCGTCCACGGCTTCTGGGGTGGCGCGGCCCATTGGGCAAAGGTGATTGTCGAGCTCGGCCGGCGAGGCTACGGCGCTCTACACGCGGTCGAGAATCCGCTGACCTCGCTTGCCGACGATGCTACGCGTACGCAGACGATGGTCAAGCAGATCGACGGGCCGGTGCTGCTCGTCGGTCACTCCTACGGTGGCGCGGTGATCACGCAGGCGGGGGGCCTCGAGAACGTGGTCGGCTTGGTCTACGTGGCTGCGTTCGCTCCTGATGGCGGCGAGAGCCTGGGTCAGATCACCGAGCAGATGCCCCCGGCGGCGGCGGCCAACATCGCGCCGGACTCGGATGGGTATGTGTGGATCGCCCAGGACAAGTTCCGTGAGAGCTTCTGCCAGGACCTGTCGGCGGATGAGGCGCTCGTGATGGCGGTAACCCAGAAGGCGCCGCTCGGCTCGACGTTCGGTAACCCGATCAGCGACCCGGCGTGGAAGAAGAAGCCTTGCTGGTATCAGGTCTCGACGGCGGACCGCATGATCCACCCTGACAACGAGCGCCGGATGGCGAAGCGGATGGGGCCGCGCAAAACGATCGAGCTCGACGCCAGCCACGCGTCGCTCGCCTCCCAGCCCGTCGCGATCGTCGACTTGATCGATGAGGCCGCCACCGAGCTGACCGGCGCGTAGCCTCGCGGCCGAGCGCCAGCGTCGTTCGTGCTCTTGAGCGGGCGCCGAGACGCGATCCGGTTCAGTCGTTTTACGTAGGCCTGGCCATCCTGTCGTGGCTAGGTTCGGGCGCGATGCTCGCGCTCGCGCCCGAAGCGGATGTCGCCGCGGGCCACCCTGACCTCGCGCGTAAGCTCCACCTCATGGAGCCCTCAGGGGCCGGGCGCACCGCGCTGGTCGGTCGGGACCGTGAGCTCGCGATGATCGAGGCTGCCCTCCGCGGCGCCCCGGAGCACGGGAGTGCGCTCGTGTTTCGCGGGGAGGCCGGGGTAGGGAAGACCGTGCTGCTCGAGGCGGCGCGGCGAGGCGCCCGGGGGGCGGGCATGCGCGTCCTGCCTACGTCGGGGGTGGAGGCGGAGTCCGAGCTTCCATACTCCGGCCTCCATCGCCTCCTGCGTCCACTGCTGGCCGCCGTCGATCAGTTGCCGGTACCGCAGCGCTCGATGCTGCTCGGGGCGTTCGGCGTGGAGGAGCATGGCAACGGAGACCTGTTCCTGGTCGCGCTCGCCGCCCTAGGGCTGCTGTCGGGTGAGGCAGCGCGCCAGCCGCTGCTCGTGACCATCGACGACATCCATTGGCTGGACGGCGCCTCGCTCGAGGTCCTCGCGTTCGTCGCCCGGCGCGTGGAATCCGATCCGATCATGGTGCTCGGCGCGGTTCGCGCCGGGCACGAATCACGGACCGGGCCGCTCGGCCTGCCGGAGCATCTGGTCGACGCGCTCGACGCGCGTGCCGCGAGTGCGCTGCTCGACGCGCATGCCCCCGGACTCGCGCCGGCGCTCAAGCGCCGGCTGCTCGATGAGGCTGCCGGCAACCCACTGGCGCTCGTGGAGCTTCCCGGCAGCATCGCGACCATGAGCGAACTGGAGGCCTCACCCATCCTCCCGCTGTCCGCGCGCCTGGAGCAGGCGTTTGCCGATCGTGCCCGTGATGCGCAGCCGGACACGAGCGCGCTGCTGCTCGTGCTGGCAGCTGACGTCACAAGTCCTCTCGCCGAAGTCCTGGCGGCCGGCGAGATCGTGCTCGGCCGACCCGTAACGGTCGCTGCGCTGCAGCCCGCCTTCGACGTGGGCCTGGTCAGGCTCGAAGGCCCTGCCCTGCATTTCCGGCACCCGCTCGTGCGCTCCGCGATCTACCAGTCGGCCACGATCGAGCGCCGGCAGGTGGTCCACGCCGCCCTCGCACAGGTGGTCGTCGGGCAGCCCGACCGTCGTGCCCACCACCGCGCCGCGGCGGCTGCCGGCCCAGACGAGGACGTCGCCGGGGAGCTCGAGGAAATGGGCGAGCGCGCGCTCCGGCGCGGCGCGGCGCTCCAGGCCTCGGCGGCGCTCGCGCGCGCGGCGACGCTCAGCATCGATCCCCAGGCCCGCGTCCGGCGCCTGCTCGGTGCGGCCGAGCCCGCGTTCGAAGCCGGGCGCGCCGACCTCGTGCAGGAGCTCGTCGAGCGGGCCCGGCGAGAGCCGCTCAGCGAGCGCGACACTGCGCGCGCCGAGTGGCTCTCGGAGATCTTTCACGACGGATCCGGACCGACCCAGGGCGACGCTGATCGGGTTCTGCAACTGGTCGACCTCGGGCTGCTCGCCGCGGGTCGAGAGCCCGATCTCACGCTCTCATTGTTGATGGCGGCGGCGCTGCGCTGCTGGTGGGGAGGTTCTGAGCCCGAGGTCCGCCGGCGCGTGGTCGAGGCGGTGAACAGCCTTGAGGGCTCACCGACGGATGCGCGACGCGTCGCGACGATTGCGATGGCCGAGCCGATCGGGAACGCGGTCGAGGTCGCGCAGCTGATCGCGGAGGCCGGTGCGCGCCGCTTGACAGACGCGCGCGGCGCCTATCTGCTCGGCATGTCCGGGCATGCGATCGGAGACTACGACCAGTCGCTCCGGCTCTTCGCGACCGCGGCGCAGCGGCTGCGCGACGAAGGGCGCTTGGCGCTGCTGGCGCAGACACTGGTGTTGCGGTCGGTCGAGCTGTTCCTCACGGGTGACTGGACGCCGGCGAGCTCGTCGGCGAGCGAGGCGGCGCGGCTCGCCGAGGAGACGCATCAGCCGATCTGGCTGGCGGGCGCACTCGGGGCGCGGGCGGGACTGGCCGGCGTGCATGGGGACCTGGACGCCGCGCGGGCGCTGCTCGCCGAGGCCTCCTCAACGCTCGAGTCCACTGGATCGCACGCTGTCGCGGGCTGGCTTCAGGTCGTGCGGGGCGTGATCGAGCTCAGCGCCGGCCAGTACGACGAAGCATATGCGGACCTGGTTCGCACGTTCGACGCCGCCGACTCGGCCTACCACGTCCAGGATCAGTTCATGGGGCTGGGCTTCCTCGCCGACGCCGCCGTCGGGTGTGGTGCGATCGCGCCGGCCAGGGGGATCTTGGCCTCGCTCGAACGGCTCGCTCGTCCAAGCTCCACGATCGGCGTCCGGATGGGACTTCGGTATGCGCGTTCGCTCCTCGCGCGCGACGACGAGGCCGAAGACGCGTTCCGCGTCGCGTTGGCCGCACCGGGTTCGTCGCGGCCATTCGAGCGCGCACGCCTGCAGCTGGCCTTCGGGATGTGGCTGCGCCGGCAACGGCGCGTGGTCGAGTCTCGCGACCCGCTGCGCCTGGCACGGAGCGGCTTCGATGCGCTCGATGCCCCGACGTGGGGGGAGCGCGCGCGCCAGGAGCTCCGGGCCGCCGGAGAGACGAGCACCAAGCGCGAGCGTCAGGCGTGGGACGACCTCTCCCCGCAGGAGCTCCAGATCGCCCAGCTCGCTGCCGCCGGGCTCAGCAACCGCGAAATCGGACAGCAGCTGTACCTGTCACATCGAACGGTCGCCAGCCACCTGTACCGGGCGTATCCGAAGCTCGGGATCACCTCACGATCGCAGCTCAACGCCGTGCTGCCCGCGCAGGCTCACACCGGAACGCTCGGGGCCGGCCCGTGATCGCCCCGGGGATCGTCGGACGTGATGCGGAGCTGCGGCGGATCATCGATGCGATCGACGACATCGAGCGGCACGGGAGGGCGTTACTGCTACGCGGCGAGGCCGGGATCGGCAAGTCCGCACTGCTCGAGGCAGCACACGTCCACGCGGTCAGCACCGGGAGGATGGTCCTGTCGACCGCCGGGGTCGAGACCGAGAGCGCGCTCGGCTACGCCGGGCTGCATCGCCTGCTCCGTCCGCTCGTGCCCCGGATCGATGCGCTCAGCGACGTGCAGCGGCGGGCTCTGCGCGCGGCGCTCGGTGTGGGCGACGATCCGGCTGGCGAGCCGTTCCTGGTCGCGCTCGCAGCGCGCGAGCTGCTCGCCGCTCAGGCGCAAGAACGCCCAATCGTGGTCATCGCCGACGATCTGCACTGGCTCGACGGGGCTTCCCGCACGGTGCTGGGGATCGTCGGACGCCGGATTGGTGAGGCGGCGATCGTGTTGCTCGCCGCCGTGCGCGATGGGTACGACGCTTCAGTCGGCAATCTCGAGCTCGACAACCTTCCATTGCACGGCCTTGACCGCGCGGCCGCCGCGGAGATCCTCGACGGTCGATCGATACGGTTGCCCGGACAGCTGCGGGCGCGCCTTTTGACCCAAGCGGCAGGCAACCCGCTGGCCCTGATCGAGCTCCCCGCCGTGGCAACGGTCGAGACGATCGGTTACGACGAGGGGGCCGCGCTGCCGATCAGCACCCGACTCGAGCAGGCGTTCGCCAGCCGGATGCGCGAGATGCCGTTAAGTACGAGGGAGGTATTGCTCATCGCCGCGTGCGATCAGGCGAGCGCGGTGGACGAGGTCCTCCTCGCTGCCCGGCGTCTCGGCGGTCCGCGTGACCGTGCCGACTTCAGCCCGGCGGTCGAGGCCGGGCTGGTCGGGCTGCATGAGGGGACGATCCGCTACCGACATCCACTCGTCCGTTCGGCGATCTACCAGTCGGCGCCACTGGAGGCGCGCCTCGCCGCCCACGGGGCTTGGGCTCAGACGGTGAAGGACGACCCCGACCGGCGAGCATGGCATCGAGCAGCGGCGACGGTCAGACGTGATGACGACGTCGCGCGGGAAGTCGAGGCGGCCGCCGGCCGTGCCCGCGCTCGCGGCGCGGTACTCGAGGCGGCGGTGATGCTCGCTCGTGCCGCCGGCCTGACCGAGAACGTCGAGCTGCGCGCGGACAGGCTGCTCCGGTCCGCCGAGCTCGCGCTCGACACGGGCCGTCCCGACCTGGTCCGCGACGCGGTTGAGGAAGCGCAGCGGCTGTCGCTCGGGGTACGCGACCGGGCGCGCGCACAACTTCTCTCCGAGGGGTTCAGCGACGGTGTCGTCGGCGATGTCGACCGCGTCCTCCGTCTGATCGACCAGGCAAACGAGGTCAGCTCTCTGGGCGATGTCGAGTTCGCGCTCGATCTCCTGCGTGGAGCGGCCGTTCGCTGTTGGTGGGCCGCGCTCGAGGCGACGGTGCGAATGCGCGTGCTGAGCGCCGCCGAGAAGCTTGCCGTGTCGCCGGTCGAGCCGAGGCTGATCGCGATCATGGCGTGCGCAGCTCCGATCGAGCGGGGCGCCGAGGTGGTCGGGCGCGTGCCGGCGGCGCTCGCTGCCGCCGGAGACGATCCCCTCGGTCGGTGGTTCGTCGCGATGGCGGCCCATGCGGCGGGAGACCACGCCCAGTCGCTGTCGATCCTCGCCGACCTCGCTCCCGAGCTGCGCGGGCACGGTCGGTTCGGGCTGCTGACCCAGGTCCTGTCAATGATGCAATGGGACGCCGCCCTCGTTGGCGACTGGGATGTGGCGGAGGCGACCGCGACTGAGGGCAACCGTCTTGCGCTCGACACCGGGCAACGCATCTGGGGCGCGGGGATCACCTGCGGCCTATCCGCCGCGGCGGCGGTGCGAGGCGACTGCGATCACGCGACGGATCTCGCGCGCCAAGCGGAGAGCGTGATCGTGACCCATGGCTTGGCCGACATGCACTCCGTTCTGCTGACGGCCCGCGGCATCGCTGCGGTCGCCGACGGTCGCTACGACGACGCTTTCGCGGTGCTATGCCGCGCCTTCGACCCCGCCGATCCCGCGTTTCACTACCGCGAGCAAACCGGAGCCCTGACCTACTTCGCCGAAGCGGCGGCCGGCTGCCGTCGGGTCGAGGAGGCTCGGGTCGTCATCGAGGGCCTGGCCGCGCTGGCCGAGGCCGGCGCCGCGCCGGCTCTCACTGCAGAGATTGAGTTCGCGGTCGCGTTGCTGGGTGATCACCTCGGGCTCACGCGGTCCGAAGTTCCCGGGCCGGGCGTCATCCTGCGACCGTTCAATCGCGGGCGCCTCCGCCTCGCCCGAGGTAAGGCGCTCGGCAGGGCCGGGGAGGTGACCGAAGCCGCACGTCTGTTCGGACTTGCACGTGCTGACTTCGTCGAGGCCGCCTCATCGCCGTGGCGGGCTCGCGCGGACGCCGAGCTGGCGGCCGCCGGCGTCGCTGGCTGAGATACCCAGCACCGCACTGCAGTCATTTCGCGTAAGCGTGCGCACGCGTCGCGAACGAGACTGCGGCGCATGGACTTAGAGCTGAGAGACAAAGTCGCGGTGGTCACAGGGGCGAGCAAGGGCATCGGCCTTGCCGTCGTTCGCCAGCTGTCCGACGAAGGCGTCAACGTGATGGCGGGCGCCCTGACCGTTGAATCGCTCGGGGACATACCCCGGGTCAGTGGCGTCGCGGTGGACCTTGCCGCGCCCGGCGGTCCGGCGGAGCTGATCGCTCACGCCGTCCAGCGCTTCGGACGCATCGACATCCTCGTCAACAACGTCGGAGCGGTCAAGCCGCGGCTGAACGGATTTCTCAGCCTCACCGACGCCGACTTCGAGGCTTCGCTGACGCTGAACTTCTTCGCCGCCCTTCGTGCGACGCGCGCGGCGGTAGCGGAGATGGCCAAGGCCGGCGGCGGGACCATCGTCAACGTCGCCTCGGTCAACGCCTTCTTCCAGCCTGACGCCACCGTCATCGACTACGGAGTCGCCAAGGCCGCACTGGTGAACCTCGCCAAGTCTCTCTCGCAGGAGCTCGGGCCGCAGGGCATCCGCATCACCAGCGTCTCGCCCGGGCCGGTGGCGACCGATCTATGGCTGGGTACGAGCGGCATGGCCGAGACCGTCGGGCGCGCTACCGGCCTGGGCGCCGAGGCGATCCGCGCCCAGGCAACCGCCTCGATGCCGACCGGCCGGTTCACCACACCCGAGGAGGTGGCAACGATCGTGACCATGCTCGCCTCACCGCGCATGGCCAACGTCACCGGGGCGAACTGGGTCATCGACGGCGGCCTGATCAAGACGACCTGAGATCTAACAACCGGAGGAGGCTTCAGCATGACGGTCGAGTTTCGCAGTGACGTGCCGACCCAACCGGACCTGGAGCGATTCCTCCAGCGATTCGTTGAGGGTCTGACCGCGCAAGTGAGCGGTAATTCGGGACCCTTCCTCGAGATGTGGTCGCACGGGTCCGACGTCGCGATCCTCGGGGCGCTCGGGAGCCATGCGCAAGGTTGGGAGCAGGTGCAAAAGCACTTGCTCGGCGCCAGCCAGAGGCTCGACTGGACGAACCTGTCGGTGCGGCGCCTGCTGACGGCCGTCTCCGATGACCTGGCAGTGACCGTGATGCTCGAGTACATGACCCGCGAGGAGGGTGGCGAGCCGAGCGCTCGCACACTCCGCACCACTCAGGCCTACCGCCGGGAGGCCGGTGAGTGGAGGTTGTTCCTCCGCCACGCCAACACCGTCACCGACGACGACGAGGAGCACGAGCGGCAACTGCTTGGCAATACCGAGGAGAAGAGTTGATGAGCACCGAACGGTCAGTACCGCCGAACACGATCGTCCTAATCCACGGACTGTGGATGACCCCGCTCAGCTGGGAGCAGTGGATCGAGCGGTACAGCCAGCGTGGCCATGACGTCCTCGCACCCGCGTGGCCGGGACTGGATCGCGACATCCAGGAGTTGCGGGCCGAACCGAGCGGGCTCGAGCACCTGGGAATCGAGGACATCGTCGACCATTACGACGAGATCATCCGGGGCCTCGACTCCCCGCCGATCATCATCGGGCACTCGTTCGGCGGCGCCTTCACCGAGATCCTGCTCGACCGCGGGCTCGGCGCCGCCGGGGTGGCGATCGATGCCGCCGCGGTTCGCGGCGTCACCAAGCTTCCGTTCACGACCTTGAAATCGGCCTTTCCCGTCCTCAAGACCCCAGCCAATAACCACCGAGCCGTGGCGCTGACCGCCGAGCAGTTCCACTACGCGTTCACGAACACGATGAGCGAGGAGGAGTCCGATCGCGTGTACAACCGATACGCGGTGCCCGGACCGGGACGGGTCCTCTGGCAGGGGGCGTTGGCCAACTTCAACCCACACACGCCCGCGAAGGTCGACTTCCACAACGACGAGCGCGCGCCGCTGCTGCTGATCGCCGGCGGTGCTGACCACATCGTCCCCGCGGCCGTCGACCGTCAGATGGCCAAGAAAGAAGCCAAGTCGAAGGCGATCACGGAATACCGAGAGTTCCCGGGGCGCTCGCATTTCACCATCGGTCAGGAGGGCTGGGAGGAGGTCGCGGACCTCGCGCTCGAGTGGGCCCTCGAGCACGCCGTGACTCCCGCCGCCGCCTGACGCCGATCCCTCTCAGGCCAAACCGTAGGAGGTCCCCATGAGCACCCGGGTTTCATCCCGCCGTTGGCGGCTGCCCGCGCTCGCGGCGCTTACCGCGTTACTGATTGCCGGCGCCGCGCTGTTCACGTCCAGTAGCTCAGGCCACGTTGGTTTCCCGGCCGGGCCCAAGCCGACGATCGTGCTCGTCCACGGCGCCTGGTCGGACGCATCCTCGTGGGACGGGGAGATTGCCGCGCTCGAGGCCGATGGTTACACCGTGGACGCGCCAGCTGACCCGCTGCGGTCCTTGAGCGGCGACGCCGCTTACATCGCCAGCTACCTGAAGACCATCAGCGGACCGATCGTGCTGGTCGGACACTCCTACGGTGGCGCGGTCATCACCAACGCCGCCACCGGCAACCCGAACGTCAGGGCACTCGTCTACATCGACGCTTTCGCTCCCGACCAGGGCGAGAGCGTCCTCAGTCTCGCGGCGAAGAATCCGGGCAGCGAGCTCCCCGCGGCGATCACCACTGTGCCGTACACGGACGGGACCACCTCGGGCATCGACGTGTACATCAAGCCGGCCGACTTCCGCGCCGCCTTCGCGGCCGACGTCCCGTCCTGGGAAGCCGCCGTGATGGCAGCCACCCAGCGCCCGATCACGTATGCCGCTCTGACCGAGCCCTCAGGCATCCCGGCCTGGAAGACGATCCCGTCCTGGTACCTCGTCGGACTACAAGACGAGGCGATCCCGCCCGCGACGCAGGAGCTCATGGCGGCCCGTATGCACGCCCACACCATCGCGATCGACTCTTCGCACGCCTCGCTCGTCTCTCACCCACGGGCGGTGACCGACCTGATTCTCGACGCCGCAAGGGCTGCCGGCTGACGGCGGAAGGCGCCTTCGCGGTCATGGCCGCGAACATATTGATTCGATGAGCGCGTCCACCGACGAGTCCGGGTCGCCCGCTTCAGCGGAGGCACGGTCCGACTCCTCACCTTGGGCGCCGTTTCGTTCTCCGGATTTCGCCCGGATGGCGTCGGCGCAGTTCGTGAGCAACGTCGGTGGCTGGATGCAGACGGTCGGCGCTCAGGAGCTGATGCTGACGCTGACGACGTCAGCGACGCTCGTCGCCTTGATTCAGACGGCGGCGGGGCTTCCGGTGGTGCTACTCGCGCTACCGGCGGGGGCGATCGGCGACCTCGTCGACCGCCGCCGGCTGTTGATCGCGTCGCAGTCGTTCATGCTCCTCGCGGCCATTGCGCTGGCAGCGCTGGCGTTCGCCGGGCTGGTGACGCCGCTGGTCTTGCTCGCGCTCATCTTCGCGGTCGGGGCCGGGCAGACGCTGACCTCGCCGACGTGGCAGACCTTGCAGCCGGAGCTCGTCGCACCGGAGGACCGAACGCAGGCGATCGCGCTGGGCGCGGTCAATCAGAACCTCAGCCGCGCGATCGGACCGGCGATCGGCGGCGCGCTGTATGCGGCGACCGATGCCGCGGCGCTCTTCCTGGTCAACGCCTTGAGTTTCGTGCCGGTGATCGGCGTGGTGGGGCGCTGGCGCGGCGGGTCGCGCCAGCGGTCTCCCATTCCACCCGAGCACGTGCTCGACGCGATTCGGGCCGGCGCGCGCTACGTCGTCTCAAGCCCAGCGCTGCGGGTCATTCTGCTCCGGGCCGGGCTCTTCATGTTCTTCGCCAACTCGCTATGGGCACTGTTGCCGCTGGTCGCGCACTCGCGGTTGCATCTCGGGTCGGGCGGTTACGGGCTGCTGCTCGGGGGCGTGGGCGTTGGAGCGGTCGTTGGTGCGGCGGCACTGCCTCGACTGCGCGCAAGGACTTCGTCGACAGTACGTATGTTCGGCGCGACGAGCGTCTTTGCCGCAGTGACCCTATCTCTCGCCTACGTCCGGGTCAGTGCGCTCGCGGCGTTCGCGCTGGTGGTCGGTGGAATCGCGTGGATCCTGGTGCTCTCCACGCTGAACTCCCAGTACCAGTCGACCCTGCCCGGCTGGGCCAAGGCGCGGGGCATGTCCTACTACCTCGTGATCTTCCAGGGCGGGGGCGCGCTGGGGAGCGCGGCCTTCGGCGTGGTCGCGCAGCGCGTTGGCCTGACGGACGCGCTTGTCGCGGCCGCGGTCGGGCTCGCGCTCGCCGCCGTGGCGGGTCTGTGGCTGCCGTTCAAGGACATCGCGACCGAGGACCTGCTTCCCGCCGGCGACTGGCCGGACCCGCACCTTCGCATCACTCCGGTCAGCGACGGACCGGTGTTGGTGACCATCGAGTACCGGCCGCTCCCGGGCCGCGAGCGCGAACTCGTGGAGGCGCTATACGCCGGGCGCTACGCCAGGCGTCGCACGGGGGCAATCCGATGGCGCGTGTGGCGTGACGCCGCCGATCCCGCTCACGTGCTGGAGCAGTTCGTCGTCGGGTCGTGGGACGAGCATCTGCGCCAGCACGCGCGGGTCTCCCGCCGTGACCAGGAGCGCTTAGAGGAGATCAAAGCCATGACCGATCCGGGCCGGCCGCCAACGGTCACGCACTGGCTCGCACGCGACGAGGGCAATTAGCGGCTGACGGTTCGGGGGTGATCAACTAGGCAATAGCGGCCGCGGTCGGTGTCGGCGCGTCCGTCTGTGAGCGAACGAAAGCGAGCAGGGTCGGCGTCGATCGTGCCGGCTTGCGTGGTCGGCATGCCGTGGGGGAAGCCCTTGCATGTCTTGAGCGTCCGGTTCTGGACAAGCCTCGCGGATAGCGGCGCAGAGTCGTCGTAGGGGACGATCGGGTCGTCGTCGCCGTGCATGCGCGGTTCGCGTGAATCTTCAACTCCCGTTTGAACGACTAAACGGATCGCGGCCGCTTCTAAATAGACGCCGACAAGAAATGGGCGTTTGCTCAATTGGCAAGGGCCGGGCTTAGCCGCAAGATCGCGACCGCTGCTAACGGAACCGGACCAATCGGAGGCAACCGTGCCAGGCCATGTATGTGAAAAGACTCTGAGGGGCGCGATCGTGACCATCATCGCGGTCATGTGCTCGATGGGTGTGTTCGCAGCGCCCGCGCTGGCAAACGTAGGCCAGCAGACTTTCTCCTATACGGGTGCTGCGCAATCGTTCACGGTTCCGGCCGGCGTGTACGGCCTCCAGATCAGCGCGTGGGGCGGCGCGGGCGGAGCTGCCGGGTCCTTCAGTGGCCAGGGGGAGTACGACGCGCTCGGCGGCCTCGGGGCGCAGGTCTCGCTCGCCGTGCCGGTCGACCCGGGCAACACCCTGCTCATCTACCCGGGCCAGGCGGGAAGCCCCGGGGATGGAGGAACTGCCGGCTCCGGCGGCAGCGCCAGCGGCAGCGGCGAGAACGGTGCTTCGGGTGGCAACATCAACAGCTCCACGGACGGGTACGCCGGGGGTGGTGGCGGCGGCGGAACGCTCGTCGTCAACGCTTCCACTGGCCACACCGTGCTCGTGTCAGCCGGTGGTGGCGGCGGCGCCGGTGGCGCGGGAACCGCTCCCGGCGGAAACGGCGGTGGTGGCGGCGATGCGGGCAGCGGCGCGGACGATTACACATCGTGGGCCGCGGGTCAGGACGGACAGGGCGGTGCGCCGGGCGCCATCGGCAGGTATGCGGCCAACGGATCCTCAGCCGGCTCCGGTGGGTCGGGTGAGACGCCGGGCAGCGGATCGGGCGCCGGCGGCGGAGGTGGCGGTGGCTGCGCGAGCGCCGGCGGCGGCGGGACGGGCGGCGCTCAGAGCCAGGTGAACGGTGGCGGCTCGGGCGGCGGCGCCGGAGCGTCGTGCTGGACCAACTCCTCCGCTGACGTGGTGACCGGCAACGGGCCATACACGGATGGCGGCGTCATCGTCGAGTGGAACAACCCGGAGACGAGCGGCAACGGAGCCTCCCAGTCGTTCGCCTTCAACGACACCGGGCAGACCTTCACGGTGCCCGCCGGAGTAACCCAGATCGAGCTCTCGGCCTCGGGCGGCGCAGGTGGTCTCGGGGGCCTACACGGAGCCGACGAGTCCGCCAGGGGCGGATACGGCGCTTCGATCGGTCTCATCGCCCCTGTCCAGCCTGGCGACGAGCTGCTGGTGGAGACGGGCGGCCGCGGCGTGGACGGGAGCAGCGGGAGCGGCGGGGCGGGCGGCGAGGCCAGCGGCGACGGGCAGTTCGGCGGCGGGGGCGGGAACATCAACGTGAGCACCGACGGCGCCGCCGGCGGTGGTGGTGGAGGCGGGACCGAAGTGATCGACCAGACGACCGGAACTGTCCTCCTGGACGCCGGCGGTGGCGGAGGCGGCGGTGGATCCGGCAACGGCGACCTGCTCGTGGACGGCGCGGATGGCGGCAAGGGGGGCGACGCCGGAAGCGCGGTGAACCACAACTCGCAACTCAGCGCCGAAACGTTCGGCGACGGCTATAGCGGGGGCGTGGCAGGTGGTGGCAGCGGCGGCGTCTTCGCGGACACGGGCGTGCTGTCGGGATACGGCGGCTCCGGAGAGACCCCATTGACCGGCGCGGGCGCCGGTGGCGGTGGTGGTGGCGGCTACCTGGGCAGCGGGTACGGCGGTGGTGGCAGCGGCGGCTCCGCGGGCGGCGTCGGTGGCGGTGGCGGCGGCGGTGGCGGAGCGGGCGCGTCGTACATCGCACCGGAGGCGAATGACCTCATCGTCGGCAATGGGGAGCCGACGAATGGCGCGGTGACGATCTATTGGAATGTGCCGCAGGCGACCACGACGACCGTCAGCCTTGGGTCGAGCACGATCAAACCCGGCGGATCGGTGACGCTGACCGCAACCGTCTCATCGCCATCTGGCACGCCGTCCGGCTCTGTCGCATTCGACATCGACGGACAGCAGGTGGCGGCCGGTGGGTTGAACGGCGACAACCCGGACAGGGTTTCCCTCAGTTACACGGCTAGTTCGTTGACCGTCGGTCCGCATAGCGTCACCGCCCTCTACGAAGGGGACGGCACCTTCGGCGTGAGCACCTCTCAACCGGTAACGCTGAACGTCGTCGGCTCGACCTCGACCAGCGCATCCGCGAGCGCCAATCCTGCATTTGCGGAGCAGCCGGTCACCCTGACGGCGATCGTCTCGGGGCAGTCAGGCAGCGGGCCTTCCGTGCCCGGCAGCGTCAGGTTCTGCGGCACGGCGATCACCTGCGGAACCGTGTCGCTGAACAGCGGTCGCAAGCCCTCGCGCGCGACGTTCACGACGAATGTCGGCGATGTCGCGCCGGGTGCGTACACGATCACTGCAACCGCGACGCCGAACGCGCCGTACTACACGGCCAGCAGTACGACCTTCACCCTGAACGTCGTCGGGGTGCAGATCACGACCACGTCGCTACCAGGAGGCAGCGTCGGAAGTCTCTATTCGGCGACGCTTGGCGCGCAGGGGGGGACAACGCCATATCACTGGTCGATCGCTTCGGGGTCGCTCCCCGCCGGGCTATCGCTAAACACGAGCACAGGGACGATTTCGGGAACGCCCACCACGGCGCAGACCTCAAGCTTCACCATCAAGGTGAGCGACTCGAGCTCCCCGACAGAGCTCAGCGGCACGGCTTCGTTCACCCTCCAGGTCAATGCGTCCGTGTCGCCCGAGGTCTGGGTGGTAAACGGGGGCAACAGCGAGGTCAACGGCTTCTCACTGAATCCCTCCGACCAGAGCGCGCCGGTGAACACGATCGCCGGCAGCCTGACCCAACTGCAGAGCACGACCGCGGTCACCGTCGACAGCGCTGGCACGGTGTACGTGGCCAATGCGCTCGCCCCGAGCATCACCGAGTACAAGGCCGGGGTCACGGGCGACGAGGCCCCCTCGACGACGATCACCGGATCCAGCACCCAGCTCGATTACCCCGCCGGTTTGACGACCGACTCGAACGGCCATCTGTATGTCGCAGACGAGCAGGCTAACGAGATCACCGAGTACAACCCGGGCGCGACGGGCAATGCCTCTCCCGCCATCGCACCGATCACGGGCAGCGCCACCGGCCTGTCCTCGCCGGACGCGGTTACGATCGACCCCAGCGGCGATCTCTGGGTCGCCAACGCCGGCAATGACACTCTGACCGAGTACAAGCCCGGTGCCTCGGGCGATGCCTCACCCGCGGCGACGGTAAGTGCCGGACTGGACGATCCAGCGACGATCACGACCTCGGGCAACGACATCCTCGTAGCCAACCGCTACGCGAACCAGATTACCGTCTACAACCTCAGCAACCCCGGCCTTCCGGTCGACACGATCACCAGCTCGAGCCTCGACTTCCCGGACGGGATCGACGTCGACACGAGCGGCAACATCTACGTCGCGAACGAGTTCGCCAACACGGTGGCGGTGTTCGCCGGCAGCCTGCTGAGCAACCCGACCGCCTCGGCCGGTGCATCGCCGATGTACAGCATCGCCGGCGGGGCCACCGGGCTGAGCGCGCCCGGCCAGCTCGCGGTCGCACCTCCGCTGAACATCCGGACATCACACCTGCCTGCCGCCGCGCGCGGCAGGCGCTACGAGGCAAGGATCAAGGTGGCTCTCGGCACCACCCCATACCACTGGGCGATTGCGCGCGGCGTGCTCGCCCCTGGGCTGCGGCTGAACAGGACGAACGGCGAGATCACCGGCATGCCGCAACGGACGGGAACATTCCGATTCCTGGTCAAGGTCACCGACTCCACGCATCCCGCCATGACAGCCACGCAGAAGCTGTCGATCACAGTGCGGGGGCCGTCGCATGACCGACGCAGCTCCCCTCAGCGCCGCCGTCGCGCCGCGAAGAAGCTGCACCGAGCAGCTACGTCGCATGACTAGACCGGCCTGAGTCCTTGGGAACGCGTTCCCGCGGAAACGTGCCGGTGAAACAACTTCGTGCGTGAGATTCCGGGAAGGCGGCACACGCCATCTTCGCTACGCGGTGCGGATGAAGCCGACCACCGCGATGACCAGATACAGGCCAGCCGCGATCTGGGGCAGGATCAAGCCGAGCGCGATCCCGACGGCGTAGAGCGCGATGTTGGGCTGGAAGATGCGGGTGATGTGGTCGATCCGGGCTTGGCTGAAGTCATCGCGCAGCAACCGGTTGTTTGCGCTGGTGTAACGCCACATTCCAGCTAGCGCCACCGAGATCACCAGCAGCCACACGCCATAGAACACGGCCGCCACCCGCTCGGCCCGGGGATCGCTGATGAACTCAGTAAGCAGCCGTGTCGGGAACGGTAGGAACGCGACCACGAGCAGGAGCGCCAGGTTGATCTTCAGGAGTCGGCGGTCGACGCGCATGCTGAGCGAGAGGATCACGTGGTGGCCCATCCACACCAGTCCGACGATCGAGAAGCTGGTCAGGTAGGCCAGGTAGGAGGGCCACAGATCGAGCAGGGCTCGAAGCAGATGGTTGCCCCGCGCGGCGTCGATCGTCAGATCGAGCACGAGCAGGGTGATGGCGATCGCGAACACGCCGTCGCTGAAGGTCTCAAGCCGCGAGGACGAGAGGACGAGTCCACCGGCCGCGGGCTCGGTCGATCGGCGGATAGGGTCATTCGTGCCGCTCGTCGTGGCTGATATCCCGCGATCGGCGCGTTCGAGCATCGATCGTCCGCTCAACAGGTCCCGATCGAGACGGCGGTGCCGGTGCCCGTGTCGTTGATCGAGATTGTGGTGCCGTGCGGTCCGCGACGCGCAACCAGTGTGGCGCTCGCGCCGCTGACCACGCGAGAGGTCGTGACCCAATCTCCGCGCTTGAGCTCAGCTGCGTAGAAGTCGCAGACGTCGCGGACCGAATCGGGCGAGCTCAGGACGGTCAGGTAGCGTGACCGGCCGATCACCCTGGAGGGTTCGTAGATCGCCAGTGGCCGTTCGAAGGGTGCTGGGCTCTCGTGTGCGGGAATCGCCATGGCGGCGATCGTATGCCGCGTGCGTGTTCTGTCGCTTCGGTAGGACTACCGGTCGGGCTACGAGTCCTGTACGGCAAGCACTGGATCGAACTGGATCTGAGTGAGTTCGAGTCGCGAGTTGACACCGAGTTTCACGAACACCTTGCCGAGGTGGTACTCGACTGTCCGACGGCTCAAGAACAACTGCTCGGCGACGCGCTTGTTGCTCGCGCCGGCGGCGACGAGCCGAGCCACGCGGAGCTCCTGCGGGGTGAGGGTGTCGATTGTGCTGGGGTCACGTTTGCGCGCGGTTTCGCCGGTCGCGCGCAGCTCGCCGCGGGCGCGCTCGGCCCACAGGCCGGCGCCGAGACCCTCGAACGTGGCCAGCGCGGCGCGTAGCTGAATCCGGGCCTCGACCCGGCGCCGGTCGCGCCGCAGGCGCTCGCCGTAGGCCAGCTGCGTTCGGGCCCGCTCGTACGGGTTCATGCGCAGATCGTGATGGCGCAGCGCCTCCCGGAACAGGAGGTCGGCCTGCTCGGCGTCGTCCGCCATGACCCCGCGACACCGGACCAGCATTCCAGCCACCAGCGGGGTCCGACTCACCGCGGCCCAAGCCTCAAACCGCTCCAGCGCGAGACGCGCCCGCTCGGGTTCGCCCAGCCGGAGCGCCGCGTCGATGAATTCCGGTGTTGCGAGGACCATGGTCGGCGGAAACGGACCAGGATCCAACTGCTCGAAGTGCCCGATCGCCTCGCCAGCGTCGCCCAGTCCCAGCTCCAACAGGCCGAGCGCCAGGTGGGCCTCCCCGGTCGCCCACCCGACTCCAGTCGCGAGGCCTCGCTGCAGCGCAGATTCCGCCAGCTCGCGGCACTCCTGCTCATTGCCCACCAGCGACGCGGCCCAGGCCTGGAGCGCGAGATAGGAGATCTCGTCCTGCTCGTACCCGAGCTGATGAAGGAGTTCGAGCCCCTCGACGGTGGCTTCACTAGCGGCTTGGAGGTGCCCGGTGCACATCTCGCCGATTGCGAGGAGCGGCAGGCTCCCGGCCAGTTCGGTGAGCAACCCGTCCGCGCGGCGTTGCGCGACCACGCGAGCGAAGCGGTCGCGCGCGGGCGCGAAGTCGGCGATCCACTGGCCGACTAACCCTGCGAGCTGGGTAACGATCACATCCGACGATTGCCCCCCGGCTTGGGTCAGCGCGTCGGCGAACAGGTCGCCCGCGGCCACGGTGTCACCGTGCAATAGCGCCATCGCACCATCGAGCATCGTCCCCATGAACGCGCGGCGCGGCCCACCGCCGCTGATCTGAGCCAGCATGGCATGTGCGTCTGGCAACCCGCTCGCGGCCCACCCGCCGGTGGCGGCTGCCCAGATCATCAGCGAAACCATCTCCAGCGCTCGTTCCGGTTCCCGTTGTCCCAACGCCAACGCGGCGGTGCGCGCCAGCGAGAAGGTCTGGTCTGGCGAGCCCTCCCGCATCGACACAGCGGCACGCACGACACCCAGCTCCGAGGCCTCGACCCGGTCCTGGACGAGCGGCTCGGCCCGGTCGACGAGGGCAAGCGCGGCCTGCGACCTCCCAGCGGCGAGTGAGGTCTGCGCCGCCCATAACAGCCGCTGTCCCTTCCGCGAGGGATCCTCACTGAGCTCCGCCGCCCGTTCGAACGCCGCTGCCGCGGTCGCGTGCGCTCCACGCGCGACCGCGTTTGCGCCGGCGCCGTCAAGCTGCACGGCGATCGCCTCGTCTGCGCGATCGCTCATCAGCGCTACGTGCCAGGCACTCGAGACCGGGTCCTCGAGCACGGCCGCCAGCGTCTCATGAGCGGTCCGTCGCTCACTGTGGCTGGCTGAGCCGTAGACGGCCGAGCGGACTAGAGGGTGCCGAAACTCGAGCGCCCCGTTGACCCGCACCAGGCCGGCATCCTGCGCCGCCGCGAGCGCCGATACCGACACCCCGGAGAGCTCGAGGGCACGCTCGAGCGTCTGTAGGTCACCGGTCTGCTCTGCCGCGGCTAGCAGCAAGGCTGCCCGCACCGCCGGCGGGAGCGCGGCCACGCGCGCGCGAAACGCTTGCTCCAGCGCGCCGTGCGCGGGCGGCGGCCCGACGATCGGCTCAGCTCCGCCCAATTGGCCAGCGGTCAGCCCTGCCGGCAGCTCGAGCAGTGCCAGCGGATTGCCATGTGCCGTGCGCAGCAGCAGCCGGACCACCTCTTCGGCCGCGGGTTGCTCGAACCTGGACCGCAGTAGCAAGCCGGCTGCATCGTCGTCCAGACCGACGAGCTCCAGCTGGGGGAGACCCGAGGACTCAAGGTGGTTGGGCTCCTGCGTGCGAGCGGCCATCAGAACCGCGATCGGGTCCGCGTCCAGGCGGCGGGCCGCGAATTCGAGCGCCGCCTGGGACGGCCGGTCAAGCCACTGGGCGTCATCGATCAGACACAGGACCGGCGCCTCTTCGCACTTCTCCGCGAGCAGGCTCAGCAGACCGAGCGAGACCAGGAACGGATTCTCAACCACATCGAAGCTCAGGCCGAAGGCGCCGCGTAGCGCCGTCGCCTGTGGCGGTGGGAGCCGGTCCAGCAGCCCCAGGCACGGGCGCACCAGCTGGTGAAGCCCCGCGAACGGGAGCTCGTGCTCGGCCTCGATCCCGACGCTGCGAAGCACCGTCATGCCAGCGGCGCGCGACTCCGCATACCCGAGCAGCGACGTCTTGCCGATCCCGGCCTCGCCGCGCAACACCAGCACTGCGCTGCTTCCCGTCCGGGCACTTTGCAGCAACTCGTCCACGACACGCCGCTCAGCTTCACGCCCCAGCAGCATGGGAGAGATCGTAGATCACCGACTGTGGTGCGCACTAGTAAATCCCCCGATGCGACCCAGGGGACACCGGCTTAGCGTCACCGTCATCGATACCCGACGTGCTTGGCAGCCCAGCCAAGCTCAAACAGGAGGAAAGCGGTGATCAGCAGAGGTTGGAGCCACAAGCATGCAACTAGGATGTCCGCGGTTCTCGCCGCCACAGCCCTCGCGGTCAGCGTGGCCGCGTGTGGCGGCTCGAGCAACGGGGCGAGTTCTGCCTCGACCACCACCACCGCGACCGCCCCGCCGGCTGCGCCCGCCCCGCCGGCTGCGCCCGCCCCGCCAACGACCACACCCGCTCCGCCGGCCTCGCCGACCCCGCCAGCCGCGCCCGCTCCGGCGGCCCCGTCGGCGGAACTGCCTAACTACCGCCCCTCGACGGTGGTCAGCAAGAGCCCGTCTTCGACCGTGCTCGCCTCGCCCGACTCGGTTACCCAAGTCGCCGACTTCTACAAGGGCGTGCTGGCGAAGGGCAGCTGGCAGATCAGATCTTCCGCGAGTTCCGCCCATAGCGCGAACTTCACCGCCCACCGGACCAACGAGGGCGTATCGATCGCGGTGTACCCGCGAGGCACCGGCTCGGGGATCTCGATCAGTACGCACCCGGAGTAGGGGGCGCCAATGCTTGCCAGAACCACTCTCGCCATCACGGCGGTCCTGCTTGCCCTGGCCACGAGCGCACAGTTCGCAGCCGGGGCGTCGGCTGCGGCTTCGACCTCGAGCGGGTCCGCCGACCAGAGTGTCACCTTCGTCATCGGCGAGCTCCAACCGGCTCCCGCGAACCTGAATGTGAATCTCGACGGCGGCGTCGCCCGGATCCTCCGAGAGGACGCCCTCGCTCCCCCGCCTGACGGTGGCGAGTCAGCCGCCGCAGGAATTGGTCGGTTCATCTCGATGCCCGACGGGTTCGCGATCCAGGCGGAGCGAGATCCCACACTGATCCAGCTGACGATCAACGTCGAGCTGACGAAGCCCGGCGAAGCGATTACGGGGACTGCATCGATCCCAAAGGGCACAACACTCTTTGTCGAGCTGCCCGACGGCAAGCTGCTGCTCATTCACGACGGGCGCTTCTCGATTCCAACGACAGCCCCCAGGCGAGCTGCGCCCTGCACCTGTTAGCTCCAGCGGTCGGCACTCCACCTGCCCGCGCACCGCGGCGGACAGCACGGTCGTCACCGGCAGCCGTGGCGCGCGGCGCAAATCCCCACGCGGCTCGCGCCACGACGCGACAATCGGCGTGATCGAGATGTCGCCAGAGCGCGCGTCGGTGGACGGTTGGCCTGTATGTTCGAAGCGATCGTCAGCGACGGCTCTTCCGTCGGGCCGATTAGTTCGGGCGAGTCGGCAGGTCTTTACCAACATGAGCGATAGAAACGTCATTCTCAAGATGGTCTTGTCCCTCGACGGCTTTGCCACCAGCCCGGACGGGACGCATGAATGGATGTTCGAGTGGTTCGGTGAGGACTCGACGGAGCGGAGCCTCCGTGAGCTCGAGGACGCGGGCGTTCACGTGATGGGCCGCCGCAGCTACGAGATCATGGGCCCGCACTGGGCGGCGTCCGAGGGGCCGATCGCTACCGCGATGAATGACAAACCGAAGGCAGTCTTCTCGCACACTCTGAAGAACGCGGACTGGGGACCGGCTGAGATCTTCGGCGGCGATCTGAGTGCTGGGATCGCGGACCTGAAGGCCCGAGACGACGAAGGGACACTCCTGGTCCATGGCGGTCCTAGCTTCGCCGCATCACTCACCCGTCTTGGTCTGGTCGATGAATACCACCTCTCGACGGTCCCGATTGCGATCGGTGAGGGCCGCAGCCCATTCGCCAGTCTCGATGAGCACCTGAAGCTCGACGTCGTCGTGGAGCAGCGCTTCCGAAGCGGAGCCCTCGCGCAGATCCTGGTGCCGAGGCGATGAGCGAGCTCACGGACGAATGTCGCCGGCGCTCCAGCGTGTGATCGCTTCCGTCTCGCGCACGTCACCCAACCCAACCAGCGTTTCGGCGACGTTCCACATGCACGCGTCCGACGGCGCGTCGTGGCCACGCACGATGCCTTCGGCTTGACGCGGAGCGCCCCGCTTCTGGCGCGGGGATCAGGAGCGCAGCACGCGAGGGTCGAGACCCGCTCTGTTCTCCCCTCGGGGGGCTTCAGGTACGCGCTCGGATGGCGCGCCACGGCGACAACCGCCGCACCGGCCACAGCCGTGAGGCGAGGCGCTCCCGCTGGCGAACCGGCCTACGAGAACGCAGGCTCCGCCGCGGCGGGCGATGGTCGCGCACGCGCGTCGTGGAAGGTTCTGCGCCGACGATTGGGATCCCGCGGATCGGTGCTGGCGGCGTGGGCCGACCGTCCCCGCCGGGACCCGGTCCCTCATCGTCTCCGTCGGCCGAGCCCGGGTCAAACCCGGGTCCGTCGAAGAGCAGAAACCGCGAAAGCGCTACGAGCAGGATCCCCCACGGCAGTCCGGCCAACAGCAGCCCTCCCGCGGTTTGCTCACCCGGCGGCCGGCCGGCTGGTCCTCGCCCGCTGCGAGCGTGTCTCAGACAGTTGGAGCAGGGCTACGGTAGCTCTCGCGGTTTGCGAGCGATCAGCACTGAGGCCTTGCCGGACTTAGGGATCGTTGGTTGCCTGCTGGAGCTGTTCGATGACGCTGCCGTCGCCGCGCCAGACGCTGCCGCCGCCTGCGACGGTGTTATGGATCGGCTTGTAAAGCCCGGTCCGGTCCGTTTGGACCCTTCTGGTCCACAGGGAGTTCGCGACGACCTCGGGGTCGTAGCTGACGCCCCAGTTGGCGAGTTCCACCAGGACGGGGATGAGCGCGAAGCCGGCAGCGGTCAGGGAGTAGAGCTCACGGCGCCAGTCGGCCACGTTGCGCGGCTTGCCGAGGACACCGCTGTTGACGAGCTTGGCCAGCCGGTCGGCCAGGACGCTCGTTGTGATGCGCTCTTCGCAGTGGTGTGGATTGGTTGACGTCCTCCTCTGGGCGACAAATCGACCACATAAGCGCATCACCGCATCGTGATGGTAAGATGCCATCGTGGCCAAGGTCCGTACGACACTCACGATCGATGAGGACGTCCTGAAGTGGGTCAAGATCCGCGCCGCGCGCACCGGCGTGTCCGATAGCGCCGTGATTGAGGAATCGCTGCGTCGCGACCTCAAGCTCGACGTTCTCGACGAGCTCTGGGCAAACGCGACGATGTCTGAAGCCAAGGCATCTGAGCTCGCTGTCGAGGCCCAACACGCGACCAGGCCTCGCCGCCGGGCATCTGGTGCGCGCGGTCGTTGACGTCAACGTCCTGATTTCCGGGGTGCTTTCCGCCAAGGGCGCCTCGTCCGAGATCCTCCGGGCCAGCCGCGACGGGCTATTCGAACTCGTGGTCTCCGAGCTGCTGCTCGCCGAGCTCAAGCGAGCTCTCAGCTATCCCAGGCTGCGCAAACGGATGCCTCCTGAGAAAGCAGCCGCGTTCGTCAACTGGGTCCGCGACCACGGAACCGTCGCGGAGGATCCGGCAGGCCCACCGCCGGTCGGCTCCCGAGATCCCGACGACGACTATCTCCTCGCACTCGCGATCAGCCAGCGCGCCTACCTGGTCACCGGCGACCAGGACCTGCTCGTCCTGAGCGACGACCTTCCTATCCTAAGCCCCGCGCAGTTCATGACCAAGCTCAGCGAGGTGCGCTGAACACCAGGCAGCCCAGTCGCAGTCGCTGCACCAGTCCGCGCATCACGGAGAACTAACGCTCTGGGGCGCCTCTCCTTCATTGGAGCGGCGCGCGACGGCTTCACGAGGTGTAGAGGTACTTGTCCCCCCGAGCGGAACTGATGAACAGCGCGTAGCACGGCTGGTTGACCTGGACTTTGATCACGCTTTTGTCGCCGGTGTTGAGGTCGAGCGCCAAGTCCGGTTTCCCTGGCTTCCACGGGAGGGTCGAGGACGAGATGAGCGCCAAGGTCGTGTTTGGCGTGGATGGGATGACGAATGGCGTCTGTTTCCGGAGCCAGTCGACCCCGCTCATCGAGCCGTAACCGAGGCGGACGAGCGCCCGCAACTCGTCGGAGTTGGGGAGCCTCCACCCTGAGCCGGGGCTGCGACTCTGCCAGCTGGCGAATTTGATCGGCGCGACGGCGGTCTTGGTCCAGACCAGATTGGTGCCTTTATCGAGCACCATGTTCTCCAACGACGGCTTGATCTTCGCCGACTCCGTGGCCAGGTTGCTCTCGGCATCTTGGCGGGCGGCCTTGGCGTCGGTCTCCTCGCCCTTATCGACCAGCAGGCCGATATTCATCACCGCCGCCTGCGCCTCGACGAGCTGCCAATAGTCGACCAGCACCGCAACCCGGTCATGAAGCTGGGAGGTGATGAAGTTGCCCGACGCCTCCTGATATGCGACGCCACAGTCGGCGATCATGCTGGAGGAGCCGGTCGTTCCGAGGAGCGTGTTGTGGATGAGAGTTACCGCCCCCGCGGGGCTCAGCTGCCTGAACTCGTCGTTGATCCTGTCGATCAGCTTCTTGCTGAGCTTCTGCTGCTCGGGCTTGTTCGCTAGCTGCGTTTTGGCGTCGGCCACGGTCCGGTCGAAGCTCTTCCAGACGTTCTCGATCGCGGCCTCGGCGACGGCGGGCTTGTCCTGGCTACGGTTGCAGTTGAGATTCTCGACCCGGGCTCTGAGCTCGGCGACGCTCTTCTGAAGCGCATCGAGCTTGGAGTTGATCTCGTTCAGCGTCGACTGGATCTCGTCAAGCTTCGCCGCCGACGCATCACCGAAGCCCAGCTGCATCAGGAACTGTCCGAAGCCATTCCCGGCGGCCTGATTGGCCGTGAAGTTGCCCAGCCGCTGCAGCACGAACAAGGCAACCGACACCCCCGCGTCCGCCTGATGGGCGGACGGTCCAGCCGGCGATCCAGCCCGTTCGGCCGACGCTCCGCCCGGAAAGGCAAGAACCAAGACGATCAGAACCCCTGCCAAACACGACGCAAGCCTTCGCAACCCCACCTCCAACGCCCAGACCCAAAGGGCCCGACACGAGCCAATGACCGCGCGATCATGCCACCAGCCGCTAGCAGCGTCAACGGCGCTGGACGATTGGCCGAGACCCCCGCCCCAATCCAACACGACGGTGCTCACCCCAAGCTTGTCGCTCACCGATTGGACAGTGAGCTTATTGCTTCGCTGATGGCTGATTTGCTCGGCGGACGGGACACCGACGAGCCCGGTCGATCGTGTCGGCCGGGGCGTTCTTGTGTTGGAGCGGAGGGGTTCTAGGGCAGCGGCGGGATCGTGTTGAACACGCCCGATGGGGTGAGCGCACCCGCTCCATAGATGCCCTGCGTCCCCACGGGGCTGGTGCCCCCGACGTAGGCGTCCTTGTTGAACAGGTACAGCGGCCGTCCGTGGTAGGTGACCTGCTGGCTGCCGTCGGGCCTCACGATGACCCCGATGGCGCGCTGGTCAACGCCGGGGCCGGCTTCAGGCCAGCCCGAGGTGAGGACCGGTGGCCAGAAAACAGCGCAGGTCCCTTGACAGCCGCTCTGGCGGCCCCACCATTGGCTTTCAAGGTGGCCCCACCAGCCGCCGTTGTCCCGGCTGAGGGTGTAGACCGGGAAGGTCGCGTCCGGGAATGGGGTGTAGTCATCGTCCATCCTTGCGGCCAGTACGGTCTCCTCGGGTCCTGTGCCGTCGAGCGGGGCGGTCTCTAGGACCAGCTCAGCCTGACCGGCTGCCGGGATGCCGCGCGGATTGAGGAGGTACCAGATGCCTGGTGGAGTGGTTACTGGGTCGTTCTGGTCGGCGCCTACCGTGTCGCCGGGGTTTGTGTCCCGGAAGAACCGGTATAGCGGCCAGCCGGCGTAGGTGACCTGTTGCACCGTCCCCATGCCGGGCAGGTCGGTGCGGGTCACCATTCCGAGAAGTCTGGGGTTGACTCCCGGCCCGGCGATCGGAGCGCCCTCCGTCAGCAGCGCCGGCCACAGGACGGTGTCGCAGGGCTTGTTCTTCACGTTCGGGTTGTCGCTACACGCGTACGGCGTGCCGGTCAGCGCGTGCACCTGGTCTGAGGTGAGCAGGTAGAGGGAACAGCCCTGGTAGGCCCCCGAGCCGATGACCAGCACCCGGCCATAGCCGGGCGTCCACACAGCCGACACCGTCACAGGACCGGTCGGCGCGTTCATCACGGAGTCCGAATCAGAACAAGGACTGGTCGCGGCACTCACGGGCGAGCTGAACAGCAGAGCCACGCCCAGGTAAGCGCCGGTGCCGGCGAGGGCGAAGAGGATTGCGCGTGCGATATTGAACCTCATCGTGCCCTCCTATCGCATAGCGGGGCGAGGTGATCTCGGCGCATCGGGACGGCGAGAGCAGTCGCGGCGAGCCACATGCTGACCGTGAGCCCGGTCGTGATTTGGTGGTTGATAGGAATCATGAGAGAACTCCTCTTGGCTGGTAAACCGTCGATCGAGAACGGCTGATTCGACGCACAGCTCGTCGTCAGCGGGTCACCCTGGGATGTGCCCGGATCGGGCGAGCCGCGCCTGGTGGCGTTCTTGAAGCGCCGCCGCTACGCCAGTCGAAACCCCGGCCGCTATCGGAGGCAGCGTTGTGGGTCCCCCAAGCAGGCGGGGTGTGCAGCGGAATCGCCCGCGGCCGCGTTGGTTGCGTCGTGGGAGCTGATTGGGGCCTGCTCTTGCTGTGGCCCGAGGTAGCGGGTCTGCGGCGCCGCGCCAGCCGCGGCTTGGGAGGTAGTCGCAGGGATCGCTACGGTGGTGTGGCGGGGTGTGTTGGTCAGGGTAAGGAACGTGATCGTCATGGCGATCGCGACAAGGACACCGATCGCCGCCGCTGCTGTCCCGAGTTTGACTCGAAATCGGGGGGTGAGTGGCTCGATGGATTGCGATGTGGACACGGTCTGCTCCGAATTGGTTATGGGCCGTCGCGCGGCCCTGCGGCTTGATGGGTCGTCCGAGCTCGATGACGGCACGGTGACCGGCGACGCTTGCAGCGGGCTGACGGCGCGCTTGCAGCCCGGTTGTCGTCTGTGGACTGGGCGGGCGCTGGCGGACGCGCCGGGCGGCTGGTACGCTCGCGCGGCTGCTGTGTCGCAGCGGGGTGTTTGAACCTATGCGCTTTGGGATCCTCGGCCCGCTCGAGGTGGCCGACGAGGGGGGTCGGAAGCTTGAGCTGGGCGGTCGCCGGCAGCGGTCGGTGCTGGCGATCCTGTTGCTGCACGCTAATGCGGTCGTCTCGCGGGATCGGCTGACGGAGGAGCTGTGGTCCGGACGGCCGCCCGCGAGCGCGGCGACGAGCCTGCACGCGCATATCTCCCGGCTGCGCCGCAACCTAGGCGAGGATCAGCGGATCCTCACGACCGGCGGCGGTTACCTGATCCGGGTAGCCGACGGTGAGCTGGACCGCGAACAGTTCGAGCACCTTGTCGAGGAAGGCGCCGCGGCGATTTCGACGGGTGACTGGGAGCTCGCGTCCGTGACCTTGCGCGAAGCGTTGTCGTTGTGGCGCGGGCCGCCGCTGAGCGATCTCGAGTACGAATCGTTCGCGCAGGCCGAGATCGCCCGCCTCGAAGAGTTGCACGTCGGTGCGGTCGAGCAGCGGATCGAAGCCGAGCTCGGGTTGGGGCGAGCGGCGCAGGTGGTGGGCGACCTGGAGCGACTAACTCGGGAGCATCCCTACCGGGAGCGATTGCACGGCCAGCTCATGCTGGCCATGTACCGGACGGGCCGGCAGACCGACGCGCTCGCGGCCTACCAGGCGGCGCGTCGGACGCTGGTGGAGGAACTCGGGATCGAGCCGTCCATCGAGCTGCGCGAGCTCGAGCAGGGGATCCTGCGCCACGACCCGTCACTGCAGGCGCCGACGGCCGAGGCGCCCCCACCCGCGCCCGGCCACCTACCGGTCCCGGCCACGCCGTTCCTCGGGCGCGTTCGCGAGCTCGCCGAAGTCATCGAGCTGCTCCGCGGCGCCGATCGGCGGCTAGTCACGTTGACCGGGGCGGGCGGAAGTGGCAAGACCCGGCTCGCGCTGCGCGCGGCGCAGGCGTGCGCCGAGGCGTACCCCGGCGGGGCGTGGTTCGTGCCGTTCGCGGATGTCACCGACCCCGGGCTGATCGCGCCGGTGATCTGCCAGACGTTCGGCCTCGTGGAGCAGCCGGAGGTTACGCCCGCGCAGCGGCTCGAGGGGCATCTGCGCGACCGCGAGGTTTTGTTGGTGCTCGACAACCTCGAGCGGCTCATGCCCGGGACCGGGGTTTTAGGCCAGCTGCTCGCGGGCTGTCCGGGCGTGAGGATGCTTGTGACCAGCCGCGAGCCGCTTCACCTCGCGGGCGAGCAGCAGTACGAGGTGCCCGTCCTCGACCTCGGTGACGCGATCAAGCTATTCACCGCCCGCGCCAAGGCAGTCGCGCCGAACGTGATCATCGAGCGCGAGACCGCGGGTGCCGTGTGCGAGCAGCTGGACCGGCTGCCGCTCGCGATCGAGCTCGCCGCCGCCAGAACCAAGATCCTGTCGCCGGCGCAAATCCTCACGCGACTCGAGCGCAACCTGCCGGTGCTCGCCACCGGTCCGCGCGACGCGCCACGGCGCCAGCGCACGCTGACAGCGACGATCGACTGGAGCTACGAGCTGCTCACCGACGAGGAGCAGCGACTGTTCACCCGCCTGTCCGTGTTCGCCGGCGGCTGCACGCTCGACAGCGCCGAGGCCGTCTGTGACGCGCGGCTCGAGACACTCCAGGGGCTCGTCGATCGGAGCCTTCTGCGCTTTGGAAACGGCCGCTACTGGATGCTGCAGACGCTGCGAGAGTACGCCCTTGACAAGCTCGCACGGTCAGGCGAGGTGGGTGGTGACGTGCGGCGCCGACACGCGGAGTGGCTCGTCGAGCTGCTCGCTTTTCACGGCCTCGGTAAGTCCACCGATGTGGACACCGGGAGGCTACGGGTGCTGCTCGAGGACGAGCGCGAGAACTTCCGTTCCGCGCTCGAGTGGGGCGAGCAGGCACACGAGGTCGAGACCGTTGCCCGCCTCGCCGCATCGCTGACCCGGCTGTGGACGGAGGAGGGAAGGTTGAGCGAGGCCGACCGGTGGCTCAGCGTCGCGCGCTCCCGATCCGCCGAGTACCCCCCGACGCTTCAAGCTCAATTGCTGGCAGCGGCTGGCGACCTTGCCTGGGCGCGCGGCGCTAAGCAGGACTGGGCTGACCTCTGCGAGCGGGCGCTCGCCGTCTATCGGGAGCTGGGGGACGTAGGAGGGATCATTGAGACGATGGATATGCGAGCGGTGGCGGCGCTCGAGCTAGGCGACGTGCCCGCGGCGCGCTTCATGATGGAACAGGCGCTCCAGCTCGCTCGCGAGCACGAAGACACGCGCTGGCTACCAAGCATCCTTTCAAATCTCGCCGACATCGCGATGGCCGAGGGCCGGCTCGATCGGGCGCGGGCTCTCTGCGAGGAAGCCCTCGCGTACGGCACGCGAGCCAGCCTAGCCACAGACCTGGTCGTATGTTTGCAGCTGAACCTGGCCCACATCGCCAACCGCGAGCGGCGGCACGCCGACGCCGCCAAGCTGGGCCAGGAAGCGCTCAACGGGGCGCTCGCGATCAGATTTCTACACGTTGCCGCGGGGGCCGCTCTTTGCCTCGCATGGTCCCTCGCCGAACGCCAGCAACCCGAATGCGCCGCCTGGCTGCTGGGCGCCGCAGCCGAGTTCTACCGGCACACCGGCACCGCAATGCAGTGGAGTGACACGGCCGCCGACCACGCCGCGCGCGACGCACTCGACCGGCAACTGGAGGAACGCACATTGAACGCGCTTCTCGAAGAGGGGCGCGCCATGACCATCGAGCAAGCCGCCCTGATCGCCGGCAGACCGGCCGCCACACCCGACCGCCGGCCCCGCCACACACAACGGCTCCGTTCAGTCTGACTGCCTCCGCGCTCGCGACCCGACAGAGGCCCACGCCCCATTGAGTCCCCGCACGCTCGGTACCCCCGGCGTAACGAGCGCACGGGGCGCGGCGCGAGCGGACGGACCGCTTACGCGATCGACTTCAAGCCGACCCCGAACAAACGCCATGATTTACCGATCGCCCGCAGAGGCAGGCATTGACACTGGCCGCGGCGTCGCCGTAGAGAAGAACGAATCTCAGAAGCTCAGCACCGGCTCGGCGGTATTCTGTCCGGCGAGGAAAACAGCCACCCGCGCGCCGATCAGCTCACCGCTGGAATACGTCAAGCAGTCGCGAGGCATCGGCACCGCTGACGACTGCCTTGGTCGTCCCACGATCCCACCGGTGACGGCCGCGATGGCGACCAAACGCAATCTCGCGACGACGCGGTCGGTCCGGCGGCGCCGGGTGCGCGATTCCATCGCCAGGGACGCGGTCGCGTCCGGGCAGCTGGCCTGGACGAGAACCGTGGCCGTCGGCTTGGCGCGGTTGGGAAGCTCGCCGCGTCGGTGCTTGCTGGGCGTTTGCCGCTAGGCTGGCGCGAGATGAGCAGATCGGGGGATGGACTGCGCGCTCGCCTTGTGGCCCGTGCGCGCGGGGTGCCGACGGGCCGCCATTGGGAGCGGTCCAGCCTCCTCGAGCCGCGTTACGCGCCACGAGTTCCCGAGCTGATCAGTGATGCGGGTGGCCTGGCGTTCCCTCCCGACGCTCTGGACGGGCCATTCAAGCGGCTGGACCCGAGAGACCCTGCGGTGGAAATGCTGGCGGCGTGGGTGGAAGGCCGGGCCGGATCCAGTCCGCTGCGAAAGACCCAGCAACCGTCAGAGCCGCCGTCACCATCCGCTTTGGACGGGTGGCGGCTAATCGCGCGGACTACGGATGAGGCTCTGTTTGGACGTGGGATGCCGCCGAACCTAGTGATGGTGGCGGTGCGGAGGGATGCCCGTCGCGGGACCTGGTCACGTGCTGATAGGACGGCGGGGCGGCCGCTCCGCGTGACCCGCGATGGGGTCCGCGCCTCCTCCTGGCGACTGGACCCGACTTACGAGCTGCGGGCAGATGACACCGTCCTGCGCGTACTGGTGACCGAGCAGACTTACGCGGGCGGCAAGCGCGCCGACGGACGGGTGCTTGAACCGGACCTGCATGAAGACGAGCACGAACTTGTCCTGACCATGTTCGTCACCCCGCTCGAGGGCTTCGCAATGCGCTCCCCGAACCCCGAGACACCAGTCCGTGTCGCGCTCCCGCAACCCGTCGGCAGCCGGGAGCTGATCGACGGCGCGGTACACGACCAGTCGCGCTAGCCGAGTACCGTCGCTCCAAGATCGCCGACTCCGCTTCTAAGCCGCCCGCGGGACGGCTGCCGGCGCGTGGCACACCGATGGGCGAAGTCCGGCCGAGTCAAGATTCAAACGGATCGAGCGAGCAGACTGGCGTTCGCGCGAGCAGCTAGCCGCGGCCGGGGCTAGGACCGCAAAAACGCGTCTCACTTGCATGGAAGGAGAATTGTTGGTGGACGGAGAGTCAGTGTCACGCTACCGCTGGGACTCCTCCGAGGGTCGTGTCGCGACGGTCGCGGTTGATTCCGGCCGACCACTAGGTGGTCGAGGAAAGCTTCCCGTTGCACACGGGCGAAACCTGTTTCCCCAATGCCACGGACTGCGAGCGGGTGGAGGGAGGTCGAATTAGATCGCGCGTTGCGTCGCCGTCCGCCAATTGGAGAACTCCACGTGTTGGCGGTCGCCACCTCGTGCATTCCTGCTTGAGGGTGTCCAGGACCACGCCGCTGGTGTGACCCGTCGACGCGTCACGCAGTTGGGCGCAGGATGGGGCACGGCGCTGCTCGTTTACATGCGTGGGGCCACTGCGTTCACTTAGGCAGTCTGCCGCGTCAGCGATTCCGGGTCTGCGGCTAATCCGCGTACCCGCGACGAGCTGTGGCACGACGAATTAGATCCGGGGCACCTTTGGCCGCCATGGGCGCTTGGGACCGCCCACCGCCGAGGCCTTTACGCGGCAATGATATGGTAAAGGCAGATGAGCATCGTCTCCAGGAAGAATCAGATCACCATCCCCGTGGAGGTCATGCGGGAGGCAGGCCTCGAGCCCGGCGACGACGTCCGGGTCCGCACCGTCGGCCCCGGACGGATCGAGCTCGTGAAGACCGACGAGCTGATCGAGGAGTTCGCGGGGCGACTGGATGCGAACACTTACCCACCCGGCTACCTGGATGATGCCCGGTCCGGATGGGCGTAGTCGTCTTCGACAGCGATGTCCTGATCGCATTCCTCAATCGGCAGGACGGGCACCACGCGGAATCTGTGCAGCGAGTCCGTGACTCCCTGTCGCCGGGGAACCGCCGCCTGATCTGCGCCGTCAACTATGCCGAGATCATGGTGGGCCCGGTGCGGGCTGGCACCCAGGAGTTGGTCCGGCAGATGCTCGTCCAATTCAACATCGAGACGATCACGGTGGACATGGCTCTCGCCAACCGCGCCGCGGTGGTGCGTGCTCGGACCGGCCTGAAGCTGCCGGATGCGTTTGCCCTAGCCACCGCAGTCCACGCCGAGCATCGCGGTTGGGAGGACGTTGAGATGGCGAGCTTCGACGCTGCCGTTCTCAGGGCACATCGCGATTTGCACCCCAATTAGGCCCGGCACCAACCTCGCGTGGCGTTTCTGCTGCGCATGGAAAGCGGAAGCGCCTGCTCCTTCCTCAACGCCCGCGCCCATGCCACGCCGGTCGACTGTTGGCAGGCCGAGAACCCGCGTGAAACCGGGACAGGAAGAGAGGGATCGACGGTCAGTCGCTTGGGTTACAAAAGGCGGGAGGCTTGTCGAGCGCGTCACCGCTGCCTATACGGCACCAGATCACATGAGGTTCACCGTGTCGGATCGCTTGCCCAAACGTGTAGATCGCGCGCGCGTCTGTGCCGAATCGCAGTTCGAAGAACCCGGGGTGCTCCGTGAGTTCTCGCACTTGGGTGTCCCCGGGTTCGCCGGGGGGTGTCGTACCGAGTGGCGAGACGAACTGCTTGACCGCAGAACGGAACAGCCGGCGCTCCGACTGGGTGAGCTTTGCGAAATCTCGCTTGAACTGCGCCAATCGCTCGAACGTGGGCGCGGGGTGGCTCGGTGCGTTCGTGAACTCGTCGAGGAACTCTCCGAGCGAGTAAGTCACATGGCCGAGTCCGCCCTCTTGTTCGTATTCGACCTGGTCCTCGATACCGGCGGGACGTAACCGCATGCCACCTTGCGCCGGCTCGATCACCACATACTCGACATCGCCAAGGTTGCACTGTGAAATAGCTTCCGAGCTCAACTTGCTCACGTGCACAACTGTCGGCGCCCCAAGCACCGGAAACGGCACCGTGGTTTCGGCTGACGGCTTGTGCCTTGGCGGTGACTCGGCGTCGTTCTGGCTGCGCGGCATCGACGGCTTACGCGGAGGGTCGCTCGCGCCCGTCGTCCCGTCGGACGACATCAACGAAACGTGATCTCATGAGAGAGCGCACGAGACGCGTGGAACTGCCAGGACGATGATGCCGACATCGCACACCAACGACCCATGCGAAAACGTGACGCTGCGTGAACTCCGGCATGGGACCCACAACTGCCCCCGGTGTGCTACGAACCAGCCAAAGGTCCCGGCAGAGAACCTCCGACCAGGCACATTAACGGCCTGTACAGGCGAAACCATAACACTACGCTCGCGTGAAAACAACGGTCGAAAGCCGGCGCGCGCCGCTTCTCCTTTCCATGCAACTGAGCAGCCCGACCTCGGCGGTCGCGGCACCCTTGGATGTCGCGGGTCGGGGTTTCTCTGCTTGGTCCGCCATCATCGTTTTCCTGCCCGTGTCGGCCGGTGATCCCGCTGTCGCAATTGCGACGACCGGGTGATCTTCCGGCCGTCGGCCGTCGGCCGTCGCGTTGTCGCGATGTCACGAGGACGTCTGATCGAAGGATCGTGGATGCGCGTTGGGCGCTCGGCAGTTCTCGTATTCCGATCTGCCGGTGCTGAAGGCTCGCTTACGTGATGCCTGGCGATCAGACAGTCGCGGCGGTTGGCTGGTCGTCCAGAGCTTCACCCGCCGAAGTCTGGCGGTACCCATCCACCTAGCGCGATCAAGAACCCGAGCCATAGACCGACCGCTGAGATGCAGAAGCCGGCGAAGGCCGACCACTCACTATTCACCGCGGCGATGACGGCTGCACCCGTCACAAACAGATTCCAAAAGAACCAGAAGAGAAGTAGTCCCCGCCACCACCACGCTCTCTTTATGTCAGCCGGTATCGGCTGCCCGGCGTCTGGCAAGGGCGGAACGGCCTGCTCGGTATCGGTACGGGTCGCGTTCACGGTTTCTCGGTCTTTGGTGGCAGTCTCGTACTGTGCAGTCGCAGAGGCGGGCACTACCACGCTGGATTTATCCGCTGGAGTTGGAGAGCTGCCGAGGAGCTGCCCATGCGCTTTGGTCGCTTCATCGCTCATTTGGGTGCTCAGTCCTTTGTCGCGTTCTCTGGTGCTTGCGGCGCGACCTGGAGGCGGATGAAGCTACGGTCATTGGGCATCCAATGCGGCGTGCCGTCCTTGGAATGGACGGCGGCGTGAGCAAGAATGGCCCGTGGCTCGCACGTCGGGTCCTTTGCCGGAGCTCCGTCGCTCTGTTGGAGCCCGCAAGGAATGAAGCTGACGGCGAGGCTCCCGGCGAGCCGACCACCGAGCTCCGTGAACATCTTGGCCGGGGGTCGCCACACCACCCCTTGCATCACCCCAGCTCGGTCCGGATGGTCATCGTCCTTGTGACCGAAGGTCACCTTGCCGGCTGACCAGTCGACCCCGGCGCCCTGTGGAACGCTGCTCGGCTTTAGCTCTGCGAGCGCGTTGAGCGTAGTCACCGCCCCCTTTCCCGGGACTCCGACCTGCGGGCGTAGCGCCCCCGCGAGACTTCTCGCGTCCCGTGCAAGTGGCTGCAAAGCGCCCCAATCCTGCATCGCTTTCATCCAGAAGTCCCGTTGCGCCGGGACTGGGTCCAAGTACTTGACGGTCGCCACGAGCTCTTTGATGCCCTAACCGCCGTCGCGCAGAAAGAACATGTTCACAAGCACGGCCGGATCGGCCAGGTTGGACCAGAACTCAGTCACGCTGGCCGCCGCGGCCTGAGCATCCTGATCGCCAGATGCCGCGTGTAGCCAGTTCAGAAAGCCACCCTCGTGGCGAGGGAGGCCTGGATGCACGGTCGTCCACCCATACTCGTATACCGGAGAGCTCGTCCCTGACACCGGCTTCGCGTCCGCTGCCGCCGAGGCCGGGATCAGCTCAGCAAACGCGGTGGCGATGAACGGCCGCGTCTCACCAAACAACTCGATGTGGAACGGGTTAGTGGCCGGCTCCCGGGTGCCAAAGCCGGCCGGCGCGCTCACCACCTCGATCGTCATCCGTTGCTCCTTGCCCGTGTTCTCGCTACCGCCCTCGGTGTTGACGCACCAACCCGGTTGGGGTCGTCGGATTGGCCGCCGCCCCCCGTCCATGGTCGTCGTATCGACTCTATCCGCATGCTCCGACTGTGCGCGGAAACCGCGCCGCGGCACCGCGGCAAGGTGTAAGCATTGATCACTTTAGGATTGTTCGGGGTGAAGATCGCGACCAGCTACCCGGTGATCACGCCGCTGGAGCAGAGCGTAACGCCGGTGACGGGCCTCGATTCGGCAACGTCCGCGGCGGTCCTGGCCAACCGACACCTTCTCACCCTGGACGACCCCAACACCGCTACCGGCTTCCTGGTATCGCCGTGGAGACAGCGGAGCTCCGGCCACAGCCGGTCTGCGCCAAACAGCCACACCGGGCCCCGGCGGTTGCCGATCCGCGGGCGCGGGATCGCCCGCGACGGCCAAGCCCTAGTTCGAATGCCTCGCGGAAAGCTGACACTCGGGCGCTCCTCAGATGCCAACCGTCTTACCCGCCGACTCACACGAAGCTAGCCGGCTAGGTTCTATCAACCGGAGAACTTCATGTACATCAATCACCACATCATGATGCAGTTGGCGACCGACCGCATCAACGAACTTCGCGCAGACGCGGTCCCCGGAAGAACGGACGGCGGCTCCTGGCTCCGACTCGGGGGATCCTCAAGTGGCGAGAACCCGCTGCGCCGAAGCCCCGGCTGCGCGCTAACGCCACCTTCCAGCCACCTCGCCGCTCCTATCTCGACAGAACACGAGATCGCGATCGCCCCGTGTGGTGAACCAGCAGCCTCCACCCTGGACCGCAAAAGCGTAGACGCGGCGTTGAGTATGACGTCACGCCTCCGGCGATTTGGCTCGCGCATCGTCGGGCTCTGCAGCCGTCCGCCGGACCTGAGTCGGCTACGTGCGTGGCGAAGCGCTACCTGATGCCGGCGCCGTCGGAGTCTGGATGGTGGTCGTTGCGATGGTCCTCCGCTCCCGACGAAGACAGGAAATGGTCTTGACTTCAACGAAAAAATCCTGCGATCGCGGAGCGGGCTCTGGGATAGTCAGCGGGATTGGAGGAACCCGCGGCACCTGTCGGCGAGCGAGTTCCGGGCTCGCGTTGCGGCGCACCGCACCGCGGTAACAAAGGAGGGCCATGCGTCACGTATTGCGGCAGCCACGGGCGCTTGATCGGGCATGGCGGGTCGGCGTCGCAGCGGGGCTGCTCATCGCCATCTTGGGAGCTATGACCGTGACGGCTGGTGCGAAGGGAGGCGGACTCGCCGACGCAACTCGCGGTAGAGAGAGCCATGCCAGTCCCGGCGCTCACTCCTCCGCGAACAGAGCGCAGAGCCCTAACGCGACGAAAGTCGTCTATGAGGAAGACCATGGCGTGGTTCAGCCGGGCATGGCCGGCGGCTTCGTAGAGCGCTGCCCCGCCACGGCCCCTCACGCAATCTCCGGATATTTCGGACCCGACGACAACGCGGCGTATGGACAACTGACGTTGGCGGCGTCGGCACCCGATGGCGCCGGGGAGCGGAAATGGGTTGTGGCCGTCAAGGACCTAGCCAGCGAGCCGGAGGCCTACTTCGTCGGCGCTGTCTGCGCATCCGCCCAGCAGCCCTTCGCTTATGTCAGCAACACCGGCACCGTCGACGCAGGGCAAACGGCGGGCAATAAGGAAATCTGCCCGAAGGTGGCACCGCAGCCGATCAGCGGGCTCTTCTATCTCCAGAACGGCACCGCGGGAGACCTTGAGCTCGCGGAGTCCGTCAACAACCGAAGAGGCTGGGACACCGAGGTCAACAACGTTTCCGATCAGCCTCAAGCCTACGTGCTCGGAGCTGTTTGCGCGCCCCGAAGCGCGAGGATCTCCTACCTCATCAGCGATCTCGACACCGTTGCACCGAGTCAAGCGCTTGGATCGATTGGGCGCTGCCGCAAGCCCACGCCTCACCCGGTTGGCGGCGACTTCTACCCGCCCCGCAGTGAGCCCTTCGGGAACATCACGCTCGCCGACTCGTTTCCAGGCGGGCCGAGCGCACGGCCGCTCTGGGAAACGGACGTGGTCAACATCACCAGCGAGCCGGAGAACTACGTCGTGGGCACGGTATGCATGGGGTAGCGCAGCCAGCACAGACAGAGAGGTCTCGAGGCGGGCATCTTCGAAGCTGGGGAGGCGGCGCCACAGAGATAATGCGCTAATAGCGTCGCCCGGGACTCGCAGTGGCGCCCGGGAGCTCAGGTTCTAGACGTCCCCGTCGATCGAGCTGCAGCAGGCAGCTGTCTCGCCGCCCGCGACGGACGGCTGCATCGCCCGAATCATGCGCAAGTCGGCCCGCGTGAGGGCTGACGTCGGACGCCGCGCTGCTCATAGGTCATCCGGCTGCTGGTTCGCCACCAGCCGATGAGTCGCGACTGGCTGCTGCTTACTCGGGATGCGGTAGTGCGTGATCGGGATCGCGGTCCTGGCGATTGGGCCCGGGATGGATCGCAGGGTCGATAGCTGGCCGCCCGGGCGGTAGAGCTAGTTGGTCAACGTCCAGCTCTCCAAGGGACGGAGCCATGTCCTCGCATCGCAGGAAGGGGCTGAGGCGCCGTCCACCGGCGCCAACTCGTCAGCGCTCCCGCGCGGTCCTCTACAGGGCAAGGTCGGCGCTGGCGTGCATCATCGGCGCGCGCCGGGCGTTGACGGTGGAGATGATCTCCTCTGAGAGATTCCTCGCAGATACGTGCCGGTCGCGGAGAGGTGCGAGTGCCCCGGCTGGCGTTTGGGACGCTGCCGGGCCTGGTCCGCACCGGCGCCACGTTCCCAGCTGCGGCCGCCGAGTTCCGGTACGTCGCCCGCGTCGCGCCTCTTCCAGCACCGACCGCAGCCAGTCCTCGGCGAGCCGCTTATGAGTTACATAGCCCGCGGACGGTCGGCCCCGACCGGACCACGCTGGCCCGATCTTGCGCTGGACCTGCCGTCCATCCGGCAGTCGGTACTTCGCGTGCCGCACTGCTCCGCGCTTTCGGTCGACGCGGAAGACGTGCCCCGTAGGGCGCTGGACCGGCTCGCCAGCCACACCCCAGGTCCCGATTAGCGGGCAAACCAGTCAGAGCCCGCCGGGGGACTTGAACCCCCAACCCCTTCATTACAAGTGAAGTGCTCTACCAGTTGAGCTAGGCGGGCCAGCCAGGGTCAGTCTCGCACGCCCGTGGGTCGCGACCTCGCTCCCCCACGCGGGTCGCGACCTCGCTGCCCGAGCAACCTCACTGGCCGTAGACGTTCTGGTAGCGGTCGTGTAGGGCGTCGATGTCGTCAGGGCTCAGACGCTCGAGCTCGCCGAGGTTGCGGGCCAGCAGGACGGTGCGGGCCGCGTCCTCGCAGAGGACGGCCGCCTTGACCGCCTCGCGGGCGTCGGCTCCGATCGTGAAGACGCCGTGGCTTCGCATCAGGACGGCGCGGGAGCGGCTGTCGCGCAGGGTGTCGACGATCCCTTGGCCGATCTCATCTCCGCCGATGCGGGCGAAGGGGCCGAGCGGGATGTCGCCGCCGAACTCATCGGCGATGGCGGTCAGGACGCAGGGGATCGGCTCGCCGCGCGCGGCCCAGGCCGTCGCGTAGGGGCTGTGGGTGTGGGCGACGCCGCCGACCCAGTCCAGCTCCCGATACACGTGCAGGTGGGTGGCGGTATCGCTCGAGGGGGAGAGGTCGCCTTCGACGACGTTGCCGTCGAGATCCACGACGACCATTGATTCCGGCGACAGCTCGGCGTAGGAGACGCCGCTCGGCTTGATCACGACCAACTCCGAGTCGGGGACCCGCTCGGAGACGTTGCCCTGGGTCCAGGCGACGAGGCCGTTGCGCGTGAGCTCCTCGTGCAACGCGGTCACGTTCCGGCGGACGGTGTCGATCACGGCCTCCGCCTACCCGTGGCCAACCGGGCAAAACGGCCCGGAACACCGACCCGCAAACCGGGAATCAGCGGACGCTGGACACGGCGCGGTCCAGCGAGCCGTGACCATTGCTGGCGTAGTCGGGTGCCGGCCCATGCAGCGGGCCGGTCCCGGCGCTCAGCCGGCGCTCGAGCTCGCCGAGGACGAAGCCGAACAGGAGATGACGCCAGGCAGCCTGGGCGAAGGCGCGCCGGCTGCGGTAGAGGGCCGGTAGTTGGTCGCGCGCGGGGTGGAAGCGGTCCGACAGCGCGGCGAGCGGCCAGGTGGCGACCAGCTCGGTCATGGCGACCGCCGGCCCGCGCAGGGCGGGCGCGATCGGCAACGCGGGCGCGACGTTGGCGTACATGGCGCCGAACAGCGCGCCGTTCTGGGCGTGCAGGGCGAGGCCGACCGGATACCAGCCAGCTCCGTTGCGCACCGCCCGGCCCAGCACCTCGACGTCGTCGTAGCGACTGCGGAAGATCGCCTTGTCAAGCGGTTGCTGAACCGCCCAGACAACAGAGGCGACCGCGCCGCAGACGGCTCCTCGGAGCGTTCGGGTGCCGAAGGAGTCAGGGCTGACGGAGGGCGGGCTGCCGGCGCTCACGGGGTGCTGACAGTCTCGTTGCTCAAGGAGGGCAACTGTAACGGGCGGTGCCGGAGCGGGTACGCCAAAGTGCGATGGATCACGAAGCACTGCACCGCCGGGCCAGGGAGAAGGGCGTCAACCCCGTGGTGCTGTTCATCGTGCGGGCGATCCTCACGCCGTTCTTCCTGATCTACCTGCAGATGAAGCGGATTGGGCGTGAGCACATCCCGTCCGAGGGCCCCGTGGTCCTGGCCGCGAACCACCGGAGCTTCTTCGATCCGTTCGTGATCG
The DNA here is from genome assembly GCA_035504535.1 of Solirubrobacteraceae bacterium. Lineage (GTDB taxonomy): Bacteria > Actinomycetota > Thermoleophilia > Solirubrobacterales > Solirubrobacteraceae > Palsa-465. The sequence goes on along the minus strand of DATJRS010000070.1, from coordinate 50,524 downwards.
GGACGATGACCCGGCGACCCGTGTACTACGTGGCCAAGCAGGAGCTGTTCGCCTACAACCGGCTGCTCAGCTGGCTGCTCAACGCGCTCGGGGCATTCCCGGTCGCGCGGGGCGCCGGCGACCAGGAGACGATCGAGACGGCCAAGGTCATCCTCGGTCGCGGCGAGATCGTGCTCATGTTCCCCGAGGGAACCCGGACGCGACCCGGCTCGCTCGGCAAGCCCAAGCGCGGTGTGGGCCGCCTGGCGCTTGAGACCGGTGCGCCTGTGGTACCGATCGCGATCATCGGCACCGAGGACATCCGCCGGGGCTGGCGGATCCGCCCGCGCAAGGTCCGCCTTCGCGCTGGACCGGCGCTGCGCTTCCCCACGGTCGAGCAGGCCTCTCCGGCGCTCGCGGGCGCGGTTACGGACCGGATCTGGCCGTGCGTGATGCTCCAGTGGGAGTGGCTGGGCGGGATGCCGCCTATCCGCCGAGCCGCGGTCATCGGCGCCGGCTCGGCGGGCACGAGCCTGGCCGTGCTGCTCGCCCGTGCCGGCTTTGAGGTCGACCTCGGATGCCGGACCCGGGAGCAGGCAGCCACGCTGGCCAGGGCGCGCGTGAACACCCCGTACCTGCCGGGCGCCAAGCTGCCGGACGCGATCACGATCCTTCCCGCCGCCGAGCTCGAGCTCGACGCCCACGACCTCGTCTGTCTTGCCGTGCCCGCCCGGGCGTTGCCGGCCGTGATGGCCGCCAACGGCGACAGGATCTCCCAGCGCGCCGGCGTCCTGGTCCTGTCCAAGGGGCTCGTCCCGCCGCTCGGCACGCTGCCCTCCGCGTTCGTGGCCGAGCGGTGCGCCGCTCACGCTGTGGCGGCGATGGGTGGCCCGGCCGACGCCGCGGACGTGCTCGAGCACGGCGCCGCGGTGGTGCTCGCCTCGCTCGACCGCGGCTTCCAGCGCCAACTCGGGGACGCGCTCAAGACCGCCGGACTCGATGTGTCGACCACGAGTGACGTGACCGGCGTCGAGCTGGCCAGCGCCGCCAAGAACGTCGCGGTGCTGGCCGCGGCTGCCGCCTCGATCGCCGGCCCCAGCCTGGCCGGCGCCGCCGCCGGCAAGGTGTTCGCCGAGGTCGACGCGCTCGCGCAGGCCCGCGGCGGCAAGCCCGAGACGTTCGCGGGTCTGGCCGGCGCCGGTGACCTCGTGGCCGCGGTCCTGGCCGAGCACTCGCGCAACCGCCGAGCAGGGGAGCTGCTGGCCCAGGGCGTTCCGGGAGCGGAGATCGACCACGCGCTCGGGCGCGCGGTGGAAGGCGTCGATGCGGCGCCGCTGCTGGCCAGCGCCGCGCGCGACGCTCATCTGGAGACGCCGGCGCTCGACAGCCTGGCTGCATTGATCGAGGGACGGATCGAGCCCGACGAGTGGACGGCGACGATCATCGAACCGGGTCGTCCGGCGCGTAAATCGACTATTCGGGCGGCGTGAGGGGGGCTACGCTCTCGTGTGGTGGAGAACGTGGAAAACGGCGATCAGCCCAGCAGTAAGGCGGATGTCGATGCCCGGTTCACGGAGCTGTACAGAACGCACGTCCGGGACGTTTATTCCTACAGCTACTACCGCGTGGGCAACCACCATGACGCCGAGGACCTCACAGAGCAGACCTTCCTGCAGGCCTACCGCCATTTCGAGCGGGCATTGCGAGAGGCCAACGGCCGGCCGCTGCGGCCGTGGCTCATCCGCATCGCCCACAACCTGGCGGCCAACTTCTATCGCGACCGCTCGCGCAAGCCAGAGTCCGGAATCGAGGACGCGGGCATGATCTCGGCCCCGCACACCACCGAGGCCCTGGTCGAGGGGCGCGAACAGCTCAAGGCGATCCTCGACGGCGTTCAGCAGCTGCCCGACGACCGCCGCGAGGCGCTGATCATGCGGTTTGCCCTGGGCATGGACAACCGGGAGATCGCGCGCGCCCTGGGCCGCACCGACGGCGCCACCAAGGTGCTGCTGCACCGGGCGATCCGCCAGCTCGAGGGGATGGTGTCCGAGCCGGCCGCCGTAACCGAGTCCGGAAACGAGTCTGGAGACGAGGAGCGATGAGCGCGACCGATTTCGAAGCCCTGCTGCGTCAGGCGCTCCAGCCGGTCGAGCCACCGGCCGACCTCGTGCAGCGCCTCGAGTTGACGCTGGTCAGCCTGACCGAACTCGCCCATGAGGAACTCGAGGCCTGGGAGCTTCGGGCCATGCGCGATCCACGCAACTGGGTCCGCCCGGCGGCGGCCGCCGTGGTCGGGGTCAGCGCCGGCACCGCGCTTGTCGTGCTGCGGGTTCGCGCCCGCCATCGCGTCCGCAAACAGCGCTCTGGCAACGTGCTCGAGCTCGCCCAGCGGACCCTCCAGGACGCCGCCGAAGAGGCGAGGCGCATCCTGCCGCACCGCTAGCCGGTGCGTCCCGTCGGCCAGCAAACTGCCCGCTGATAGCGTCAATACCAAATGGCCGTCTGCTATCGACACCCCTCGCGCGAAACCGGGGTCTCGTGCTCGTCGTGTGGACGGCCGATCTGCCCGGACTGCATGACCCCGACGCCGGTCGGGATGCGCTGCCCCGAGTGCTCAAGGGAACGCACGAAAGTCACGCAGGGCATCAGGTCGCGCCCGGCCGTGCCCCGGGCGACGCAGGTGCTGATCGCGATCAACGTGATCGTGTTCCTGATCGAGACGGCCGCCGGCGCGCCGCTGGGCGGCGGTGGCGGCGGGACGATCTGGAACCACGGCGTCCTGCTCGGGCCGCCGCTGACGGCTCACAACCCATTCCCGCCGCCGTTCAACGGCACGCACGAGTACTGGCGCCTGGTCACAGGTGGCTTCCTGCACGACGGGATCCTCCACATCGGCATCAACATGCTTTCGCTGTACTTCGTCGGAGCGGCCCTCGAGCCGGCGATCGGAAGCCGGAACTTCGTGGTGATCTACATGACCTCGCTGCTGGCGGCGTCGTTCGGCTCGCTGCTGTTCCAGCCCGACACGCCAACGATCGGTGCGTCGGGGGCGATCTTCGGGGTCTTCGGGGCGTTGATCGTGGTCGCGCGCTACCGAGGAATTCCCTTCTGGCAGAGCGGGCTCGGCTTTATTCTGCTCGTGAACCTGATCTTCTCCCTCAGCGTCCAGGGAATATCGATCGGGGGTCACCTGGCCGGCCTGGTGGCCGGACTGATCTGCGGGTGGTTGGTGCTCGAGTTCGACGAGCGCCGGCGCATGCGGGGGGTGGCGATGGTCGGGTGCGCCCTGGTGGCAGTGGCGAGTGTGGTCGCGGCCCTGGTCGTCGCCGGGAACACCGGCCTGACGCCCAACGGCTTCACGATCTGACCGCGCCGGCGCCAGTCGACCGCGGGCCTGGGCGCCGGCTACCTCGGCGGTCTAGAGCTCGACGGTGAACGCCGGCCCGGGCGGCTCGGGGAACTTCTCCGGATGGATGATGTGGGCGAGGAGCTCGAGCCCGTCGATGATCCGGGGCCCGGGTCGCGAGAAGTAGCCGGCCGCATCGACCGCCACCACCTCACCGGCTCCGAGCGCCGCGAGCTGGTCGCGGTGCATCTCGGCCTCGCGATGGGCGATCTCGGCGTCGTAGCCGCACGGCATCACGACGAGGATGTCCGGCTGGGAGGCCTGCACTTCCTGCCAGGAGCGTTCCTCGGACTTCTCGCCCGCGAACCCGAGGACGTCCTCGCCGCCGGCGTACTCGATCAGCTGTGGCACCCAGTGGCCGGCGGCGAACGGGGGATCGAGCCACTCCAGCGCGGCGACCGCGGGCCGGCGCAGGCCGCGCACCGCCAACCGCACCCGGTCGATCCGAGCCGAAGCGTCCTTGACCAGCGAGACGGCGGCGTCCTTGCGGTCGGTGACCTGAGCCAGCGTGCGGAAGTCCCCGAGGACCTCGCCGACGGTATGCGGATCGAGCGAGACCACCCGCGGATGGGTGTCGATCTCCTCGGCCACCGCGCGCACGTCGTCGTAGGAGACGGCGCACACCGAGCACAGCTCCTGGGTGACGATCAGGTCGGGGCGCAGGTCGCGCAGGAGCTCGTCGTCGAGTTCGTAGATCGAGTCGCCGGCCAGCGTGCGCTCCTTGACCGCGGCATCGATCTCGCGGGCGCTTAGGCCGGCGGGGAGGACGTCGCGGGTGATCTTGGGGAGCTCGCGCGCCGCCTCCGGGTAGTCGCACTCGTGGGTGACGGCGATCACGTCGGGGCCGAGCCCGAGCGCGAACAACGTCTCGGTGGCGGAGGGGACGAGGCTGACGATGCGCACGAGAGAGAGGATAGAAAGCCCACTCATACGGGCCGGGGTGGCTGCTACCGTTTGCCGCGTCGCTGCATGAACGACGACGACCCATCCCGAAGTAGCAGCTCAGATACCAGGGGCTGCCCAGCGAGGAAGGACCACGGGGCCACGCGATTCGATTGGGAGCCCGCCGAGTCGGCGTGGCAGTCCCCGGCTCGCCCGGTCGCCGCGGGTACTACCTAGCCGGTGAAGGCCCTCTTCATCATCCTCACCGGGCTGCTGGTCCTGGTCAACGCGTTCTTCGTCGTCGCGGAGTACGCGCTCGTCCGCTCGCGTCGCGCCCGGCTGGAGGCGCTGGCCGACGAGGGGGCGCGCGGCGCTCGCCTGGCGCTCACTCAGATAGACAACATCGGCGACTACATCGCCGCCTGCCAGGTCGGGATCACGATGGCCTCGATCGGCATCGGCGCGCTCGGCGAGCCGGCGATCGCGCACGTGTTTGAGCCGATTCTGGGCGGTCCGATTGGCCACACCGCGGCGATCGCGGTGTCGGTGGTGATCTCCTACCTGCTGATCACGATCGCCTTGAGCATCGTCGGGGAGATCGTCCCGAAGCTGTACACGATCCAGCACGCCGAGGGCCTGGCCAGGCGGATCGCCCGGCCGATGCAGTTCTTCCGCTTCCTGTTCAGCCCGTTCATCCTCGTGCTGAATTCCGCGTCGGAGTCGATCCTGCGGATGCTCGGCACCGACCCCGACGCCGAGCCCGAGGGCGGCACGCCCGAGGAGCTCAAGCGCATCATCGCCCAGTCCTCCTCCGGCGGCCAGATCGACGTCGGCGAGGCCAGCATGCTCACCGGCGTCTTTCACCTGCACGAGCAGGAGGCGCGTCAGGTCATGACCCCGATCCCGGCCGTGGTCACCGTCGACCTGTCCGAGACGGTGGAGGCCGCGCTCAAGCGCTGCGTCTCGACCGGCCACTCCCGCCTGGTGGTGACCGAGGATGAGAACCAGGACCGGGTCAAGGGGATCGTCCACGTCAACCAGCTGGTGAAGAAGATGCTGAACGACGGGATGGACGCGAGCTTCGACGCGCTGGTGCGCGAGGCCCCGATCGTGCCCGAGACCAAGCCGCTCGACGACCTGCTGGCCGACCTTCAGCGCGAACGCACGGAGCTGGCGATCGTCATCGACGAGTACGGGCGGACGGCGGGCATCGTCACGATCGAGGACATCATCGAGGAGGTCGTAGGCGAGATCTCCGACGAGACCGACCCGGCGGGCGGGGCCGTGCGCCGCCTGGCCAACGGCGACTGGTTCGTCCGGGGGCACGTCGCCGTATCGGACCTCGAGGACTACGGCCTCGAGCTGCCGGTCGACACCGACGCCTACAACTCGGTCGGCGGCTTCGTGTTCGCCGAGCTCGGGCGGCTGCCCAAGCGCGGGGACACGATCTCAGCGAACGGCTTCTCGATCCGCGTCGAATCGGTCCGGCAGAACCGGATCGAGGCGGTTCGGATCAGGCAGCGCCGAGCCGCCGCCTAGTGCCCGCCGACGGGCGAGCGGCAGGACGTACCAGAGCAGCGAGCAAAGGAGCACCGCAAGGGCGGTGATCAGCGCCGTCACCCAGGACGGGAAGGCGATGTCGCTGAGCAGCATCACCACACCAATCGACGTCAGCCCCATCGTGGTCAGACCGACGAGCATGAAGCGGTTGGACACCTCCACCAGGTGCTCCTTGTCGCCCTGGCGGAACAGAATCCGATGCCACGCGGTCGGGGCGGTCAGCATGACCAGGGTGGCCGCGGCGGACACCAGCGTTCCGAGGTAGACGGCCTTCTGAAAGCTCGAGAGGGTGCTGAACTTGGGCTCGAAGCTGGCGGCGAGCAGGAACCCGAACAGGATCTGCACGCCGGTCTGGACGACCCGGGCCTCCTGCAGGAGCTCGATCAGGTTGCGGTCGTCGCGTTCGGGCTCGCTTTCGTGACGTTCCGCCTCGGTCGTGCGGTCGGCTCGATCCATACACGGCTTCTACCCGAAGCTCAGCCGGCATCCTCTCGCGCCATTCGTTACATTTGCGCCTTCGGTAACGACCGGAGAGTCGCGGTCAAGAGCGAGACCATCTCCCGGTGGTTGAGAGGAGAGTTGAAGCCGGCCCCCGATCTGGGCCGGCTTCGCCTTATTTGGGCGGGCCTGGGCAAAAAAGAAGCCGGCCCGCTGGGGACGGGCCGGCTTCGTGCTTCTGGGGAGGAGGTGCTGCTATGAGGTACGTCGCGACGTGAAGTCTGCGCCTCGCAGATGAATGAGTCCTAAATAGTTCATCTCAGGTTGCTCAGTAGGGGTTTTGCTGGCCCCTCAGTCGTACTGGTAAAAGCCCGCTCCGGTCTTGCGGCCGAGCTCGCCCGCCTGCACCAGCTCGATCAGCCGCTCCGGAACCGTGGCGCCGATCGACTCGCCGATCGCCTGGCAGACGTCGAGCCCGACGTAGTCGAGCAGGGCGATCGGGCCCATCGGCATGCCCGCGCCCAGGGTCATGCAGCTGTCGATGTCCTCCGGCGACATTCCCGTCTCGGCGAGGAGCTCGACGGCGCTGAACAGATACGGGAACAGCAGCCGGTTGACCACGAAGCCCGGAATGTCTGGTACCTCGACAGGCGTCTTGCCAAGCGCCTCGCACAGCTCCCGGGCCCGCCGGCGCGTCTCGTCGCTGGCCTGGGGCGGGAAGGACAGCTCAACCAGCTGCATCCGGGGCACCGGGTTGAACGGGTGAAAGCCGACGAAGTTCTCCGGATGCCCGCTGGCCTGGGCCAGCTCACCGATCGACAGCGAGGAGGTCGTGGTCGCCAGCACGGCTCCCACGTCGGCGTGCCGGGCCAGCTCGCCCAGGTCGGCGAGCACTGCCGACTTCGAGCCGTGGTGCTCGACGACCGCCTCGACCAGGAACGTGGCGTGCGCCAAGTCGTCAAGGTCGGTCACGATCCGGATGCGATCGGGGTCGAAGCCCTCGAGCTTGGAGCAGGTCTTGACCACGCGGTCCCGCGCCCGCTCGGCCGAGTCATCCGACCGCGCCCACAGCATCACCTCGTTCTCTCCGGCTGCAGCGACCGCCAGCCCACAGGCGATCACCCCAGACCCGGCGATTCCCACTCGTTCCTGCAAGACGGCTCCTCAGATCGACTGGCTGGTCAGCAAGCTTCAGTACAGTAGTAATTGATCGGCCGCAAAGCGCCATCGGGCATTCGCGGCAGTCCATATCCGTAGAAAAGGGAGCAGCTGCATGCCGCAGTCCGGCCGCGAGGTAGTCATCGTCGAAGCCGTCCGCACGCCGATTGGGCGCGGGCACAAGGAAAAGGGCTACTACAAGGACGTCCATCCCAACGAGCTGCTCGGACGCTGCTACAGCGAGGTAATCGAGCGCGCGGGGATCGATGCGAGCGAGGTGGAGGATGTGGTCGCCGGCTGCGTGCAGCAGTACGGCGAGCAGATGTTCAACGTGGCCCGCAACGCGTGGCTTCAGGCCGGCCTGCCGATCGAGACGCCCGCCACGACGGTTGACCGCCAATGCGGCTCGGCTCAGCAGGCGGTCAACTTCGCCGCCGCGCTGATCGCCGCCGGGGTGCACGACGTGGCCATCGGCTCGGGCGTCGAGCACATGGGCCACGTGCCGATGGGCATCGGGTTCAAGTGGGTCGACGAGGTGGGCTCGCCGTGGCCGCCGGAGCTGATGGAGCGCTACAACCTGATCCCCCAGGGCCTGTCGGCGGAGATGATCGCCGATCAGTGGGAGATCCCCCGGGCCGAGCTCGACGAACTGGCGCTGCGCTCCCACCAGCGGGCTCACCGCGCCACCGAGGAGGGCCGCTTCGAGCGGGAGACCATGCCGTTCAAGGTCAACGGCTCGACTTATGTGAGCGACCAGGGAATCCGTCCGGACACGACGATCGAGGCGCTGTCCCAGCTCAAGCCGGCCTTCAAGGAGGACGGCAAGGTCACGGCCGGCAACAGCTCGCAGATCTCCGACGGCGCTGCCGCCGTACTCCTGATGTCACGCGAGAAGGCCGACGCGTTGGGGCTTAAGGCCCGGGCTCGGATCATCGATCAGACCACCGTCGGGGTCGACCCGGTGATCATGCTGACCGGTCCGATCCCGGCCACTCAGAGGATCCTCGAGCGCAACGGGATGAAGATGGACGACATCGACCTGGTCGAGATCAACGAGGCGTTTGCACCCGTGGTGGCGGCCTGGCGGCGCGAGCTCGAGCCCGACATGGACCGGGTCAACGTCAATGGTGGCGCCATGGCGCTCGGGCATCCGCTCGGGTCAACCGGCGCCCGGCTGATCACCACGCTGCTGCACGAGCTCGAGCGCTCCGACACGGAGGTCGGGCTGGTGACGATGTGCTGCGGTGGCGGGCTGGGCACCGGCACGCTGATCCAGCGGGTTTAGTCCTCGGGCTGCCGACGGACGGGTACCCGGCACCGATGCCGGGTACTAACGCTCGGTGCTGCATCTAGCCATAGCAGGCGTTCCGTCCGGTCAGGGCCTCAAGCAATTCGGCGAGCTTGCGCTCGCCTTCGTGCTGTCCTCGTTGATCGGGCTCGAGCGCGAGTGGCGCCAGAAGTCGGCCGGCCTGCGGACCCACACGCTCGTCGGCGTGGGAGCGGCGCTGTTCCTGATCATCAGCAAGTACGGCTTCAGCGACGTGCTCGGGCCCCGCGTGATCCTCGATCCCTCGCGGGTGGCGGCCCAGATCGTCACCGGCATCGGCTTCATCGGCGGCGGGCTGATCTTCGTGCGCGGCGACGCGGTGCGCGGGCTGACCACGGCCGCGATCGTATGGATCACCGCGGCGATCGGGATGGCCTGCGGCGCCGGCCTGCCGTTGCTGGCGCTCGGGGTGACCGTCGCGCATTTCATCGTCGTGTTCGTGTATCCAGGTCTGACGGCGCGACTCCCGCGCTCGCGCTACCTGGAGTTCGGGGTGCGCGTGGTCTACGAGGACGGAAAGGGCATCCTGCGCGAGTTGCTCGCCGAGTCGACCCAGCTCGGCTTCGCGATCGCGCGCGTCCGCACCGAGCACTTCTCACACGACGGGGGCGCGGTGGCAGTCGAGATCGACGTGCGCGGCCAGCCGGATGTCACGCCGCTGGCCACGGCCTTCGAGGGGATCGACGGCGTGGTCGAGGTCACCACCACCGACCTGGCCAGCGTCGTCGATTAGAAGCCCTTAGGCGGCCTGATCAGTCGGCCGGATCAGAACCTCGTTGATCGCCACGGTTGCGCCGTGCTCGGCCAGCGCGAGCGCGGTCGCTTCGCCGATCCCGCTTGACGCGCCGGTCACCAGCGCCACCGTTCCGTCCAGGGATCCGGCCATCAGCGCGACTCCTCGGGAAGAAACTTCAACATAGTCGTAGTTTCTTCCCAAGCCCCGCTATGAGTCCCCCCAGCGGAAGCCGGTGGGCGACGGCCTCGGGGTGAGCGGGCTGGTGGGGAGGCCCGCGGGCGGGTCGTTCTGGTTGAAACCGACCGGGGCGAGGTCGTTGGGCGTGTCGGGATGGAAGAGCGAGGCCAAGTACTGGGCCTGTCCCCGCCCGGGACCGAGCTCAAACTGACCACCGCTGTAGGCCCCGATGCCGCGCTGCGCGCAGTAGTCATAGGTCGCGCACAGCTTCGGCAGCCCACCGATCCGGGAGGGCTTCAAATTGACCATCCGCGGCGGGAACGGGAGAGCCTCGATGTCGTCGATCGAATGGATCGGGGCGTCCCAGGTGATCCGGTCGTGCTCGTCGGCGAGGATCGCCGCAGTCTCGGGCGTGATGACGTCGGGATCCTCGATCCACGCGTTCGGGAACGCGCGCACCACCTGCTCGTAGAGGACCGGGTCCGGCGGCTGGTCGACCACGGTCCCTCGGTAGAGGCTCTTGAAGTCGATCGAGTCGACCGCGCCCGTCTGGACCAGCGCCTCGATCAGCTCCGGCGTCCACGAGCTCGTCGGGTCGAGCTTGAAGCGCAGCGTCGGATACTTCGCGAGGCGCCGCTGGAGCGGATCGAGCGTCGCCGGCTCGCCGAGGCGCAGCGAGACGACGAACGTCAGGGGCTGCGGCTCGCGTCCGAGCGCGGCGTGCAGCGGCTGGCCGGCCTGGGCGAGCGCGAGGTCGAGCGCGGCGCTGTGGAAGGTCCACCGTCGGTATAGGCGCGACACCTCCCACTCGGGGGCCACTGGGAACAGGTCGAGCGAGTCGACCAGCGTGCAGAACTCGGCCAGTGTGAACCGGCCAGACATCGCCTTGGCGTGCACCGGCCCGGCCCCCTGGAGGGCGACGTGATCCTCGGCCTGGTAGACGACGTCCTCGCCGACGCCCTCGAGCCCGCCGCCGGTCAGGTGCACGACCGTGCTCAGCCGCTCGAACCCGCTTGAGACCTCCGCCCGCAGCCCCTCGAGCGTGTAGCCGTCGACCTCGAGGGGCAACTCGGCGAGTAGGTCGAAGGTGCTCACGAGAGGCGGCCCGCGCCCTCGAGGCGGGCGATGAGGTCGTCGAGGCGAAGTTCCTCGAGGCCGTGGCTGACCGCCTCGAGCTCGGCGGCGCAGTACTCGACTAGGTGCCGGCCTTCCTTGACCAGCGCGAGCGTCTCGCGCAGGCCGGCGTCGCCCGAGTCAAGGCGTCGGATGATCTCCTCGATCCGCGCCACCGCGCTCTCGTAGGTGGGCTGCGGCTCGGCTCCGCTGGGCTGGGGCTCAGCGGCGCTCACGGCTCGTCGTCGATGGTCGCGGGGAGGGTCCCATCGTGGAAGCGCAGGCGGATCTCGCGAGCTTCACGGGCGGCGCCCGCGGACCCGAGGGCGCGGCCGGCGCGGTTCTCGACCAGCGCGTAGCCGCGGGCCAGGGTGCGTTCGGGGTCGTGGGCGGCGAGCGCGAGCGCGAGGCGGTCGAGCTCGCGCCGGCGGGCGGCGCGCTCGGAGGTGTGGGCGCGCTCGGTGGCGCGCGAGAGGACCTTCGCGTGGACCCCGGCATGCTCGCGCCGCTTGGCCACGCCGCGGCGGGCGCTGGCCCGCAGCTCCCGCAGGAGCTGATGAAGCTGGTGACGCTGCCGCGCGACGTGGTGGCCGGGCGCGGCGGCCAGGCGCTCGAGGGTCCGGGCGCGCTCGGTGATCGCCCGGCGGCTGTGGTTGTGCAGTCGTCGGGCGGCCGCGTTCAGGTCTGCCTGGGCAGCGGTGCAGTCGATCGGCACGGCCGCCTCGGCGGCGTGGGTGGGAGTCGAGCAGGACACCGCGGCCACGTGGTCGATCAGGGTGCGGTCGGTGTGGTGGCCGACACTCGATATCACCGGCACTCGGAGCAGTGCCACCGTGCGGCAGAGCGCCTCGTCACAGAACGCGAACAGGTCGGCCAGCGAGCCGCCTCCGCGCGCGACGATCACGACCTCGACCTCCTCGATCGCGGCCAGGTCACGCAGCGCCGTGGCGATCACCGGCGCGGCGAAGCGGTCCTGGACCGGGGCGAAGCCCCAGATCAGCCGGCCGGCCCATCCCCGCCGCTGCAGGCCGGCCAGCACGTCGTCGCGGGCCTTCCCACGCTCACCCGTCACCACGCCGATCGTGCGGGGGAGGAGGGGTCGCGGCAGGCGCTTCTGCGGTTCGAACAGGCCGTCGGCTTCCAGGCGTCGACGGAGACGTTCGAGCTGGATGAGCAGGTCGCCCTCGCCGGCGATCCGCAGCTCGGTCACCGAGAAGGTGAACGAGGGGGAGGAGGAGGCGCTGCCCGGGTAGTAGTCGCAGCCGCCGCCGGCGATTACCTTGAGCCCGTCCGCGAGCCTGATCCCAAGGCGCTCGAAGTCCGAGCGCCACATCGAGCAGGGGAGCGCTCCGCGCGCGTCGCGGAGCTCGAAGTACACCCGGGCACGGCTCGAGCGAAATCCCCAGACCTCGCCGACCAGCTGGACCCGCGCCAGCTCGAGCAGCTTCTGCTTGAGCTTGGCGGCGTAGCTGCCCACCTCGAAGGGGCCGGGCAGCTCACTTTCGATCGCAGTGGCGGGGATCGCGGGATGGGTCATCACGGGGAACCGAGGCTACCGGCCGGCCCCCACGGATAGGATGGGCCGCCATGGACCTGACCCTCTCACCGGCCGAGCAGGCCTTCCGCGACGAGCTGCGCGGCTGGCTCGAGGCCAACAACCCCGGCCGGGAGCCCGCCGGAGATGAAGCGGCGTTCGAGTTCCGGCGGGACTGGCAGCGAAAGCTGAACGACGCCGGCTGGGCGGGCGTGTCCTGGCCCAAGGAGTACGGCGGGCGTGGTGCCACGCTGGTGGAGCAGGCCATCTTCAACGAGGAGGTGGTGCGGGCGCGCACACCGTCGGTGGCCAACGTCCTGGCGCTCGCCATGGGCGGCCCGACGGTGATCGCGCACGGGACCGAGGAGCAGCGCAAGCGCTTCTTGCCGCCGATCCTGTCCGCCGACGAGATCTGGTGCCAGGGCTTCTCCGAGCCGGGCGCCGGTTCGGACCTGGCCTCCCTGAAGACCCGGGCCGTGCGCGATGGCGACGACTGGGTGGTGACCGGGCAGAAGGTCTGGACGACGTTCGCCCACCACGCCAAGTGGTGCATGCTGGTGGCCCGGACCGATCCGCAGGCTCCCAAGCACAAGGGCCTCACCTACTTCCTGATGGACATGGAGCAGGACGCGGTGCAGGTCAGGCCGCTGCGCCAGATCACCGGCGAGTCGGAGTTCAACGAGCTGTTCATCGAGGAGGCGCGGATCCCGAGCGAGAACATCGTCGGGGGCGAGGGCGAGGGCTGGGCGGTGGCGATCACCACGCTGATGCACGAGCGCGCCACGCTGGCCTTCGGGCTCCAGGTGAGCGTGCAGATCGCGCTGCGCGAGCTGCTCGAGACCGCACGCGAGACACGCGGCTTCAACGGTGGCGTCGCCACCGAGGATCCGGTGATCCGCCAGCGACTGACGCAGCTGATGATCGAGTCCGAGGTCCTCCGCCTGAACGCCTACCGCGGTTTGTCAGCGATCATGCGCACCGGTGTCCCCGGGCCCGAGGGGTCGCTGGGTAAGTGGCACTGGTCGGAGGTCAACCAGTCGCTGACCGAGCTCGCGATGGACATCGCGGGGCCGCGGGCGATGCTGTCGGAGTCCGACCACAACTGGAGTTACCGGTTCCTGCGCGCGCGGGCCAATTCGATCGAGGGCGGGACGACCGAGATCCTCAAGAACATCGTGGCCGAGCGAGTGCTTGGGCTGCCCCGGATGCGATGAACTTCGGCTTCACCGACGATCAGCAGGCCATCAAGCGGACTGCACGCGAATTTCTCGAGGCGCGCTACCCGCTGGCCACGGTGCGCGCCCTGGCCGAGGACGGCCGCGGGTTCACCGACGGGCAGTGGGCCGAGCTGGTCGAACTTGGGTGGCCGGGCGTGATCGTGCCCGAGGAGCTCGACGGGCTCGGGTTGGGAGCGCTCGAGCTCGTGGTGATCGCCGAGGAGATGGGCTACGCGCTGGCGCCGAGCCCATGGTTCTCGACCACGTGCGCCGCGCTGCTGCTGGTGGCGGCCGGAAGCTCGGAGCAACAGGGACAGTGGCTCGCGCCGCTGGCCCGGGGCGAGCTGCGCGGCACGCTGGCGGTCTGGGACGAGCACTCCGGATGGGCGCCCGACCACTCCGAGGTCGAGCTTTCTCCCGAGGGAACCCTGTCCTGCGTGAAGATCGCGGTGCCCGACGCGGCGAGCGCCGACTTCCTGATCGTGTCCGGAGCCGACGGTCGCCACTGGGTGGTCGAGCGGTCCGCCGACGGGGTGTCGATCGAGCCCGAGGAGGCGATCGACCCGACGCGCAAGCTGTTCCGGGTCGCGCTGTCCGGGGCGCCGGCGGAGCCGCTCCAGCTGGCGGGCGAGGCGCTCACCGGCGCCTACGCCACGATCGTCACGCTGCTGGCGGCCGAGAACGTCGGGGTGGGCCAGCGCGCAATGGAGATGGCCGTGGGCTACGCCAAGGACCGCGCCCAGTTCGACCGCCCGATCGGCGCCTACCAGGCGATCTCGCACCGCTGCGCGCAGATGCTGCTCGAGGTGGAGGGGTCGCGGTCGCTCTGCTACTGGGCGGGCTGGGCGCTCGCCCACGAGCCCGAGACCGGGCCGCGCGCCGCCTCGATGGCCAAGGCGTACGCCGGCGACGCCGGCTTCCGCGTGGCCGCCTCGGCGCTGCAGGTCCACGGCGGGATCGGCTTCACCTACGAGCACGACCTGCACTTCTTCCTGAAGCGCGCCCATGCGAACGCGCACGCGTTCGGCGACTCGCGCTGGCACCGGGACCGCGTGGCGGAGCTGGCCGGGGTCTAGCGTCCTAGGGGAACCCGTGCTGGTCGGGGTTGGCCTCCGGGGGCTCGCCCGGAAGCAGGGGCTCTGGCAGGTGCGCGGCGTCGTCGATCAGCACCTGAGGATCGGCAGCCTCCCACCAGCGCCGACTGAAGTAACCACCGAAGAAGGGCCAGGAGGCGAACATCAGCACCACGCCGAGCACCAGCCCGCCCACGCCGACGAGGATCGGCGTCTGGATGCCGAGCAGCGCCTTGGAGTAGTTGTTGCCGGCGGTGTTGTAGTAGCCGTAGGCCTTGATTGCGACGTAGCCCATCATCAGGCCGCCGACGACGGGGATGAGGCCGGCCAAGAAGAAGTTGCGCGCGCTCTTGAACAGATCCCGGCGGAAGTAGACCGCGCAAGCGATGCCGGTGAACCCGTAGTAGAAGCACACGGAGAAGCCGAGCGCGGAGATCGTGTCGCCGAGCACATCCTGATTCGGGTTGAGGGCAAGCAGCGCGACGGTCCAGACAATCGACAGTGCTCCCATCCCGACCGTCGACACCGTGGGGGTGAAGTAGCGCGGATGGACCCGGCCGATGGATTTCGGGATCGCTCCCCACTTGGCCATCGACAGCGTCGTGCGCGCCGTGGGCAGGATCGTCGTCTGGGTGGAGGCCGAGGCCGACGTGAGCACGCAGATCGTCAGCAGCTTGTACAGCGGTGAGCCGAGCACGCCGTGGCCAAGCGGGCTCAGCACGTCGTCGGAGTTGGCGGACAAGAACGCCGTGCCGTGGAAGGCCTGCGCCGCGGCGGTGACGATCACGTAGATCAGCAACAAGATCAGCGTGGAGATGACGGCGGCCTTGCCCGGCCCGCGGTGGCGGTCGCGCGACTCCTCGTTGACCGCCACGCCCGAGTCCCACCCCCAGTAGATGAAGATGCCGAGCAGGACGCCCTCGATCAGTGCGCCCCAGCTCATGTTGAATGGGTTGAACCAACTGGCGGCGGGTTGGATCGAGTGGGCCGGATGGCCGGTGTAGACCTTGATCAGCGCGACCACCGCAAACAGCGCGAGAGTGAAGATCTCGAGGCCCAGGAGCATGGTCTGGATCCGGGCCGAAAGCTCGATCCCGCGGTAGCAGATCCAGGTCATCAGCACGATCCAGATGACCGCCCCCGCGATCAGGCCGAAGTTGGACGGATGGCCGTTCCAGAGGGAGTACGTGTAGCTGCTCGCGATCGCCGCCAGGGATGCCATCACGATGACGTCGGCCAGGAAGATCGCCCACCCATTGATCCAGCCGATCTGAGGGCCGAAGGCGCGCGTGACCCAGGCGAAAGTGGTACCGGCGTCCGGATCGGCCAGGTTGAGGAACCGGTAGCCGACCGACACGAACAGGATCGGGATGAAAGAAACGATCAGGACGGCCGGCGAGTGCACGCCGACGCCCTTCACCGCGACGATGAAGCCGAGCGTGGCAGCCAGGCTGTAGGCCGGCGCGGTCGAGGCGATCGCGATGACCAGGTTCGAGATGTAGCCAATCGCGTCGGTCTTGAGGCCCTTGGCGCCGGGAGCGGTCGGATCGGCGGCGGGAGCGGATGAGGTGATGGTCGTGCTGTCCAAGGCGAGGAAGCTAACGGAGGCTGGCAAGGCGCTGCCGGTGAGAAAGTACCAGCGTGCTTGGCCTAATTGTCCAATGTTTCGCCAGCGACCTCGGCGGACCTCCCTGGTGCCGGCCGGCCACCACTATGGGCTGACCGCGCCCGCCCGCTCCTGCTCGCGCAGCCAGGCCACGGTCTGGGCGATCCCGTCGCGCAGGCCGATCTGCGCCTCCCATCCCAACAGCCGTCGCGCCTTCTCGACCGACGGCCAGCGGCGCTGGACATCGACCGCAAAGCTCGGCAGGTGGGCGAGCTCGAACTGAGCGGGGTCGTTGCCGCAGGCCTCCCAGATGATTTCCGCCAGTTCGGCCACGGTGAGCTCCTCGGAGGCGGAGACGTTGAAATCCTCGTTCTCGCCCGCCGGGGAGGCCATCGCGGTGACGATCCCGTCCGCGATGTCATCGACGTGCGTGATCGTCCGCGTCTGCGTCCCCGCGCCGAAGATCTCCAGCGGCCGCCGGCCGCTCAGCGCCTTGTGGATCAGATCGGGCACGGCGTGGGCGATCCCGGGCTCGTCGGGTTCGGGAAGCTCGCCGGGACCGTAGGCGTTGAACGGGCGGCAGATCGTGTACTGCAGTCCGTGCTCCTCGTTCGCGGCCCGGGTGTAGATCTCGCCGGCCAGCTTGGAGAACCCGTAGGCCGAGCGCGGCGCCGGGCAACTGTCCAGGTGCTCCTCGGTCGTGGGGAACTCCGTGGCCCGCTCGAACACCATTGAGGAGGACACGTACACGAACCGCTCGACGTCGTGGCCGACCGCGGCTTGGGTCAGGGCTCCGGTCAGCGCGTTGTTGACCCCGAACAGCGTGAACGGCAGCTTGTGGAAGTTCGCGATCCCGCCCACGATTGCGGCCAGGTGGATCACGTGAGAGCAGCCGTGAACCGCCGCTCCAGCGGCCTCGGGTATCCGAAGGTCTGCGGTGCGGATCTCGCACCCCTCGCGCATCCACTGGGGTGCCTCGCGATGGTCGGCGATCCTGACTTCCCACCGGCTGTCGGACAGCAGGCGCCGAACGACGGCCGAGCCGATCGTCCCGGCTCCGCCCGTGACCAGGACTCGGCTCATGGGTTTGGGTGCTGCCGCGCGACGCTTCGCATCGCGCGGGGGTCTTCGGGGCCGCCGGGCGGTTGGTGCGAAGCGGCGGCGGTCGCTTCGCCCAGCATGGCGGCCGACTCCGCACCAAACAGGAACACCTGGCCGGTGCCGAGCGCGTTCCACGGGTCGACCAGCAGGCAATCGCGCGAGGCGCGCCGCAGGATCTCGCCCAGCGTGTCCAGGCCCTCGAACTCCGAGTGGTTGGTGGCCACGACCACCACGTCGGCGTCCTGCACGGCCTGCTCGAGCGGCTGGGTGGGGGAGGGGGCGTGCGGGTCGCACACCGCCACGTCGGCCAGCTCGCGCTCGAGCAGCCGGATCAGCTTGGGCGCCAGCGAGTCGCGCTCGTCGTCGGTGTTGCGCTTGAAGGTGAGCCCGAGCACCGCGACCTTGCGGGACCCCAGCGTGCCGATCCGGCGCTTGATCCCCTCCACCAGGAACAGCGGCACCGACTCGTTGACTCGGGAGACGGCGAGGAGCATGCCCGGTGCGTTGGAGCGCTCCTCGGAGAAAGCGAAGTCCTTGCGCAGGCACGTGCCGGCGGTCATCCCGGGCGCGGCGATCCCGCCGCGGGGATAGTCACGGTTGATCAGGTCGATGACCTCGAACACGTTCGCGCCGTAGCGCTCGCAGTCCATCATCAGCAGGTTGGGAAGCGCGAACGTCGTGTAGCGGAGGATGTTGGTCCAGATCTTGGCCAGCTCGGCCTGGACCGGCGTGGAGCGGACGATCGGGGCGCCGAACACCGAGAAGGTGCCGGCGGCCCGCTCGGTCGAGGCCTCGCCGACGCCGCCGATGATGCACGGGAGGGTCGAGATCTCCTCCAGGAAGCGGCCGGCCGCGATCCGCTCGGGCGCGTGGGCCACGTACAGGTCCTCACCCACCCGCAAGCCGCGGCGCTTCTCGAGATATCCGGCGACGAACTCGGTCGTTCCGGGCGCGATCGTCGAACGGAGGATCAGCG
Source organism: Solirubrobacteraceae bacterium (assembly GCA_035504535.1). Lineage (GTDB taxonomy): Bacteria > Actinomycetota > Thermoleophilia > Solirubrobacterales > Solirubrobacteraceae > Palsa-465. Next base: position 32,241 of record DATJRS010000070.1, on the reverse strand, counting down.
CGTGCCCGGGGCGGAGCATCGGTAGCAGGTCGTCCACCGCCGCGCGCACCTGGCGCAGGTCGGACTCGATGTGGGAGAAGGACGGCGTCCCGATCGTGATCACGATGTCTTCGGCCTGTGCGGCGTCGACGGCTCGCTCGGCCAGCTGAAGACGTCCGGTGGGAAGGATCCGCTCGAGCAGCGCCTGGGTGCCGGCCTCGTGGAAAGGCATCCGGCCGGCGCGGAGCGAGGCGAGGACCGACGGGTCGTGGTCGACGCCGAGGACGCTGACCCCGCGGTCGGCGAACGACAGCGCCAGGGGCAACCCGACGCGGCCGAGACCGATGACCGAGACAGACCGCGGTGAGCTCACGGCGACCTCAGGACTTGGCGTCGGCCGTGACGCTGGGCAGCGGCTCCAGGCCCGGCTCGGCCGGGTGCCCGCGCACCTCGCCGTCGAACGCGATCCGGTTCAGGCGGGCGATCTCGCGCTCTCCCTCGACCCGAGCCGGGTGACCGATCGGCAGCCCGCGGATCAGCGTCCGGATCCGCTCGCGCAGCTGCAGCGCGAAGTGCGGGGTCGATGCGCCCATCAGCTGGCGCACGTCCTCGACGGTGACCTCGTGGTCGGACTTGAGTCGATCTGGATGCTCGGCTTGGCTCATTTCTGGGGCACCGCTTCAAGAAGGCTATCTACCTGAGCCTGGACCGACACCGAGATCGCGCTCGGGTCGCCGATCACCCAGCCGTGGTTGTACACCGCGGCCGTCGGTCCTTCGTCGGTATAGCCCGGGGTCGCATAGTCCAGGAAGAAGTTCAACACCGAGGTCGGCAGCGCGTTGCTGGAGTCGAGCACGAGCTGGGGGCCGAAGCTGCCGCTGGCCGACAGGGCAGCTGAGGCGGCGGCGTCGAGCGGCCGGCTGGCGTTGAGGAGCGTGTAGCCGTGGCCGGGACTGGTCATCGCCCACCCGAAGCTGCCCGGGACGTGGGCGCACGGCTGGTCGGCTACGCACGGCGGGTCGCGATACACGGCGAACGCCACCGAGTTAGCCGCCGGGTCCTGGGCGCCGACCCGTTTGACCGTCCCGTAACGTCCCAGCTCCGTCAACACGCTGTCGGGGATCAGGCTTGAGGGGCCGAGGACGTAGATGTTCGGGTGCGCGTCGTTGGTGAGCGCTTGGGCGGTCGGCGTCGGGACGCCGGAGGAGGAGACGAACAAGATCGGGTCGCCGCTCTCGGCCGCCCATCCCGCGGCGGGCATCGCATATGCCGGGTCATCGCCCGAGGCGATCACCACGTCGGGGCTCGGCTTGCCCGCGGCCACGTTCGCGTACTTGTTGATCGAGGCCGCCAGCGCATAGGGCCCGACGCCGGAGATCGTCGTGGCCTTAAGCCCCTTTGGCGCGGGCACATCCCCGACCCGGATCACCTGGACTCCGGCGAGCGAGCTCGCGCCCGTGGGCGCGAGCAGGTTGAGCGCGTTGGTGGTGGCCGGCGGCAGTGAGCCGGGCCCGGAGAGCAGAACCGGCGCGCCGATCGGGGGCGCCATCAGGACCGAGGAGGCGATCGCCGCCTGCCAGTCGTCGGTGGGGGCGATCGTCACCGCGGTCGGGTGGGTGCCGGCGGCTACCGAGGGGAACACGGCCAGCGCCACGCCGGCCGCGTCGTTGATCGGGTCCACGCCGGATACGCGCGTGGTGTTCTTGGTGGCGAGCACGGGAAAACCGATGCCTGCGCTCGAGGACGCCGGCGCCGAGCTCGTGCTGGTGGTCCTGACGATCAGGGTGGTCGATGCGCCACAGCCCGCGAGCGCAACGCAGGCTGCGAGGAGCGCCATCCACGTTGACCACCGCATCGCGCCCTGACAGTAGCGAGCTGGCCTGAAATCGGCGCACATTGCGGAGAAAGCAGGACTTCGTGCGCTGTGAGCAAGCCGCTGCGACGCTCCGAGACTAGGTATATTGCCGCCACGCCGAATCCGCGGGCCACGAAATCCGCGGAGCGGGGGACCCAGTTTCTTGGGGCGAGTTCCGCGGTGAAGCCGCGGAAGGCGCAGGCTCTTTTAGCGCCAGCCCGTCAGCTAACCCCGTAGGCCGACGAAAGAGATCGCTTGCGGGTTACCCACCTGATCCTCCCGAGCTTGGCCGCGTTGGCTCTGGCGGGCCCGGCGGTGGCGAGCGCGAGCACGGGCGGTGGTGCGATGTCGGCGCCTGGCGCCGGCGGTTCATCTCAAACAGTTACTCCGACGGCGTCCCCGGGGGCGACGGGCACCACCGGCGGCGCCGGCATGACCGCCCCGCCCGCAATGCCGTTCCCGCGCCCGACCGTGGCCGGTGCCACGGCCGAGATCATCGATGGGCTCGCGTACGCGCCCGCGGACGCTCCGATCCAGGTCCAGGAGGCGATCTGGGCGGGTGACCGGATCCGCTTCAAGCCCTACATCTACGGTGGGGGCCACGGCAAATGGAACGACGCGGGCTACGACTGCTCGGGCTCGGTCTCCTACGTGTTGCACGCCGCCGGCCTGCTGAAGGTCTCGATGGACTCGAGCGAATTCGAGACCTGGGGCCGGCGTGGGCTCGGCCAGTGGATCACCGTGTACACGAACCCCGGCCACGCGTTCATCGAGATCGCCGGGATCCGCTTTGACACCTCGGCCGAGCAGGATCCAAATCCGCCGGCCGGCACCGGGCCACGGTGGCGTCCGGTGATGACCGACACCGCGGGCTTTGAGGCGCGGCATCCCGCCGGGCTCTAATCGCGGGCTCTAAATCGCGGTTCAATCGGCCCGGGTCCAGGCCAAAAGGCTTCGCTCGCGCGCCGAGCCTCGCTACGCTTGCAGGGGCTACACCAGCAACCCGCCAAGGAGGATGCGATGCCGGGCCTTTCCGGGCGCATGTCGACAGTCATCAAAGCCAAGATCTCGAAGCTCCTCGACCGCGCCGAGGACCCGTCGGAGACCCTTGAGTACAGCTACCAGAAACAGATAGAGCTGCTCCAGAACGTCAAGAAGGGGATCGCCGACGTCGTCACCTCGAAGAAGCGCCTTCAGCTGCAGGAGCAGAAGCTGCGCGATCAGGTGGTGAAGCTCGACACGCAGGCCCGCCAGGCGCTCGCCGCCGGCAACGAGGACCTGGCTCGCACCGCGCTGGAGCGCAAGAACGTGGCCCAGACCGAGCTGCAGTCGCTCGACTCGCAGGTCGCCCAGCTCGAGCAGCAGCAGGAGCAGATGACCGCCTCCGAGCAGAAGTTGCGCGCCAAGATCGAGCAGTTCCGCTCGCGCAAGGAGGTCATCAAGGCGCAGTACTCGGCCGCCGAAGCGCAGGTGAAGATTTCCGAGGCGGCGACCGGAGTGGGCGAGGAGATGGCCGACGTTGGCCTGGCCATGCAGCGCGCCCTCGATAAGACGGAGAACATGAAGGCGCGCGCCGACGCCGTACAGGAGCTCGAGGCCGCGGGCACGTTCGAAGACCTCACCCAGCTGGGCGCCGGCGAGGACGACATCGACCGTCAGCTGCGACAGCTGTCGAGCTCGAGCGAGGTCGACTCCGAGCTGGCCAGGATGAAGGCCGAGCTCGGGACCGGCTCAGGCCCGGCCGGCGAGCTGGGCGCGGGATCCCCAGACAACGATCAGGGCGCCGAGCAGCAGGCAAGCACAGGCGGAAACGCCGGCCAAAGCCAGGCGTCGTGATCGTCCGGATCGCCACCGAGGGGCAATACGAGCTCACCGAGAGCGACGGCGAGGTATTCAACGAGCTCGATAACCATGCCGTGAACGCGTGCGAGGCCGACGACGAGGACCAATTCCACGCCGCCTTCCAGGAGCTGCTGGCGTTCGTGCGCAATAACGGTGGATCGGTGCCCGAGGACCGGCTGGGGCCCTCCGACGTGATCCTCCCTCCGCCCGACGTCTCATTCGAAGAGGCGAAGGCCGAGTTCACCGGCGAGGGCCTGATCCCGGGCTAGCCGGTCGGCGCTCCCCCGGGTTCTCGGGTGAGGGTCGCCCGCCACGTGTAAAACCTGCCAATCGGTCTGGTGCGCGGGAGCCGTGGCATTCCCTGCATGCCGGGCGTGCACGAGATGCCGCGGTCGGCTCGCCGCCGGTCGAGTGGCAGGTTATGCATGCTCGTACGCAAACACTTTGCGTACGGCGCGCCGGGGTGGCTAGCGTACTGCGCGCCGGGGTGGCTGGCGTACGGCGCGCCGGGGTGGCTGGCGAGCGACGGGGCGCCTAGGCGTGACCGCGCCGGACGGCGATCTCCTGGAGGCGATCGCGCAGGCCACGAGCGCCCAGCATCGAGGGGACGGCCACCATGGCCGGCAGCCAGAAACTGAACACTCGAAAGGTCACGGCTCCGAGCAGCGCGGCTCCGAGCGGTGCGCCGGCCAGCACGAACCCGCCGGTCATCGCCGCGTCGACACCGCCGGCGCCACCGGCAGGGAGGGGGACCGCCTCGGACACGTAGCCCGTGGCGTAGCCGAGCAGGAGCGGTGCGACTCCGACTCGGGCGCCGAACGCCCGCAGTGCCGCCCACGCGCACAGCAGGTCGCCGGCCCAGAAGAGAAGGCTGCCGCCGAGCGCGCGCCGGCGCAGCCCTTCCGATCGGGCGGAGACCAGGATGCGCAGGTAGACCAGCGCATCGACCGCGGCGGCGAAGGCTCGGCGGATCCAGCTGTGACTGCGCGCACCCGCGGAGCCGAGGCGGTCACGACGGCGTGCGGCGCTCACCCACAGGCCACCGGCAAAGCAGGCCGGGACGACGACCAGCCAGGCCACCGGAAGCACGGTTCCGACTGACCGCGAGAGCCCGAGCAGCGCCGCCAGGGCGGCCAGCCAGGTGGCGAGGGCGAGGACCGCCCAGCGCAGCGTCTCGAACGCGATCACCCGCGCGCTCGCGCGCGCCGGCGGCTCGCCGGCCTCATGCAGCGCCCAGAAGTCAACCGACAGGCCGCCGACGGCCGTGGCGAGCGCGAACGCGCCGAACGCGAGCGCCACCACCCGCAATGCCACCGACGCGGGCAGCCGGGGCCCGCCGTGCAGTCGTGCCATCGCCCGGTAACCCGCGAGGTAGCCGGCGTACGCGATCACCTCGCCCGCGGCGCACACGACGAGCCAGCCCGGCGTCGCGTGGCGCAGGTGATCCAGGACGTGGGCGGAGTGGCTGACCTGGGCGATGAGCGCGACAACGAGCGCGGTGGCAAGGATCCCGGCGCCGGCGGCCAGAGCAAGCCGGCGGCCCCATCCCGAGGGCAGCAGGTCACTCATTCAAGTCGGGCGCTCGCGAGCTCGCGGGCCAGGCGCTGGATCAGCGCGTCGCTCGGGCCACGCCGGCGCGCACGGGACAGCGCCTCACCAAGCGCGCGCTCGCGTCCGGGGCCGAGCAGCGCCGGCTCCAGCGGGCGGCCCTCTGCGCGGGCGCGGTCGGTCGCCTCCCCGCCGGCGCGCCGGAGCGCGGAGGCCGACGTGTTGCCCTCAAGCACCGCGGTGGCGGCAAGCTGCCCCGGCGTGAGCGGCATGGTCCCCCTCAGCGCCCGGTCCACGGCGGGCACGAGCCGCCCCTGTCCCGGCTCGATCGGCGCCGTGAACGCGACGTAGGCGCGAGTCCGGCCGCTCACCAGCGGGTCGTAGGCGAGCGCCACCGGCTGCACCCGGCGGGCGTTCCCGCGCCTGGCGAGCGACCCCAGACCCGGCTGCAGCCGGCCGATGTCGCCGTTGCTCGAAAGCTCTCCCTCGGGAAACAGGATCACGCTTCCGCCGTCGGCCAGGCTCTCGGCCAGGCGCCGGAAGTCGCGCACGGCAGCTCGGCCGTGAGCCCGCCACGCCTCGCTCGGGTCAGGCGCCGCGTCCCGCTCGATGTAGGTCCAGAGGAGGTCGGCGTAGCCGCCATCGAGGACATCCTGCGCCTGTGCCGGCCGGGGCCGGCTGAGCGCGGCTGCTCGCGCGCTCAGCGCCTCGAGCGTCTCGCCCGGCAGCAGCTCATCGAGCGGCATCTGCGCCGCGTGGCGCAGCAGCTCCTGCAAGCGCATTCGCTCGGGCTCGCGCACAGGGACGCACTGCAGATAGCGCCTGAGCACGCCACCCGGCTGATAGGGCCACAGCACCCGGCGAACCGGCAGCGGCAGGCCGGCCGGATAGCCCGCGAAGAACCCGGGCAGGAAAAGCTCGATCATCGCGGCGAAGGTCGGCCATGGCGCGCCGGCGGCGACCGCCTTCGACCACGTCGGATAGAGCACCGTGATCAGCAGCGGGACGTCGTTGTCGGAGCGATGGCTCGGGGCGAAGATCTGCCCGGGCTCGACCTGCAGGTGCTCGAGGCCGAACACCCGTACCCGGAAGCTCGCCCGGACGTAGGCCCTCATCCCGAGGGCAACTGGGTCCTGGGGGGCGGGGCCTCGCATGCACACATGAGTATCCGTGGTCAAGGCGCGTTGACCAGCACCGTTTCAGCCACTCGGTCCCGGGAAGCCTCCGGATAGCCAATAAGGAGGAGGTAGAGGATGTCCACCCTGTTGATCGTCGTGATCGTCGTGGTTGCTGTACTGGTGATCGGGGCGCTGCTGTTCAGCGTGTCGCGCGGACGCCGCATGGCCGCCGAACGCCGCCGCGAGCGTGAGCTGAATCAGCGCCGCGAGCAGGCCGTCGCCGAAAACCGGCAGGCTGCGGACGCGCGGACCGGGCGCGCGGAGGAGGCGGAGCATCGCGCCCGTCTCGCGAACGCCGTGGCCGAGCGCGAGCGCGCCGAGGCGCGAGTACACGAGGAGCGCGCTCGGGCGCACGAACTCGGGCTGAACGATGAGGAGCTGATGCGCGAACAGGCGCGCTCGGGCAACGGTGCGGAGCAGGTCGCATCGGGTGACGGTGAGGAGCAGGTTGCATCGGGCAATGCTGCCGAGCAGGTCACCGAGCGCGCGCCGTCGTCGACCGGCGGTTCCCAGTCGACCCCGCGCCAACGCAACGGCGACCGCTGAGAAGAGGAGGAGGAGAGATGTCGAGTACGACCGAGCGCGGGCCGAGCCCGGCATCGGACGCTTCGCTCGGTGAGCTGGTCAAACAGCTCTCCGAGCAGAGCAGCCGGCTCGCTCGACAGGAGTTGGAGCTGGCCAAGGCGGAACTGGCCGTCAAGGGCAAGCGGGCCGGCATTGGCGCCGGCATGTTCGGTGGCGCCGGTGCGTTCGGCTTCTACGGGCTCGGGGCGCTGATCGCGGCGGCCGTGCTCGCGCTGGCCACCGCGGTCACCGCCTGGCTGGCGGCGCTGATCGTCGCGGTCGTGCTCGCGGCGATCGCGGGGATCCTGGCGCTGGTCGGCAAGCATGAGGTCCAGCAGGCGACGCCGCCGATGCCCGAGCAGGCTGCCGAGAGCGTCAAGGAGGACGTGGAGTTTGCGAAGACGCGGGCGCAGGAGGGGCGGCGATGACCACGGCAAAGGATCCCGAGCAGATCCAGCGGGAGATCGAGCAGACGCGTCGCGAGCTCGGCGACACCGTCGAGGCGCTGGCTGCCAAGGCCGACGTCAAAGCCCAGGCTCAGCGTCGGATCGAAAGCACCAAGACCTCAGTCCGGAGTCACCCGGCACCGCTGGCCGTGGCCGCCGTTTGTCTGGTTGGTCTCGTCGCCTGGCGGTTGACCAAGCGACGAAGAAGCTAAATCGGGGCGCCCCACAGCGGGAACCAGCGCTCGAGCTCCTGCTCGACCGGGAGCTCCTTGCCGATCTGGGCCTTCAGCACGAGCTCGCGCTCGTTGTCGCGCTGCTCGCCAGGGCCTGCGGGCGCGAACGGATAAAACGCCCCGCGCTTGTAGTTGTAGATCCAGTAGAGAGGCCGCTTGCGCGAGTCCTCGAACGCGAACGCCGCGCACAGGACGCGCTCGCCGTAGCCCCCGCCCTCGAGCGCGCTCGAGACGGCGTTGATCCCCACCACCAAGTCGTCGAAGTCGCTGCCGCGGAGCACCAGCCAGCGGAAGCCGTAGGTGTCGTCTGAGCTGGAGACTGTCGTCCCGCTGTCGCTGGCGGTCGCCTTGACCACCTCCTCCATCTCGCGCACGATCCCGTCGAAGTCGGCGGTGGCGAGCGGCTGGAAGACGATCGCGGCCGCGCCGCGGGTGGTGATCCCGAGACCCGTCTCCATCGTCACGTACGCGGTGCTCATCGCGAACAGCCTGTCCGGGGCCGGCTTGGCCAGCTTGCTCTTGCCGGTCAGGATGTCGAGGAAGCCCACGCTCTACGCGGTGCCCTGGAGCTGTGCCTCGAGGCGCTGCAGGCGCGCGATCCTCGCCGCCAGCGGCGGATGCGTGGAGAAGAGGTTCGACACGGTCTGCTTGGTCTTGGGCGGGAAGATGTACATGGCGGCCAGCTCGCCGGGGACCTTGCGCAGATCGCGCTGGGGAATCCGGCTCATGCCGCCATCGATCTTCAGCAGCGCGCTGATCAGGGCGCTCGGCCGGCCGGTGAGGATCGCCGAGCCCCGGTCGGCGGCGAACTCGCGGTAGCGCGAGAGCGCCTGCAGCAGGAGGAACGAGATGACATACACGGCGACGGACACCAGGAGCACGAAGATGAAAGCGTTGCCGTTCTGGTTGTTCTGGTTGTTGCGAGAACCGCCGAAGCCGCCGCCGAACAGCCACCCCCACTGGGTAATGAAGGCGGCGATCGAGGCAAAGAAGCTCGCCACAGTCATGACCACGACGTCGCGGTTGATGACGTGGGTGATCTCGTGCCCGAGCACGGCCTCGAGCTCGGCCGGATCGAGGAGCTGGAGGATCCCGGTGGTGGCGCACACGGTGGCGGTCTTGGGCGACCGGCCGACCGCGAACGCATTCGGCATCGGCGTCTGGGCGATCGCCACCCGCGGCTTAGGCAGGTTGGCCTGAATACAGAGGCGCTCGACGATGGTGTGCAGCATGCGAGCCTCGGGGCCGTCGTTCGGTCCCACCTCCTGGGCGCCCATCGAGCGCAGGGCGATCTTGTCCGAGGTGAACAGCTGGACGACGAACAGGGCAGCGGCGACGAACGCGATCGTGACAGCGCCGGCGCCGGCAGCGATCAGCACGGCGACGAGCACGGCGTAAACGAGGCCGAGCAGGAACAGCGTCAGCAGCATCCGGGTCTGAAGTCCGGTGTCGCGTCCGAATGAGTTAGGGCGGGCCATAGTGCATTAATCTTAGGACGCGCGGGATAAGGGGTCCGTGAAAGGGAAGTATGAGTCCCAGAAGTGAGGCATCCGCGGGATATGCCTGATCGTTTGCACCCTTCCGGCCGAGCCGGACGGGTCGCCCGTGCGACGCGGGCCTACCTTGCCGCAATCGGGACCAGCGGGTCGCTGCTGGCCGGGGCGGCGCTGATGTTCATCCTAGCCAGCGCGCTGGTCGCCTTCCGGGGCTGGCCGCACGTGGCGGCGCAGCCCTCGCCCGCGGAGGTCGTGGTCTCGCCCCGCTCGGCGTCCGCGACGACCACGCCGGTGGCGCGCCGGCTGGCGTTCATCACCGCGGCGGCGCCGCCAGGCGGTGCGGGCGCGACAGGTGCCGGCGGGCACGCCCTGACGGGCGCCGGCCGGGGGGTCGGGTCCGGCACGCTGCGGTCGGTCGGAACTCCGAGCACGACCTCGCGCCCGGGTGGGCCAACGGCTGCCTCGGGCGCTGCCGGATCGTCGGGCGCATCGCCGTGTGGCGGGGACGGCTGCGGATCGGCCCCCGCCCCCAATCCGGTTCCCGGCGCGAGCTTGCCACAGCCAGTGCAGCAAGCCGTCCATCAGGTCGTCGGGACGCTCGGCAATGTGGTGGGTGGGGTCGGAAACACGGCCGGGTCGACCGTCCAGCAGACCACGAGCGCCGTCGGCGGGGCGGTCGGGACCGTGAGTCCATCCGTCGGGGGTGCGGTCACCGGCACCGGATCGGGGGCGACGAAGGCGGTCAACGGCGTGACGCAGACGGTCACCGGCGTCCTCCCGGGCCTTGGCGGCCATTAGATAGAACGTTCTATTAGCCGGGTTGGCGGCGGGTGGCCCGGTCGGCGTCGGGCACGGGATTGCTGGCCCGGTCAAGGTCGGACACGGGATCGTTGACCTGGCGTGCGTCCAGCTCGAGCGCCCGCTGGATGAACCGGAGGCTCGCCGCCTGCAGGTCGGGGTCGTGCTGGACCGAGCGGTGGTGGCCCCCGGGAACGGCGATCAGGCGGCTCTGCTCCGACCGGGCGAGCTCCGCCAGCTCGCGCGAGTGCTCGACCGGCACCTGCTCGTCTCCCTCGGCGTGCAGCAGGAGGACGGGCACGCGCAACGCAGCGATGGCGTCGCGCTCGTCGTGCCGGGCGAGAAAGGCGTCCAGGGCGCCCTCGTCGGCCGCGAATGTGAACCGGCGCTCGGCCAAGCCGCGGCGCAGGGCCTCCGCGCCGGCTGGGCAGACGGCCACGACCGCCGCGGCGGCCGCCGGGCCGGCGGACACGAGCGCGAGGTAGCCGCCCATGCTCGACCCCCGGAGGGCAATCGGCGCCCGGGGATTGTTCAGGCGTTCGCGGAGCAGGACCGCCATCGCGACGACGTCGTCGAGCACGTGCCCGTTCAGCAGGCCCTGGCTGTCGCCGTGCCCGCGCTGGTCGAAGGCCACCGCGGCGAGACCGGCGCCGAGGGCCGCCCGGGCGTAGTCGTGGTGGTTCTCCTTGCACGACCCGGCGCCGTGCAGGACGACCACGCCACCGCGCGTGGCCGCCCGGGGGAGCCAGAGCGTGTAGGCAAGGCCATCGTGGACACCGATCTCGCTGGGGAGCTCGGGTGTGATCGTCCGCAGGCGAGGCACCGGGTCGATGATGGCAGGGCCGCGATCACGCCTCGGACGGTCGCGAACTGTCAGGCATGGCATGATCGACCACCGCATGAGCGCGACATCGACCCTGTCGGCTGTCTATCCGCTCGGCTCGCGCGTGAACGAGCAGGGGCGACTCGAGATCGGCGGCTGCGACATGGTCGAACTGGCCCGCGAGTTCGGCACGCCGGCCTATGTGGTGGCCGAGGACGACCTGCGCTGGCGCGCCCGCGCGTTCCTCGACGCGCTCGCCGCCCGTCACGCCGATTACGACGTGCTGTTCGCGTCTAAGGCGTTCCCCTGCACCGCGGTCTACCGCCTGCTGGCCGAGGAGGGGCTGGCCTGCGATGTGGCTTCCGGCGGGGAGCTGTTCCTGGCTCTGCGCGGCGGGTTTGATCCGGCGCGGATCTACTTCCACGGCAACGCCAAGTCGGTCGCCGAGCTCCGCGACGCCGTCGACGCCGGCGTCGGGCACATCGTGATCGACTCGCTGCACGAGCTCGAGCGACTCGAGAGAGTCGTGGCCGAGGCGGGCCGGCGCCAGGAGGTCCTGATCCGGATCACCCCCGGCGTGGCCGGGGACACCCACCACGCGATCTCGACCGGGCAGGCCGACTCGAAGTTCGGCTTCGCCCCCCAGGCGGCGCGCGAGGCGATCGCGCGGATCGCGGCCGCTCCGCATCTTGAGCTGGTCGGGCTGCACTTCCACATCGGCTCGCAGCTGCTCGCGCTCGAACCGTTCCGCGACGCGGTGCGGATGCTCGCTGCGCTCGGCGACTTTCCGGTCTATAACGTGGGCGGCGGGCTCGGGGTCGCGTACACGTCCGCCGACCGGCCGCCCCCGATCGCCGACTACGTGGACGCGATCGTCTCGACCGTGCACGACGAGCTCGGCCCGGACAAGCGGCTGCTGCTCGAGCCCGGACGCGCCGTGGTGGCCAACTCGGCGGTCACCCTGTACACGGTCGAGACGGTCAAGCGCAACGTCTCGACCTGGGTGGCGGTCGACGGCGGCATGTCGGACAACCTGCGCCCGATGCTCTACGGCTCCAAGTACGAGGCGGCGGTCGCCGACCGGCCGCTGGCCGCAGGCGGCGAGCTGTGCAAGCTCGCCGGCAAGCACTGCGAGTCGGGCGACGTGATCGTGCGCGAGGTGTGGCTGTCGGACCCCGCGCCGGGCGACGTGATCGCCACGCCGGTGACCGGGGCCTACGGGTACTCGCTGGCCAACAACTACAACGCCGTCCCCCGCCCGCCGGTGATCTTCTGCCACGACGGCGACGCGCGCGTGGTCGTGCGCCGCGAGACCTACGAGGACCTGGCTGCCCGTGACGTCGTCTGATCGGATCTTCCGGGTCGGGCTGCTCGGCCACGGCACCGTCGGGTCGGCGTTCGCCGCGCTGCTGCCCGAGCATGCCGATCGAATCGAGCGGCTGACCGGGTTGCGGCCGGAGCTGTCGGGGGTGATGACGCGCCGGTCGGGGTCGTTCGAGGATCTGCTCGAGCGCTCGGATCTGCTCGTGGAGCTGATGGGCGGGATCGAACCCGCGCGGGCCTACCTGCTGCGCGCGATGGAGGCGGGCCGGCACATCGTGACCGCGAACAAGCAGCTGTTGTCCCAGCACGGCGAGGAGCTGTGGGACGCGGCGCGCACGTACGGCGTGCAGCTGCGCTTCGAGGGTGCGGTGGCGGGTGTCGTCCCGGTCATCCGGGTCCTTCAGGAGTCGCTGGCGGGCGCGACGATCGACCGCGTGCACGGGATCGTCAACGGCACGACGAACTTCATCCTGACCGAGATGGCCCGGACCGGGATGACGTTCGAGGAGGCGCTGGCGGAGGCCCAGCGGCTCGGGTACGCCGAGGCCGACCCGACCGAGGACGTGGATGGACGCGACGCGGCGGCCAAGATGGCGATCCTGGCCCGGCTAGCGTTCGACACGCCGGTCCACCTCGGCCAGGTCCGATACGAGGGGATCCAGCACATCCAGCCGGATGACCTGGCGTATGCCGACGAGCTCGGGTTGCGGCTGAAGCTCATCGGGACCGCCGAGCGGGTCGGCGCCGGGCTATCGGTGCGCGTGCATCCGGCCTTCCTGTATCCCCGCCACCCCCTGGCCTCGGTGAACGGTCCGTTCAACGCGGTCACGGTCGAGTCTGAGGCGATCACCGAGATCACCATGTCGGGGCCCGGGGCCGGCGGCCCACAGACCGCGAGCGCGGTCCTGGGTGACGTGATCAGCGCGATGATCCCGCCCGCCTCGACGCCCCCGACCTCACAAGTGCTCGAAATCGTCCCCGACGTGGTCTCGGCCTTCTACCTGCACCTGGAAGTGGCGGATGAGCCGGGGGTGCTGGCCACGGTGGCTCAGGTGCTGGCCGAGCAGGAGGTGTCCGTCAAGTCGGTCGTCCAGCGCGGGCTCGGGGAGCAGGCACGGCTGGTGATGGTCGTTCACCCGGCGCTGGAGTCGCGCTTCTTGGCCGCCATGGCCGAGCTGGGGCGGCTCGAGGTGCTGCGCGCGCCACCGCGGGCGATCCGGGTGATCGAGGAAGAGTTCGGGTAGACGCCCGGCCGGGTGCCGGGGTGGGTCATAACCCGCAACTCGAGAACGGCCGGGCGCCGAGTCCGGACTTATGGCCCACATGCGCAACTGAATCGGAGTTCACCGAGCGGGGATCGCCGAGTACGGGGTTATGGCCCAGATCGGCGGGTTCGGCGCAGGTGCCGCGCCCGCAGCGGAGTTCGCTAGGGTGCGCCGGCAATGAAGGCGGTACAGATCGTCGAGTTGACCGGCCCGCGCGACGCGCTGCGGGTCGTCGACGTCCCCGAGCCGCCGCCCGAGCACCCGGCCACCCCGGGCCGGGGCGTGGTGGTGGACGTGAAGGCGGCCGGCGTGTCCTTCCCCGAGCTGCTCCAGACCCGGGGCCAGTATCAGGCCAAGCCCGAGCTGCCGTTCATCCCGGGCAGCGAGGTCGGCGGCATCGTGAGATCCGTCCCTGAGGGCGCAAACCTCAAGGCCGGCGACCGGGTGGCGGCGTTCTGCCTGCTGGGCGCTTGGGCTGAGGTGACGGTGGCGCCCGAGTTCTTCACCTACAAGCTGCCCGACGAGCTCGATTTCGACCAGGGCGCCGCCCTGGTCCTCAACTACCACACCGCCTACTTCTCGCTGAAGCTGCGCGGCCGGCTGGCCGAGGGCGAGACCGTGCTGGTGCACGGCGGGGCAGGCGGGATCGGTACCGCCTCAATCCAGGTGGCCAAGGGCCTCGGGGCCAAGACGATCGCGGTCGTGTCCACCGACGAGAAGGAGCGGGTGGCAAAGCAAGCCGGCGCGGATCACGTCGTCCGCAGCGACGGCCCGTGGAAGGATGAGGCCAAGGAGCTCTCACAAGGCGGGGTCGACGTCGTGGTCGACCCGGTCGGCGGCGACCGCTTCACGGATAGCCTGCGCTCACTGAGAGAAGGAGGCCGCGTAGTCGTGGTCGGCTTCACCGGCGGCTCGATCCCCGAGGTCCGCGTCAACCGGCTGCTGCTCAACAACACCGAGGTGATCGGCGCGGGCTGGGGCGGCTACGTGTTGTCGAAGCCCGACGTCACCCGCGAGATCGGCGAGGCGATCACGGACCTGATCGATCAGGGGTTCATCCGGCCCGTGGTGGGCGCGCGGTTCCCGCTCGAGCGGGCAGGGGATGCGCTCGAGCTACTCGAGAGCCGCGGCGCGACCGGCAAGGTCGTCCTCGACGTCGCCTAGCCGCCGAAGAAGCTTCCGGAGGTCTTGCCCCACCGGAGGCGGATGGTCTGGGGGGCCCCGCTGCTCGGCGTATAGGTGACCCATACGAGCACCTGCAGCCGGTGGCGTGCCCTGACGGCTTCACGCCCGCGGCTGTTCGGTCTCACGGTGAGGAGGCGGGTGGTCGCCCCGGAGAAGACGAAGTGGGCGCGGCCGAAGGCGAACCGGCCCGGCCCTGGGCGGCGAGTAGCGGCGACGTCCGCGGCCCGTCCGCGATCGGGAGCGGTCTCGAGCACAGCGATCGTGCCCGGGCCGGGGACCGAGGCGGTGAACGAGATGACGCCGTCGGTACTCGCCGAAAAGGAATCCACGTTGAACCCGCTGCTCGGCGCCGACGCGAGCCCGGCCGCCGGCGCCAGCAGGCCGGCGCACACCCCCAGCACCCCGACGAGCAATCGACCGCGCCATCGCACTGCGGGCACTGTAACGGCCGGCTCTGACATCCTGCTGCCCCATGCCGGGGATCATCGAGCGCTACCGCGAGCGGCTGCCGTTCGACCCGACCGACCCGGTCGTGTCGCTGAACGAGGGCTCGACCCCGCTGATCCTGGCCGAGCGCCTCTCCGAGCGGGCCGGGACCGAGGTGTGGTTGAAGATCGAGGGCGCGAACCCGACCGGCTCGTTCAAGGACCGGGGCATGACCTGCGCGGTCTCGGCCGCCGTCCGGGAGGGATCTGAGGCGGTCATCTGCGCCTCGACCGGAAACACGGCCGCTTCGGCCGCCGCGTACTCGGCCAAGGCCGGGCTGACGGGCGCGGTGATCGTTCCCGAGGGCAAAATCGCCACCGGGAAGCTGGCCCAGGCGCTGATGCACGGTGCCCGGGTGGTCGCCCTGCGGGGGAACTTCGATGAGGCGCTCAAGCTCGTACGCGAGCTGGTCAGCCGGCACCCGATCTCGCTGGTCAACTCGGTCAACGAGTTCCGGATCGAGGGGCAGAAGACCGCGGCGTTCGAGATCGTCGAGGAGCTGACCGGCGAGCTCGACGCGCTGTGCATCCCGGTCGGCAACGCCGGCAACATCACCGCCTACTGGAAGGGCTTTCAGGAGCTCGGATACAGGCCGCGCATGTGCGGCTTTCAGGCCGCCGGGGCGGCGCCGCTGGTCGAGGGCAAGCCGGTCGCCCACCCCGAGACGGTGGCGAGCGCGATCCGGATCGGCAACCCGGCCCGCTGGGAGGAGGCGATGAACGCGATGACCGGAAGCGGCGGTGCGGTCAAGGCCGTGACCGACGCGCAGATCCTCGCCGCGTGGCGCTTCCTGGCCGCCACCGAGGGGGTGTTCTGCGAGCCCGCATCGGCCGCGAGCGTCGCCGGGCTGCTCACCCACGGCGCCGGCGATGGGGTCCGCCGTGTGGTGTGCGTCCTCACGGGCCACGGCCTGAAGGACCCGCAGACCGCGCTCGAGCAGGCGGGGGCGGTCGTGCCGTGCGATCCCGAGCTGGGCGCGATCGAGCGCGCGGTGCTCGGGTGAGCGCCGGGCTCTCGCGCCGGCGCGTGGTCCGCGTTCCGGCCTCGTCGGCCAACCTGGGGCCGGGCTTCGACGTGTTCGGTGCCGCGCTGTCGCTGCACCTCGAGCTCGAGGTCCGCGAGACCGGGACGTTCGCCGTGCACACCGACCTCGACCTGCCTCGCGACCGCACCAACCTCGTGATCAGGGCGTTCGAGCGGCTGCATCCGGCCGCCGGCTTTGAGTTCGCGATCAAGTCCGACATCCCGCTGTCCGGCGGGCTGGGCTCGAGCGCGGCCGCGATCCTGGCCGGCCTGCTCGCCGCCGACCACCTGTTCGAGCTCGACGCGGACGTGCGCGGACTCGCCACCGAGCTCGAGGGCCATTCCGACAACGTGGCCGCCGCGCTGCACGGCGGCTTTGTCGTGTCCGCGAGCGACCGCGTGCACCGGTTCGAACCCCCGATGGGGCTCGAGGCGGTGCTGGCCGTGCCCCATCATGCGGTCCCCACCGACACGGCTCGGACGGCGCTGCCGGACACCGTCCCGCTTGGAGACGCGGTGTTCAACATCGCCCACGCCTCGCTGCTGATGGCCGGCGTGGCCACCGGCGACTGGGACCTGATCGCGGCCGGTCTACCCGATCGCCTGCACCAGCCGCACCGCGCGCACCTGTACCCGCGCTCGGTCGAGCTGCTCGACCGCGCGCCCGCGCTGGGCGCGCTGGGCGCGACCATCTCGGGTGCCGGGCCGACCGTGCTCGTTTGGTGTCGCTATGAGGACAGCGGACCGGTCGTCGAGGCGCTCAGGCGCGAGACACAAGGGTGGGCGACCGTGATGCGCGCCGCGTTCGAGCCTCAGGGCGCCGACGTGCGCGAGCTCTGACTCCGTAGCCGTTCGCGCAGCCACTCCGCGTGGCGCTCCTGGAGCTCGCGACCCTGGCGGGTGAAGTCGATCAGCAGCCGCAGGTCGTCGTCGCTGTAGCGGTCAGCGAGCGGGGCGTAGAGCTCTCGCATCGGCTCGATCATCAGCTCGAGCGCGGCTTCATACGCCTTCGGGGTCATCTCGACGAGGACCCGCCGGCGATCGGAGGGGTCGGGCACCCGCTGGGCGTATCCCGCCCGCTCGAGCCGGTCGATCACCGCGGTGATCGCCCCCGTGCTCAGCCGGCTGGCCTCGGCCAGATCGCCCGCGCTCATGCTCCCGTGCTGGTCGAGGATGTCCATGCAGCGCGAGTCGGTCCGGTTGAGCCCCATCAGCTGGGAGACGAGCTCGTCGACGACATCGGTGGCCCGCTGATTGGCCCGGACCTCGTCGCCTAGCTCGCGCTGCAGTTGTTCTCTTGACATCTAAATCTCTTAGCTACTAAGATGTTTGACGCGTGAGTGAATTCTAGCTTTGGAGGTAGCAGCTCGTGGAACACGCAATCGAGGCCGAGGGCCTGCGTAAGTCTTATCCGAAGGGGGTGACGGCGCTCGATGGGCTGTCCTTCGGGGTGCCTCCGGGCAGCGTGTTCGCGCTGCTCGGGCCCAACGGCGCGGGCAAGTCGACCGCGGTCAAGATCCTGACCACGCTGGCCAAGCCCGACGCGGGGACTGCGCGGGTCGCCGGGCTGGACGTGATCGAGGACGCCGACCGGGTCCGCCGGACGATCGGCGTCGTCGCGCAGG
Organism: Solirubrobacteraceae bacterium; assembly: GCA_035504535.1. Taxonomy (GTDB): domain Bacteria; phylum Actinomycetota; class Thermoleophilia; order Solirubrobacterales; family Solirubrobacteraceae; genus Palsa-465. Next base: position 14,572 of record DATJRS010000070.1, on the reverse strand, counting down.
GCTCGGCGGTCGACGTCCAGGCGACCGGCCGGGAAAACCTGCGCCTGCAGGGCCAGCTTTACGAAAAATGGGGTCCCGCCCACCGCCCCCGCCGCGCCGCCCTCGAGGAGCGCGCCCAGGAGCTGCTCGAGCGCTTCGGTCTGGCCGACGCCGCCGATCGCATCACCCGGGGCTACAGCGGCGGGATGCAGCGGCGCCTGGACATCGCGATGGCGCTGGTCCACGACCCCGCGGTGCTGTTCCTGGACGAGCCGACCACCGGCCTCGACCCCGAGGTCCGGGCCGACATGTGGGCCGAGATCGCGCAGCTGGCCGGCGAGCGTCAGAAAACCGTGCTGCTGACCACGCACTACCTCGAGGAGGCCGATCAGCTCGCCGAGCGCGTGGCGATCGTCGACCGCGGCAAGGTGGTCGCGCAGGGGACGCCCGAGGAGCTCAAGCGCGAGCTCCGCGGCGACGCGATCCACGTCGACCTCGACCGCGAGTACAACGGCCGGGTCACGAGCGCGCTGACGCCGCTCGACGCCGTCCGTGACGTCACGGTCGACGGGCGCGTCCTGCGGGCCCGCGCCGACGACGGCGGGCGTGCGGTGCCGCTCGTGCTCCAGGCGCTCGAGAGTCACGGCGTCGGGGTCGCGTCGGTGCGGGTGGCCCGGCCCTCGCTGGATGACGTCTATCTCAAGTACACCGGCCGCACGTTCGACGCCGCCGAAGCCGAGCAGGCGGAGGCGAAGCGATGACCTTGATCCGGCAGACCCTGTACATGACCCTGCGCCACCTGCGCGAGCTGTGGCGCCAGCCCTGGTTCGTCGCCGTCACGCTCGTGCAGCCCGTGATCTGGCTGCTGCTGTTCGGCGCGCTGTTCAAGAAGGTGATCGAGATCCCGGGCTTCCACGCCCATTCGTACATCGCGTTCCTGGCGCCCGGGGTGGTGGTGATGACCGCGATGTTCAACGCGGCCTGGAGCGGGATGTCGCTGATCGACGACCTGAACCGCGGCGTCACCGCGCGCTTCCTGGTCTCGCCGGTGCGGCGTGAGGCGCTGATCGCCGGGCGCATCCTCAAGGAGACCGTGGTCGTCGTGATCCAGTCGCTGATCATCGTCGCGCTGGCCCTGATCGTGGGGGCGTCGTTCCCGGGAGGCGTCGGCGGCGTGGCCGTGCTGTTCGCGGTCTCGGCCCTGCTCGGCGCGACCTTCGGGGCGCTCTCGAACGGGTTCGGGTTGATCATGCGCCAGGAGGAGGCGCTGATCGGCGCCACGCAGTTCATCCTGCTCCCGCTCACCTTCCTCTCCTCGACCTTCCTGGCCACCAACCTGATCCCGAGGTGGATGCAGCACGTGGCCGACTTCAACCCGGTCAATTGGGCGGTGCAGGCCGGCCGGAGCGCGACCTCGGCCCACCCGGACTGGGGACTGGCCGCGTCCCGGGCCGCCTTCCTGGCCGGGCTGCTCGTGCTCTGTCTGGCGTTCGCGACGAACGCGTTCCGGTCGTATCAGCGGTCGGTGTGATTGGGGCCGGCTTCGCCGGCGTCCGTGGGGCCGTTCCGCCGGGCGTCCGTGCCCGGCGGGGCGGTCGCGATCACGCCGCCCGGCACGGATGCCGGGCGGAACCGGCCCCAGGGATGTCAAGCGAAGCGAGACCCATCAGCCGCCTGGACTGAACAGCTGGTTCACGCCCCCGCCACCGCCCGGCCCGCCGAAACCGCCGCCGCCCGACAGCCGACCCTGCCACACCGCCTTGGCCCCGAGGTCGCCGGTGTGAAAGACGAAGTAGGCACAGACGACGGCCAGCGCCGCGAGCGCGACCCGCAGCAGCACCAGGGTCGCCGGGTGGCGGGCCCGAAGCCCCCGTTCAGGTGCGGACGGCGGGAGTCTCCGTGGGGTGTCTAAGAACGCGCTAAGAAACGCGGGCGCCGGTCGCCTCGCCGGCCAGCGCGCGCACCCGCCGCCGCGGTCCCTCCATCCCGAGCCGTCTGAGCAGCTCGGCGGAGACCTCGAGGTAGTCAGCGGCCAGGTCCGGCCGGTAATCGATGATCGAGACCGCGCGCTCAGCCGACTCCGCGTAGGCGATCGACTGCCGGATCGTGGTCTCGAGCAGCTTCTGGCCGAAGTGCTGGCGCAGCGAGTCAAACGCCTCGCGCGAGTGGCGGGTGCGCATGTCGGCGATGTTGAGCACCACGCCGAGCCACTCGAGGTCGGGGTTGAGGTTCTCACGGGCCAGCTCGATCACCTCGAGTGCCTGCTCGACGCCCTGGAGGGAGAAGTACTGCGCCTCGGCCGAGATCAGGGCGTGGTCGGAGGCGACGAGCGCGTTGACCGTGAGCAGGCCGAGCGCGGGCGGGCAGTCGATCAGGATCACGTCGTAGTCGTCGCGGACGTCGCGCAGCGCCTTCTTGAGCGCGAGCTCGCGGCCCATCTTGCCGCCCAGGGCGAGCTCGGCCTCGGCCAGGCCCAGGTTGGCCGGGATGATCCCGTCGTGGACGGCCGCACGGGCCTTGGCGCGCCCGGACAGCACGTCGCCGATCGTGGGGGAGGCCTCGGGGTCGACGTCGAGGTAGTCCGACAGGTTGCCCTGGGGGTCGAGGTCGATCGCCAGCACGCGCAGATCGACGCGACGGAACACGTCGGTCAGCGTGCGCACGGCCGTCGTCTTGCCGGTGCCGCCCTTCTGCGAAAGAACCGAGATCGTCGCCGCCATACCCCGGCAGGACTATAGGCCAGCGACCGGGGCGCCGGCGATTGACTTGCTGGTGGGAGCGATCAGGTCGCCGGGGCGGTCGCGCTGTGCTCGGCGGCGTGGCTGTAGCGCATGCCAGAGACGATCGGGACGTCCACGAAATGCAGATGGTGGCGCCCGATCACGATCTCATCGCCGTCGGCCAGCGTGCTCCATTCGACCCGCTCGCCGTTGACGAACACGCCGTTGAGGCTGCGGTCGTCGAGCACCCGCAGGCCATCCGGCTGGCGCACGATCAGCGCATGCCGCCGCGACACCGTCGGGTCGTCGAAGCGGATGTCGGCGGCCAGGCTGCGGCCGATCCGCGTCCACTCGCGCTGCAGCGCGTACGAAATCGGCTCCTCGCCCTCAGCTCGGTAGGCCAGGTACTGCCCGGGCTCGTGCAGGCCGTCGCGAAGCTCGTCGAGCCAGCCCTGATCGTCGTCGTCAGCCGCGACCTCCAGCACGGTCGTCTGGGCCGTCGTGAACAGCGAAGCCCGTACGAATTCGGTCCCCCCGCAGTTCGGACAGGTCGGCAGTTCGTCCACCGCGTCGAGCGACACGGGGTAATCGCAGTCCGTGCATCTAAAGGTTCCGGTCCCCGCAACATTGCCCGACATCCAAGCTTTCATGAAGGCGCGTTCTCCTTGTTACGGGCTCAAAAACTTGACCGACTTGGACAAGCCAGTCCAGTCATGATATCCCCCGAGTCAAAGGTCCCAGAACGTCTCTGGACGGATTACGGACCATCCTCGAGGCGTTTAGGTAAGCCTTAATCTGCCCCGGCAGGAACCCCCTGCACAGCGCCGAACACTCGGGTCGTGTCGGATCCTGATTACCCAGATCAGGGGGCTCCCGAACTTCAGCTCGCCCTGGTTCGCCGAGCCGTCGGCCTGCGCGATGCCGACCGTGAGCGCTGTCGTGGCTGCCGGCGGACGCCGCTGGTCGGCGAGCGCGTGTACCTGGACGAGGCGGGCGGGTTGCACTGCGAGCTGTGCCGAGCGCTCGACCCCGATCCGGTCCTGCGATCGGAGATCGTGCACGGCCCGGAGTTCGGACACACCATGCGCCTGACCGATCATCGGGCGGCGTGATTTGACGATGGTCGGCGCCGCCTGACGCCGGCGCCCTCGGAACATCGGCCTCTGCCGGCGGCGCCCTCGGGGCAGTCGCGGGCGCTCGAACCTAGAATCCTGGCCGTGGAGCCGTTCACGGTCGAAACGACGATCTCGCGACCGCGCGAGGAGGTCTTCGAGTACCTCGCGGACATCGCCAATCACGCGGAGTTCACCGACCACTACCTGGTGGACTGGCATCTGACCCGCGAGGACTCCTACGGGACCGGCGCCGGCGCGCGGTTTCGCATCAAGGCACCGCGGGCTCGCTTCAACTGGGCCGACATGAGCTTCGTCGAGGTTCAGCCGCCATTTCGGATCGTCGAACGCGGCCGTGGCGGCAAGTACAACCGCATCCGGATGCTCGGGACCTACACGCTCTCGCCCGGCCCCGGCGGCAGCACTCGGGTCGAATACACCCTCGAGACCGTGCCCGTGATGCCGTCCGATCACCTGATGGAGGCGCTTGGCGGCAACTCGTGGCTGCGCCGCAAGACCCGGAAGGCGATGGGGCGGTTGCGGAGCATCCTCGAGGAGGACCGCGACCGGGGACGGCGCGCCACCGTCGCGGGGCGCTGAAGTCGGCGGCCCGTCCGGATCCCTAAACTTCCGCCCCCGTGAGCGCCCGCCGGCTGTGGATTCTCGTATGCGCCCTCGCGCTGGCCCTCGGGCTCGCGGCCTGCGGCCAGGTGGACGATCCGGCCACCGACCTCAACGACGGGGTGTACGTCGACGCCGGGCCGATCACCTACCAGATGCAGATCTCCCGGGAGCTGAACCCGTACGCGGTCGAGGACCGGCAGTACCTAACCGGGCTGCCGAGCGGATACACCCGGACCGGGCTGACGGCCGACCAGCTCTGGTACGGCGTGTTCCTGTGGGCCAAGAACCAGACCGACCAGCCCCACACGACCGCCGAGAGATTCACGATCGTCGACTCGAGCGGGGACGTCTACTACCCGATCCCCCTCGACTCGCAGATCAACGGCTACGCGTGGACCCAGCAGGTGCTCGAGCCGGCGGCAATCGAGCCCGCGCCCAACACGACGGCGAGCTTCGGTCCCACCGGAGGCGGGCTGCTCCTGTTCAAGCTGCCCAACGCGGTGTACTCGAACCGGCCGTTGACGCTGAACATCTACCCGGTCGGCGGCGGCAAGCCCGGGCAGATCTCGCTCGATCTCTGATCTTGGGCGGTTTGCGCGTTCAGTGCTGTAGCGCCGCGACCAGCACCTGGCGAACGGCCGGCGCGGCGGTCGCCCCGCCCGCGCCTTGGTCGGGAAACAGCGCCCCGACGACGATCCGCGGATGGCCGACCGGCGCGTAGCCGACAAACCAGGCGTCGGTCAGTTGATTGGCGTTGGCGACGCTCTGCCCGCTGGATGTGGTCGTGCTCGCGAGCTCGGCGGTGCCGGTTTTACCGGCCACGGTGACGCCCGGGATCTGCGCCGCGGTGCCGGTGCCGAACTGGACCACCGCGACCATCATCTGTTGCACGTTGCCGGCCACGTGGGCGCTGGTCACCGGCACGAAGCGCGGTGGTTGTCCGGCCTGGAGGGTCGGGAGGGGTCGCTTGCCACCCATCGCGATCGTGGCCGCGGCGTCGGCCATCTCGAGCGGCGTGGCCAGGACCTGGCCCTGGCCGATCGCCGAGGAGCCGACTTCGAGATCGCTGCCTAGGCTCGCCGGTGGGATCGAGCTCTCGGCCACGCCGGGGATCGTGGGCGTCTGGTTGAAGCCGAAACGGTCCGCCATGGCGAGCAGGCGTTGCCCACCGAGTTGGGCCCCGAGGGGAGCGAACACCGAGTTGCATGAGACCGCGAACGAGTTCAGGAGCGTGCCCCCGCAGTCCTCGCCGCTGGCGTTGTGGAGGGTGTAGCCGTCGAGCGTCGCGGCCGTGCTGTACGGGAAGACGGTGCTCAGCTTCACGATCCCGGCCGCGAGGGCGGCAGTCGACGTGATGATCTTCATCGTCGAGCCCGGCGGCTGGGGCGCCGAGTAGGCGATGCCGGCGAGTGCCTCGAGCGCACCCGTGCGCGGGTCCATCGCGACCATCCCGGCGTAGTTGCCGCCGAGCGCCGAGATCGCCGCGAGCTCGAGATTCGGATTGATCGTCGTGGTCACGTTCTGTCCGGGCACGGCGGCGGCGCGGGCCAGCACGCGGCGACCGGCCAGGAGCACGCCGCCCGGCTTCCCCGCCAACTGATTCTGGAAGACGAGCTCGAGTCCGTCCTGCCCGACCTGCGCCTTGGCCGGATAGCCCTGGGCGGCGTAGGCGGTGGCCTGGTCGGCCGGGATCGGCCCGAGCGTGCCGACGATCTCATTGGCCACCTCGGGGATCGGCGAGGTGCGATCGGGCCCTTGCGCCAGCGGCGTCCCGTCGGCCGCGAACAGGGTTGCTCGCGGCGGCAGCGACATCCGGCGCGCGAGCCGCTCGTTTCCGGTCAGGCCCGGGAACAGCAGGTTGCCGGCGTAGTGCACGGTGGCGCTCGAGCCGCTGCCGCTGAGTGGGACCTCGAGGGTCTCGCGCAGGGTTCCGAACAGCCGGGTCGTGACGAGCATCTGCACCGGGATGTATTCGCCCCGGCGGCCGCCGATTTTCTCGGCCGTGAGCGTCGCGAGGGTCGCGATCATTGCGTCGTGCCGGTAGGCGGCCGCGAACCTGGCCTCGCTCATTTGCGTGCGCGAGACGGGATCGAGCAGCGAGTACATCTTCTGGTAGTCGCTGGTCGCCCAGTCGCGGACGTAATTCGACACCAGCTGGCGCTCGGCTCGGCCGGGTCCGGCGCGGATCATGAGCACGACCGCGACCGCGGCCGCGCCGAGAATCGCCAGCGGAACGAGCAGCCGTAGGCGACGCCGCCATACTCGGCGCCGTCCCCGGCGCCGTCGGGGTGCCCCTTCCGTCAGTACTGCGTGTGCCACCTCAAACCGGAACGGTAGGGCACGGGGATGCTCGGCCGGCTTGCGTTGGCTGGAACGGTGGAGGAAAGCCCGCCGTAACCTCCCTGCCGTGACCGGCGTCGATTGGCTGATCGTGGTCTTCACCGTGCTGCTTGCGATGTACGGCTACGCGCAGGGCTTCATCGTCGGTGCCCTGTCGCTCGTCGGCTTCGGCCTGGGGGCTTTTCTCGGCACCCGGCTGGCGCCGCTGGTCCTGCCCGGCGGCTCGCACTCGCAGTACGCGCCGCTGTTCGGGCTGCTCGGGGCGCTGCTCGCTGGCGCCGTGCTGGCCAGCGGGTTCGAGGGGGTGGGGGCGCGGGCCCGCATGTTCCTGCGGCTGCCGGGACTGCGGACCGTGGACGGGCTGCTCGGCGCGGCACTGACCGCGACGGTCGCGCTCGGGATCGCGTGGATCGTGGGCGCGATCGCGCTGCAGTCGTCGGGATCCCCGGCGCTGCGCGGCGATATCCAGCGCTCGTCGATCCTGCGCGGGCTCAACGAGTTGCTGCCGCCGTCGGGGCCGATCCTGCACGCGCTGGCGCGGATCGACCCGATCCCGTCGGTGCGCGGTCCCCAGGCCAACGTGCCCCCGCCCCCGCACGGGATTGTGGGCGCGCCGGCGGTGGACGCCGCGAGCGACAGCGTGGTGAAGGTGGTGGGGACGGCGTGCGGGCTCGGGATCGAGGGGAGCGGCTGGGTGGCGGCGCCCGGGGTGGTGGTGACGAACGCCCATGTCGTGGCCGGCGAGACCAACACCAGTGTCGAGGTGCAGGGCAATCTGCCCGGGCTGGCCGCGAAGGTGATCGACTTCGACCCGCACGACGACATCGCCGTACTGCGGGTGAGCGGTCTGCACGAGCCGGTCCTCCACCTCGCCACTAATCCCCGCCCGGGCACGGCTGCGGCGATCCTCGGCTATCCGCTCGACGGGCCGTTCGACAAGGAGCCGGGCCGGATCGGGCAGACCGAGGTGGTCAGCACCGAGGACGCCTACGGCAACGGACCGGTGCTCCGCAGCATCACCCCGCTCCGGGGTCTCGTGCGGCCCGGCAACTCGGGTGGCCCGATGATCGATGCCGGCGGTCAGGTGGCCGCGACCGTGTTCGCAGCCATCACCGGCTCGCCGAGCGGGCAGGGTGGCTTCGCGGTGCCGAACTCCCTCGTACGCAAACAGCTGGCCGACTCCATCTCGCGGACCCACTCGGTCTCGACCGAAGCCTGCGCGGGTTAGCCGCCCGTCTCTGCCGCTCCGTGTCGAACGACGCGGGCTGCCGAAATTTCCGTCATTCCGGATGCTGGTTTCGGCTACTGACGGATAACTCGCGTCCAGCCCGAAGAATCCGGAATCAGCGGCGACCGGGGCGACGGAATGGCGGAAATTTCGGGTGCGGGTGTAGGAGATTCCGGGCCTAGGAGGTTTCGGGTGTAGGAGCTCCGCGCGGTCGACCGACGATCCGGCGACCGCTCCCTGAGGGGTTGCGATGCCCCTTCGCGGGCACTCGCGCCCGATGACGAGGGCGCTATGGGCGGGCGGTGGTCTGCACACCGCCCGCCCCTAGGCATGCCCCCGGGGGCCCCGAAGTGTTATTGCCCCCCGACGTCCTCGGCCATTTGACTCACCATCCCAGGTCCCAGCGCCCCCAGGAGCTGAGGGTGATGGTGAGCGAGGTGCCGCTGGGCCGCTGAGTAGAGCTCGTGCTCGTCGTCGCCTGCGAGTTGCGCCCCGCACTCGCAGTAGGCGATCCGCCTATGCCCTCCATTGACTGCGGTCGTGTGGCCGTCATCGCTGCGGCCAGCCGTCACCTCTGATTGCGCCCCGCCGAGAACGTCGCTGCATGTCACCTCGGTGTCCACGGCGGAGGACCTTGCCGCGTTGACGTTGTCGATACGTTTCCAAGACGTTGCCGCAGGCAGAGCGCGCTCCCGAGATCACCCGGATCCAGCTGTGTGGACGGTTGTCCGTGGAGATCGACGGCGTGCAACTGGCCGGCCGGCTGCGCGGAAGGCAGGTGCCGCTGCTGCTCGCGTATCTGGTGCTGAACCGGGGTCGGCACGTCGGGCGGGACGAGCTGATCGGGGCGCTGTGGCCCAACCAGGCACCGGTCTCACAGGACGCGGCGCTGCGCACCCTGCTGTCGAGATTGCGCTCTTCGCTTGGCGCCTCGGCTCTGGCCGGTCGCGATGAGCTGATCCTGAGCTTGCCCGAGCCGGTGTGGATCGACATAGAAGCTGCCGCGACCGAGATGACCCGGGCGCTCGATGCGCTCGCGCAGGAGGACGCGCGGCGGGCCTGGGCGCTCGCCCAGGTGCCGCTCAACATCGCCAGCCGCGGGCTGTTGCCGGGCACCCAGGCGACCTGGCTCGAGGCACCGCGCCGCGAGCTCGAGGAGGTCCATCTGCTCGCGCTCGAGGTGATCGGCCGCGCCGGCCTGGTCATGGGCGGGACGCAGCTGCAGTCGGCCGAGCGGGCGGCCCGAACGCTGATCGAGTCAGAGCCCTACCGGGAGTCCGGTTACGTGCTGCTGATGGAGGCGCTCGCGACGCGGGGCAATGTCGCCGAGGGCCTGCGCGTGTTCGACCGGCTGCGCACGCTGCTGCGCGATGAGCTCGGAACGAGCCCCTCCCGCGAGGCGATCGCCGCGCACGAGCGGCTGGTCAGGCCGAGGGGGCTCGGCGGCGACTCCGCCGCCGGCGGCGATCCGGCCCGGGCGGCCCGGGCGGGTGGGGCGGGTGGGGCGGGTGGGGCGGGCGGGGTCGGGGTCGCCGAGGATTGGGTGGGGATCCCGTTGCCGGCCGAGCTGCGCCACCGGGGGCAGGGCCCGCTGATCGGTCGCGCCAGCGAGCTCGCCCAGCTCGAGGAGGAGTGGGAGTTAGCCTGCCGCGAGGCGCGCTCGGGCCGGCTCGTGCTGCTGGCCGGCGACGCCGGCATCGGCAAGACCACGCTGATCGCCGACGTGGCACGGCGGGTCCATGACGAGGGCGCGACCGTGCTCGCGGGGCGCTCCCCGCGCGAGACCGTGGTCCCCTACCAGCCGATCCTCGAGGCGCTGCGCCACTGGGCGCTCAACGCGTCGCTCAGCGATCTGCGGGCCACCTCGCGCGAGTACGGCTCCGAGCTCGCCCGGCTGATCCCCGAGGTGCGCCGCCGCGCCCCGGACCTTCCGCCGCCGCCGGTGGACGAGCCCGAGACCGAGCGCTACCGGCTGTTCGAGGCAGTGGTGGGGCTGCTGACCGAGCTCTCGAGCCTGGCGCCGGTGATGCTCGTGCTCGACGACCTCCAGTGGGCCGACCGCCCGACTCTGCTGCTCCTGCGCCACCTCGCGCGCGCGACCAGCCCGGCCCGGGTGTTGATCCTCGCGGCGTACCGTTCGACCGAGCGGGGGGATACGTTCACCAACGCGCTGACCGAGCTGATGCGCGAACGGCTGGCGTCGCAGCTGGACATCAAGGGCCTCAGCGAGCGGGACACCGCCGAGCTGGTGGCGCTGCGCGCCGGCGAGAGGCCCTCGCGCTCGTTCGCCCGTGCGCTGTATGAGGAGACCGAAGGCAACCCCTTCTTCGTCGAGGAGATCGTCCGCCACCTGATCGAGGCTGGAGTCCACGCCGGCAGCGCCACGGCATCGGAGCTGCAGAGCTTCGGCCTGCCCGAGGGCGTCAAACAGGTCATCGCCTGGCGCCTGAGCCGGCTCGAGCCGCCGGCGATCGAGCTGCTGCGGGTGGCCGCCGTGATCGGTCGCGACGTCGACGCGGCCCTGCTCGAACGGGTCGTGCTGCTCGCCGAGGAGGAATTTCTGGGCGCGCTGGAGGAGGCGCTGGCGGCCGGGCTGCTCGTCGAAGCCGACGACCGGCCCGGCGCCTACCTGTTCTCGCACGCGCTGATCCGGGAGACGCTCTACGAAGGCATGTCGGTGCCGCGCCGGGCACGGATCCACAAGCGCGTGGGGGAGGCGATCGAGGCCGCGCAGGGGCGCCGGCAGGGCCGCTACCTGCCCGAGCTCGCCTATCACTTCACCCGTGCGGTGGCCGACGAGGAGGACGCCGAGGAGGCGATCACCTACGCCCTGCGAGCCGCCGAGCAGGCGACCACGATGCTCGCCCACGAGGAGGCGGCCGAGCACTACGCCCGGGCGCTCGACGTGCAGGGGCGCTTCCAGCCCGAGGCGACGGCGCGCCGATGCGAGCTGCTCCTGGCGCTCGGCCAGGCACGTGTGCGCGCCGGGGAGCGGGCGCAGGCGTCCACTGCCTTCCGGGAGGCCGCGGCGCTGGCCGAGCAGCTGGGAGACGGCGCCGCGCTGGCGTGGGCGGCGATCGGGGCCTCCCAGCGCTACGTGCAGCCGGCGGGGGTCGTGGACGGCGAGCTGATCGCGATGATCGAGCGCGCGCTCGAGCTCCAGCCGGACCGAACGCTGGTCCGGGTGCGTCTGCTCTCCTGTCTGTGCGGGGCGATCTACTACTCCCCTGACCGTGAGCGGATGTGGGCGCTCAGCGAGGAGGCGATCGAGATCGCCGCCGAGCTCGGCGACCCCGAGGCCCGCGCGCACGCCTGCGGCGCACGCCGACGGGTGCTGTGGGGCGCCTCGGACCTTCAGGAACGAGTCGAGGTCTCGACCGAGATGCTCACGCTCGCGCGGCAGATCGGAAACCTCGAGCTCCAGCTCCAAGCGCACGCCTGGCTCGTGGTCGACCTGCTCGAGCGCGGCGACCGCGACGCCGTCGAAGCCCAGATGGAGGCGTTCAAGGCGGGGGCCGACCGGCTGCGCCAGCCGCTGTTCGAGTGGAACGTGCTCTTGTGGGAGGGCATGCGGGCGCTGCTGTCCGGATCCTTGGACCGCGCCGACCAGCTCGCCGGCGAGGCGCTCGCCGCCGGAGGCCCGGCCGAGGCGGTGACCGCCACGCAGTACTACGCGATCCAGCTGTTGGCGATCCGGCGCGAGCAGGGACGGATGGGCGAGCTCGAGCACGCCGCGCGCCGGCTGGTGGAGGACAACCCGAGCCGGCCGGCCTGGCGCGCCGCGCTCGCCAACCTGCTGTGCGAGGAGGGCAGGCTGCCCGAGGCCGAGGAGGAGTTCGAACGGCTCGCCGCCGGTGACTTTGCGGACGTGCCCAAGGACCTCGACTGGATCATCGCGATGACGCTGCTCTCAGACGTCTGCGCCGATCTGGGCGACGCCCGGCGCGCGGCGCTGCTGTACGCGATGCTCGAGCCCTACGCGGAAGTCAACGTCGTGATCGGATTCGCCGCCGTGTGCCTGGGCTCGGCCGCGAGCCTTTTGGGCAAGCTGGCGGCGACCATGGGCCAGCCGGAACTGGCCGCCCACCACTTCGAGCGGGCGCTCATCGCCAACGCCGAGCTACCGGCGCCGGGCTGCCTGGCCCGCACGCAGGTCGACTTCGCCCGGGCGATCCTGAGCTTCACTCCGGCTCCCGACCCGCGCGCGGACGAGTTGCTCCAGGCGGCCGGACGGGCCGCAGCCGAGCGCGGGCTCGGAGCGGTAGCGCGCAGGGTGCAGCGACTGCAGGCCGAGCCACCCACCCATTTGTCCGCTCGCTCCGAGGCTCCGGTCTAGCTCTCTGCCGTCCGGCGCGCCTGGTCCCCTAAGACGGGGCGATCGTCAGCATGGTCGCGCTACCCGCGTGGACGCTCACCGCGTATTTGCCCCGGCTCGGGGTCACGGTGAGGGCGCGGCGCGGGCCGGCGAGCAGGCCGGTCGTCGTGTCCGGCGCGAAGCGCTGGCCGCCGAGCGTCACCCCGCCGGTGGCGCCGAGGCTCGGCGCCTGCAGGCTCTCGACCGTTCCCCTTGCCCCGGCGCTGACCGCGGGCACGCGAACGGCCAGGGTGCGGGTGCGGGAGCCGTCGTTGATGAGCACGATCCGGAACGTGCCGTCGGGGGCGCGGGTGGCCCATACCCGCAAACCGGATGTCCGGGCAGGGCCAGGGGAGAACGAGGTGCTCAACAGGCGAGACCCCGGGGGTGCGGCCTGCGCGAACATCTCGAGCCCGTAGTACTCGGGCGCGACCGTGCCGCGCCACTGTCCGTGGGCGCGCCGGAAGCTGAACAGCGCGGTGGCGACGCCCGGGAAGGTGTGGATGTTGACCCCGTCGACGCCGACCCTGGCCATCTCGAACAGCGCGTCCAGCGCCCACAGCGCCGAGGCAAACGAGCCGCCCACCGCCGGCACGTTGCCGCACGAGATCGTGTTCATCTCGTCGATCCGCAGCGGCACGTGACGGGCGTGGGCGACCTTCACCGCGGCGATGACGCTGTCAGCCAGCGCTCGCGAGGACGCGGGCGCCAGCAGGTTGGCGATCGTCGGGTAGTTCGGCCGGTTCGGGGCGACGAAGCACTGCTGGAGCGGATAGCGGTGCAGCGTCGCGACCGCCACCCGGGGCTCGTCGGACAGGAAGCGACCCAGGAGCCGGAACCAGCTCGGTGAGCCGTCGGTGGGTCCGGCCAGGGGGACCTTCGGCAGCGCCGCGGCGATCCGCGTGAAGTCCTGCTCGAAGTCGGCAAAGTCGTAGCCCGCCGGGCGTCCCGGCGCGCCCGAGATGCCCCACACGAAGCTTCCGTACAGCTCGGGCTCGTTGCCGAGCTCGAGCGCCTCGATCTGCCGGCGCCCGATCCCGGTCACGAGCGCCCTGGCTTCGCTGCCGGCCACGGCCGTGCTGTCGGCCTCGAGGTTGATCCCGAGGATCAGCCGCGCCTCGAGCGTGTCCGCGAGCGCTCGCATGATCGCGGTCCAGCTGGGAGTGATCGTGAAGGTCACCCCGGCGGGCCGTGAGAGTCCGGGTGCCGGCCACCACGAGTTGTCGGTCGTGACGCCGCCGATCCGCAGCACCGGATCAGAGCCGGCGGCCAGGTTCCGGATCAGCTGGACGAACACGGGATTGATTGCCGCGGGGTTGTTGCCGGCGTAATCGGGGATCGCCCAGTACTCGATCGAGAGCCCCACGAACCCCGGAGCGATCGGCTGAGTGGCCATGGCGCGGCCGACCGTGAGCACGCTTGGGGCGCTCCTTGGCGGTGTGGCGGGCTTGGCCTGCGAGGCTCCGAGCAGCAGCCCGAGGGCCACGGTCGCGGGAACCACGGACTTGCCGATCCTCGCCAGCATCGTGATCAGAAAAGCACGGAGATCGGTTGACATGAGCGCTACCCTCGCGGACTCATGCCCAAGACTCTGGTCATCGCCGAGAAGCCGTCCGTCGGTCGCGATCTGGTTCGCGTCCTGACGGGTCCGTTTACCAAGCACGAGGGGTACCTCGAGGGGCCCGAGCACATCGTGACCTGGGCCGTCGGCCATCTGGTCCAGCTCGCCGACCCCGACGAGTACGACGATCGCTTCAAGAAGTGGCGGATGGCCGACCTGCCCATCGTTCCCGACCGGTTCAAGCTGGTCGTGCGCGACGAGCGCTCCAAGAAGCAGATGACCGTGGTCAAGCGCCAGCTCGACAACGACGACGTCGATCTCGTGGTCAACGCCTGCGACGCCGGCCGCGAGGGCGAGCTGATCTTCGCCTATCTGTACGAGAAGGCGGGGTCAAAGAAGCCGGTCATGCGGCTGTGGCTGAACTCAATGACCACGGAGGCGATCCGCCAGGCGTTCGGCTCCCTGCGCCCGGGGATGGAGCTGGCCACGCTCGAGGCGGCGGCCCGCTCGCGCTCGGAGGCCGACTGGATCGTCGGGATGAACGCGACCCGCGCGGCCACGATCCGGCTGCGCAGCTCGTTTGACGGGGCGGTGTCGCTGGGTCGCGTGCAGACGCCGACGCTTGCGATCCTGGCCCGGCGCGAGCAGGAGATC
>DATJRS010000069.1:0-10012 GCA_035504535.1 Solirubrobacteraceae bacterium | reverse complement strand
CCGAGGTCCTCCGACACCCGGGTCGGGTCGATCACGTCGTAGCCGTGCTGAGAGCCGGGCCGGGCCTGGAAGGAGGGCGACAGGTAGAGGTGCGAGATCCCGAGATCGCGCAGGTAGGGCACGAGTCCGCGCGCCGCGGAGAACCCGAAGTCGGGGGTCAGCTGCAGGCGGTAGGTCGCGCGAACCTCGGCGCTCACGCCACCCGCTTCAGGATCACGATCGAGCGGGCCAGCACCGGCAGTTCGGTCCGGGCTCCGTGGACGGCGCTGCCCGGCTCGGCCTCGGGATCGGCCGTGGAGAGCTCCAGCGCCCACTGCGCCCCGAACCGCCGGCGCGGGAGCGTGAACACCCGATCCTCGAGCTCGGCGTTGAACAGGAGCACGAACGAGTCGTCCTCGACGTCCTCCCCGCGGGGGCCCGGGGTGGCTATCTCACGCCCGTTCAGGAACATCCCGAGCACGTGCTCGCCGCCCTGCCAGTCGCGCCGGGTCATCTTCAGCCCATCGGCGCGAAACCACCACACGTCGGGCAGGCCGGACCCCTTGAGTTCCTGGCCGCGCAGGAATGTGTTGCGCCGGAAGACCTGGTGCCCCTGACGCAGGCGGATCAGCCGGCGGGTGAAGTCGCGCAGCTGCGTCTTCTCCGGCGTCTCCGTCCAGTCGTACCAGGAGATCTCGTTGTCCTGGCACCAGCCGTTGTTGTTGCCGTGCTGGGTGCGCCCGATCTCATCGCCGCCGAGCAGCATCGGCGTGCCCTGGGACAGAAGCAGCGTGACCAGGAAGTTGCGCTGCTGTCGAGCCCTCAGGGCGAGAACAGCAGCATCGTCGGTCTCGCCCTCGACGCCGTAATTCCACGAGCGGTTGTCATCCGTGCCGTCCTGGTTGTCCTCCAGGTTGGCCTCGTTGTGCTTCTCGTCGTAGGAGACGAGGTCGCGCATCGTGAAGCCGTCGTGGGCGGTGATGAAGTTGATCGAGGCGAACGGATCGCGTCCGTCGGCCTCGTACAGGTCGGCCGATCCCGACAGGCGCGAGGCGAACTCGCCGCAGTTGGAGTAGCCCCGCCAGTAGTCGCGCATCGTGTCGCGATAGACCCCGTTCCACTCCGACCATAGGACCGGGAAGTTCCCGACCTGATAGCCGCCGGGGCCGACGTCCCAGGGCTCGGCGATCAGCTTTACCTGTGAGAGCACGGGGTCCTGGTGGATCACGTCGAAGAACGCCGACAGGCGGTCGACGTCGAAGAACTCGCGGGCCAGCGCCGAGGCCAGGTCAAAGCGGAACCCATCCACGTGACACTCGATCACCCAGTAGCGCAGTGAGTCCATGATCAGGCGCAGCACGCTCGGGTGGACGGGATTCAGTGAATTTCCGGTCCCGGTGAAGTCCATGTAGTGACGGGGGTCGTCCGGGACGAGGCGGTAATAGGCGGCGTTATCGACGCCCTTGAAGGACAGCATCGGACCGAGGTGATTGCCCTCGGCGGTGTGGTTGTAGACCACGTCGAGGATCACCTCGATGCCCGCGCGGTGCAGCGCCTTGACCATCCCTTTGAACTCGCGCACCTGCTCGCCCCGGCAGCCGGTGGCGGCGTAATCGCAGTGCGGTGCCAGATAGCCGATCGTGCTGTAGCCCCAGTAGTTGTGCAGCCCGTTGTCGGCCAGGAACGACTCGTCGGAGATGTGGTGCACCGGCAGCAGCTCGACCGCGGTCACGCCGAGGTCCTGCAGGTAGGCGATCGCCGGCTCGGAGGCCAGGCCGGCGTAGGTGCCGCGCAGATCCTCGCGCACCTCCGGATGGAGCATCGTGAAGCCCTTGACGTGAGTCTCATAGATGACCGTGTCGGCGAACGGGACGTTTGGGGGTCGGTCGCCCTCCCAGAGGAACGCGTCGTCGATCACCACCGACTTGGGCATCGCCGCGGCGTCGTCCTCGTCGTCGGGCTCGAGGTCGGCATCCTCCTCGCCGGTCGGGACGTAGGGCAGAACGTTGGCGTCGTGGGCCCAGTCGACAACGCCGTCGATCGACTTGGCGTACGGATCGAGCAGCAGCTTGGCCGGGTTGAAGCGATGGCCGTGCTCCGGCGCGTAGGGACCGGCGACGCGAAAGCCGTAGCGCTGTCCCGGCCCGACCTCGGGCAGGTAGCAGTGCCAGTTGAGCGCGGTTCGCTGGGTCATCGGGATGCGCGTCTCGTTGTCCTCGTCGTCGAACAGGCACAGCTCGACGCCCTCGGCGTGCTCGGTGAAGATCGCGAAGTTGGTCCCGCCCCCGTCCCAGGTCGCGCCCAGCGGGAACGGGCGCCCCGGCCATACGTCGCTCACGCGACCAACGCTCCGGACATCGGCTCGAGCTCGACCCAGCCCTGATTGACCGCCGGCTCACCCTGCGTTGCCAGCTCCACCGACGAGCCCGTGCAGGCGATCCGACGGGGTTCGGAAGCGAAATTGCAGATCACCTCGAACCGGCCACGCCGAACCCGGAGCCAGCGCTCGTCCTCGTCGAACTCGATCGAGTCGGCGTCGCCCGGAGGGAGGCGGCGGCGGACCCGGAGCAGGTCGGCGTACAGAGCGGCCAACCGGGGATCGCGCTCGCGGGTCAATTTGGAGCGCTCGAACGTGGCCGGGTCCTGCGGGTCCGGGATCTCCTCCGTGGCGAACGAACCGAACGAGGCGAACTCGGCGCGCCGCCCCTCCCGGGTCGCGTCGGCGATGCTCTTGTCGATGTGGTCGGTGAAGAACTGAAAGGGCGCGTTCTCGCCGTACTCCTCGCCCATGAACAGGAGGGGCACGAACGGGGCCAGCAGCGTGCAGAAGGCGGCCAGCGGCCGCGCCGGCCCCGGCATCCGGTCGCCGAAGGCCCGGTTGCCGACCTGGTCGTGATTCTGGTCGAAGACGACGAACCGCTCGGGCGGCACGTCATCGGCCGGGGCCCCGAAGCGCCGCTGGCGAAAGGTCGAGTAGTTCCCGTCGTGGACGTGGGGGCGGTGCCAGGCCTTGGCCAGCTGAGCCACCGAGCCGAACTCCTCGTAGTAGCCCTCGTGCTCGCCGGTGACGAGCACGCGCAGCGAGTGGTGGAAGTCGTCGGCCCACTCTCCGTCGCAGCCCCAGCCGCCGCGGTCGCGGTCGCGCATGACGATCGGATCGTTCAGGCCGCTCTCCGCGATCACCAGGGCATCGTTGCGCGTGGCGTGGACGCGGCGCGCGACGGCGGCCACGAGATGCTCCGCGCTCGAGTCGACGATCGCGTGGATCGCGTCCAGGCGCAGGCCGTCGATGCCGAAGTCGGCGATCCAGCCGATGGCGCTCTGAAGCACCCATTCCCGGACCGGGTCGCACTGCGCGTCGTCGTAGTTCATCGCCCTCCCCCAGGGCGTCTCGTACTTCTCGGTGAAGTACGGCCCGAACGCCTCGAGCGCCTGGGTCCCGGATGCACCGATGTGGTTGTACACGACGTCGAGGATGACCGCGAGGCCGGCTTCGTGGGCCGCTGCGACGAGCCGCTCCAGACCCGCCGGGCCGCCGTAGGACGACTGCGCGGCCGAGATGTAGATGCCGTCGTAGCCCCAGCCACGGCGGCCCGGGAACTCCGCCACCGGCATGATCTCGATCGCGGTGATCCCAAGCTCCGCCAACCCGGGCAGATGCTCGATGGCGGCGTCGAACGTACCTTCGGGCGTGAACGTTCCGATGTGCAACTCGTAGATCACGAGGTCACGGGTGGCCGGCATGCGGAACGGCGCCGCGATCGCCTGCGGTTCGAAGACGCGCGATGGCCCCCGGATGCCGTGCGGTTGCCACCGGGCAATGGGGTCCGGCAGTGGCGTGCCGTCCACCGAAAAAACATAATCATCTCCGGCTTTCGCCGGGACGACCGCCTCGTAGATTCCATATCCGGCGTCGTCCAAGGCGACGTCTCGCCCGTCGAGGCGCAGGGAGATCGATGTGGCGCGCGGTGCCCAGACCCGAAACCCGACCGTGCCGTCGCCGAGCGGCCGCGCTCCAAGCGGGCGCTCCCACGGATATACCGAAGTCACTGCGATTCCGGAACGAACCACACGGCGGCGAGCGGGGGCAGCGTCACCAGCGCCGAGACCGGCTGGTTGTGCCACGGGATCGGTTCGGGGTCCAACCCGCCGAGGTTGCCCATATCGCTGCCGCCATAGTAGGTGGAGTCGGTGTTGAGCGCCTCCTTCCACCGCGTCGCGCGCGGCAGGCCGAGGCGGTAGCCCGTGCGCGGCACCGGCGATAGGTTGGCCGCGAACACGACCAGCCGCTCGCCGTTCTTGGAGGCGCGGGCAAAGGCCAGGACATTGGCGTCAGCATCATTGGGCTCCAGCCACCAGAACCCGGCCGGATCCGAGTCGACCTCCCACAGTGCAGGCTCGTCCTTGTAGATCCGGTTCAGGTCACGGACCAGCGACTGGATGCCGGCGTGGGAGGGCTGTTCGAGCAGGTGCCAGTCGAGCGAGCGCTCGTAGTTCCACTCCGCCTCCTGGGCCAGCTCGGAGCCCATGAACAGCAGCTTCTTGCCCGGGTGGGCCCACATGTAGGCGTACAGGGCCCTGAGGTTGGCCAGCTTCTGCCACTTGTCGCCGCCGGCCATCTTGCCGTACAGCGAGCCCTTGCCGTGCACCACCTCGTCGTGCGACAGCGGGAGGATGAAGTTCTCGCTGAACGCGTACATCAGGCTGAAGGTCAGCTCGTGGTGGTGGTAGCGGCGGTAGATCGGGTCCTGCTGGAAGTAGCCGAGCGTGTCGTGCATCCAGCCCATGTTCCACTTGAAGCCGAAGCCGAGGCCGCCCAGGTAGGTGGGCCGTGAGACGCCCGGCCACGCGGTCGACTCCTCGGCGGCCGAGATGATCCCGGGCTCGCGGCCGTAGATGACCTCGTTGAACTCCTTCAGGAGCGAGACGGCATCGAGGTCTTCGCGGCCGCCGAACGCGTTGGGAATCCACTCGCCCTCGTTGCGCGAATAGTCGAGGTAGAGCATCGAGGCCACGGCATCGACCCGGATGCCGTCGGCGTGGTACTCGCGCAGCCAGAACAGCGAGTTGGCGATCAGGAAGTTACGGACCTCGTGGCGGCCGTAGTTGAACACCAGCGTGCCCCAGTCCGGGTGCTCGCCGCGGCGCGGGTCGGCGTGCTCGTAAAGGGCCGTGCCGTCGAACCGGGCCAGCCCGAACTCGTCGCGCGGGAAGTGCGCGGGCACCCAATCGAGGATCACGCCGATGCCGTGCTCGTGCATGCGGTCGACGAACTGGCGGAACTCGTCGGGCGAGCCGTAGAAGGGCGTGGGCGCGTAGTAGCCGGTGACCTGGTAGCCCCACGAGCCCTTGAACGGGTGAGCCATGACGGGCAAGAGCTCGATGTGCGTGAAGCCGAGGTCTCTGACGTAGGCGCTCAGCTCGTCGGCCAGCTCCGCGTAGGTGAGCGAGCGGTTGTCCTCCAGCGAGTTCAGGCGCCAGGAGCCGAGGTGGACCTCGTAGATCGAGACCGGCCTTTGGAGCGCCGGCGGCTGCTTGGCGCGGAGCGCCAGCCAGTCGCCGTCGGCCGGGCTCCAGGTGTGCTCGGGCTGGAATACGACGGACGCGGTTTTCGGCGGGACCTCGGTCCGCAGCGCGTACGGGTCGGCCTTGAGCAGGATCTGATGATCCTGGGTGAGGATCTCGTACTTGTAGTGCGCGCCCGGTCCGATCGCGGGGAGGAACAGCTCCCACACGCCGGTCGAGCCGAGCGAGCGCATTGGGTGCAGGCGCCCGTCCCACGAGTTGAAGTCGCCGACGATGCTGACCGAGCGGGCGGCCGGCGCCCACACCGCGAAGGCCGTTCCCTGAACCTGTTGATGCTCGCGGACGTGGGCTCCGAGGCGGTTGTAGAGCTCCTCGTGGCGGCCCTCGCCGATCAGATACTGGTCGAGCTCGCCTATGGTCGGCAGGAACGAATAGGGGTCGTCGATGGTGAACTTCCCCGCGTCGCCGTAGTCGACCTCGAGCCGGTAGCGCAACGGCAGATCGGCAACGTCGATCACGCCCTCGAACACGCCACCGGGGTGGATCTGGCGCATCTCAACGGGCTCCTGGCCCTCGACCAGGAGGTTGACCCCGACCGCGGCGGGACGGAACGCGCGCACGACCACGCCACCGTCCTGGGGGTGCGCTCCGAGCACGGAATGAGGGTTTGAGTGCTCGCGGCGGACGAGCGACTCGAGCTCTGCGGTGGCGACGCTCACTAGCTCTGTGGCCTTCCCGCGTTCACGCGCTTTCAAGCAGACGAGCGATGCCGGCCACCGGAATCGGAATCCAGTCCGGCCGGTTGTTGAGCTCATAGCGGAGCTCGTAGATGGCCTTCTCCAGCTCGAAGATCGAGAGCAGGTTGGCGATCGCCGCCTCGCCGCCCGGGATCAGCGTCGCATCGACCGCGGCGAAGTAGTGGGTCAGGAACGTGTCGCGGGCTCGCTGCTCGAAGTCCTCGGGGGCTTGCTGTCCGCGGAGGATCTCGACGGCCGAGGTCACGTACGCGAACGAGCGCAGCATGCCCGCCACATCGCGCAGCGGCGAGCGCTTCTGCCGGCGCTCGGGCAGCGGCCGGGCCGGCTCGCCCTCGAAGTCGATGATCACCCAGCCGCGCGACGTGTGCAGGGTCTGCCCCAGGTGGTAGTCGCCGTGGGTGCGGATCACCCGGCCGGCGACGCCGATCTGAGCCCGGGCGGCCAGTCGCTCACGCACGTCCTGGCCGCGGCCGAGGATCGGCGCCAGGCGCTCGTCGTCGTCGGGCAGGCGCACGAAGATCCGCTCGATGTCCTCGTCCACGGTGGCGGTGAGCAGCGACAGAGCTTCCTGACTTGGCTCCTCGGGGGAGAAGGCCGGATCGCCGGCGTCGGACGCGAGCGTGTTGTGAAGCTGCGCCGTGACCGTTCCAAGTCCACCCAGGCGCTCGAGGAACGTGTCGGGGGCGCGGAGGATCTCCTCGAGCGCGAGCTCCCATCCGTCGATTGCGTCCGGGAGGAAGGCCTGGCCCACACCCAAGGTCGCCGCGAACGCCTGGCCCTCGTAGTCGTACCAGCCGTGCAGCGCGGCGATGTTGGGGAAGTCCCGATACGTGAGAAAGCGCAGGACCTCGAGCTCGGGGTTCACGCCCGGTTCGAGCTTGCGGAACACCTTCAGCACGGTGATGTCGTCGAACACCAGCGAGGAGTTCGACTGCTCGACGCCCATGATGCGGACGTTGGTCGTCTCGGCCAGGTTGGGCGATCCCTCGTAGGGATGGAAGCTGAACCGGCCCTCTTCGGTCTCGATCTCGTCGGCGGCCGCGATCCGGTGCAGCAGCTCGTGGGCCTGCTCGGGCTCGGCCAGCGCGTCGTACACGACCCAGCCGTCGGTGTGGGCGATCTCGTGACCGCCCGCGACCTCGCCCGGCGTCGCGATCGCCAGCGGGAGCTGGTACAGCTCGTGCGTCCCGGTCGCGAAGCGGGTCTGCACCAGCGCCAGCAGCATCAGCGGATCCTCGCGCAGGGTGATGCTCTCGACGATGTCGATGCCGGCGATCGAGCGCGACTTGGACGCGTACCAGCGCTGCTGCGAAACCCAGTCGCGGAGCTCTTCCTCTTCCAGACATCGCCGGATCTCCTCGGCGGTGATTCCCTGTACCCGCTCACTCATCGCTGGCCTCCTCCTGCTCGGGCTCGACCAGCTGGAACCAGAAGAAGCCGCGCGGGCCGAGGGTCAGCAGGTAGGGCAGCTCGCCAATGCGCGGGAAGCGGGAGTTCCCGAACAGCTCGACGGGGTAGCGCCCTTCGAACGCGCTCAGGTCGAGCTCCACCGCCTGGGCCGATCTCGCGACGTTATGCACGCAGAGCACTTGGTCGTCTTCGAACGAGCGCAGGTGGGCGAAGATGCGCGGGTTGGAGGTCTCGATCGGCTCGTAGCTTCCGAAGCCGAACACCGGGTGCTCCTTGCGCAGCGAGATGAAGCGGTGCAGCCATCGCAGCAGGCTCGTGGCGGTTCTCAGTTGCGCCTCGACGTTGACCGCCTGGAAGCCGTACACCGGGTCCATGAGCGGGGGCGCGTACAGCTGGGCGAAGTCCGCTCGGGAGAAGCCGCCGTTGCGATCGCCGGTCCACTGCATGGGGGTTCTGACGCCGTCGCGATCGCCCAGGAACACGTTGTCGCCCATGGCGATCTCGTCGCCGTAGTAGAGGACGGGCGAGCCGGGAAGCGAGAACAGGATCGCGTGCATGAGCTCGATCTCGTCACGGCCGTTGTCGAGCAGCGGCGCCAGGCGCCGGCGGATCCCCAGATTGAGCTTCATCCGCGGGTCCTTGGCGTACTCGGCGTACATGTAGTCGCGCTCTTCGTCGGTCACCATCTCGAGCGTGAGCTCGTCGTGGTTACGCAGGAAGAGGCCCCACTGGCAGCTCGGAGGGATGGTCGGGGTCTGCTCGAGGATCTCGTATACGGGAACCGCCTCCTCCCGGCGGATGGCCATGAACATGCGCGGCATGACCGGAAAATGGAACGCCATCTGGCATTCGTCGCCGTCCCCAAAGTACTCGACCACGTCGGCTGGCCACTGGTTGGCCTCGGCCAGCAGCACCCGGTCCGGGTAGTTCTCGTCGACCTCCTTGCGGACCCGTTTGAGGTAGGCGTGGGTCTCGGGCAGGTTCTCGCAGATCGTGCCCTCGCGCTCGATCAGGTAGGGGACGGCGTCGAGACGAAAGCCGTCCAGGCCGAGGTCGAGCCAGAAGCGCAATACCTCGAGCATGGCCTCCTGGACCTCGGGGTTGTCGAAGTTGAGGTCGGGCTGGTGGGAGAAGAAGCGGTGCCAGTAGTACTGACCCGCGACCGGATCCCAGGTCCAGTTGGAGGACTCAGTGTCGATGAAGATAATCCGCGCGTCCTGGTAGCGGTCGGGGGTGTCCGACCACACGTACCAGTCGCGCTTGGGGTTGTCCTTGCTCGAGCGCGACTCCTGAAACCACTGATGGTCACTACTCGTGTGGTTCATGACCAGATCGGCGATCACGCGGATGCGCCGCGCGTGGGCGGCGTCGATCAGCTCGTGCACGTCCTCGACATTCCCGTAGTCGGGGTGGACCGTGGTGAAGTCGGCGATGTCGTACCCGCCGTCCCTGAGGGGGCTCCTGTAGAAGGGCAGGAGCCAGATGCAGTCGATGCCGAGCCACTGGAGGTAATCGAGCTTCTCGGTGAGGCCGCGGAAGTCGCCCGAGCCGTCGCCGTTGGCGTCGAAGAACCCGCGTATGTGGATCTCGTAGAACACCGCGCGCTTGAACCACAGCGGCTCGTGCTCGAACCACTGCATCGTCTGCGCCTGGGTTTGCGTCGTGTCCTGCGGAGGCGCCGGCGTCACCGCGGTCCGGCTCTCGGCCGCGATCAGGTGCGTTAGGGTCGGCGGGCCGACTCCCATGCGGTCTAGATCTCGACGCGCACGACGTGCGCCTGTCGTACGCCGGGCTCGAGCCGGACGAAGTTGGCACCGATGCGCCACAGGTAGCGCTCGTCGGTCAGCAGGTCGTGGGCGGTAAAGCTCGGCGGCAGACCGAGGTTGGCGGGCACGATTGCGAGGCCCTCCTGGGGCTGGTGGGGGTCGAGGCTGACGACGGTGATGATCGTGTTCCCCGGCGATTGCTTGGCGTACGCGATCAGTGCGTCGTTGGCGGTGTCCAAGAAGGTTATGTTGTCCAGGTCGTGGAGGGCGGGGTTCTCCCGGCGAATGAGGTTCAACCGCTGGATGTAGGGGAGCAGCGGACCGTCGAGCGTGCGCCGCTTGATCTCGTACTTCTCGGAGTGCAGGTACTCCTCGGAGCCGGTCTTGACGGGCACGTTCTCGAAGTTCTCGTAGCCGGAGTAGATGCCATAGGACGGGCTGAGGGTGGCGGCGAGCGCGACGCGGGCCTCGAACGCGGGCCGGCCTCCGTGCTGGAGGTACTCGTGCAGGATGTCCGGCGTGTTGGCGAAGAAGTTAGGGCGGAAGTACTCGTGTTCCTCGGTGTGGGCCAGC
>DATJRS010000068.1:0-13873 GCA_035504535.1 Solirubrobacteraceae bacterium | reverse complement strand
ACGTGAGCATGGGTGCCGGCCCCACGAGGCTCTCCACCGATGACCCGCTACTGAGCGGCATTGAGAACGCCGGGTGGGAGCTCGAGCACGACGAGATCGAGCCGGTGGATGAGTCCGATCCAGAGATCGTCCGCGTGATCGAGCTGATCCGAAGGCTCGCCGCGAGCGTCGGCGATGCCGTCAGCGACGGTGCGTTCCCATTGGTGTTCGCCGGCAACTGCAACACCTGCCTGGGCACGACCGCCGGCGCGGGGTCCCGGGACCTCGGGGTCGTTTGGTTCGACGCCCACGCCGACTTCGACGATCCGGAGGAGAGCGAGGCGGGCTTCTTCGACGTGATGGGGCTGGCGATGCTCACCGGCCGAGGCTGGCGTGCCCTGCGCCAGACCATTCCCGGACACGCGCCGATCCCGGAGCGCAACGTGATCCTGGCCGCCATCCGCGACCTCGAGCCCTACCAGCGCCGGCGGCTCGAGCGCTCGGAGCTGAGCAGGATTCCGGGTGAGATCGAGCCTGGCCGCTTCGAGCAGGCGGTCGCAGAGCTGAGCGGCCGCGTCGAGCGGGTCTATCTGCACGTCGACCTCGACTCGATCGACATCTCTGAGGCCCGCGCCAACAAGTACGCCGCGCCCGGCGGCCCCAGCCTGGACCGGCTATTGGACCGCATTGCGGAGGCTTGTCAGCGATTCCGCGTCGTCGCGGCCGCAATCACGGCGTACGACCCGAGCCTGGACGATGACGAACGGACCCTGAGCGCGGCCAGGCGGATCTCGAGCGGCATCGCGCATGGCATACGTGGCTGACACGCCGCCAACCGGCTCCGATGACCAGCTAAGCTTGGGGCATGATCGGCGACATTCTCCAGCCGACCCATCTGCTGTTCGTCTTGGTCGTCGCTCTGTTGGTGCTGGGTCCCAAGCGCCTCCCGGAGGCGAGCCGGGCGATCGGCAAGGGCATTCGCGATTTCAAGATGGCGGTGAGCGGCGAGGAGCCGGATCACGGCGCGATGTTGACGCAGTCGACGTCAACGGGCGTCACGGCACCCTACGCGCCGGTTGCAACGCCAGCACCGCCGCCCGCGGAGACCACGACGGCCCCGGCGCCCGCGGCAGACCCGGCGGCCGCGGCAGCCTCGGCTGTGCCCGCATCCGACGAGGCAGAAACCACTGCCTCCGAGCCGGAAGCGGAGACCGCCGGCCAGCCCGCCGAGCCTGCCAGCGAGCCGACCGAGCCCGCGCAGCCGGTCGCCTAACTGGCCCCGAGCGGGTCGCCCCGCGCAAGACCGATCGGGTCCGCCCGCGCGAGAGATACGCTCGCGCGATGAGGGCTGACGACGAGCGCGCCGCGACGGTCGCGCTGCTCAGAACTGGCCGCCGTCCCTGGGTCGAGTACTCAGAGTTGCTCGAGGAGCACGGCGGGGCTCTCGCGGCCCTCGAACAGGAGCTGTCAGACCAAACGGCGGGACGCTCCGGGCAGACAAGCCTCCTCCCGGAAACCGCCCCGGATACGAAGCAGCTGCTGGACCAGGCTCGGGCGGACCTCGTGCGCTGGGACACGGGCGGGATGAGGCTCGTGACGGTGCTCGACCCCGACTATCCCCCGAACCTGCGGGCCGTCCACGACCGTCCCCCGATGGTATTCATGGCCGGCCGCCTCACGCCGGCGGACGCCCGCGGCGTTGCCGTGGTCGGTGCCCGCCAGGCGACCGACGCCGGACTGCAGACCGCAAGAAGCTTTGCCAGCCATCTCGCAACCAGCGGGTACAGCGTCATCTCCGGCTTGGCGGCGGGCATCGACACCGCCGCCCACACCGGCGCGCTCGCCCGGAGCGGCCGCACCGTCGCCGTCATCGGGACCGGCCTCGCCCGGGCCTATCCACCCGAGAACGAGCCCCTTCAGCGAAGGATCGCGAGCGAGTGCGCGGTTATTTCGCAGTTCTGGCCCGACTCGCCGCCCAGCCGCCGGAGCTTCCCGATGCGCAATGCGGTCATGTCCGGCGTCGCCCTCGCCACCGTGGTGGTTGAGGCCTCTGAAACGAGCGGCGCCCGCATGCAAGCCCGCCTGGCCCTTGCTCAGGGCCGACCCGTGTTCGTGCTCGCGTCGCTGACGAGGCGTCAGCCCTGGGCCCGGGAGTATGCGACCCGTCCAGGCACCTACGTGGTCAGCGAGCCCGGCGAGATCACCGAGACCCTGGGGCGCCTGATCGCATCGGACGCGCTGCTGGCCTAGACGCGGCCGTGCCCACAGTCCGCGAGCTGAGCGAGCCGTATGAGAACGTGATGCTCGGCCGCGCCGCGGCCCGGACGTGTGCGCGACGTGCTTCAACTTCACCGCGGGTTACGACCGCTGCTATGCCTGCGCCTACGGCCGCCCCGTGCTCGATGCCGTGGCCCCAATCTCCTACAGCGTCGCGGGCGAGCAGCTTCACCACGCACTCGCCAGCTACAAGCGTCTGGACGGCGAGGTCGCGCGCCGGCTTGGTGCGGTCCTGGCCGCAATCCTGTGGAGATTCCTGTCCGAGCACGAGCGCTGTCTGGCCAAAACGGCCGGCACGAGCGGATTCGGCCTCGTCACGACGGTCCCGTCGGGAGACCGCGACCGCGACGAACGCCACCCCTTGAGGTGGATCGTCGGCGAACTGGTCGGTCCCACCCGCGACCGCCACCAGCGCCTGCTGCGCCGTACGTGCGTGGCACTCCCGCCTCGCGCGTTTAGCGAAAAAAAGTTCGAAGTAACCGGGCGCCTCGAGAACGACGCGGTGCTGCTAATCGACGACATGTGGACGACCGGTGCCAGCATTCAGAGCGCAGCGGCCGCGCTCAAGGCAGCCGGTGCCGGCCACGTCGGGGCGGTCGTGATCGGCCGGCACCTCAACCGTGAGTGGCGCCAGAACGATCGTCGCCTACGTGGAATTCAGCAGCCGTTCGACTGGTCCAAATGCGCGCTTTGCACCGAAGCGATGCGCCCGGGCGACGGCATGCTGCATTCCGCCTAACTTCACGTTTACACGGCGCGCGATCCCGGGTACCACCTCTAGCGTTTCCACCGGAGAGGGATGGAGCGAGGTTGGCGAGGAGAGGTTCTCGACGTAGGAGTCGCATGCCGCAGGCACCGGGCCGGGGCTTGGCTTCGCGAACCCTGCGCACGCCTTCGGGGCTGCTCTGCGCCGCTCTCGCGTTGGTGCTGGTAGCGCTCGCCCTGGCGGGCTGCGGATCCTCAGGCAAGGGTCCGGTGGCCCTCAACTGGTACGTGTTCCCCGAGCCGTCGGGCTCGTTCGCGGCCGCTGCCGCGGCCTGCAGTAAGGACTCCGGCGGCAAGTACACCATCAAGACCAATTTCCTCTCGACGTCGTCTGACCAGCAGCGCGTCTCGCTGGTTCGCCGCCTGGCCGCCAACGATCCGTCGATCGACATCCTGGCCATGGACGTCGACTGGACGGCCGAGTTCGCCACTGCGAAGTGGATCCGGCCGGTGCCGTCGGCGTTCGCGCAACAGATCCAGAGCGTGGACCTGCCCGGCCCCGTCAAGACCGCGACCTGGCAAGGCCGACTGTGGGCCGTCCCGATCAACTCGAACACCGAGCTGCTCTGGTACCGCAAGGACCTGCTCGCGGACATCCATCAGCCCGTGCCGACGACGTGGACGCAGATGATCAGCGACGCGAAGCTGCTGGCCAAGGCGGGCAAGCCCCACTACATCGAGGAACAGGGCGCCCAGTACGAAGGGGTGACGGTGTGGTTCAACTCGCTGGTCGACTCAGCCGGCGGCGGCATCATCACCGGCACCAACAAGGTGATCGTCGGCCCCTCGACGGAGCAGGCCGCGTCGATCATGCACGAGCTCGCGACCTCGCCGGCCGCGGACCCGTCCCTCAACGTGATCATGGAGAGCCAGTCGGATACCCAATTCGACAAGGGCCTGGCCGCGTTCGAGATCAACTACCCGTTCACGTGGGCCTCGAGCGAGACGATCGACCCGGCCATCCACAAGGAGATGGGCTACGCAGCGTTCCCCGAGGTCACCGCCGGGGTGGCTCCACGCGTCTCGATCGGCGGATACAACCTCGCCGTCTCGTCGCACTCACAGCACCCGCAGCTCGCCTTCGACGCGATTCAGTGCCTGACCCAGGAGAACTACGAGATCACCTACGCGGTAAAGGGCGGGCTAGCGCCGGTCCGGGGGGTCGTCTACAACATCCCGTCCTTCGAGAAGCTCTATCCGTTCCACGCGCTGATCGAAAACCAGCTCAAGACCTACGGCATCCGACCGCAGACTCCCGTCTACGCCGACGTCACGCTGGCGATCCAGAAGGCCTTATCGCCAGCCTCGAGCATCGATCCGAACACGGTGGTCAGCACGCTGCGTAGTGAGATTAAGAACGCGCTCGGATCGGAGGCATTGCTATGAGCACCACCGCCGTAGCAGCCCCTGGCACCGCCGCGCCGCGCCGCCGCACTCGCCTGACTGAGCGCGCGCGTAGCGAGCGCAAGCTCGCGGCGATACTGATCGCCCCGGCCGCGATCGTGATGCTCGCCGTCACCGTGTACCCGATAGTCACCACGATCGTCCTTTCACTGCAGCGCGCTGACCTGCGCTTCCCAGGGGCAAACAAGTGGGTTGGACTTGACAACTACAAGGCGGTGCTCACCGCACCCGTCTGGTGGTCGTCGGTGGCGCACACGGTGATCATCACCGTGATCGCCGTCGCCTTCCAATTCTTGTTCGGGATGCTGCTCGCGCTCGCGATGCACCGGACGCTCGTGGCGCGCGGCCTGTTCCGCTCGATCGCGCTGATCCCGTACGCCATCGTCGCGGTCGTGGCGGCCTACTCGTGGAACTACGCGTGGTCTCTCAGTAACGGGGGTTGGATTCCGCACCTGCTGGGACTGTCGAGCGATCCGTTGAGCAGCACCTTCGGCAACTACGTGGCCGTGATCATCACCGAGATCTGGAAGAACACTCCGTTCATGGCCCTCCTCCTGCTGGCGGGTTTGGCCCTTGTCCCCGACGACCTTCAGGAAGCCGCCAAGGTCGATGGAGCAACCGCCTGGCAGCGCTTCTGGCGGATCACCTTCCCGCTGATGAAGCCGGCCATCTTGGTGGCACTGCTGTTCCGCACGCTGGACGAGTTCCGCATCTTCGACGTCATCTACATCTTCAACCAGGGAGCCCAGGGGACCGAATCGATCTCGATGCTCAACTACTCGACGCTCCTCGATCGACTCAACCTCGGGCTCGGCTCAGCCGTCTCGGTCCTGTTGTTCCTGCTCGTGGCCCTGATCGCATTTGTCTTCATCAAGGGTCTGGGCGCCGCCGCCACACCGGGTAAATAGACATGGCAGTCGAATCAGCGACCCCACCTATTCCGGCTTCGGCCCAGCGACGCGACCGGGTCATGAGCCAGCACACGCGCCAGTTGACTGGGTGGTGGGCCATCTTCTTGGTGGTGATCGTGTGCTCGCTCGTGCCGGTGGCGTGGATCGTCTCGCTCTCGCTGAAGACGCCGGCGTCGGCCACCGACGGCTCGTTCATCCCCCACCACTGGACGCTTTCCAATTACTCACAGATTTTCAGCACGGGTATCTTCACCGACGCACTGCGCAACTCAATCGGGATCGGCCTGATCTCGACCGCGCTGGCCGTGATCCTGGCCTGTGCGGCGGCCTACGCAGTGGCCCGTCTGGACTTCCCCGGCAAGCGCGCATTCTTGGCCATTTCGCTCGCTGTCGCCATGTTCCCGCAGATCTCATTGGTGGGTCCCCTATACAACCTGTGGCGCCAGATCGGGCTGTATGACACATGGCCGGGGCTGATCATCCCGTACATGACCTTCGCGCTACCGCTCTCCATCTGGGTGCTCTCGTCGTTCTTCAGGGAGATTCCCTGGGAACTCGAGCAGGCAGCCCAGGTCGACGGCGCGACACCCTTCCAGGCGTTCACGAAGGTGATCGCCCCGCTGGCGATCCCCGGAATCGTCACCACTTTCATCCTCGTGTTCATCATCTGCTGGAACGAGTTCATCTTCGCGATCTCGCTGACCTCAACAACGAACGCGGAAACGGTGCCGGCCGCGATCGCGCAGTTCCCGGGAACCTCGCAGTTCACCCAGCCGATCGGCGATATCGCGGCGGCCGCGGTTGTCGTCACCGTTCCGGTGATGGTGCTCGTGCTCCTGTTCCAGAGGCGGATCGTGGCCGGGCTCACAGCGGGCGCAGTCAAGGGATAAAGAAAGGGAGTTTCACTGACATGGCCGAGATCGAGTTCGACGACGTCACCAAGCGTTACGCGGACGGCTTCGAGGCCGTCAAGCACCTTGACCTCGACGTCCCCGACGGCGAGCTGATGATCCTCGTCGGGCCCTCGGGGTGCGGGAAGTCGACGGCGCTCAGGATGGTGGCCGGGCTGGAGGACATCTCCGACGGGGAGCTCAAGATCGGCGGTCAGGTCGTCAACGAGCGTGCCCCTAAGGACCGGGACATCGCGATGGTCTTTCAGAACTACGCGCTGTATCCGCACATGACCGTGCGCGAGAACATGGGCTTCGCGCTCAAGCTCGCCAAGACCCCGCAGGCCGAGATCGACGAGAAGGTGAGCGAGGCGGCGAGGATCCTCGACCTCGAGCAGCACCTCGACCGCAAGCCGGCCAACCTCTCGGGCGGGCAGCGCCAGCGGGTGGCGATGGGGCGCGCGATCGTCCGCAACCCGTCGGTGTTCCTCATGGACGAGCCGCTGTCGAACCTCGATGCCAAGCTGCGAGTTCAGATGCGGACGGAGATCTCCCGCATCCAGCAGCGCTTGCAGACGACGACGATTTACGTGACGCACGACCAGACCGAGGCGATGACGCTGGGCGACCGGATCGCGGTGATGCGCGCCGGCGTGCTCCAGCAGGTTGGCCCTCCATCCGAGCTATACGGGCACCCCACCAACCTGTTCGTGGCGGGCTTCATCGGATCGCCCTCGATGAACTTTCTGGGCGGAGAGATCACCGGCGAGAACGTGCATCTGCCGATCGGTGATGTCCGGATCCCCGACGAGCTCCGGCGCCGGCTTGAGTCCGGCCCAGGAGGCGGGCGGCGTGGCGTGATCGCCGGCCTGCGGCCCGAGCACTTCGAGGACGCCAGCCTGGTCGCCGATCGGTCGCGCGGTCTGACCTTCAACGCCAAGATCGACGTGCTCGAGTCGATGGGCTCGGAGTTCTACGCGTACTTCGTGGTCGAGTCCGATCAAGTTTCCTCCCGTGAGCTCGAGGAGCTCGCTCAGGATGCCGGCGCCGCCGAGCTGCCGACCACCGCGGGCGGGGTCCAGGTGACCGCGCGTCTGGCCGCCGAGAGCAGGGTGCGGCAGGGCGCGGACGCGGAGCTTTGGTTCGACTCGAACCATCTCCAGCTGTTCGACGCCGAGTCGGGCCGAAGCCTCCTCGCGTCCAACGGCGCCCGGTCCTCGGTTGAGGTTCCGGCGGGGACCGGCGCGCAAAGCTCCAACTGAGCGACACGCCCTCGACCGCAGGCCGCAGCCGCGGCTAACCTCCGGCTCCCATGCCGGCACCGCGCTCCACCGGCTTCTCCGGGGTCGATGCGCAGCACGACTTCATCCGTGCGCGGCGGCAGGCGACCGTCGCCAAGCTGATCGCCCGGCTGCGTGGCGAGCCCGACGACGTCGCGGTCGTGCTTCCGTACGAGGAGGTGATCGACGCACTCGGATTCGTCGGCGAGCGATCGCTGGGCCTCCAGGTGGTCATGCTGGAGCAGATCGTGGGGTCCGTCGACCGCGGGCGGGACTTCGATCGGCGCTTCCGTCCCACCTCCGGGCGCTCGCGCGGGCGCTGGGAGCAGATCGCCGCCGCCGCCCGGCGGGGCGAGTCGTTTCCGCCGGTGGACCTCATGAAGGTGGGGCAGCTGTACTTCGTGCGCGACGGGCACCATCGCGTGTCGGTCGCACGTGCCCTCGGCCGCACTGACATCGACGCCTACGCCACCGAGGTCAGGACGCGAATCGACGCCGACCGGGCGATGAAGCTCTCCGACCTGCCGCTGAAGAGCCACGAGCGCGTGTTCTTCGAGCGGGTGCCGCTTCCGACCGCGGCCCGAGGCGAGATCGAGCTGACCGATCCGGGTGACTACGACGAACTGGCCGAGGCAGTCGAGGCGTGGGGCTTCCGGGCCATGCAGAGCCAGGGCGAGCCGCTTGAGCGCAAGCACACCGCGGAGCTGTGGCTCGAGACCGAGTATCGCCCAGTCGTGGCGATGCTGCGCGAGGCTGGCCTGGTGGAGGGCGCTACCGACACCGAGGCCTACATGAACATTGCAGCCGAGCGCTACCGACTGCTTCGCACCCACGAGTGGAACGACGACGTCCTCCGCACGGTGCTGGAGGGCAGGGGCCGCCGCCGACACCTGCGCGGCTGACCCGCTCCCCCGCTAGCCTGGCCGAAATGGCTGCACGACCCGTTTCCGGTCCGCCGAGGCGCCGCCGCCCGTATGCGCCGCGGATGTCGCCCGAGCAGCGGCGCGAACATCTGATCGACGCCGCACTCGAGGTGATCCTCGAGCGAGGCTACGCCCGGATCTCGATCGAGGCAATCGCCCGGACCGCCGGGATCACCCGTCCGGTCGTCTACGACCACTTCCCCAACCTCAACAAGCTACTGCGTGCCGTGATCGAGCGTGAGGAGCGGATCTCCCTCGAGCAGCTGGCCCAGGTTGTCCCCGAGCAACCTGGCAACGATGAGCCGAGCGAGCTGCTGGCCGTGGGGCTGGGGCGCTTCCTGGAGGCCGTCACCGACCGCCCCGCCACGTGGCGACTCATCTTGCTCCCACTCGAAGGCACGCCCCCGATCGTCCGCCAGCACGTCGAGGTCAACCGAGCCCGCGTGCTCGAGCGCATCGAGCGCCACGTTCGGCGTGCCGCAGAACGTCGCGACGACCCGAGCCAACTCGACGTGGAGCTGACCGCTCAGGCCATCCGCGACTTCTGCGAGCAGGCCGGCCGGATGGTGTTGACCGATCCCGAGCGCTATCCACCCGAGCGTTACCAGCGCTACGCGCGCGACTTCCTGGCCATGCTGGCGCGCGCGTAGCGACCCCGTGACATCTGTTGCGATATCCGGCCCTTGTCCGGGTCAGCATGCTCGCGGACCCGCCGCCCCATCCAGTCGAGTCGATCCTTAAAGACGACGGGGACCCCGAAGGGTCCCCGTCGCTGATCCCAACAACGCACCCACGGCCGGGTTGGGTGCGTCCTCCGGAGATCGATTCTGTGCATGAAACTCATGGGCGAGCCGAAAGTTGCGGCGGCGGTCGCGGCACCCGTCTGCCGCAACCGGGTTGCGCCTGCGATACTTGTGGACCCCCCTCCGGGGGCGTAGCTCAGTTGGTTAGAGCGCCGGCCTGTCACGCCGGAGGTCGCGGGTTCGAGTCCCGTCGCTCCCGCTCTGGAAGTGCCCGGAAACCGGGCGCTTCTTGTCTTTAAGGACTGGATGACTCCGCGACGCGCAACGGTCGTGGTCCACCTTCCCGCGGGAACGTTCGCCTGATCTTGTATCGCCCATCTCACCGGGATAGGTCGGAGATCTGTAAATACCGCTCGAGGAATGCCCGCAAGACCGCGAGGTCTCGCATCGGCGCCCACGTTGCGCACCGGATGACCCCAAGCTCGGCGCAGCGTTCCAAAAGCTGCTGATCGGGTTCCCACGCCCCGAGGTCGGCGTCATCGGGTGGGACCACAACCGCGGTCACCTCGATCTGAGGGTTCCTGCCCGCCTGCTCGCAGATGCGCCGCAGCTGACTGAGCTGCTGCTCGAACTCGGTCACATCAACGACGACCGGCATCCACGCGTCCCCGAGTTCCGCCACGATGCGCAGGCTGCGTGGGCCGGTCCCAGCGATCAGGACGGGCGGACGCGGATTCTGCACCGGCTTCGGCCAGAGGTAGATCGGATCGAAGTCGACGAACTGCCCGTGGAACTCAGCCTCTTCATCGGCCCAGATCCTCTTCATCGCCATGAGCTTCTCCCGCATCAGCGCCCACCGCAGCCGGGGCTCGACACCGTGGTTGTGAATCTCCTCAACCAGCCACCCGGCGCCAGCGCCGAACAGGAAGCGGCCGCCGGAAAGGTGATCGATAGTCGCGACCTGCTTGGCCAGGATGATCGGGTCGTGCTGAGCCACGACGCAGATCCCGGTGCCCAGCTTCAAGCGCGAGGTGACCGCGGCAGCAGCGCCCAGCGCTGTGAACGGATCCAGAATGCGTGCGGACTGACTATGCCATACGGCCTCGCGCGGGCAGTGTGACACTCGCTGACGCAGACCTTCGCGAGCGCGAGCGGCCGCCGAATCGGGTTCCTGATCGCTTCGAGGCTATTTGACGCTCAGCGTTAACAGATCGACGGAGCCGTCGAACTGCCACAGGGGGTTCGGTACGTTGCCAACCGAGGTGTGAACCGGAAAGTAGCCGTTGACTGATAGTGGTCCGTCGCCGTCGGCGACGTACCGCCCGTCTGGGTCGACATCGAGCTGATAGATGACCTGGCCGATCGCTGTGACGCCGGGGAGGCGCCACGTAATGACACATCGCCAGTCGTTGCCCGGTCCCGAATCCGGTTCGAACGGGCTCCCCTTGTTGCAGGCGGCGCTGGCGTGGATGTGCGCATCGGTCACGGCGGGACGATTCAGCTCCGCGGTCTGCATGCGGTACAGATTGGCGAACGCTGTCTGGAGGGAGCGGTCCAGCTTGGGGCCGTCGATCCCGGTCCCCGAGCCGGAGACCGACGTCGAGCCGGCAATCACCGCAACCATCACCGCGAACACCGCCGTCAAGGGCAGCACGGCCCGCACGAGCACGCGGCGGCCGACCCCGTCGTAGGCCAGATCGGTGAAATCGCGACGCATGAACAGTCGGTAGGCCAGCGCGGCGGCGACCACCGCCAGGACGAGGCTGACCACGACGCCGACGATCAGGGGGCCGGTGTGGGCTGGTTCGGTGAACAGTCCATACCAGGCGATGTAGGCGTAGCCGGGCAGGGCGACGCGGACGACGACGGGCAGCGGAAGCACTTGCACGATCTGCATCAGCAAGGCGAGGAGCGCGGGCAGCACCAGGCCGAGGGGGGAGCGGCCGAACGCCACCGAGCCAAGCAACCCCGCCCCTGCGAATGCCAGCGTCGGCGCCAGCACGCTGGCCCAGGCGAGCAGGACCACACCCGCTGCGTGCCCCGGCGCGAGCGATTGGCCGGTGAGGCCCACCAGCGGCCGGTTGCCGGCCGCAGCGAGTCCCCCGACGATGCCCGAGGTGGTCAGTCCCGCCGCGATCAGCACCATGATCGTCAGGCTCGCCAACGCCTTTGCGACGAAAATCCGCCGCGGCGACCGCACCGCCACAAGCAGGTGTCGCCAGGTCCCGAGTCGGTCCTCGCTGGCGAAAACGTCCCCGGCGATCAGAGAGGTCAGAACGGGGAGCACCCAGCTGCAGGAAAACGCCAGGACCACCAACGGGCCCGCCCAGCCGGTCTGGGTCATCCAGCGGCCGAAGACCGTGTCGGACGGCAACGAGTTCGACTGACTAATGGCGGCCACGAGCAACGCCGGGGCGATCCAGCAGGC
Organism: Solirubrobacteraceae bacterium; assembly: GCA_035504535.1. Lineage (GTDB taxonomy): Bacteria > Actinomycetota > Thermoleophilia > Solirubrobacterales > Solirubrobacteraceae > Palsa-465. The sequence goes on along the minus strand of DATJRS010000068.1, from coordinate 2,273 downwards.
GAGGAGCGCCAGGCGGACCGGCCACTGCGCCAGCAACTTGATCAGTTCGAAACGGTAGTTGCGCCAAGTAGACGGGCGCCAGGTGCCGGTCCTGGGAAGCGCGACGGTCGCGGTGGTCACGCGTCCTCCTCTCCCCGTGCGCTCCCGGGCGCCGTCAGCGACAGGAAGGCGGCCTCGAGCGGCGCCACGACAGGTGCCAGCTCGCGCACGCCCACACCTGCGCCGATCAGGCGCGCCACCAGGTCGTCCAGGACTGGCACCGCAGCACGCACCAAGAGCACCTCAGCGTCGTGACGCTGAAGCAGATCGTCGTCATCGAGAACATGCAGCCCTGGCGTTTCGGCCACAACCCGCCGGGCCGCGGCAGGATCGGAGACGCGCAGCCGGTAATCCAGATCATAGAGATCGCGGACGAGCTTTCTGAGTGAGCCGGAGAAGACCACACGACCGGTGGCCAGGATGGTGACCTCGCTGCACAGCGCGGCCAGCTCATCCATCCGATGGCTGGAGAGGACGACCGCGGTGCCGTCCGCGGCCAGCCTGGACAAAACACGGTGTACGTGACGGGTGCCGACAGGATCAAGGCCATTCGCCGGTTCGTCGAGCAGCAGCAGACGAGGCCTGCTTAGCAGCGCCGCGGCGAGCCCGAGGCGCTGTCGCATCCCAAGTGAGAAGCCGCGAACGCGGTCGCCCGCGACGTCGGTGAGCCCGACCTGCTCCAGTGCGTCGCTGACACCGTCGGAGCCCTCGCCCCGCAACCGAGCCAGCGTCGCGAGGTTCTGCCAAGCCGTCAGCGCGGGATACAGGCCCGGCCCATCCACAAACCCCGCGACCCCGGAGGGGACAGCGAGCTTCCTGCGCACCGGACTGCCGAGAATCTCCAAGTCGCCGCCGTCCGCCTCGGCCAGCCCGAGAAGCAGGCCCAAAAGCGTCGTCTTCCCGGCACCGTTCGGTCCGACGAGACCGTGCACCTGGCCCGGCGGGATGTCGAGGTCAACGCCGTCGAGGGCAACCACCTCGCCAAAGGATTTGCTGATCCCGCGCGCTCGAACCGCAAGTGCTTTATGGACCCCGCTTTCAGATGGTGAGCGCGGCATCCCGACCATCTCGCCCTGGGGAGCCGATGGGTGGGCAGCTGAATTGGTTAAGGACAAGACCCGCCCTGTCTATCCGGCCGGCGTCGCGCGCCGCGATCTTGCTGGCGCAGCGGCAGCCGGTGAGTTACAGAACAGGTGACGGGCCGCCGGATTCCTCGACCGCGCCGTCACCTTGCGATTCTGCTCAGTAGCTGTCCGGAGCCTCGTCAGGGGGCGTCCGGGTTCGGGATGTAGGCGCCCGGGACCTGCGCTGGGGCGTAGATCTTCGAGTCACCGGGGTAGGGCACCTTCCAATCGTGGACCTGGTACCACGTGTATCGGTTCATCTGCTCCGGGTCGGCATAGTCAGGGACCGCACCGTCGCCGCTGGTGCGCTGGTAGGTGAGCCACTTCTTCCAAGCGGCGGCAACGGCCCGCTCGTTTGCGGGCACCGCAGTCTCGCGAGCGACCTCCGCGTTGAGCGCCGTCGCCGCAGCGCCGGTCTTGCCCAAGGTATCCAGACCACAGGCCGGCGGGGTCGCGATGTCCTCGGTGAGCGGGACCTGGTTTGGCACCGCGTTGTAGGGGGCGTAGTTGGGCCTGTCGGTGAACGCGTCGTACATCGGCGTGGCAGCTGCCACCTGCTCGTTCAGCGGCTGGGCGCCAAGGATCTGCTCGATCGTCCGGACCATCGAGATCTGTGTGTAGTAGGCGTTGATCACCTTGCCGTGCACCGCCCAGGGGCTGATGACCTGGATCGGGGCACGGTGACCGTCAACGTGGTCGGCGCCATCCTGGGAGTCATCCTCGACGACGAAGATGACGGAGTTCTTCCAGTACTTGCTGTGCGAGATCGTGTCGACCATCTCACCCGTGGCGAGATCGTTGTCGGCCACCCCGGCCTCCGAGTCCGTCGGCCCGCCCGTGTGGTCGCTGGAGAACCAGATCATGTTGAAGTCGGCGGGACCGTTCTGCTCGAAGTCCTGCTTCCAGATCTCGTAGCGGTATATGTCCGGGATCGTGAGGTCAAACGGCGGGGACTCTGGGTCGGCGATTGCGTTCAGCGACGGGATCGCCGAGCCGTAGTCGCCCTTCAGGTCCGGGGTGGTCAGCTGCGAGGGGTCACCACCGTTCATGACGCTCTTGGCCGCGCAGTAGTACTGCTGCCACGTACCGGACGGTTTGCCCTCCATGTAC
>DATJRS010000067.1:0-8913 GCA_035504535.1 Solirubrobacteraceae bacterium | reverse complement strand
GAGTGAGCGGCGGATCGCTTCGAAGGTGCCCATTCCTCCTTCTTGGGCCATCAGCGCGAGCGCGTCGATCACGGGGACGCCGTCGCGGGTGACCATGTCGAGCATCCCGGGGACGTTCTCGATGCAGAAGCTGCGGGGGTGGATTTCGCAGACGATCCGCATGAACTCGAAGACGAGCTCGTTGCGGGGGTCGTCGGCTCGGCGGCGGCCCGCGCGGGAGAACCCCTGGCAGGGTGGGCCGCCGAACACGCAGCCGATGTCGTCGCGGGTGAGGGCGAGCTCGTCGAGGATCTGCTCGCCGGTGAGGGCGCGGATGTCGCCGAAGAAGAACACTTCGCACGGTTGGACGCCGGGCTGGGTGGAGATCCAGCCGGAGCCTGGCTCGAGCGAGGGGCGGTCGGGCTGGGCATGGTAGCGCTCGAGGCGTTGGCGGCGGCGCTCCCAGCGGTCTTGGTCTTCGGGGGTGCAGAACACGATCCGGGTGCTTGGTGCGCCAAGGTTTACGAGGTAGGTGTGGGCGGCGTCGACGTCCCATTCGTTGGCGGCGATCACGTGCCAGCCGGCCTGCTTGAACCCGCATGAGAAGCCGCCGGCGCCGGCGAACAGGTCGATCCCGATCGGCTGGGGCTGCGGGAGCTCGACCGCCGCGGCCGGCGGCGTGTCGGGGAGGTCGGCCCAGTCGGGTAGGAGGATGCCGCTGTCGGTGCGCTCCCAGCCGTCGCCGGTTCCGATCGTGCGTGAGGCCTGGAGCGGCATCAGCGCCTCCCTTCGGGGGACGTGTCGCTGGCGGCGGCCGACGGCCGCGTCTGGGGCACGGGCGTGTACTCGCCGTCCCAGAACGCCTGCGCGTCGCGCGGGCTGTCCTCGTTGTCGGCGAGGTAGGCGGTGATGAAGAAGAGCTCGCCGTTGACGATCGGGACTTCGTGCGGGCGGCGGGAGGCCCATTTGAGCATCTCGCCGAGGGAGAGCTGGCCGCGCTGGGCGGCTTGGCGGCGTTGTGCCGGGGTCATCGCCCACATCCGCTCCAGCCGGTCCGGGTCGATGGCCAGGCTGGCCGGGCGGGGGATCGCGGTGCGCGTCTGTGTCTGCTGTGCCGTTTCCCTCACTGTTTCGGCTCCTCGGTCGGTGAACATGGCCGAGGGTCAGGCGCCGGCGCAGACGGCTGTCAAGCAGAAAAACTGGACTCTCGCTGTACCGCCCGCGCCGTTCACGCTCGGGGCCGAAGGCCGGGCTACCTGTGGGCGCGGGCGGGGCTCTTTTCTGCTTGATCCGCCGGCAAGCCAAGCCACGATCCCGAAGGATCTGTTCACCGACCGAGGGGTGAAAGCTCACCGTGGCGCGCCGGAGGCGTGCCTTGGACTCTTCCCTCCCCGCTGCCGGTCGCGCGCGTTGTCTTGGCTGGCGGTGATGATCCTGGGATGCAGTTGGAGCTGTCCGGTGTGGAGGTGCGCAGCGAGTCGTGGACCGAGCGGTGCGCGTGCACGATCGAGAACGCGAGCGCCTACGTCGTCACGGTCATCACGGTCCTGGAGCGACATTCGCTGTCGCTGGTCTCCGCCTACGTCGCCGACCTGTCGGGGCAGACGGCGGTGACGCACATGCGACTGGCGCCCGGGCGTGCGGCGAGCTTCGAGCAGCAGGTCCTCGGCGGGTTCCCGGGGGTGTCGCATCCGCGGGCGTGCCTGCTCGATCACGCCGCCGAGCTACGCGCGCTCGTGGAGGAGCTGGTTGAGGAGCCCGTCGTGGTCGAGATCCCCGAGGCCTCGCTGGAGCATGCCAGCACCGTCTGGGGCATCCCTCCCCCAGCCTGAACGGTCTATCGCCCGCGGGCGGGTCCGCGCGCCGGCGGCCGGGACGGGAGATGAGACGGGTCCGCCGCAGGCATGGCGATCGGCGGCCGCGAGCTCGCGGCGCTCGGAAACGCCGCGGCACGGGTGGCCCGCATCGGATCCGCCAGCGCCGCCGGTGTCGGTTCGGGCTGCTGGTTCTGCGCGTGGCGGGTGCTGATCTGCGCGTCGATCTGCCGCTGGCGATCGCGGGCGTCGGTGAGATGGTCTGCGTACTTGAACGGGCGGGCGAGCTGCTCGCGGGCGGTGGCGTGCTCGCGCAGGGCGGCGGAGCGGTCTGCGTGGAGGCGGTCGTGGAGCTCGGGCAGGGTGGCGGCGCGATGCTCGAGCTGGCGCACGAGCGACAGGCCGGACTCGGCGAGCTGGGCGCGCTCGAGCGTCGCTGGCGCAGCCGGGAGGCCGTGGAACGTGAGCTGGACGACCGGGCGGCCGTTGGTGCCGGCGGTGATCTCGCCGTCGACGGACAGGCCGGCGAGCTCGCCAATCGGGACGCGCTGGCCGTAGGGGAGCTGTTGCAGCCGGGCGGAGAGGAGCTGCGCGGCGTCTCCCCGGGAGGCGACGTGTTGTCGGTCGACGGTCATACGGAAGTGCTCGCCGCGGGTGTCGGTGCGCTGCTCGGCGGCCGCGCGCACGGTGGCGATCTGTTCGGCGAGCGCGGTGGCGCGGGCCTCGGCGCTGGCGATGGTGCCCTTGAGGGTGTGCTGGGCGCGTTGCCAGGCGCGCTCAAGGCGGTGCAGGCGGGTTACTTCGGCGTCGATCTTGGCTTTGTCGAGGATCAGCGGGTCGCCCGAGGCGAGCGCTTTGACCTCGGCGAAGCTCAGGGTGTTCTCGCCGATGTCCTCGATCTCGCGGACGTCGAGGCGGCCGCGCATCACCTGGTTGATGAACCGGGCTTTGCGCTCGACGGTTTGCCAGCTGTAGGTGTCGAAGCTTCCTTGGGTGGCGTAGCGGATGATGTGGATCTCGGGGTTCTGGTTGCCTTGGCGCACGCCGCGGCCGTCGCGCTGCTCGATGTCGGCCGGGCGCCATGGGCAGTCGAGGTGGTGGATCGCGATGCACCGGTCCTGGATGTTGGTGCCCACCCCCATCTTCTCCGTCGAGCCGACCAGCACCGAGATGTGGCCGGCGCGGCAGGCGGCGAACAGGCGGGCCTTCTCGGCGTCGTTGCGCGCCTCGTGGATGAACCTGACCTGTTGGGCGGGGAGGCCTCGGGCGGCGAGCAGCTGGCGCAGCTCCTCGTAGGCGTTCCACCGATCCGGGTTGGGTGTCGAGAGATCGCAGAAGACGATCTGCAGCGCGCCTGTGGTCGGCGAGGGGTCGCCGGACGTGGTGCGGTAGATCTGGTCGCGGTGCTCGCGCCAGAGGCGGGCGATGGTGTTGGCGGCGCGGTCGAGCTTGCCGGGTGTCGAGGCGTTCTGCCCGGTGACGAGCCGGGTGTCGAGCGCGGCTTTGCGGCCGTCGGTGGTGACCTTGAGCATGTTGTCCTCCTCCGGCGTGACCATCCGGCCGCGGACGGCCTCGGCGCGGCGCGCGAGCGCCTGCACGTAGGACTGGAGCTCGTGGCTCGGGTCGACCAGCACCGTCTCCGGGGCGCGCTGCCCGTCTCGGCGCTCGGCGAGCTCAGGGGCGGGGAGCTGGAGATCCTTTTTCTGCTCCTGCATGGCTTTGACTCCTTATTCCTGAAGGGTTTTGTGTCGGTGTCGACTGGCACCGTCATGGGGTTGTGCGGCGAGGCGCCACGCAGAGACGCAGTACGAAAGAAACGAAGATGCGAGATCGCGAGCGCGGGCAGCCCGCCGGCGATGGGGTGGTCGGCTTAGGCTGTTCTTGATGTTTGGCGATCGTCGAGGTGAAGAGTGAACCCAGAGAATGACGCGCGGTTTCGGCGGATCGCTGAGGATTTTCTTGAGCGGCCGGGGGGCGATTATGCGGAGCTGTTGCGGCGCGGGCGCGTGAGCTCGCCCGAGGGCGTTGATCCCGAGGAATGGCGGGCGGAGATCCGGGCCAAGGCGCGGGCCGACAAGATCCGCGTGATCACGATGCGCGATGGTGACCGCGCGATCGCCGCCCGGCAGCGGAAGATCCCGGAGGATCAGGAGCTGGCCGAGCTGAGCCGCGAGTTGGATCGCGTGGAGGTGCTCCGGGGCCTGGCCGGACAAGCCCGGACGTGGGGACATCAGGTCAACCAGTGGTTGCGTCACGACCTGGAGAGCATCGCCATCTGCACGCGGTGCGGGTCCCGGCTCTATGCCCGGTTTGACGCACCCACACCAGTGGTGGACGGCGAAGCGCTGCACGAGCAGTGCCCATTTGAGACGTGATCTGAAACGCTGGCGGGTAAGGGCGGGCGACCGGGCGCTTTAGGCTGCGGCGGGGATGGTGTCTGGCTGGGGGTCGACGGCGAGGAGCGCGTTCTCGATGCGTCGCGCGACGCGGTCGATGGTCTCGGCGAACTCGGTGACCGCGTCAAGCGCGCCGTCCTCGCCCCAGCCGGCGACGTAAGGGACGCTCTCGGTGTCGACGGCCAGACCGACGGTTGACGCGGCGAGCACCGTAACGGTTTCGACCATCACCTCGGCTTGCTCGCGCGTGTGCGAGTGGTAGTCGATGCCCAGAGCATGGGCGCACTCATGGATCAAGGTGCGCAGCTGCGCGTTGGCCGGCGCGTCGGAGTCGATGACGATCCGCTTGGCCTGTGGCTCGCACCATCCGCCTGTCGGGCCGGGGATCGACTCGAAGCAGACGGCAAACCCGAGGGAGGCTGCGAAGTTCACCATAGGGACGAGCAGGTGCGCGTGGGAGTCGCCGGTCAGCGGCTGGTGAGGCGGGTCCAGAGAGGCCGGCTCGGCTCCGGGCAAAATCTCGGTTTGCGAGACATCGAACACGAACGCAGTCTTGAAAAACACGTGTCGCTGGTCTGTCTGCTCGCCGGCGTGCTGGTCTCGGTCTTTGACGGTGATCGGGGCAAGGATCCTCAGCGCGGTCTGGCCTTTGCGGACCGATCGTCCGAGCTTGAGCCAGGTTCGAAACCCGGCGATGTGGGTGGGGAGGATCCCTCGTTGGTGGCATTGGGCGGCCAGCAGCATGCAGTTGTAAGCCGAATAGGCGTGAAACATCCCGCGGATGCGCACCCACCGCTGCCAGCCCTCAGAGCTGAGCAGTTCGCGGGCGGCCTGTTGCAGACGCTCTCGGTCTTGACGACGACGCTCGGTGCGCTGTTGGTCGGTGAACCGGCGCGATGACTTGGTAGCCATGATCGCCTCCTGGCGTTCGGGCCCGCCCACTGCGGGCCTGCGCCGCCCCATCGCAGCCCGCAGGGCTGCCACACTCAGGGCGGCGGGCACGCAGCGGGCCGTCCGACGCTGCGACACAGGTGCGGCAGTCGCGGTCAGACCGGCGGGTTGCGCGACCCAGACCCGACGGCGTTGTCGATGGCTAGGCGGCGCTGCGAGTCACCGGCCGCCAGATCTCAGCGGGCCGCCCGCGTCCATCGGTGTGGGATTGGCGCTGCAGCCGGCCGGCGTCTTCGAGCACGGTGAGCGCCCGGTCGATCTCGCGGCGTTTCTTGTTGCGGCTGAACATGTCAGAGACCTCGGTTCGGGTCACCCCGGTAGGACGGTCTTTGGTCGCGGCCCAGATCTCATCCGCTGTCTGATCCCCCAGGCTGTCACCAAAGATCCAGCGGGCCGAGTCGGCGCTGTAGCGCCAAACGGCGAGGGCGGCCTCGAGGTGATCGATCGCGATCTGCGCAGAGCAGTCCAGCAGCGCGTAGATCAGTGCCAAACGGACGACGTGCGCTTCGGCGCGGGCGGTCGCCGCGCCGGCCAGGCCGGGCTGTCCGGCCGACAGCTCGGGGTAGGCGGCAATCCACCGCTCCCGCGCAGCCCGATCAAACGAGATAGGTCGCGGCTCGGTCGCAAACCGCAGCGCGACGCGCACCCGGTCGCGGACCTCCGCCAACTGGTGAGGGTCGATGGCGGTGGGAAACGGCAACAGCTTGGAGCGGTCGACCGCAAGCACGAGGAAGCGATTGAAGAAGCCATTGGCCAGCTCGGTGGCGGTGAGGTAGCGCAGCAGCTCGTCCTTGGTGATGTGGCCGATGACGCCGATGTGCGCGGCGCTGGCGCGCAGCGGGTTGTTGCGCACCATCGTCTGCAAAGCGTCGCCGTCCCAGGCTTGGCGGACGATCGGCGACAGGGTGTTGCCCTCGCGGGAGAGGACCTTGAGCACCTGAGCGAACTCCTGCTCGAGCACGAGCCGGCGTTTGTCGTCGTGCTCAGCGCTGTCACCGTTCTCGTCGGGGGTGGCGTCGCGGACCTGGGCGATGAGCCCTTCTCCCGAGCTCAGACCGCTGGCCAGGCAGTGCTGCGCGAAGGTGGGATCGGCCTCGCCGATCACCCGCCGGACGTGCCCCCAGGAGGAGCCCTTGCGGCCCTTGCTCGAGGCACCGACGAGGATGGCGAACTCGTTGGGGTAGTGATGATCGGCCTCGACCTGGTAGTGCGCGCCGCGGCCGCATGCGGTCCCGAACGCGACCAGGAACTGGGTCAGCAGCGCCATCGGGTGTGCCTCTGAGTGCGGCTCGGTGCGCAGCACGAACTCGCCCGCCGGCCCATGGAACGCGGCCTCTGCGACCGCTGCCGGCCAGCCAGTCACTCGAACGCTCCTTGCCGGATTCCCTGCCGTAGCGCGGTCCGCAGAGCGTCGATCGACTCCTGACGTGCGAGCAGCTCGTCCTCGAGCTCGACGACACGGTGCTCGAGTTCCGCGATCCGCTCACCGTCGGGCTTGATGTGCAGCGCGGCGCCGGTGATCAACGGCAACTCGTGGGCGATCTCGCTGCCGAGGTGTTCGCCGAGCTTGCGCTCAAGCACCTTGATGACCTGGTCCTGGCGGTGTAGCTGCGCTGCCTGGTTGGCGATCTTGACCCGCAGCTGCGCCGCGGTCGCGTGGCTCGCCGCGACCGCTCGCGCGGCTTGCTGGTCGTAGGCGGCCGCGAGCTTCTCCTTGACCCGCGCCTTCAGGTCGGCGTGCTTGGGGTCGTTGATGAATTTCACGCTCACCCCGGCACGCCGAGCGAGTGTCGTCCAATGAAACGCCACGCCCTGCATGATCATCGCGTCCGCGGCACGCAGCACCATCTCGCGCTTCTGTTGGGAGATCACACGGTGATGCTCGGTCAGGTGCTCAGGCATTACTCGTTGCCGGGTCAAACGCTGGGGTGACCGCGATCACGTTCAATCCGAACGAGGCCGGTGCGAGGTCACCAAGCTCGCGGCGGTCGCTGGCCTGACTGCCGAGGATGCGGTGAACCTCCTTGGCCTCACCGGGGGCGAGGCTGTCGATCTTCTCGCGCATCCGGCGGATCAGGTAACGGACGCGGTCGATGTGCTCATCGGAGGGCATGGCGTCGCGTTTGGCCCAGTCAGCCAACTCGTCAGAGACGGCCAGGATCCGCTCACGCGCCGCCAACAGGTCGGTGAGGTATTTCTCAAGCGCCCCGAGGTGGGTCAGGTCGGTCCGGAAGTGCTTGCAGCCGATGCACCGCATCCGATAGGGGCAGGCGGAACCGAGCGCGGCGACGTTAGAGGGCTCAACACACGCGCCGTAGGGGATCGCGGTCGACCCAACCGCGAGGCGGGCCTCGTCAGATTCGGCGAACCGCTCGATGATCATCTGAAGCTCGTTGCCGCGGGCGTCCCACTGCCACCGCTGCCCAAGGTCGGCGGCCTCGCGACGACGATCCTGACGCACCCGGCAGTACCCCTCGGTGGTTCGGAAGCTGCGGTGGTCCATGATGTCCATCAACAGGTGCGGCGGACAGTTCTGATCAGCCAACCGCTGGGCGTAGGAATGCCTGAACGCATAAAGCACCACCCTTCTGCGGTCATAGGCTGAGCCGTCGCTGGCAAGCAGCTGCGGCAGTCGACGCATCCACTCACGCAACCCGATCGCGACGCGATGCGAGTTCATCGGCACCGTCCCTGACCGGTTCTGGGTTTGGCGCGGAAACAGCGCCAGCTTCTCCGGCGCCACCTCCGGAAACCGTGCTCTTGCGCGATCCTCCGCTCGTTTGATGATCAGCGCATCGCGCGCGTGGACCGGGAGGCGCTTTGATCGCTTCGGCGTCTTCTCCGGCCGGTAGACCAGCACCGGCTGACGGTCAAGCGTCCCGTCATCACCGACGCGCTCATCCCACTGCAAACACGTCGCTTTCAGATGACAGACCTCCGCCGGGCGCCGGCCGGTGCGGATCAACAACTCGGCCGCGTCAACCACCTCCGCGGTCGCGAACTCGGCGAACACTCTCAGCGCTTGCGGGGAGGCGAGTTGTTTGATCACCGTGTTCGGGAGGCTGCGGCCGATCTCATCATCAGGGTCGTGCTCCTGCCGCTGAGGGATGTCTCCCTCAAAGAACGCGAACGTGTCCGCCAACCCGTGCAGTGGCCCGTCGGCGGCGGTCAGACCCCGGTCACGCGCCCGGCGCAGCAGGAACCTGACCATCGTGACGCAGTCAGCCTGACCGTTGATCGCGATCTTCCCGGTGGACGCCAGGCCGGCGAGATACATCAAGAAATTCTCGACGTCACGCCGTCCCACAGCCCGGCGATCGCGGCCGCCGTCGCGGCGGGTGCGTAGCGATTCGCTCAGGCGCCTGATCTGGCACAACGTGCCACGCAGATAGTGAATCGAACGGCCGGCCAGCGCCTCGCGAGCCCAGTCCCGGTAAATCTCCCGCAGCCACGGCTGTGAGATGACCGTCATGTCGAGTCGCTTGTGCCCACCGTCGCCACGCAAAAGACCCAGCCGCCACACGTCACGCGAGAGCTCATCCTCAGGATCCAGCAGCGCGCGCTCGACCGCCCACCGGACCCGGGCGAGCAACATCTGCGCTCTGTTGGTCCGAAGCGGTGGCTCGGCCAGGTCAAGCAGCGACCGGGTTCGCATCCGTGACAGCCGCCTGACCAGCCGCGTCAAATCCACCCACGAATTGAACTTCAGCTCGCCGCTCAGCGCCTCCTGCAGACCAACGAGAAACTCAAGACGAACCCGCTCAGGCACCGGC
>DATJRS010000066.1:0-7052 GCA_035504535.1 Solirubrobacteraceae bacterium | reverse complement strand
ATCGAACCCCTCCCCGAGGCCGCCTGACCCAACCACTATCGCAACCCCGGAGGTCATTTTCGATTCAGCCTCCCTTCAAAGGCATGTTGTGCACCCGGACCGGTTCGAGGAGGCACGGATCCCAGCCCGGCAGGCAGCGGCCTGTGCCGTTCGGTCCCTTACTACCGAACGCTATTCAACGAGCAGATCTTGCGGGGGTTTTCTGATCAGGGCGCGCCGCGGGATTCGGCGGCGCGGCGCATCGCATACCGGAACCAGCGGTCGCCGTACGGGACGTAAACGCGGACGGGCACGCCCCTCGCTGCCAGCGGTTCGAGCTCCTCGCTACGGACGCCTAGCAGCATCTCGACGACGGCGCCGCCGAGCGCCGGCAATAGCGCCTCGCGGATCACCGGATCGTGCGTTCCCAGGGACAGCGTCGCGCCGGCGTTGTGGAGCGCGTACGCGAGGTCGATGAACGCGATGTCGGTCTCGTCGCCCCAGGCGTGGGCGAGCGCGGGCGTCTCGACGTAGGCGCCCTTGACCAGGCGGATCGGCACCCCTGCCTCGGCGAGCTTGTCCGCGTCCGCGGGACTCCGACGGAGGTTGGCCTGGACCGTCGCCGCCACCGGCCCGCCGCCCCGCGCCACCGCGAGCACGGCGTCGAGGATCCGGTCGACCCGCCCGGCCTGCTCGGCGCCCACCTGGATGCGGGCGCCAGCCGGGAGCGCGCCGGCAATCCGTTCGAGACGCCTCTCGGCGCCGTCCCCCGGCTCGTCGATCCCGATGTGGGAGAGGTCGATCGAGAGGTACGTCCCAGGTGGCGCGTCTGCTGCGAGTCGGCCGGCGAGCGCGACGTACGCGTCCGCGACGCGGTCCGCCTCATCCGGATCGGTGACGTTCTCGCCGAAGAAGTCGATCGAGGAGTGGACCGCCTTCGCCGCGAGTCTGCGCGCGGTCGCGAGCGCGTCGCCGGCGGTCGTGCCCGCGACATACCGGGACGCGAGGCTATACGCGACCCGTTCACCGCCGGGCGCGCCACGCACCGAGCGTTCGAACCGCTCGCTGGTCGCGAGCTTGAACAGGATCGGCCGCGGTATGCCCCTCATCGCGCCCCTATTCTCCTCAATAGTAAGTCAATCGATTTAGTGCTATATTCGATCGGGATGAGCTTCACGCCGGCAGAGCTCGAAGACTTCGTCGCGGAACTGGCAGCCACCCCCGACCGGTGGCGCCACCTCGTCCACCACGCCTCCGACGTCCGCGTGTACGAGCAGATCGTCGACGAGCAAGACGTCAACGCCTGGGTGATCTGCTGGAGCGAGGACCAGGACACCGGCTACCACGACCACGACGAGTCGTCGGCCGCGATCGCCGTGATCTCGGGTCAGGTCCGCGAGGACCGCCTGCGGCTTGGGGATGAGCCGCGCTCGCGGGTGGTCGGCCCCGGCCACGTCTTCACCGTGCCGGCGACCGCGATCCACCGCGTGCTCCACGCCGGCGATGGTCCCGCGGTGACGATCCACGCCTACTCGCCGCCGTTGACCCGGAGCGGCGCGTACCGGATCGGGGCGGACGGCGAACTCGAGCGCGAGCTGCTGTCCAACGAGGACGAGCTCCGCGCCGAGCCGGCCCTCGCCTGAATCCGCCCCTCTCATAGGATTACTCCCGGTGACGGGAGTCGGACGCTACGTGAAGTTCACCGCGCAGCCAGGTCGCGGCGACGAGCTGGCGGAGCTGCTGCTGGCGGCCGCCGACTCGCTCCGCGAGGCAGCCGGCTGCGAGCTCTACCTGATCAACCGCGCGGTCTCGGAGCCCGACGTCGTGTGGGTGACCGAGTTGTGGCTGAGCCAGGAAGCGCTCGACGGCTCCCTCGAGCAACTACAGACCGACGCCGGCAAGGCACGCGTCGCACAGGTCAACGCCCTGCTCGATACCAACCCCGAGCTGACCGAGCTCGAGCCACTCGGCGGCGTCGGCTACCTCGCGGGCGGCGCCGGGTACACGCTCGTCAACCTCGAGGATGTCGAGGACATGGCGACGCGGTTCGGGTTCGGCGAGCAGGGCGAGGCGCGGTTCGCGAACCGGCCACTGGACACGGTCCGCACCGGCCTCAGCCATCAGCGCCTGCGCCCGGGGGTGCGGCAGGCGTTCGGCCACCGCCACCAGCACGCCGAGGAGGTGTTCGTCGTGCTCGGCGGAAGCGGCCGGGTCAAGATCGACGACGAGATCCGCGACGTTCGCCCACTCGACGCGATCCGGATCGCCCCCGAGTCAGCCCGGGCGTTCGAGGCCGGACCCGACGGGCTCGAGTTCGTCGTCGTCGGGCCCCACCACGCCGGCGACTCCGTGATCGACTCGGACTTCTGGCCGGCGGAGTGAGCGCCTTCACGTTCACGAAGGTCCACCACGACGGCCGCGACGACGAGGTCGCGGTCGAGGAGCCGCTCGAGATCCGGGTCGACGGGGTCCCGCTCGTCATCACGATGCGGACGCCGGGCCATGACGAGGAGCTCGCGCTCGGGTTCCTGTACGGGGAGGGCCTGATCGACGGACCGCACGCCGCGGGTCCGACCGACGACTTCGCGAACAACACGGTCGAGGTCACCGGTCCGCTGACCCGCAACCCCGGCGAGCGCCGCTTCTATACGACCTCGTCGTGTGGCGTGTGCGGCAAGGGCGCGCTTGAGGAGGTCGCGGTCCACAGCGCACCCCTTCCCGCCGGGCCGACCGTCACCCGGTCGTTCCTCGCCGGCCTGCCCGACAAGCTCGAGCAGCCGGCGTTCGAGCGGACCGGCGGCGTCCACGCCACCGGCCTGTTCGAGCCGACCGGCGCGCTCCTGCTGACGCGCGAGGACGTCGGGCGCCACAACGCGATGGACAAGGTGGTCGGGCGCGCGCTGCTCGACGGCCTCGTCCCACTCGGCGAGCGGATCCTGTGCGTCAGCGGCCGGCTGTCGTTCGAGCTCGTCCAGAAGGCGGCCGTCGCCGGCGCCCCGATCCTCGTCGGCGTCGGCGCCCCCAGCTCACTCGCGGTCTCACTCGCCGAGGACCGCGGGATGACGCTGTGCGGGTTCACCCGGCGGGGCAGCACGAACGTCTACACGCACCCCGAACGCGTGTTGGGCGGCTGATTTCTCTGGGTCTCGCTGCGCTCGACGTCCATGGGGCCGTTCCGCAGGGCGTCCATGCCCTGCGGGCGTTTGTCGCGCACCCTTGGATGGCTGAGAGTCAGCGAGGCATTTAACGGCGGCACCTGGAGCATGGGTGTGGTGTCCCCCTATCCGTGCCGGAGCGCCGCGGAGCATGCGTAACCTGCCACTCGAGCGCGAATCCCGCGACCGTGGCCTCTCACGCATGCCCCACATGCCTGACAGGCCACGGTCACACCAAACCGCGTCAAATGGCGTGTCACGCATGATCCGGGAGCCGCGATCCGCCCCCGGGGACGACCCCACCAATCTCCAGGTGCCGCCGTTGACGTTGCGACGCCGACTCTCAGCGTTTCAAGGGAAAGCGACCACGCCCGCAGGGCATGGATGCCCTGCGGAACCGGCCCCACGGACGTCGAGCGAAGCGAGACCCAAAAAAGATCACACAGCGGCCAGCGCCACCAGCCGCTCGATCTCGTCCTCTGACGTCCACGCGCCAACCGATGCCCGCACCAACCCGAACGCCACGATGCTCCGAACGATCACGCCCTCGCCGGCGAGCCGCGCCACCTCGGCGTCGGGATCCTCGGCCTTCCACGACACGAGCGTCGAACGCCCCCGGGGCCATACCGACAGCCCCCGCTCGGCGAGCCGGTCGGCGAGCCGCGCGGCCAGCGTCGCGGCGCGTTCGTGCACCCAGTCCCAGCCCGCGTCCTCGAACACGCCGAGTGACGCGGTCGCCCACGCGCTGCGCATCCCGGCGGGGAAGCCGTGGTCCAAGCGCTTGACGCCCTCGGCCTGCTCGAACTCGAGCGCCTTGGACGCGTCCGCCACCGATCCGTAGCCAGGCCACGGCACGAGCAGATCGTCCAGCCGGTCGGGCCGCACGAACAGCGCGCCGCTTCCCTCAGGGCCGCACAGCCACTTCTGGCCCGAGCCGGCGTAGAAGTCGACGCCGAGCTCGTGCACGTTGATCGGCACCGCCCCGAGCGCCTGGGCGGCGTCGAGCAGCAGCGGCACCCCGGTGGCGACCAGCGCCGGCACGTCCGCGACCTCGCCCCCGACCCACGACACGTGCGAGCAGGCGACCAGCCGGGTGGTGCTCGAGACCGCGCCGGCAATCTCGGCGAACGGCACGACGCGGACCTCGACCCCGTGGCGCCGGCGAGCCCGACCGAGCGGCGCGAGCAAACCGGGATGCTCCTGGTCGGAGGTGACGATCTCATCGCCGGCGCGCAGGTCGAGCCCCGCGATCACGGTGTTGACGCCGTCGGTGGTCGAGCCCGTGAGCGCGACCTCGGACGGATCGCAACCAAGCGCGGTGGCGTAGCCGGCGCGCGCCTGGCCGGCGAGCTCCATCAGCGCCTCGAAGTACGGGCGCCCGCAGCGTCCGCCCTCCGCCTCGGAGTCGATTCGCCGGCGGACCGCGTCGGCCGCGGCGCGCGGAATCGGGCCCTCGGTTCCGGCGTTCAGGTAAGAGAGCCGTTCAAGCACGGGGAACTGGGCGCGGAACGTGGTCGGGTCGGTGGCGGAGGTCGTAGCTTCGTTCATACCCGTATTCTGTCGAGCCCGATGTGCTTCGACTTCGACGCCCGGCCGCCGGCGCCGCCTGAGGATCTGCTGCTCGCCCCGATCGCCGGTGGCGCGGGGGCGGAAGTGCTCGAGCTCACCTCGGCCGACGGCACACATTTCTCGGCCGCGCTCGCCGAGAGCGCGTCGGACCGTGGCGCCGGCGTCTTGATCTTCCCCGACGTGCGCGGCCTGTATCCGTTCTACTCGGAGCTGGCCGAGCGGTTCGCGCAGGCCGGCTACCACGCGATCGCGATGGACTACTTCGGGCGGACCGCGGGCCTCGGGCCACGCGACGAGGAGTTCGAGTACATGCCGCACGTCCAGCAGCTGACGGTCCCGGGCGTCCAGCAGGACGCGGCCGCCGCGATCGAAGCGCTCCGCGAGCGGACGGGCGCCGGCAAGGTCGCCACCGTCGGCTTCTGCCTCGGCGGGTTCGAGTCGTTCCTCGCCGGCGCGGACATGCCCGACCTGAGCGCGGTGATCGGCTTCTACGGCGTGCTCACCGGCACGCGGTTCGGCGTCGACGGCCCGCTCGAGCGCGCCGGCGACATCACGGTGCCGCTGCTCGGGCTGTTCGGTGGCGCGGACCAGGGCATCCCGGTCGAGCAGGTCGAGGAGTTCGACGCGAAGCTAACCGCCGCCGGGCGCGATCACGAGATTCACGTGTACCCGGGCGCCCCGCACTCGTTCTTCGACCGGCGCTACGAGGACTACGCAGAAGCGTGCGAAGACGCCTGGCGCCGGATGCTCGGGTTCCTCGAGTCGCACACCGCCTGAGCCCTCTGTAAAGCGCGGCAAACCTCCGCCGCCCGCGCCCCAAAGGCAACATAAGCATGGTGACCATGCTTCTTGAGTTTCGTGGTTTTAGGCGGCGGTTTGGGTTTGGTGAGTCGGGGCGTGATGGTTTTGTTGGTGTTTGTGGTTGGGGTGCTGTTGTCGCTGAAATTCGGCTCGGATGAGTTCGCGGCGGAGGCTGGCGAGGATGTCGGGCATGGAGGGGTCGCGTTTTGCGCGGTACCAGGGAGCGCGTCGGCGGGCGCGGTCGACGTCGGCGGTGGGATTGCCGTGCAGCGTGTACCAGGTGATGGTGATGGTGTGGCAGAGCATTCCGAAGGGGACGGTGCGCTCGACGGCTTGGGGGGTGCGGTTGCGGGCTTGGCCGACGCCGGTGATGCTTTTGGCGTCGTGGAAGCACATCTCGATCGTCCACCGTTTGGCGTAGCGCTCGAGTATCTGCGCGGGGGTGGCGTGGGTGTCGGTGGTGATGATCGCGATCCCGAGCTCGTTTTTGCGGTGCCGATCGCGGACGAGTAGCACGGTGACGGGTTGGGATTTCCAGACCGAGTACCACAGGCCGTTTACTTGCCGGACGGTCGCGGTGCGTTGGCCGGGAATGTCGAGTTGCTGCCAGGCCGGGTCGGGGGCGTGGGCGAGTTCTTGGACCGAGCCCAGGCGGTCGCCTTTTTTGCGGGGCCGGCCGCGGCCGGTGTGCGGTGCTGGCGGGGCGTAGATCACCGCCTTGTTGCGCAGCCGGGCGGTCAGCGTGACGTTAGCGGGCAGCTCGCGCATCGCGCTGCACGCGTATGCGCCGTCGCCGATCACGTCGATCCGCCTGGCCGGGTAGCGCCGGGCGATCAGCTCGATCAGCTCTCTGGCGAGCTCGGTCTGCGTCAGGCGCCTGTCCGGCACGGCGCGGCGGCGTCGGGGTCTCGGGCCGGGGACCCAGAGCCGGAACAGCACCGGTAGACACCACACCCGCCGGCCGAGCCCGGGGAGGGCGAGCACCAGCCCGGCTACCACGAATCCGTTGCCGAAACGCATCTGCCGATACCGCGAGGGGCCGTCACCCTCATACAACCACCAGGCGGCGTGGACCTTGCGTCCCGAGCGCTCGAACACGGTCAGATCGATCGCGACCAACAACGACTCCGAGGCATCCAGGAACCGCTCGATCAGGAAGTCCAACAAGATCACCCCGAGCCGATCCGGTGACCAGCGAGCGCGAGCGAAGAACCAGTGCGCACGGGAGTGATGCACCCAGCCCGCCAGACGGGCCGCCTGCCACATCCCGGTAATCGTGTGCTCCCCGACCCGGGCGATGAACCCATATCCAAGAGCGCAGAAATTCTCAAACGACGGCGCCGTGAACGCCGGCGCCAGCAGGGACAAGACCCCCATCAGCGAAGATGGCAAAACGGGCATCGACGGTGACCCCCTACGGGTTGGCTTGGACACCACCCAGTTCGGGAAACCGCCGATGCCCCCTGCCACCAAACACCCATCGCGCTCCACCCCGAAAACCCTCCTCAACCAGCAAAAACCCCGAAACTCAAGATGCTTATGTGGCCG
>DATJRS010000065.1:0-2744 GCA_035504535.1 Solirubrobacteraceae bacterium | reverse complement strand
AGCAGGTGCCGGTTCGATAGCACCCCCACTTCGAACAGCGAGGCGTGGTTGGTACGCACCGCGAACGCGGCACCCATCTGGCAAGCGACGATGCCCGCCCAGGTCATCGTCGTGGCCTGGAGATAGGCGTGGTGCAGCGGGGTGCCACTCCCCGTGTGGTCGCCCAGAGACCACCCGGCGGTGAGCATCACCAAGAAGTAGCCGCCGGTCACCAGCAGCGCCTCTAGGACCCCGAGGCGCAGCCACGCGCGTGACAGCATCGCCCGGCTGATGATGCCCGCCTCCCGCGGTCTCGGTGACCGATCCATGATCCCCGGCTCGGCCGGCTCGCGTCCAAGGGCGAGCGCGGGAACGGTGTCGGTACCGAGGTCGATCGCTAGCACCTGCAGCGCGGTGAGGGGCAGGGGGATCGCACCGCCGGCCAGCGCGTAGAGGAGGAACGGGGCCACCTCCGGGATCGCGTGGACGAAGATGTAGGTGATGAACTTGCGGATGTTGTCGTAGACGACACGCCCCTCTTCAACTGCGGCGACGATCGAGGCGAAGTTATCGTCAGTGAGGACCATCGTGGCGGCTTCACGCGCGACGTCGGTCCCGGAGGCTCCCATCGCCACGCCGATGTCGGCCCGCCGCAGCGCCGGCGCGTCATTCACGCCGTCGCCGGTCATCGCCACGGTGTGCCCCTCGGCGCGCAGCGCGTCGACGATGTGCAGCTTGGTCTCGGGATTGCTGCGGGCGACGATCAACTCGTTGGTTTCGTGCAGCAGCGCGTCGCGCTTCTCCTGCGACATCGCGTCTAGCTCAACGCCGCTGATCACGGTCGGCTCGCCCTCGACGATTCCCACCTCACGCGCGATTGCGGTTGCAGTGAGACCCGTATCGCCAGTGACCACGATGATGCGGATCCCGGCGCGCTTGCAGCTGACCACCGCATCGGCCACCTCCGGGCGCGGGGGGTCCTCGAGCCCGATCAGCCCAAGGAAGGTCAGATGCGATTCGACCGTCTCGCGCGCTCCATCCTCGACGTTCGCCACGTGCCTTGCGGCGAACCCCAGCACCCGCAGCCCTCGGCCGGCGTACCGCTCGAAGGCGGCGCGCACCTGCGCTTGGTCAGCGTCGGTGATCGGTCGATCGCCCTCCGCCGTGCGGATTGCCGTGCACAGCCCGAGCAGTTCAAGCGGCGCGCCCTTGGCGTGGTACCACAGCTCGCCGGGGGACTCCTCATCAAGCGTGGTCATCCGCTTGAGGTGAGGGTCAAAGTGGAACACCTTCTTGCGCCTGGCTTCTCGCTCGCGCTGGGCGGCGAGCACGTCGAAGCCGAGTCGCTCGGCAGCGACCAGCAGCGCGCTCTCGGTCGGATCGCCGGCGCGCCTCCAGTCATCGCCATCACGCTCCAGCTCGGCGTTGTTGCACCGCACCGCCGTCCGGACCAGGCCATCGAACAGCCCCGGTGGCGGCGAGGCTGCCGCGGACGCCAGGTCGAGCTCGTCGCCCGCCACCCAGAGGAGTTTCACGCTCATCTTTCCTTCCGTGAGCGTGCCGGTCTTGTCGGTGCAGATCACGTCGGTCGAACCCAGCGTCTCGACTGCCGTGAGCCGCTTGACCAGCGCACGTCGCGCGGCCATTCGCCGCACGCCGCCGGCCAGCGACAGCGTGATCGTCGGGAGCAGCCCCTCGGGCACGTTCGCCACCAGCAGACCGATGGCGAAGGTGACCGCCGCCGCGAGCGACAGACCGGCCAGGGTCGTCCCCGCGAAGAAGAACAGGATCCCGGCCGCCACCGCAATCGCCGCGATCAGCCAGGCGACCCGGTTGACCTGGCGCTGCAGAGGGCTGATCTCGGCCGTGACGCGCTGTGACAGGGCGGCGATCCGGCCAAGCTGTGTGGCCATGCCGGTCGCGTACACGACCGCCTGCGCCTCTCCACCTGTGCACGAGGTACCGGCGAACACGAGATCGTCGGACTCGATCACCGACGACGCTCGTCTGATCGCCGCGGCGCTGCGCACCACTGGCTGGGACTCGCCGGTCAGTGCCGCCATGTCCACCTCGAGCGATCCATCGAGCAGCCGCGCGTCGGCCGACAGCCGGTCACCCTCGGCTACCAGCACGATGTCGCCGGGCACGAGCAGCGTCGCGTCGATCTCCGACTCGTGTCCGTCCCTGCGCACCCGGGCCTGCGGCGGCAGCAGCTGCTTGAGCGCCTCGGTCGCCCGCTCCGCCTGGAGCTCCTGCGCGTAGGCCAGCACAGCGTTAAGAAGAATCACGGCCACAATCGCGATGGCCAGTGTCCGATTGCCGCTCGCCAGCGAGAGCCCAGCCGCCATCCACAGCAGCAACGCGAGTGGATGCACGAGCTGCCGGGCGAGCTCGCGGAACCGGCTCCGGGTCTCGGTGCGGGAGATCTCGTTCCGGCCGTACTGCACCAGCCGCCGCTCGGCCTCACGCCCAGAAAGGCCTGCGGTCCTGCTGCCAAGGTGCGCGAGCAGCGCATCGGCCCGCTCCTGTGGATCGATGGTCGCGACAGCGCTACTGGGTCGCCGGTCGCGTTCACGACGCTGCGTCTCAGTGGTGGCCATCAACCGCCCTCCCCGCGGCATCGATGTCAGGGACGTCGTCCTCGGCTGCTGCCCGCTCCTCAAGCCGGCCGTCGACACGCGCATGCAGCGTGCCGGCCGGACCGGCCACAAAGCTGTTGGATCCAGGTGTCCGTACGTCCAGGCCGAAGGCGATCGCCGCCTGCG
>DATJRS010000064.1:0-2007 GCA_035504535.1 Solirubrobacteraceae bacterium | reverse complement strand
GTTCTCGCCCTGGGCGCCCCAGACGGTCACGTCGAAGTAGTTGGGGCGGTCGCTCCATTCGCCGGTGGCGCTGTCACGGACGCGGTCGTTGACGGCGACGCGCAGCCGGCAGACGTTCGTCGAGCCAGCCTGACGCAGCTCGGGATCGCGGGTTAGGTTGCCGGTGATGACTACGGTGTTGAGATCGGGCATGGTTGGTGTTGGTCTCCTGGTTGGTTGGTGAACTAGTGTCGCGTCGAGGTTCGACTGTCCCGCCTAAGGCAGCATCCGCATACGCGGGTGCCAGCCTGAGAGGCGGGCAGTTCGGGCTCGCCGCGGCTGTGGTCGCTGGTGCTCATTCTCCGTTCGGGGTGTTGAGCCGGATCGGCATGAGGATCTGGGAGAGCTTGCCCGTGGCGTCGGTCAGCATCATCGGTCGCAGCGGGCTGAGTAGCCGCATTTGAACCGGCTCGCCGCGGTACTGCGCGAGCGCCTGGGTGAGGAAGTCCGGGTTGATGCCGATCGTGAACGGAGGGCCGTCGTGCCGGATGTCTGCGATGACTTCGGCTGCCGAGCCGATGTCGGCGGTGTCCGCGCGGCACTCCAGTCCGATGCCGTTGAACGCAAGAATGGCTGGCGTGTTGTTCTGACAGAGCAGGGCGACGCGCCTGATCGTCTCGTTGAGCGTGTCGGCGGGATAGGTGACGCTGAACTCGCACTCGGTGGGGATGAGCTGATCGGCGTTGGGGTAGTCGCCGCTGATCGTGCGCGTCGCCAGCGTGATCGAAGCGAACTGCATCACGAAGTTGCTCCCGGCTTCGCTGATGGTGAGGTGCTCGGCGCCGGCGACCTTGGAGAGCTTGGCAAGCTCCTGCAACGCACGGGCCGGGAGGGTGCGCTGAAACTCGCGAGTAGCAGGCGCGTCGAGCTCGGTCTGATAGACGGCGAGCCGGTAGGAGTCGGTGGCGACCGCGCGCAGCTGGGTGCCGGTCACGCGGATGTTGACGCCTGTGAGCAGCGGCCGGGTCTCGTCGCGACTGGCGGAGTCCGCGACCCGGTCGATGGCCGCGATGAATGGCGCGAGCGGCAACTGTGAGGTCGTCGCCGGGTCGGGTTTTGGGAGTGTGGGGAAGTCCTCGATCCGCCGTGGGCGCAGATCAAACCGGGCCGAGCCGGACTCGATGCGAGCTGGCGAGTCGCTGGTGAGGCTGATCGTCACGGTCGTGCCGGGGCACGCCTTGACGACATCGAGAAGCAGCCGGGCGGGAAGCAGGACACGCCCGGGCGTGTCGATCGACTCGGTGACCACGGGGAGCGTGATCGAGGTATCGAAGTCGGTGGCGCTGACGAGAGCGCCCGCTCCGGTGGCGTCGATCAGGGCACCCTGAGCGGCCTGGAGTGCGGTTGAACTGGTTGCGACGCGCGCGGCGACCGCGAGCGCGTTAGCGAGGTTTGATTTGGTGGCCGTGAGCTTCACCGGAGACTCCTGTAGGCGTGTTCGTTAGGAAAGGTGCAGCGTTGTAGGGGTAGACGTAGAGGCGTTTGAGGCCGTCGCCGATGTTGTTGGCGACCGACGGGTTGCTGTATCCGCCCGAGTACTTCCACGGCTTGACGAACCCGAGGGAACGCCAGCCGTCGAGGCGGTAGAGGTTCCCGGCCTTGCCGGGAAGCGCGTAGGAGACGGCGGCCGCCACGGGCCAGTAGTCGCGCTCCCAGCGCTGCGCGAGGTAGTCGCGCCACAGGCGCAACATCACGCGCATGATCCCGGGATGTTGGGGTGAGCGGGCGATCCGCCCAAGCTCAACGACCTCCCGGCGCGGGTAGCCGGCGGACCTCGCGCCGACAGTGGAGCCCGAGACGGCGACGGCCGCTGCCTCACCGTCGACCGCGAGGCCGAAGTACTGTGCGCCGAACGGCCGGCGCCACTCGCCGAGCGGATGCTGCCAGTGGCGCAGCAGCGCGTTGGCGTCGGCTTTGGTGATCTCCGAGAGCAGCTCGACCTGGCCCTCGGGCCACGGCACGCCCGCG
>DATJRS010000063.1:0-58999 GCA_035504535.1 Solirubrobacteraceae bacterium | reverse complement strand
CGATCCAGACCACGAAGAAGGGTGAACACCGCCTAACGACCCTCTCCCACGACCGACACGAGTCAACAAACCTGACAGGACAAGCTAGGGCAGGGGGCTGAGCCCGATAGCGGGGCGGCACGGACGCCGCCCCCATCGGCTCCCTCGATCGGGGCCGCACTCACCGTCAGAATGTGACCAGCGCGGCGCTCTCGGCCGGGAGCGTGAACACGAACTGGCCGTGGCGGGCGGTGAGGTGGGCGATCCGCGAGCGGCCTTTGAGCAGCCCCGTGGTTGTCGTTGTGCCGAAGCTCTGGCCACCGAGGCTGACGCCGCTCGTGCTCGTGAGCGCGGGAGCGCGCAGCCACTCGGCCGTCGCCGCCCGGCTGCCGACGGCGCTTACCGCGACCGTGCGCCGGTCCAGGCTCTCGTTGATGAGCACAACGCGGGTGCGGCCCTTCCGGCCGTGCGTGGCCCACACCTTGACGCCTTCAGCGTTCGTGATCGTGGCGGCGACCAGGTGCGATCCCGGCGGCGCGGCCTGGGCGAACATCAGCATGCCGTAGTACTCGGGGGTCACGAACGCGCTCCACTTGCGACCGGCGTGGGTGAACGTGAACGGCTGGTACGTGGCCCCGGGGTAGGTGTGCATGTTCACGCCGTCGACGCCGACCTCGGCCATGTCGAACAGCTCATCGAGCGCCCACAGCGCCGAGACGAACGCGTTGCTGACGCCGGGAGCGTCGCCGCAGGAGTCGGTGTTTATCTCGTCGATCCGCAGCGGGAGGTGATGGGCATGGGCGAGCGCGACGTACTGGGCGATGCCGTCGGCCAGGCCGATCGTCGAGGCGGGATCGAGCAGGTTGGCCACCGTCGGGTACTCCGGAGAGGAAGGGGAGACGAAGCAGGTCTGGAGCGGGTACCGGTGCAGGGTCACGACCTTGACGCGCGGTTCGGCGGCGATGAACTCGGCCGTGTCGGCCATCCAGCTCACCGAGCCGTCGGCAGGTCCGGCCAGCGGCCCTGGCAAGCCGGCCCCGAACGAGGAGAAGTCGTCGAGATAGGACTGGAAGTCGTAGCCGGGCGGACGCCCCATCACGTGGACGCCGTCGGGCAGGACATACCACGTGAATGTGCCGTACAACTCCGGCTCGTTCCCGAGCTCGAGGGCGTCGATCCAGGGCTTGCCGATCCACCGCTCGAACGCGCTCGCCTCGCCGTCCGCGGCGGCGCGGCTGTCGGCCTCCAGGTCGATGCCCATGATCAGCCGGGCGTTCAGGTCTTTTGCGATCGCGTGCATCATCGCGAGCCAGCGCCGCGTGAGCGTGACCCGGACCCCGTTCGGCTTGCTCAGGCCGGGTACCGGATACCACGCCCAGTCGGTGCTGTCACCGCCGATTCGGAGCACCGGGGACTGATCCGGCGTGAGGTTGCGGACCAGCTGCAGGAACACCGGGTCGGGGCGCTTGGGGTCGGTGCCGGCGTAGGGGAGGATCGCCGTGTTCTCGAGCGACAGTCCCAGGAAACCGGGTTGGATCGTCGGCCCGCCCGCCCCGGAAGAAACCGTCACGACGGCGATGTCCTGGGGCGACGCGCTCGCGCTGGTCGCGACGATGAGCGCGGCGATGAGCGCCGTCAGGAGCGCCGTCAGGAGGGCGGCGACGGCTAGGCGATGCCGGCGTGAGCTAGGCAATCCTTCGCCAGTTTCTCAAGCCTGCGGGCCGATAGGCTGGCCTTCTCATGAGGGCCACGCTTCCGATCGAGCGCCTGCCGCTGGGGCGGTCCGAGCTGAGCGTCCCGCGCGTCGCCCTCGGATGCGGCAACTTCGGGGGCGTCGGCTCGGCGCCCGAGCTGTTCGGGCAGGGACTGCGCGAGGACGAGGCCTTCGCCCTCATGGACGCCGCGTGGGAGCTCGGCATCGACCACTTCGACACCGCCGACGCCTACGGCGGCGGGCGCAGCGAGCGGATGATCGGCAGCTGGATGCAGATCCGCGGCGTCCGCCCGACGATCACTACCAAGACGTTCAACCCGATGGCTGCGGGCGCGGACCACGGGCTGGCGCCGGAACGGATCGCCCGCCAGCTCGAGTCGAGCCTCGACCGCCTCGACCTCGACCACGTCGAGCTGTACCTGGCCCACGAGTTCGACCCGGCCGTGCCGTTGGCCGAGACCATCGGCGCGTTCGAGGGTCTCCGGGAGGCCGGCAAGATCCGGGCCTACGGGGTGAGCAACTTCGACGCGGCACAGCTCGAGGCGGCGCTCGCCGCGGGCGCGCCGAGCGCGATCCAGAACGAGCACTCGCTCCTGGCGCGCGCCGACGAGGCCGATGTGCTGCCTTTGTGCGAGCGCGGGCAGGTGGCGTACCTGGTGTTCAGCCCGCTCGCCGGGGGGTGGCTGACCGGCAAGTACCGGCGCGACGAGCCGTTCCCCGCCGGGTCGCGGATGACGCAGCGGCCCGAGCCGTACGCGCCCTTCCTATCCGACGGGACGTTCGACCGGCTGGAGCGGCTCGAGCACCTCGCCGGCGCGGCCGGACGCTCGATGGCCGGGCTGGCGCTGGCCTGGCTGCTCGCCGATCCGCGGATCACGCAGGTTGTGGTCGGGCCGGGCCGCCCCGAGCATCTCGCCCCGCTGCGCGAGGCGCTCGAGCGGCCGTTGAGTCCGGGCGAGCGGGAGGAGGCCGGTCGATGAGCCGCCGGCGGACGCCCCCATGCTGATCCTCGGCCACGACGACGTGCTGGCGGCCCTATCGCCGCAGGCGTGCGCCGATGCGATGGCCGCCGTGCTGGCCGCCCACGCCCGGGGCGAGGCGCTGATGCCGCTGCGCTCGATCGTCCCGTTTGAGGGCGCGGCCGGCTTCATGGGGCTGATGCCCGCGTGGCGCGGCGGGGCCGACCCGGTGTTCGCGCTCAAGTCGCTGTGCATCATCCCCGGCAACCCGGCCCGGGGCCTGGACTCCCATCAGGGGACGGTGACCCTGTTCGACGGCTCGACCGGCGTGCCCACCGCGATCCTGGACGCCTCCGCGGTGACCTCGGTGCGGACCGCGGCGGTGAGCGCTGTGGCGACCCGCGTCCTCGCGCGACCCGACGCCCACGTGCTGGCCGTCATCGGCGCCGGGGTGCAGGCCCGAGCCCACCTGACGGCGTTGCCGGGGGTTCGCGATTTCACCGAGGTGCGGGTGTATGCCCCGTCCGCCGAGCATGCGCGAGCGCTCGCCGACGGCCGCGCGACCGTCGCGGCAAGCGCCGAGGACGCGGTACGGGGCGCGGACGTGGTGGTCCTGGCCACCAGCTCGCGCGAGCCGGTGGTGAGCCGTGACTGCTTCGCGCCCGGCGCGCACGTCAACGCGATCGGCGCCAGCGTGGCCACCTCGCGCGAGCTCGATGTCGAGACGGTGGCGGCGTGCGCGTTCTTCTGCGACAGCCGCGAGTCGGTGCGCAACGAGGCCGGGGAGTACCGGCTCGCCCTCGAGCAGGGAGCGATCGACGGCGAGGACCACATCCGGGCCGAGCTGGGGGAGGTGCTGGCCGGGATCGCGCCCGGGCGGCGCGGTGAGGATGAGCTGACGGTGTTTCGTTCGCTGGGGCTGGGCGTCGAGGACCTGGCTGCGGCCGAGTGCGCGGTCGCGCGTGCGGGGGAGCTTGGGATCGGAACCGAGGTGAAGCTGTGATCGAACTGGCCGAGATCGAGGCCGCGCGGGCGCGGGTCGCCGACGTGGCGGCGCGCACGCCGCTGGTGCGCCTGTACGCCGCCGAGGTGGCGCCCGGCACCGAGATCTACCTGAAGCTCGAGGCGCTCCAGCCGATCGGCTCGTTCAAGATCCGGGGAGCGACCAATGCCGTGCGGCTCGCGCCCGAGTCCGAACGGCGGCGGGGCCTGGTCACCGCGAGCGCCGGCAACATGGCCCAGGGGGTGGCCTGGGCGGCCCGTGAACTGGGCCTGACGGCCACCATCGCCGTGCCCGAGCACGCCCCGGAGGCCAAGCTCAGCGCGATCGAGCGCCTCGGCGGGCGCGTCGTGAAGCTCCCCTATGACGACTGGTGGCAGGCGATCGTGACCAGCCGGGTCGACGGCATCGACGGGCTGTTCGTACACCCGGTCCAGGACGAGGGCGTGATGGCCGGCAACGGCACGATCGGCCTGGAGATCCTCGACGACCTGCCCGACCCCGATGCCGTGGTCATCCCGTACGGCGGCGGGGGACTGACGGTCGGGATCGCGAGCGCGATCCGCGCCCTGCGGCCAGAGACAAAGATCTATACCGCCGAGCCCGCCACCGGCGCGGCGCTGGCCGCGGCGTTGGAGGCCGGCGAGCCGACCGACGTCGAGTACAGCCCCTCGTTCGTCGACGGCGCCGGGAGCCGGCGCGTGCTCGACACGATGTGGCCGCGGGTGCGCCCGCTCATCGACGGCGCGTTTGCCGTCCCGATCGACGAGGCGGCCGCGGCCGTGCGGACGCTGACCTCGCGCGCGCGTGTGACCGCCGAGGGGGCGGGAGCGCTCGCCACGGCGGCCGCGCTGGCCGGCCGCGCGGGCTCGGGCAAGGTGGTGTGCATCGTGTCCGGTGGCAACATCGATCTGAGCAAGCTGGCCGAGATCCTTCGGGGAGGCGAGGCGTGACCGATTCGACTGACCAAGACCTCCGTGCCCCCAACGAGCCGCCGCCAGGCGTCGCCGACAAGGGGCCGGTCCTGCCCGGGCCAGGGGCCAGCGACTACGAGCGCTATCTGCGCACCGACGAGCTGCTGTCGCTGCAGAAGCCGCCCGAGGAGCGCGTGCACCACGACGAGCTGCTGTTCCAGACCGTCCACCAGTCCTCGGAGTTGTGGTTGAAGTTCGGGACAACCGAGGTGGACGAGGCGACGGCGCATCTCGAGCAGGGCGAGCTCGCGCCGGCCATCCGCCTGCTCCGCCGGGCGGTGCTCTCCCTGCAGTACGTGACCACCCAGCTCGAGATGCTCAACCAGATGTCGCCCTGGGAGTACAGCCAGATCCGGGTCGTGCTCGGGCACGGCAGCGGCTTTGACTCGCCCGGTTTCCGGCGCGTCCCCCAGGTGACCCAGCGGGTCGCCAAGGCCTTCGACGGGCTGCTCGAGCAGGCTGGCCTTTCGCTCGAAGAGCTGTACGTCCACGGCCGCGAGCACGAGGACCTCTACCAGGTGGCCGAGCTCCTGACCGAGTGGGACGAGCGGATCTGGGTCTGGCGCTTCCGTCATTACTCGATCGTGGCCCGCGCCCTGGGTGAGGACACGATCGGGACCCAGGGGACGCCCGTGCAGGTGCTCGGCAGGCTGATCGCGCAGCGCCAGATCCCGAAGCTGTGGGACGTCCGCAGCCGGCTGGTCGAGCTCTTCGACGCCGAGCGAAAGGGCACCGCGGCCTAGTTATCGGGCGCGTTCTCGGGCCCAACATAGTCCGGGGGCCGTAGATCCATCCACCGCCCCCGGAGAGTCAGGGAAGTGGGGGCACAGTCCCCTGACCCGTCGGGACGAGTCTCCCCGTCCCAAGTTGACTGAGCCTCGAATATGCCACATCGGGAGTCGAATTGAGAGAAATCCCTGTGGTTTGTCGCCATCCGGTCCGTTTTTGGGACTGTCGCGACGGCGCGGAGAGACTCGACCAACCTTTTCTCGCGTCCCGCGTTTAACTATTCAGATGGGGGCACGCGTAGTGAAGTGGGGTGCACTTCGGCGGACCTCGGTTGTCTCGTGACTGCGGGCCCCGGCGCCCGGCGAACGGATCGGCCGGCGCCGGTTGGTGGGCTGGGAACCCGTGATCCGAGCGTGTCCGTCGAAGCACGGGAGTCCGTCCGGTGCGACATGGCCCTACTCGCCATGCGCCACCAAAGGGGGTGAGGACGGGCTCCCGTGCAGTCCTCCGCCGCGGCGGATGATTTGCGCTGCCGTATAGACCCGAGCGGTCTGGTCAGGGATACTTGCGCAACATGGGGGCAGTCGCGAGAACTCTCGTGGGCCCGAGTGACGGCCGCACCGGAACAGGCGGCACCGACGACGAGTTGGTGGCGCGGGTACGCGCCGGGGATGACGTCGCCTTCGAGGCGATCTACGATCGATACGCGCCCGGAGTGCTCGCGTTCTGCGTGCACATGCTGAGAGACCGCGAGGGAGCCAAGGACGCGCTCCAGCTGACCTTCGTCTCCGCGTACCGGGCATTGCGGGCGGGCGATAACCGCATCTCGCTGCGCCCGTGGTTGTACACGATCGCGCGGAACCGGTGCCTGTCCGAGCTGCGCGCGCGCGACGGTTCGATCTGCGTCCATGACGCGGTCGTCCATCGGCGGTACTTCGACCCCGCCGATATCGTCCGTCGGCGCGAGGACTTTCGGGAGATGGTCGACGACATGCAGCGTCTCCCGGCCGATCAGCGCGCCGCCCTGGTCCTGTTCGAACTCGGGGGCCAGTCCCACGCCGAGATCGCGGCCATGCTCGGCGTGCGCCGGGAGAAGGTGAAGGCGCTCATCTTCCAAGCCCGTGAGGCCCTGGTCCGGGGTCGCTATGCCCGCAACAGTTCGTGTGCCGCCGCGCGCGAGCTGATCGCGAACGTGCGGGGCAAGATCCTGCCCCGGAGCACGACGCGCGCCCATATCGAGCGTTGCCCAGGTTGCGCTGCCTTCGAGGACGAAGTGCGCAGTCAGCATTCTGCACTCGCGTTCGTCTTACCGGTGGTGGTGGCGGCGGAGCTGAAGGGTTCGGTACTCGTCTCAGCGCTCGGCGCCGCGGGCGCGGCGCGGGCAGTCGGAGCAGCCGGCGCGGGTGGCGCCGGGGCGGCTGGGCTCGTCGCCGCGATCGGCGGTGCGGGCACGGCCGGGGGCGCCGGTGCGGGCGGCGCCGTCGCGGTGGGTGGTTCGGCTGCAGCTCTGGCCGGTGACGTCGCGGTCGCCGGTAGCGGGCTTGCCGCACTCGGTGGCGTGGCCGTCCAAGGCTCGGCTGGCCTCCTCGCGAAGCTTGCCGTCACCGTCGTACTGGCAGCCGGTGTCGCCAGTGCCGGCCACCAGCTCGGATCTCTCGGTGGGCCGAGTCTGATCGCGAGCGCCCCCGCGCATGCGAAGACACGGGTGTTGCCGGAAGCCTCCGAGCCACATGCCGTCGGGGCCGCGTTGCTCGCCTTGGATGGTTCGGCTCCCAGCGCGGCAGTCGAAGCCGTCGTCGGCGACGCCTCGACGCCCGCTGTGGCGCTGTCCACCACCAACGACATCCCGGCCGGCTCGAGCGTGTTTTCGACGAGCACGCCGGCGGCGCCGGGCGCGGCTTGCTCGTCGAACTGCACGCTCGCTGTGTCGAGCGCGCCGCCTGACGGGAGCGGCTCGCCGAGCTCGCCGGGGTCAGTTGGTCTGGACGGGTCGAGCGGTCTCGGTGGATCGACTGGTCTCGCCGGTTCGGGGAGCGGGGCCGGGTCGGCCGGGTCGACTCCGTCTGCCGGTTCGGGCACCTCGGGTGGATCGGACGGGGCGGACAGTTCCGGCGACTCGAACGGGTCGGGATCGGGCGACGCGAGCGGATCTGGCGACTCGAGCGGATCTGGCGACTCGAGCGGATCTGGCGTCGCGGGTGGATCTGGCGTCGCGAGCGGCTCGGGCGACGCGGGTGCCACGCCCGCTCCGGGCTCCGACGGGCCCGCGGGATCCATTGGATCGGACGTCTCGACCGGGTCTGACGGCTCGGCCGGATCTGACGGCTCGGCCGGGTCCGACGGCTCGGCCGGATCTGATGGCTCGACTGGGTCCACCGGTTCCACGGGGTCCTCCGGGTCCACCGGGTCCACCGGGTCAGACACCTCCACCGGTTCTGACGGCTCGTCCGGGTCCGGGACCTCCACCGGCTCCAGCGCTTCGGGCGACCCGGGCCAGCTGGACGGCGCGGCCATCTTGACCGGATCCGGGAACTCCACCGCAGGTGCCATGTCGCCTGCGGGGGGCACCGGGGAAGGGACGGACACGCCCGGCTCCGGTGGCTCCGCGGCGTGCAGCTCGGACGGCTCCAGCGCGTCATCGGACTGCGTCCCCGCGGCCACCTCGAGCGCGACGAACACCTCCGCAGCCACCTCTTAGACTGAGCTCGTGCTCTCGGCGGATCGCCTGCTGGCGTTTGCAGTCACTGCGTTCGTGGTGATCGTGATCCCCGGGCCAAGCGTCCTGTTCGTGGTCGGGCGGGCCCTGGCCTGCGGCCGGAGGGTCGCGGTTCTTACCGTCATCGGCAACGCGCTCGGCGAGTATGTGCAGGTGATCGCGGTCGCGTTCGGCGTCGGCGCGCTGGCCGAGCAGTCGGTGGCGGCATTCACCACGCTGAAGCTCCTCGGCGGCGCCTATCTGATCTACCTCGGCGTGAGGACCTTCCGCGAGCGCAAGTCGCTGGCGGCGGCCCTCGCGGCTCCGGTGGCAGTTCGATCAGACCGCAGGGCGTTTCTGGAGGGTTGGACGGTCGGCGCCACCAATCCGAAGACCGTCGTGTTCCTCGCCGCGATCCTGCCCCAGTTCGTGAACCGCGCCGCCGGTGACGTGCCGGCGCAGATCCTCCTTCTCGGGGCGGTGTTTGCCGCGATCGCAGTCGTCTCGGACACCCTCTGGGCGACGGCCGCGGGCGGGTTTCGCACGTGGTTCTCCCGCGACTCGCGCCGGCTCCAGCTGGTCGGAGGCGCCGGCGGGCTCGCGATCGTTGCCGTTGGCGCCGGCCTGTTGGTCTCTGGACGCAGGCACTGACAGGTTTGAGGAGCTCGGGGGCGGCGAGCTAGCGACTTAAGGTTTCGGCCCCTTTTCCGTGGGTAGTCGCCTGCGCTGTCAACTGAGCGGAGGGGAAGGGACTATATGTCTGAGCGCATTGCTGCGGCCGTCTGGGTCAAGCCGAGGAGGAGGTTCGCTTTCTGTTCGGCGGTTACGGCGGTTCTCGTGGGGGTCGTCGTGCTCGTGGGCGTCATGTCCACTTCCTCCAGCGCCGCTCCCGCCAAACGGCACTCGCATCAGGCCGCCGGGGCGGGCAATTCGGGCCTGAGCCCGGCGATGATCAACGCCAGGGTGAGCGCGCTGATTGGTCAGATGACCCCGGCCGAGAAGTTCGGCCAGCTCACCATGGCCGGTCCCGCCACGCCGACCGGGAGCGATCTGATCCCGCTGGCCGAGAAGGGAGAGATCGGTTCCGTCCTCGACCTGACGGGGGTGGCGAACATCAACGCCGTCCAGCAGGCCGCGGTTCAGAACTCGCGCCTGCACATCCCGCTGATCTTCGGCCTGGACGTGATCCACGGCTACCGGACGATGTTCCCGGTGCCGCTGGCCGAGGCGTCGAGCTGGGACATGTCGGCGATCGAGAACGACGAATCGGTCTCGGCCGATGAGGCCACAGCCGACGGGATCAAGTGGACGTTCAACCCGATGGTCGACATCAGCCGCGACCCGCGCTGGGGTCGCGTGGTCGAGGGCGCCGGGGAGGACCCGTATCTCGGCGCGGCCGTGGCCGCGGCCAAGGTCCATGGGTATCAGGGCTCGAGCTACGCCGACCCGGACAAGATGGCCGCCACCATCAAGCACTTTGCCGCCTACGGCGCTCCGGTGGCCGGGCGCGAATACAACACGGTCGACATGTCGACCCAGCAGCTGTTCAACGACTATCTGCCGCCGTACAAGGCGGCGGTCGATGCCGGCGCGGCGACCGTCATGAGCTCGTTCAACTCGCTCGACGGGGTGCCGAACACGGCCAACCCGTACACGCTGACCAACATCCTGCGGGACGAGTGGGGCTTCGGCGGGACCGTCGTCAGCGACTACCAGGCCGTCCAGGAACTCGAGGACTTCGGCTATGCAGCGAACGGGGCGCAGGCCGCCGAGGAATCGCTGACCGCGGGCCTCGACATCGAGATGGCGGTCACGCTGGGACAGACGCCCGGCAACCCGATCTACGACACGTTCGACACCTACGGGCCAACGCTGCTGCGTCAGGGCAAGATCACGATGGCGCAGCTGAACACGGCGGTACGCCACGTGCTGACGCTCAAGTACCTCGCCGGGATGTTCTCCGACCCGTATCCGGGGAGCGCCGCGCGGGTGGCGAGCTCCGAGCTGACCGCGCCGCACCTGGCCGCGGCCCGGACCATGGCCGACGAGTCAATGGTGCTGCTCAACAACAACAATCACGCGCTGCCGCTCAGCCCGACCACCTCGAGCATCGCTGTGGTCGGCCCGCTGGGCGATGATCCGCTCGACCAGATCGGCGACGATGTGCCGATCGGGTATGACACCAGCGCCGCCGCGCTGGCGCCAGGCGGCTCGGACAAGATCGTTTCGGTGCTCGACGGGATCAAGGCCGCGGATCCGACCGCGACCGTCAACTACGCGGACGGCTGCGCGAACTTCACCGTCACCGATCCGTGCAACGAGACCACCGACTTTAGCCAGGCGGTCGCGGCGGCGCAGTCCTCCGCCGTCACCGTCGTCGTGGTCGGTGAGCCGTCCGGCGATGTGGGCGAGGCCTCTTCGCTCAGCAACATCGACCTGCCCGGTCAGCAGCTCGCGCTCGTGCAGGCGATCGCCGCCACCGGCAAGCCCTACGTCGTCGTGCTGATGAACGGGCGGCCGTTGACGATCCCGTGGCTGGCTGACAACGCGCCGGCCCTGCTCGACGCGTGGTTCCCTGGCACCGAGGGTGGAGACGCGGTTGCCGACATCCTGTTCGGCAAGGTCGACCCGAGCGGCAAGCTCACCATGTCGTGGCCGATCGACGCCGGTCAGATCCCCGTCTCCTACAACGAGCTGCCGACCGGGCGGCCGTATGACCCGAACAACAAGTACACCTCCAGGTACCTGGACATCCCGAACGCACCGCAGTACCCGTTCGGCTACGGGCTGTCCTACACCACGTTCTCGATCTCGAACGTCCAGGCCCCGAGCAGCGTGTCTTCTGGGCGATCGTTCCAGGTAACCGCCGACATCACCAACACGGGGTCGACGGCGGGAGCGGACGTGGCACAGCTCTACCTGCACGAGAGCGACACGAGCATCCTGCAACCGGTGAGGAAACTCGAGGGCTTCCAGCGGGTGCAGCTGAACCCCGGGCAGACCAAGACGGTCACCTTCACGCTCGGGCCGCAGAACCTCGGCTTCTACAACGAGCAGGGACAGTTCACCGAGGAGCCGGGTCCGTTCGACCTGTGGGTGGGCGACAGCTCGGTCGGCGGCCAGCACACGACGTTCAACCTCCGATGAAGGTCCGCGCGTTGATCGCTGCCGCCGCGGCGGCAGCGATCCTCGTGGTGGCGGCGCCCGCCGGCGCCGCCACCTTCACCCCGCGTCAGCGGGCGGTGTTGTACGGGATCGCCCATGACACGTGGCGCTTCTACGCCGCGGACGTCGACCCGGTCACCCACCTGCCGTTGGACAACCTCGGGCCGGGTTCGGTGCGCGGTGAGTACACCTCGGCCGCGAATGTCGGCGTGTACCTGTGGGCGGTGGTCGCCGCCCACGATCTCGGGCTCATCTCCGAGTCCCGGGCCGATCAGCTCGCGGGGGCGACGCTCCAGGAGGTCAGCGGACTGAAGCGCTACGACGGCTTCATGTACCAGTGGTACGACACGAACAACGGCGCCGTCCTCTCGAACCCCGGCCAGGGCGACTGCACCGAGACAACGCCCAGTCAGGACAACTGCTGGTTCGTCTCGGCGGTCGACAACGGCTGGTACGCGTCGGGGCTGGTCGAGGTGCGCCAAGCGCTGCCGGCGCTCCGGGGGCTCGCCGACTCGCTGCTGGCGCCGATGAACTTTTCGATCTTCTACGACAACCGGCCGCAGACCGATTGCAACGTCAACGCCTCACTCCCGGGTGATCCGCCGACGGGTCAGATGTACGGCGGCTACTACGTGGATCAGGGACCCGCCGGTTATCACAACGGCGCGCTCTACAGCGACCCGCGGATCGCGATGTACATGGGCATGGGCATGCACCAGATGCCCGGTGACGTGTGGTGGCGGACCTGGCGGACAGATCCGCCGCAGCGGTGCGCCACCGACCCGGCGCCGGCGTTCGATCCGGGGACCGGCTACTGGCAGAACTACACCGATCCGGTGTCCGGCAAGCAGTTCGAGGTGTGGGAGGGCCATTACACGTATCCCGGCACCGATTTGACGTTCGTGCCGACGTTCGCCGGCGGGATGTTCGAGGGGCTGATGGCCAACCTGGTGGTTCCCGAGACCGAGTGGGGCCCCCACAGTTTCGGCCTCAACGACCTGCGCTGGGCGGAGGTACAGGAGCGATACGCGACGGACGAGCTCGGATATCCGGTCTGGGGCATGTCGCCGTCTTCGACCGCCGATGACACCGGGGATTACGGTGGCTTCGGGGCCGAGGGTCAGGCCTTCGGCAGCGGATCGCCGCTGGCCTGGTGCACGACATGCGCCACCGAGAACACCGTCTCGCCGCACGCCTCGGCGATCGCACTCCCGGTCCTGCCCCAGCAGGCGTACGCGAACCTGGCCACGCTCCGGGCCGACTACCCGGGCATCTACGCATCCGACGGCGGGTTCTACGACGCCGTCAACCCGGTCACCGGCGAGGTCGGGCATCGCCGCCTGGTGCTCGACCAGTCGATGATCATGGCCGCGCTCGACGACGCCCTCAACGACGACGCGCTCCAGCGCCGGTTCGCCGCCGACCCGCTCTCGTGGGCCGCCCACCTCTACCTCTCGACCGAGCACATGTCTCTCGGCTAGTTACCGCCGTCGCGGAGGCTGGTCGAGAGAGGCGCCATATAGGCCACTTTCTCGACCAGCCCTTTCCTGGTCCCTCGGAGGGTTACGATCGTCGGCATGCCCGGGTCGACCGCTCCGAGCGCCGTGCCGGCAGAGCGGTCACGCACGCTCGCTCACGTCTACCGGCGCTTCGCGGAGATCGATGCCGCCGAAGCATCGCCGCTGTACGCGCGCGTTGCCCTCGCCCTGAGCGAGTCGGATGAAGCGCTGCGGGCGATCGAGACGGCGCCGGCGCGCAAGCGGCACCCCAGAATGATTCTGGCCGCGCTGCACGACCTCGCCCTCGCAGGGCGCGCCCCGGTGCTTGCCTCCGCCTACGAGGCCGCGGACGGCGACGCTGCCGCCGGCGCGGCGATCGACACGCTGCTCGGAATGACCGACTCGGTCGTGGCCATCGCGGTGCGCCGGCGGACCCGGACCCCCGAGGCCGGGCGCTGTGCCGTCCTGTATCCCGCCATCGCCGAGGCGGCGCGCCGGGTGGGCGCGGATGCGGTTGGGCTGATTGACGTGGGTTCTTCGGCCGGCCTCAATCTCATCGTCGACCGGGTTGGCATCACGTACAGCAACGGACAGTCGCTGGGCGAGGAGTCATCTGGAGTGCAGCTGTCGTCTTCGATCGTCGGAGACCAGCCGATCCCGACGCGCGCGATGCCCGAGGTCGTCGCCCGCGTCGGCGTCGACCTCGATCCGCTCGACGTGACCGACCCCGACGACGCCCGATGGATGCGCGCGTGCCTGCCGCCGGACCAGCCGGAGCGGGACGCGAGGCTCCAGGCGGCGATCGCCGTGGCCATCGCGGCCGCTTCGCAAGTGCTGCAAGGTGATGCCGTCGAGGTGATGCCAGATGCCTTCGCCCGGGTGCCCGCGGATGTCCTGCCGGTCGTGATGACCACGTGGGTGCTCTCGCGCTTCCCGCTCGAGAGCCGCCTGCGCTTCCTGCACCGCCTCGAGGACGCGGCGGCGGGTCGGTCGGTCGCCTGGGTCTCGGTGGAGGGGGTCGGAGTCGCACCGGCGATGCCGACCCTGGGCGACCGCCGCGCCTTTGGTCACAGCACCATCGGCACGGCGGTGTTGCACCGGTCCTCTCTGCGCGCCGACGCCATCGGCCGCTGCTGGTCGCAGGGCCGCTACTTGGCGTGGCTGGCGGACGCCTCTTAGGGCCGCACGCTCACGGTTGATACGAGCCGGGCGCCCACGCCCGGGTGCTGACGCCGACCGCGTTCCAGGCATTGATCGCAACGATCAGGCTGACCAGCGCGGCGAGTTCTTCGGGCGAGAAGTGCGCGGCGACCGCCTCATAGTCCTCGCTCGGAACGTGGTCGGTGGCAAGCAGCGTCACCGACTCCGTGAACGCCAGTGCGGCGCGTTCTTTTTCATTGAAGAACGGCGTTTCGCGCCATGCGGGCAGGGCGTATATCCGTTGCTCGGTCTCGCCGATGGCCCGCGCATCCTTGGTGTGCATGTCGATGCAGTAGGCGCAGCCGTTGATCTGCGACGCCCGGATCCGGACGAGCTCGCGTAGCTGCGGATCGAACTCGACGTGGTCGAGCTCCTTGGTGGCGGCGTTGTCGAGGTGTGACAGCGCGCGATAGAACGCGGCCGCCTGGCGCTCGAAGTCGAGCCGGACGGGGATTTCTGGTGTGGCTTCAGTTGTGCTCATGCGACCACCTTACGCCGAAGGCGGCCCAGATATAAGGTCCATTTAGATGCAACGAACTTGGGCCATTTCAGGCGTCGATCTGCACCTCGATCTCGAGGGGACGCGGGTCCGAGCCGCGCTGGAGGCGGGGCTGCGTGACGCGGTTTCCAGCGGACGGCTCGTCCCCGGCACCCGGCTGCCCTCCTCGCGCGGGCTCGCCGCCGACCTCGGGATCGCGCGCAACACGGTGGCCGAGGCCTATGGTCAGCTCGTCGCGGAGGGCTGGCTGACGGCTCGGCAGGGCTCGGGCACGCGGGTGGCGGCGCGTGTCGACGGATCCGATGCCGACCCCGGTCGCAGCGGCGATCGCGGACACACGGCCCGCCACCTACCCGGCACCAATCCGGCCAGCGTTTTCGCCGGGGAGCCACCTGAGGCGCGTGACCGCTACGACCTGCGCCCCGGCTCACCCGACGTCTCTGCGTTTCCGCGGTCGGCCTGGCTACGGGCGGCCCGCGCCGCACTCGCGCAGGCGCCGTTCGCTGCGCTCGACTACTCGGACCCGCGCGGCCGACCGGAGCTGCGCGACGCCCTCGCCGCCTACCTCGCGCGGGCCCGTGGCGTGCGCACGAACCCCGATCGAATCGTGGTGTGCTCCGGCTTCACGCACGGCTTCGCGCTCCTGTGCCAGGTGCTGCGCGAGGGCGGCGCCCGGACACTGGCGATCGAGGAGCACGGCCTGCCGAGCCTCCCGGCGGCCGCGGCGGCTGCCGGTCTCCAGGCGAGGTGCCTGGCCATCGACGAGGACGGGGCGGTTGTCGATGAGCTTGGCGACGCCGGCGCGGTCGTGCTCACGCCGGCGCACCAGTTCCCGCTCGGGATGCCGCTCGCCCCGCGCCGGCGCGCCGCGGTCGTCGAGTGGGCGACGAGCGGCGAGCGGCTGATCATCGAGGACGATTACGACGGCGAATTTCGCTACGACCGCCATCCGGTCGGAGCGCTCCAGGCTCACGCGCCCGACCGTGTCGTCTACGCCGGGACGGCGAGCAAGACGCTGGCGCCGGGTCTGCGGCTGGCGTGGCTGGTCGTGCCGCCCGCGCTGGTCGAGCCGCTCGTCGCGGCCAGGATGCTCGCCGAACGGCACACCGGCGTGATCGATCAGCTGACGCTGGCCGAGCTGATCCGCTCGGGCGCCTACGACCGGCACATCCGGCGCTTCCGCCTGGCCTATCGCCGCCGCCGCGACCGATTGGTGGCGCAGCTGCACCGGCGCGCGCCGCGGGCGCGGGTGTCGGGCATCGCCGCCGGCCTGCACGCGCTCGTCGATCTCCCACCCGGTCTGGTCGAGGATGAGGTCATCGCCCGGGCGCGGGATCGCGGTCTCGCGGTGAGCGGACTGGCGAGCTTCGGCCATCGCCGGACGCGCCGTCGCGAGGCACTCGTGGTCGGCTACGCGAAGCCGCCCGAGCACGCATTCACCGGCGCGGTCGCGCGGCTCACCGCGGTGCTTGCGGACGAGTCCTAGCCGATGGGCGGGAAATGCTGATGGTGTCACTCATTTGAGTGTTGGCCCACCTCGACGCCGGTCTGCCCGTCTGACATCAGCCCAGTACCAGCGACACCAACTGATTGGCGTCGGCTGGATCGAATGCCGTGCCGGTCATGAGCCGCCGGTAGAAGACCGCGCCGAGCAGCGTCACGGTCGCCAGCTCGGGATCGATGTCGGCCGCGACCTCGCCCCGCTGCACCCCGCGCGCGATCAGATCGATCAGCGCCTGGCGCCGCTCCGCGGAGTAGCGGTGGTGAAACTCCCGCACGCGGGGGTCGCGCTCGGCTCCTTCGACCAGGGCCGGGATGCATCGCGAGAAGGTCGAGTCGAGAACGATCTCGGCCACGTGGCGGATGAGCAGCGCCACCGCGTCCCGCGTCGGCAGGTCCCCCAGGGCGGGAACCATCTGCTCGTGGAAGGTTTCGAACGCGTCGGCGATCAGGGCCAACTTGTCGGGCCAGTGGCGGTAGAGGGTCGACTTGGCAACGCCGGCGCGGGCGGCCACGGACTCCATCCGCACCCGCCCGTACCCGACCTCGGCCAGCTCTTCGACCGCGGCCGTGAGGATCACCATGCGGGAGCGCTCGATCCGGGGGTCCATGTATCTCCCAAGTTATGAGACGTTGACGTATCGCTGCGAAACGGATACGTTCTACAAGTCCGGGCAAATCTACCCGAGGAGACGGATTGATGGCCACGGTCAGCGTTCGCTACATCGTCGATGACGTCGACGCCGCGATCGACTTCTACTGCGGGCAACTGGGCTTCGACGAGGTCATGCACCCGGCTCCCAGCTTCGCGATGCTCTCGCACGGGGATCTGCGACTCGTGCTCACCGCCCCCGGTGGCGGTCCTGGCGGCGGGCAGGCGATGCCCGACGGGACGCTGCCGGAGCCGGGAGGCTGGAACCGGTTCCAGCTCGAGGTCGACGACCTCCAGGCCACGGTGGCCCGGTTGCGCGATGGCGGCGCGCGCTTCCGCAACGAGATCGTCGACGGCGTCGGCGGCAAGCAGATCCTGGTCGAGGATCCCGCCGGCAACCCAGTCGAGCTGTTCGAGCCGACGATCGCCGAGGCGCGGCTCAGCGCGGAGCCCGCTCGGCCCTGACGAACGCGTAGCTGCGCCAGCGGATCGTGCAGTAGCTGGCGCGGGCGAAGCCGGCTGCGCACAGGTCATCCATGAGCTGTGCGGGCGAGCGGAAGCCGACGTGGCTCGGCTGGAAGGCGCGCAGCGCGAGGTCGAGCGCGAACACGGCCGGGTGGCGGCGGTTGGCGTCGGCGATCACCACGCGACCGCCGGGCCCGAGCACGCGCGAGATCTCGGCGACCGTGTCCAGCGGTCTGGGGAAGTGGTGAAACGCGGTCGTGCACACGACCGCGGTGAACTCACCGTCGGCGAACGGCAGCGGGCCGCTCACGTCGCCTTGACGAAACTCGACGTTCTCAAGATCGGCGGCGCGCTCGCGGGCCTGCGTGATCATCCCGGCCGATACGTCAAAGCCCACAGACCGCCGGACGACCGGCGCGGCGTCGCGGACCGCCGCGCCGGTGCCGCAGCCGAGATCGAGCAGGACATCGCCGGCGTTCAGGGCGAGTGCGGCGAGGGCCTCGTGCTGCACTTCCCGCAGCCACTTGGCCGCGGAATCCCGCTCGTAGGTTTCCGACCAACGATCGAAATGGGTGCGCGCCGCCTGGGTCCGTGGATCCTCCGCCACGCGGCGAACGTATCAGCGCGCTGGGCGCGGCGGGGTTACTGCGCCGGAGGTGCTAGCGCGTTCCGGACCCGCCAGCCCCGGCGAGTCGCCGTGGCGGCGAGGATGGCCGCGGCCACCATCACGACCGTCACCACGATCAGCGACGCGGTCACGCTCAGCACCTGGAAGGGCCCGTTTGACTCGCCGGCCACACTGCCGGCGTCGATGGCCAGCGCCACCGCGTAAATCGCCGTCGCGGCCGCGATCACGAACATCGCGACCG
Source organism: Solirubrobacteraceae bacterium (assembly GCA_035504535.1). Lineage (GTDB taxonomy): Bacteria > Actinomycetota > Thermoleophilia > Solirubrobacterales > Solirubrobacteraceae > Palsa-465. The sequence continues at coordinate 41,100 of DATJRS010000063.1, read as the reverse complement.
TCACGAGCGTCCCCGACGCGAGTGCGGCCCGCAGGCGCGGTGGGGCGACCGGCGTGGCGAACAGGGCCGCGCGGCAGGCCAGCACGCACGCGACACCACAGCCGATCCCGGCGATCCCCCAGGCGACCGCCACGCCGGAGCTCGCGCTGGAGGTGTGGTGCTGGCCCGCGCTGTGCGCGACAGCCACGACCACCGCGGTCAGGATCGCGAACCCGATGACCGGCACGAACGGCAGAATCACGGTGCTCCGCGCGCCAGGATCTCGCCGCGCTCGCATGAGTGCCGCCGCGATCAGCGGGAGCGCGCCGAGCATCACCGTCGCCGAGGCCAACAGCGCCACCGCCTGGACGGCCAGGTGCGCGTCGCCCAGCAGCGGGTGGACGTGGCCGGCGGCCGAGAACGGCTGGTCCTCGGTCGTCTTGTAGAAGGCGAAGCTCGCCGCGGCGAACAGCACCCAGCACATGAGCACGCCGACGGCGCTCGCCCGGACGCGGTCGGCCGCGTCGACGGCGCCCGTCGGCGCATCTTGGGGGCGGAGGTGGGCGAGGAGGGCCCCCCGGAGGAGGTCGAGCACCGTGCGCGCGTTGGGGCGGCCGTCCTCGAGCAGCGCGTGCATCTCCTCGCCGTATCGGCGACGGTAGGCGAGGGGGTAGAGGCCGAGGACGAGGCGGGCGAGGCGAGCAGTCATCGGGCTGCCTCCGCGACGCGCAGCCGATCAAGTCCGCGGTTGGCGACCGATTGGAGCGTCTGCAGCTCGTGCTCGAGGGCGGCGCTGCCCTCGGCGGTCAGCCGGTACGGGCGCCGGCGGTCCTCGGCCGGAAGCGCCTCGATCAGCCCCCGCGACTCCAGCCGGGCCAGCACCCCGTAGAGCGTCCCCGGGCCGAGGCGCACGCCGGCGAACTCCTCCACGTCGGTGGTGATCGCGTAGCCGTGCTTGGCGCCGTCGGCCAGGCTGGTCAGGACCAGCAGCGCCGGGTCATTAGATCGCTCTCCGATGTATCGCATAACGTAATAGTACGGTGAGTGTCAAGGACGCGCTGGCGGGCCGGGTGCCGCTATCCGGCACCCGGACAACGCGACACTCGCCGATCCGCGCGGCGCGAGTGGCGAGAAACCCGTGTCAGAGCCGAGTGGACGGCCGTTCACCGCGGCCTACGCGGCCATCGCGTTCAGCGCCGCGGCCAGGCGGCCCACCTCGTCCACCGTGTTGTAGTGGATGAAGCCGATCCGGACCGACTGATTCTCGTAGCCGAGCCGGCGATACAGACCGAGCGAGTACCACGAATCGTGGGCCCATACGCCCATGTTCTGCGAGGCCAGCCCGGTCGCGACGTCGGCCGCCGGCACGCCCGCCACGTTGACCAGGAACGTTGGCACCCGGCCCTCCATGCTGGGGAGCCCATACACCGTGACCGCGTCGGACAGCGACCCGAGGAACCGCTCGCCCAGCGCCCGCTCGTAGGGCACGATCACTTCGAACCCGCCGATCGAGTCCAGGTAATCGACCGCGGCGGTGAAGCCGGCCAGCAGCTCGTACGGCTGAGTGCCGGTCTCAAACCGCCGGCCGAGCGGCGTGCTCGGTGCCGGCCGGGCCTTGTACGGACGCCAGTGCTCGATCACCTCGGCCCGCCCGTAGGCCATCCCCAGGTGCGGACCGCAGAACTTGTAGGGCGAGCAGATCAGGACATCGGCGCCGATCGCGCGCGCGTCTATCGGCTCGTGGGCGGCGTAGTGGACGGCGTCGATCCAGGCCAGGGCGCCCGCATCGTGGGCCAGCCGGCATACCCGCGCCGCGTCGACCATCGTTCCGACCGCGTTGGAGGCCCAGGCGAACGCCACCACGCGGGTTTGGTCCGACAGCTTGGACTCGAGATCGGCGTAGTCGAGCGTGGTGTCGTCAAGGAGCTCGACCGAGCGGACGACCAGGTCGCGGTCGTGGGCGAGCTCCAGCCAGGGGGAGACGCCCCCGTCGTGGTCCAGGGCCGAGACCAGGATCTCGTCGCCGGGGGCGAACGACCGGCCCGCCGTCCGCGACAAAGCAAAGTCCAGCGAGGTCATGTTGGGACCGAAGATCACCTCGTGGGGCTCGCATCCCAGGAACCGGGCCGCCGTGGCCTCGGCGCGCTCGAGGATCTGTCCCACCCGCCGGCTGGTCTCGTACACCGCGCCCAGGTTGGCGCTGGCCTCCCGGAGGGTCCGCGCTATCGCGTCGCCCACTTCATCGGGCACCTGCGAGCCGCCCGGCGCGTCGAAGAACGTAAAGCCGTCCTGAAGCGACGAGAAGCGCTGCCGGAGCGCAGATACGTCTAATTCGTCCACAAGTTGCGCCATAACGCAATCGCAAGACTAGTTGGCTTAGGCTGACGCCGCCATGACGGCATGGGTCATATGTACCGATTCGTATAAGAGCGAGGCAGGTGCCCGGCCGGGCGAACCGAATCTGGCGGCGTGGGCGTGATGGATACCTCGCTGGCGCTGGACCAGGCCGTGATCGAATGCGAGCCGCAGGGCTCGCTCGCCCGCGCCAGCGGTGAAGCTGAAGAGGTGCTGTTCGTCATAGAGGGCTCGGGCGCGTTGCTCGCGGGGAGCGAGAGGCACGCGCTCGAGCCCGAGACGGGTGCCTACCTGCCCCCCGGCTCCGAATACGGACTGGAGAACGACGGGTCCCAACCACTGCGCCTGGTGTCGGTGCGGGTAGGCGCCCCGGCCGCCGCGGGCGACGGAGCCCCGGCAGGGATCGTCGTGCGCCGGCTCGCGGACCAGGAGGACCAGGCGGCCACCACCGAGCGCCTGTTCCGGATCGTGGCCGACCCAAGCACGGGACTGCGCTCGGCGACGCAGTTCGTCGGCTATATCCCGGCGGCGCGCGCGGCGGACCACTTTCACACCTACGACGAGGTCATCTTCGTGCTCGAGGGCACCGGCACATTCAGCGCCGGCGACGGCATCCGGCCGATCGGGCCCGGCTCGCAGATCGAGCTGCCGGCCCGGACGGTCCATTGCCTGGAGAACACCGGCCAGGGCGTGATGCGCCTGGTCGCGGTATTCCGGCCCGCCGGCTCGCCCGCTTACGCCTATTTACCGGACGGAAGCCCGGCCTACCCCGGGACACCGCCGCTGCCGGTCATGAACGACAATCCGCATCACCCCTAGGAGGAGGAAGTAGCAAGTGAAGGTACGTATTGGCTTCGCAGCCTTGGCTCTGTCCGCGTTGATCGCGGGCGGCTGCGGCAGCAGTAGCAGCAGCACCACGAGTGCCAGCAGCGGAAGCTCGACCACGGCCGCCGCGAGTAGCGGCAGCTCGAAGTCGTGCACTGCCTCGATCGCGATCGAGGGTCCGTTCACCGGACCGGTGGCACAGGTCGGCCTCGAGCAGCTCCACTTCGCGCAGCTGGCCGTGGCGGACGACAACGCGGCAAACCACACCAACGTCACGTTGGCTCAGGACGACACCCAGCTCACGCCTTCGATCGCCGTGTCGAAGACGCAGTCGATCATCGCGACGAACGCGGTGGCGGTGATCGGTCCCGCGGGCAGTCAGGAGGTCGAGGCCGTCGGCCCGATCTTCGGCAAGGCGGGCATCCCGTTCGTCTCCGGCTCGGCGACCCTGCCGGCGCTGGCCACGGACGGCAAGAACCCGACGTTCTTCCGCGTGGTCCCGGACGACGACGTCCAGGGCCCGCAGGACGCCAACTACGTGGTCAACCACCTGCACACGAAGGGCGTGCTGATCATCGACGATGACGAGGCGTACTCGCAGGGTCTCGTCAACGTGATGATCCCGATCCTGAAGAAGGCCGGAATCGCGGTCGACCACCAGACGCTCAACGGCACCGACACCGGCGCGACGCTGGCGGCGGCGATCAAGTCGCTCGTCACCTCGCATCTGAGTGCCCAGGACGGCGTGGCGATGCTGCCCTGGCAGACCGCCACGAACGCGCAGATGTTCGGTCAGGACGCCAAGCAGGCCGGCAAGACGGTGATCCTGTTCGGGACTGACGGCACCAACTCGCCATCCCAGTTCAACATCCCGGGGAGCTACGTCTCGGCCTTCGGCCCGGACATCTCCGGCAGCACGAGCGCGCTCGATCAGTCCATCGTCAAGGGCGTGGCTAAGTACGGTCCGTACGGACCGTTCGGCGTCCCGACATACGAGGCCGCCGATGTCGTCATGAAGGCGATCGCGTCGGTCTGCAAGTCCGGCCAGACGCCGAGCCGCTCAAACGTGCTCGCGGCCATCAAGACCACGAACATCCCGGCCAACGAGAACCCCCTCGGCGTGCCGGTTGCGTTCGCGGCCAACGGCGACCTCGCGGGCAACAACGGCTACCTGTTCAAGATCAACAGCGCCGGCAAGTACGTGGAGATCCCGCCCAAGTGAGGCACCTGAGTCATCAGGCGTAGTGGCTTCTGGCGGCGCCGCCCGCGATACTGCGCGGGCGGCGCCGTAAGCCATTTAGGGATCGAGAAGGGGCGCACGACGTGCAAGTCTTCATCCAAACACTTGTCAATGGGCTCGTCACGGGCTGCCTCTATGCCCTGATCGCGCTCGGTTACACGATGGTCTACGGCGTGCTGAAGCTGCTCAACTTCGCGCACGGCGACGTGTACATGGTGGGGGCGTTCATCGGCTACTTCGTGATCCAGTGGTTCGGCGGTCCGAACCATCTCTCGATCCCGGTGCCGCTATTGATCGTCCTGATGCTCGTGATCTCCGGGCTCGGGACCGGGCTTCTCGGCGTCGCGATCGAGCGGTTCGCCTACCGGCCCTTACGTGACGCTCCCCGAATAGCCCCGCTGATCACCGCGCTCGGCGTCTCGTTCGTGCTCGAGAACACCGTGCTGTTGCTGTTCGGCGGCTTCGTGCGCAGCTACAACACCACGGACTTCATCTCCGACACCAACGGCATCCACATCGCCGGCGCGCACATCGACAGCGTCGAGATCATGATCTTCGTGCTCACCGGCGTGCTGTGCTGGGTACTGCTTCAGATCGTCAACAAGACCACGCTCGGCAAGTCGATGCGCGCGGTCGCGTCGGATCGCGAGGCGGCCGAGATGCTCGGCATCAACGTCGACCGTACGATCGCGCTCACGTTCTTCATCGGCTCGGTCATGGCGGGCGTGGCCGGCGTCATGTCCGGGCTGGAGTTCCAGTCGATCTCGGCCACGATCGGTTTCCTGGCTGGGCTCAAGGCGTTCACCGCCGCGGTCGTCGGCGGCATCGGCAGCGTCACCGGCGCCATGGTCGGCGGCATCTTCATCGGCCTGTGCGAGGCGTTCAGCCTGAGCTACATCTCCGAGAAGTACTCAGACCTGATCGTGTTCGGGATCCTGATCGTCACGATGCTCGTTCGTCCGACCGGCATCTTCGGCCGCCGGGCGCTCCAGAAGGTGTAGTAACCGCGCATGCCCCAGATCGGCGTTGACGAGTGGGTCGCCCAGTCCGGCGAACGCCGTGAGCAAGGCACCGGGCTAGGCCGCGCGCTCGCCACGCTCGACGCGCGGTTTGGCTGGTGGCCGCGGCTGGCGCTGGCGGCTGCGGTCGGGCTCGTGTTCGGACTGTCGACCGGCAACGTCAACCTGCTCACGGTTGGCTTCACGTGCCTGCTGTACGCGATCCTGTCGCTCGGGTTGAACATCGCGGCCGGGTGGTCGGGACTGCTCGACCTCGGCTACATCGCGTTCGTCGGCTTCGGCGCCTACGGCTATGCGATCTTCTCGTCCTCCGCGCTCGGCACCGGCGGCAGCGGTGGGGCGCACCTGGCGGCGTTCGAGTCGATCCCGATCGTGGTCATCGCCGCCGGTCTGGTCGGCGTGGTGATCGGCCTGATCGCGCTGCGCCTCGAAGGCGACTACCTGGCGATCGTGACCCTGTTCGTGGGCCAGGCGTTCTTCGAGGTCGTCAACAACGTCGACCCGGGGACGCTTGGCGGCGTCAACGGGATCTTTTCGATCGATTCGTTGCACGGCCTGAGCGGCAACGTCTCGACCCCGCGGGGCTACTACCTCGTGGCGCTGATCATCATCGTCGGCTTGGCGGCGGTCCTGCACCTGCTCGACACCTCGCGAACGGGCCGGGCGTGGCGCGCGCTGCGCGATGACCCGCTGGCGGCGTCGGCGATGACGATTCCGGTCAACAAGCTGAAGGTCATGGCGTTCAGCTTCAGCGCGGCGATCGGCGCCCTCGGCGGGACGCTGTTCGCCGCGCAGACCTCGAGCGTGTTCCCGACCAACTTCACCGAGAACATCCTGATCCTGATCTTCGCCTGTCTCGTGCTGGGCGGTGCGGGCAGCATCGCCGGGGCGATCGCCGGCGGGATCATCGTGTGGGCGCTCGAGCAGATGCTCGGAAGCCCGACCGACGCCGGCTACCTCTTCTATGGGCTCATCCTGCTCACGCTGTTCCTGAAGATCAGGCCGTGGTGGAAGCTCGGCGCCGTGCTGGCCGGCATCGTCGTGTTCGGCTTCCTCGCGCACGCGATCGTAGGCGCGATCTCGAGCTCTGCCACCGCCGGCCATCCCGGCAGCACGGGATGGATCGGCTCGGCCGTCAAGGACTGGGTGATCGTCCCCTCCGACCCCATCGGCTACGGGAACATCCTGTTCATCCTGGTCATCTGCCTGGTCCTGGCGCTGGTCCGGCTGCAGGGAACGGCGCGATTGGTGCTCGTCGTCCCCACCGTATATCTGGCGGCGTGCTGCTGGGAGTCGCGGCTGATCGTCAATCCGGCGATCACCACTCAGATCATGCTCGGGGTGATCCTGATCGTGACCATGGCGGCGCGACCGAACGGGTTGCTCGGCTCCCGGCGCGTGGAGATGTTGTGAACCGATGAGCGACACCGCGCCGGCAAAGCCACCACTGCTCGAGCTCGACAAGCTGTCGCTTTCGTTCGGCGGACTCCGCGCCCTGACCGAGCTCGACCTCCAGGTGAGCGAGGGCGAGATCGTCAGCGTGATCGGGCCCAACGGCGCCGGTAAGACCAGCGTCTTCAACGTGATCACCGGTGTCTACAAGCCGACCTCGGGTGACGTGCGCTTCGCCGGCCAGAGCATCGCCGGCAAGCGCCAGTTCCAGATCACCCGACTCGGGATCGCCCGCACCTTCCAGAGCCTGCGCCTGTTCCAGAACATGACGGTCAAGGAGAACGTCAAGGCGGCGACGTACGGGCATACCAAGGCCTCGCCGCCAGAATCGATCCTGCGTCTTCCCCGTGCCCGCCGCGAGGAGCGCGAGGTCGACGCGCTGGCCGAGGAGGTGCTGTCGTTCTTCGGCGAGCGGCTCAGGGGCTATCGGTGGAACCAGCCGGCCTACGTGCTCTCCTACGCCAACCGGCGCCGCCTCGAGATCGCCCGGGCGCTCGCCACCCGGCCACGCCTGCTGCTGCTCGACGAGCCGGCCGCCGGAATGAACCCCAACGAGACGCTCGAGGTGACCGAGGTGATCGGCCGGCTGCGCGACGAGCTTGGCCTGGCGATCCTGGTCATCGAGCACGACATGCACGTGGTCGAGGGGATCTCTGACCGGGTGGTGGCGCTCGACCACGGGATCAAGATCACCGAAGGCGCATTCGACGCGGTGGCCACCCACCCGGCCGTGGTCGAGGCCTATCTGGGTCGCGACCCGGAGGCGCTGGCCGAGGCCTGATGCTGCTCGAGCTGGACAACGTCACCACCTATTACGGCCAGATGCGGATCCTTGAGGGGATCGCGCTGTCGGTCGACGCGGGGGAGCTGGTGTGCCTGTTGGGGGGCAACGCCTCGGGGAAGTCGACGACGCTCAAGACGATCCTCGGGATCGTCCGGCCGCGCGCCGGGCGGGTGCTGCTAGAGGGAGAGGACGTATCGCGCTGGCCGGTGGCGCAACGGATCGCGGGCGGCCTGGCCATCGTGCCCGAGAACCGGCGGCTGTTCGGGCAGATGACCGTGCGCGAGAACCTCGAGCTCGGCGCCGTGCTCCAGGACGGCAGCACGTTCGACGCCGATCTCGAGCGCGTTCACACCCTGTTCCCGCGCCTGGAGGAGCGCAAGAACCAGCTGGCGGGAACGCTGTCGGGCGGCGAGCAGCAGATGGTGGCGATGGGCCGGGCGTTGATGTCCAGACCGCGTCTGCTGCTGATGGACGAGCCGTCGATGGGGCTCTCGCCCGCGCTGGTACAGCAGAACTTCCGGATCATCAAGGAGGTCCACGATTCGGGCGTGGCGATCCTGATGGTCGAGCAGAACGCCACCATGGCGCTGTCGATCGCCGATCGGGGCTACGTGCTCGCCACGGGCCACATCGTGCTTCACGGCTCGGCGTCCGAGCTCCTGCACCACGACGAGCTCAAGCGCGCCTACCTGGGCCGTTAGCTATACCTGTACATATACATATAGCGATATATGTATATGTATGCCTATAGGTATTGGGGCTAGGGCCGTGCGGGGGGCGGGGCGGCGGGGACGCGCACGATGATGCGGGTGCCGGCCTGGCTTGACTGAACGACGAGGGTTCCGCCCAGCCCCTCGGCTCGGCTCTGCAGCGACGCCAGTCCGATATGGCCGGCGCGGAGCGAGTCCGACAGATCGTCGGGATCGAAGCCGACGCCGTCGTCTCGCACACAAAACTCCACCGTGCCGTCGACCTCTTCCAGGGTCACGACGACCTTGCGCGCCTGCGCGTGCTTGGCGACGTTCGTGAGCAGCTCGCGTGCGGCGCGGGGCAGGAACTGGCCGTGCACCGGCCGGATGCCCTCGCCGAGCTGGGTCACCAGCGTCCAGTCGCGACCCTCCGCGTAGCCGCTGACCACGGAGCCGATCAACTCGTCGAGGGTCGAGGACTGCAAGGTCACGGGCGAGAGGTCCGACGCCAGGGTCCGCAGGCTCTGATGGGCCGCATCGAGGCTGGGACGGGCGCGATCCAGGGCCCCGAGGTCTCCCTTGGCCGCCTCGGCCAGTTCCTGGCGCGCCGCCAGGATGTATTGCAGGGCGTCGTCGTGGATGAGCTCGGACAGGAGCGTCCGCTCTCGCTCCTCGGCGTGCATTGCCTCCGCGGCAAGGAGCCGGCGCTTTCGGACGCACAGCTGGAGCTGAGCCATGCGCCTGGACAGATCCTTGGTGCGCGCGGCAACCTGCGCCTCGAGGTCGGCCAGCAGCTGCACGTGCTCCATGGCGATTGCGGTCGAGTCGGCGAGGGCCCGTGCCGCCTCGACGACTGCCGGCGATGGCCTGCATGACTGCGCCCAGTAGGTCCCGATCGCGCCGAGCGGATCGTCGGGGCGGATCGGCACCACGACCAGACTCCGTACGAACGTCGGGCGGTACGCGTCCTGCGGAATCCGCTCATCGAGCCGGATGTCCTCGATCACCACCGGGGAGCCGTGCTTCATCGACCAGCCGCTGATGCACTCATCGATCGCGAAGTACCGGCCCTTCCACAACGGTTCGATCGCGTCTTCCTCGGCGTAATGCACCTGGTCTCCGTCGCGCAGGACGAAGGTGGCGCCGTCGGCTCCGGCCAGGTCGCGGGCCGCCGTGCCGACGACCCGCTGCACGTCAGGCAGCGACCGCGCCCGCGAGAGATCCTGGACGGCGCGCACCAGGCGAGCCAGCTGGGCCGACGACGGCGCGCCGTCCAGACCAGCCGTTGCATCCCCATCCAGCATGCCGGACGTCATCTACCCGTCCCCGGCCAAAACCGAGCACTCGGTTATTGAAGAATGCCCTGACGCATCGCCACCGCCACGGCCGAGGCCCGGTCCGACACGCCCAGCTTGTCGTAGAGGGTCTGGAGATGACTCTTGACCGTCGCGGTGCCGAGCACCAGCTGGCGGGCGATCTCGGGCGTGGTCAGCCCCTCAGACACCATCCGCAGCACCTCGAATTCCCGCGGTGTGAGCCGTGGCTGGTCGCTGGCAACGTGCCGGCGAAGCTCGCCGATCAGCTCGGCCTGGACCTCGGGAGGCATCTGCACCTCACCCCGCGCGGCGGCGGCCAGCGCGTCGAGGATCGCGTCGCGATCGGCAGCTTTGGTCAGGTAACCCGCCGCCCCGCGCGACATCCCGCGGAACACCGCGTGGGCAGACAGGTACGCGGAGAGCAAAACCACCCTGGTCGGCAGGCCCTCGTCCATGATCGCGCCCAGTACCTCGACGCCGTCCAGCTCGGGCATGGTGACGTCGAGCAGCGCCACCTCGGGGCGCAGCGTGCGGATTTCCTCGAGCGCCTCGCGGCCGTCGGCCGCCTCTCCCGCCAATCGGAACTCCGGATGCTCGGAGACCGCCCGCGTCAAACCCTCCCGGAACACCGGATGGTCGTCGGCGATGTAGACCGATACGGTCAACCCAAGCAATTCTTTCGGTCGCCCCCCCGGGGGCGGCCGAGATGAGAATAGCCTGCGTGCGGGCGGCATCACGCCGGTTCGCCCGGCGCTTCCACCAAACGGGGGATGCGATATGACCCCCGAGGTCGGAGCGGTGCCAGGCGGCCCCCCGAATGGGGGAGGCGAGATTCATCCCCTCAATCCTCCGCCCCGCATGTCAAAGCGCCGTCTGGCGGGCCGATCACTTGGAGCGTCGTACCGGTTGCGCTCGGCTTTCGAGGCGCGCCGGCCCTCTGCCCGAAGAAGGAATTGCCCACTGTGAACAGACCGCTCGCCGAGCCCGGCGCGTGCCAGGAGTGCGCCGGCCGCGAGCCGGATCACACGCTCAACGAACGTGCCCTGAGGCTCCTTTCGACGCTGGGCAAGCTGGTCATCGATGACATCAAGGAGCAGCACCAGCGCGAGGAGCTCCGGATCGCGATCGCCAACGTGCTCGAGAGCGGTGAGCTCGAGATCGCCTACCAGCCGGTGTTCGCCCTGGGCGAGGATCGATGCCTCGGGCTCGAGGCGCTCGCGCGCTTTCCCGAGCCACTCGGCGCCCCCGACCAGACGTTTGCCGCGGCCGAACAGATCGGGCTCGGCGTCGAGCTGGAGCGCGCTGCGATGCGACGGGCGTGGGCGATCCTGCCCCGGCTCGCTCCGGGGCAGTTCCTGTCGCTGAACTCCAGTCCCGCCGCCTTGCTGGCGATGGCGCGCGGAGAGGGCGGGGCCGGGGACGTGCCCTGGCCGAGCATCGTGGTCGAGGTGACCGAGCACTCGGCGATCGACGCCTATGCGGCACTGCAGCACGAGCTCGCGCCCCTGCGAGAGCGGGGCCTGCGTATCGCGGTCGACGACGTCGGTGCCGGCTACGCGTCGCTGCGCCACGTACTCGAACTGCGGCCAGACTTCATCAAGCTCGATCGCTGGCTGATCGACGGCGTCGCCGAGGACTTCGGCAAGCGCGCCGTGGTGTCCGCCTTCGTGGCGCTCGCCCGCGAGCTCGGGGCGACCGTGATCGGGGAAGGTGTCGAGCGACGAGAGGACCTTGGGGCACTGCGGGAGCTCGGCCTCGACGCGGCACAGGGCTATTTGCTCGGCGGGCCAACGAGCGACCGTGACGCGGTCCTGGGGTGGTGCGCCGACCGCGCCCCCACGCTCTGGGACGGGGCCAGGCATTCGCCGACGTCCCCGTCGCCGGAGCTCCCAGCGGTCCTCGCGCAGAACATGGCGATGCCGCCGCGGCTCGCCGGTGACTCGCTGATGTTCCTCGAGGACGCGGTCGACGAGCTGCTTCGCCTGACGTGGCTGTACCGCGAACTACTCCATGCCGAGGAGCCGATTGCGGTGCAAGAACGCCGCCGGATAATGGGCGAAGCCGAGGAGCGAGCGGGGCTCGATGAGTTGTGCGAGCGCATCCCGCTTGCCTTCGCGTGCCTGGCTGCGCTGCGTCAGTGCGGGGACGCCCACTCGACCAGCACCTGACGCGCTCTGAAGATCACGGCTTCGCGCCGGTTGTTCTGCTCGTCGTTCCACTCGCGCCAGTCGATTTCGGCGTCGACCACGACGCGTGACCCCTTCCCGAGGTGTCCTGCACACGCCTTGGCCTGGACGCCGTACACCTCCACGGTGAAGTGATTGATCTTCTCGACCCACTCCGCGCCCTGGCAGCGCCGGCGGGTGCTCGCCAGCCGCAGGCGGGCGACCTCGACGCCTGAGGGCAGCTCGCGGAGTTCGACCTCGCGGCTCAGGATGCCTGACAGCCTCGTGCTGGCGATGTCACGCATCTGCGGACCGGACGACGACATTTTACTCGAGAAATTTCAAAAAACTCAATATTCTTTGAGTAATGGGACGGGGGTCAGCGGCCACTGGCAGGTCGAGGTCGGCTGATTACACTGCCCGGGCGACCGTGAAGCCTTGGCATGACATCACCGATCCGGACCTGGCCAAGGCTCTGGCCCATCCCCTGCGCACGCGCATCCTGGCCGTCCTCGAGGACCGCACCGCGAGCCCGAGCGAGCTGGCCGGCGAGCTCGACGCCTCGCTAGGCGTCGTCAGCTACCACGTCCGCCGGCTGGAGGCCCTGGGATTCCTCAAGCTCGTGCGGCGCGAGCCCCGCCGCGGGGCCGTCGAGCACTACTACACCGCTACGAGTCGGCCGCGCATCACCAACGCCGCCTGGGGCAAGCTCCCGACGATCGTCAAAGACGCGTCGATCAAGGCCGCGGTGGACCAGATCGGCGCCTACGTCGCCGCGGGGGCCGCCGAGGGCGGGTTCAACGCCGCCGACGCGCACATCACCCGCACCCCGGTGACCGTCGACAGCAAGGGATGGCACGCCCTGGCGCGTGAGCTCGACAACCTCCAGGAGCGCGTCGCGAAGATCGAGGCGGCCAGCAAACAGAGGCTGGCCCGCGCCGACCATGCGGACGAGCAGGAGGCGACGGTCGTCCTGATGCTCTTCCATTCGCCCACCGAGGTGCCCGCGCAGGGAGCGCCGAGCGACCATCGCGATGTGCGCTCCGCGCGTCGCGGGCGGCGGAGAGCCTGATCTCGTGATGAACCAGGCCACGGCGGCGCTCGGTCGCGACGCCGCGGCCGAGCTCGACGCGCGCGATCCCCTGGGCGAGTATCGCCAGCGGTTCGTGATCGATCCGGCGCTCGTCTATCTCGACGGCAACTCCCTGGGCTGCTTGCCGCGAGCGACGGTGGCCCGCCTGGAGCAAACCGTGGCGCAGTGGGGCGAGCGGGCCGTCCGGGGCTGGGACGATGGGTGGCTCGAGCTGCCGATCGAGATCGGCGATCGCCTTGGGGCGGCCGCCCTCGGTGCCGCTCCGGGCCAGACAGTGATCGGCGACTCGACCACGGTGTGCTTCTACAAGCTGGCATGCGCCGCCCTCGATGCCAGGCCCGACCGCCGACAGATCCTCACCGACGTCGAGAACTTCCCGACCGACCGCTACGTGCTCGAGGGTCTGGCCCGCGCCCGGGGCCTCGAGCTCGTGTGGCTGGAAGGCGATCCGGGCGCCGGTCCGACCGAGGACGAGGTCGCCGCGCGAGTCGGGACGGACACGGCGCTGGTGACCTTCTCGCACGTGTCCTACCGCTCGGCGCACATCGCCGAGATGGCCGCGATCGACCACGTCGTCGAGGACGCCGGCGCGCTGATGCTGTGGGACCTCAGCCACAGCGCCGGCTCCGTGCCGCTCTCGCTCGATGGGGACCACGCCGGCCTGGCGGTCGGGTGCACCTATAAATATCTAAATGGGGGTCCGGGTGCGCCCGCGTACATGTACGTGCGCCGCGATCTGCAGCCACAGCTCTGCCAGCCGATCTGGGGCTGGCTGGGGCGGCGCGATCCGTTTGAGATGGCCCCGGGCTACGAGGTTGCGCCCGGAATGCAGGGCTTTCTGTCCGGCACGCCACCTATTCTTGGTCTCGCCGCGGTCGATGAGGGCGTGCGGCTTATAGCCGAGGCTGGGATCGACGCGATCCGGGCCAAGGGGGTCGCGCTGACGGAGTACGCCGTCACGCTGGCGGATGCGCTGCTGGCGCCCGCCGGGGTGGGGGTGGCCTCGCCGCGGGATCCGGCGAGGCGTGGGGCACACGTGGCGCTGACGCATGCCGACGCGCGTCAGCTCTGTGGTCGGCTGATCGACGCCGGCGTGATCGTCGACTTCCGCCGCCCCGACGTGATCCGGTTCGGGCTCTCGCCGCTCACGACCCGGTTCGTCGACGTGTGGGACGGAGTGGAGGCGCTGCGCCGGTTCGTTTGAGCGTCCGGATCGAGGGCGCGGTCTCCACGGACTGGATACCGGGCAGCGAGGCCAGGCGGGTGCTCAGGTATTCGTACATGTGGTGCGAGTCGCGGAAGACCGCGCTGACGAACAGGTTGGTGCGGCCCGTGGTGGCGGCGGCATAGGCGACCTCGGGATGGCTCGCCAGGATCGTGCCGACCTGCCCGAGCTCGCTCGGTGCCACCGACAACCACAGGTACGCATGGGCCTCCATTCCGAGGGTGCGGGGGTCGAGGTCGACCTCGAATACCAGCGCTCCGGCGCGACGCAGCTCGTCGATGCGCCGGCGAACCGTCGACTCGTGGGAGTGAATCGCCGTCGCGATCTGACTGTGGGAGGCGCGGCCGTCATCGGCCAGATGGGCCAGGAGGGCATGGTCGAGCTCATCGAGCTGCACCGGGGCGGCGTGTGGGTCGACCTCGGGTGGGCGGAGCTTTGCTGCCTCGGCCGGGCTCAGCGCGGAGGTCTTTTCTCCCCAGGTCTCGGCGCCGTACGCCTCGAGCAAAAGATGAGCGGCCACCTGGACAACCTGCCGACTCCCCGGCAGCCCCTTGAGCAGGAGCGCGTCGCGCTGCTCGGGTGTGCGCGCCTGGAGCACGCAGACGATCTCGGTACCGCCCGAGGCGAGCTGGATCCACCGCGTGTCCGGCCGGCGAGTGAGCGCCTCGGCCACCGGGGTCGTCCCGGCCGGCGTGCACTGCAGCCGCAGCAGCCAGTCGTCCCAGCCCACACGCAGCGCCTCGACGTCTCCCACGACGCGTAGGTCCGCCACCTCCTGCAGCCGGCGGTAGCGCCGCGCCGCGGTCTGGTCCGAGCAGCCGCAAGCCTCGCCCAGGGTGCGGAACGACGCGCGCGCGTCGATCACCAGCGCGTGAATGAGCTTGCGATCGACTTCGTCAAAAACAGGGTCATTCATGTCGAGATTCGGCATCGATGCTCGATGTGCTGGACATTATCGGGTTTCGAGACGATGGTGCTGGAGAGACTTAGCTTCGAAAGGAGGTACCGAAATGGATAGGAAATGGTGGACGCTGCTGGTCGTCTGCGCCGGCATCTTCATGCTGCTGCTCGACATCACGATCGTCGTCGTCGCGCTCCCCGACATCCAGCACGAGCTGCACGCGAGCTTCGGCGACCTGCAGTGGACGGTGTCGGCCTACGCGCTGACGCTCGCCTCGCTGCTGCTGACCACCGGCGTGCTCGCCGACCGCTACGGCCGTCGGTTGATGTTCACCGCCGGGTTGATCATCTTCACGGCGGGCTCGCTGGCCTGTGGGCTGGCTCAGTCCTCGACCATGCTGATCGTCTCGCGGGCGGCCCAGGGCGTGGGCGGTGCGATCGTCTTCTCGACCTCGCTCGCCCTGTTGGGCGCGAGCTTTCACGGCCGCGAGCGCGGCGTCGCCTTCGGGGTATGGGGCGCCGTCACGGGCGCTGCGGTGGCGCTCGGCCCGATTCTGGGCGGTGTGATCACCAGCGGCATCAGCTGGCGCGGGATCTTCCTGGTCAACGTGCCGATCGGCATCGGCGCGATGATCGCCACGCGGGCGCGCGTCGATGAGTCGCGCGCGCCGGTTGCGACGCCGCCCGACTACGCCGGGTTCGGGCTGCTCACCTGCGGTCTGGTCAGCCTCGTCTATGGCTTCATCCGCGTGTCCGGCCACGGCTGGGGCGACACCGGAGTCATCGGATGCCTGGCCGCCGGCTGTCTGTTGCTGGCGGGGTTCGTGATCGCCGAGGCGCGCTCGCCGCATCCGATGTTCGACCTGGGGCTGCTCCGCACACCGACCTTCGTGGGCGGCTCGATCGCAGCGTTCACGATGAACGGGTCGCTGTTCGCGATGTTGCTGTACCTGGTCCTGTACCTGCAGGACGCGCTGGGCTTCTCCGCCTCACAGACCGGTGTACGGCTGCTGATCATCACCGCGGCAATGTTCGTCGCGGCGACCGTGTCCGGGCGTCTGAGCTCGCACGTGCCGGTGCGCTGGCTGATCGGGCCGGGACTGCTCCTGGTCGGGATCGGACTGGCGCTGATGTCGGGATTGACCGGCGCGAGCACATGGACCCACCTGATCCCCGGTTTCCTGGTCGCAGGGATCGGCTCCGGCCTGGTCAATCCGCCACTGGCCTCGACCGCGATCGGGGTGGTGGAGCCGCAGCGTGCCGGGATGGCGTCGGGGGTCAACACCACCTTCCGCCAGGTCGGGATCGCGGTGGCCACCGCCGGGCTCGGCACGATCTTCACCTCGGCGGTCCGGCGGAGCCTGCACCATGGCCTGGCCGGCGTGCCGGCGTTGACGGGGCACACCGCTGCGGTCGCGGCCAACATTCAGCAGGGGAGCCTCGGCTCGGTGCTCGCCCTGGTTCCCGCCAACCAGCGTGGACGCGTCGCGCTCGCCGTGCACTCGGCGTTCGCGGCGGGGCTGAACGACCTGCTGCTGGTCAGCGGCGCGGTGGCGCTGGTGGGCGGGGTGGCGTCGATCGCGTTGATCCGCAGCCGGGACTTCGTCCACGCTCGGGCGGCGGCGCCGGTCAGGCAGAAGGCGGCTGAGGCGCCGGCGTGAGCATGGCCGCGGGAGCCCCAGCACGTGGGAGCGAACGCTGCCACCCCGGGGCGCGACGTGTGTGAGGCTCGCTTAGCCCGGCAGGACGGCGACGCCCATGAGCTCGACCAGCGCCCACGGCTCGAACAGCTCACGGATCCCGAACAGCCCCATCGCCGGGTAGTGGCGGCCGAAGTGCCGTCGCCACACGCCGGCCAGCCCCGGGAGCGAATCCTTGTAGGCCGGCACGTCGGTCACGAACACCTGCAGCGAGACGAGGTCCTCGGGCTCCCCGCCGGCCGCGCGCAGCGCGATCAGCAGGTTGCCGGCGGCTTGGTCGAACTGCTCGACGAGGCTCTCGCCGGTTCCGATCTGGCCGGCGAGGTGGACGGTCCGGCCATCGGCCACGACGGCGTATGAGAAGCCGCTTGGCGTGCCGAGTTCGGGAGGGTTCACGATCAGGTGCGCCATGGCCACGGCCTTGGCGACGCGGCGAAAACCCGGTCCCCGCCACGCCGCCAGCACGACGATACTCGACATAGAAGTCCGGAGCAACGTCGGGTATGCTCGCGCCGAGGCCCGGTGGCGACGGACAGCCCGTATTGGAATCCCAAGACCGAGACCCTCGATCGGAGACGGATCGAGGCACTCCAGCTGGCCAAGCTGCGCCGCCATTGCGAGTGGGCGGCCGCCCGGAGTCCCTGGTACCGGCGGCGATTTGCCGCGGACGGGTTCGACCCCGGCCAGCTGCGTACGCTCGAGGACCTGCGGCGTGCGCCCCTGTTGACCCGGGACGAGTGGATGGCGTCCCAGGAGGCGGCGCCGCCGTATGGCGAGATTCCGGTGATCGGCGGTGAGGGAGCGATCCGGATCCACACCACATCGGGCACGACCGGTCGCGGGCCGCTGCGCGCGCTCGACTCGCGCAAGGACTGGGCGTGGATCGCCGAGATGTGGTGCTACGGAATCTGGGGGTGCGGCGTCCGCCCCGAGGACACCGCCTACATCGCGTTCGGCTACGGATCGTTCATCGGCTTCTGGGGCCTTCACTACGCGATGGAGAAGATCGGTGTCCTCAACGTTCCCGGCGGCGCCCAGAGCACCGAGGCGCGCGTGCTCCAGATCGTTGACTTCGGCGCCACCGTGGTCGCCGCCACCCCGACCTACGCGATCCGCCTGGCCCAGGAGGCCTCGCGCCTGGGCGTCGATCTGCCCGGGTCCAGGGTGTCGCGGCTGATCCTGTCCGGTGAGCCGGCCGGATCGATCCCGCAGACCAAGGCGCTGATCGAGGAACTGTGGGGCGCCAAGGCATACGACACCGCGGGCATGACCGAGATCGGCACGATCATGGTGTTCGAGTGCTCTCACCAGCCGGGCGGGACGCACATCATCGAGGACCATGTGCTCGAGGAGGTGCTCGATCCCGTGTCGCTTGAGCCCGTGCCGTACGGGGAGCGGGGCGAGCGCGTGGTGACGTCGTTCGGGCGCGGGTCGACCCCGCTATTGCGATATCGAACCGGTGACCTGGTTTGCCGCGTGCCCGCATCCACTTGCCGTTGCGGGCGTGGCTTTGACATCTACGAGGGCGGCATCCTCGGCCGGGTCGACGACATGAAGCTGATCCGCGGCACGAACGTGTATCCGCGCGCGATCGAGGCGATCGTCCGCGAGTACCCCGAGATCGAGGAGTTTCAGGCGGTGATCTTCCACGAGGGGATCCGGGACGAGATCAAGCTGCGGGTGGAGGTCGATCCGAGCTGGTCCGGCGAGGCCTGGGAGCAGTTGCGCGACACGCTGCATCGCCGCCTCGCCCACGCCCACGAAGGGCTCAACTTCCAAATCGAGCGGGCCGCCGAGGGCGAGCTGCCGCGCTTCGAGCTCAAGGCGAAGCGGATGATCGACCTGCGCGAGTCGCCGGTGGCGGTGGTCAAGTGACCGTCGACCTGCTGGGGAACGAGCTGAGCCCGACCGAGCAGCGCCTGCTCGCCGTCTACGAGGAACTCAAGGCATTGTGTGGCCAGGAGCTACCGCCCAATGCGGGCGCGGGGGTGCGCGCCTCGCTCGCGCTCATGCACAACGTCGTCAACGGAATGGCGCTCGAGTACGAACACCTGAGCGACCTCGGCGCGTGAGGTCGGTTCTCTGATGCGGATCGCGGTCGTCGGCGGGGGCCCGGGAGGGCTCTACTTCTCGATCCTGATGCGCAAGATCCGGCCGGACTGCGAGGTCACGGTGTTCGAGCGGCGCGCGCCGAGCGACGCCTTCGGGTTCGGCGTGGTGTTCTCGGATGAGACGCTGACGGTGTTCGAGCACGCCGACCCCGAGACCTACTGGGCGATCGCCGATGAGTTCGTGCGGTGGAGTGACATCGATATCCAGTACCGGGGCGAGCTCATGCGATCGGGCGGTCATGGATTCTCGGCTCTGGGCCGGCGCCGGCTGCTCTCGATCCTCCAGGAGCGCGCCGCGTCCCTGGGGGCCGATGTGCGGTTCCGCGCCGAGGCGCCGCCCGTGTCCGAGCTCGGCTGGGCGGATCTGATCGTCGGCGCCGACGGCGCGTCGAGTGCCGTGCGGACCGCGCTCGCGCGCGACTTCGTGCCCTCGCTCGATCGCCGCCAATGCCGCTACATCTGGCTCGGCGCCGACGTCGCGTTCGATGCGTTCAAGTTCTTCATCGCCGAGACCGAGCACGGCGTCGTGCAGGCGCACGCCTATCCGTACGACGGCGCCACGAGCACTTTCATCGTCGAGATGCACGAGCAAACCTGGAAGCGGCTCGGGCTCGGCGCGCTGTCGGTCTCGGAGTCCGTGCAATGGTCCGAGCAGCTGTTCGCCGGCGCGCTCGACGGCGCGCGTCTGATGGAGAACAACTCGCGCTGGATCAACTTCGTCACGGTCCGCAACCGCCGCTGGTGCGTCGATAACGCCGTCCTGCTGGGTGACGCGGCGCACACCGCGCACTTCTCGATCGGGTCGGGCACGAAGCTCGCGATGGAGGACGCCGTGGCACTGGCCTGGGCCTTCCGGTCCTTCGGCGACGACGTGTTCGCCGCCACGACGGCGTATGAATCCGAGCGCCGGCCGATCGTGGAGAGCACCCAGCGGGCGGCGCAGGCCTCGTTGGAATGGTTCGAGTCGATCGGCCGCTACGTCGAGCAGCCGCCGCTCCAGTTCGCGTTCAACCTGCTGACCCGGTCCCGCCGCGTCACCTACGACAACCTGCGGCTGCGCGATCCGGCGTTCGTTGAGGCGGTGCACCCCGATCCGCGGCCGCCGATGTTCACGCCGCTGCGCTTGGGAGGGCTGGAGCTGCCCAACCGGGTTGTCGTCTCGCCGATGGACATGTACTCGGCGGTGGACGGGTTGCCTGGAGACTTCCATCTGGTGCACCTGGGCGCCCGAGCTTTGGGCGGCGCCGGCCTGGTCATGACCGAGATGATCTGCGTGTCGGACATCGGGCGGATCACGCCCGGGTGTGCCGGGATGTACCGGCCCGACCACGTCGCCGCGTGGAAGCGGATCGTGGACTTCGCGCATCAGCATGGAAGTTGCGCGATCGGCGCCCAGATCGGTCACTCCGGTCGCAAGGGGTCGACCAAGCTGATGTGGGAGGGGATGGACGAGCCGCTGCCCTTCGGCGAGAACTGGGAGGTGATCGCGCCCTCGGCGGTCCGGTATAGCGCGCGTAACCAGGTTCCGCGTGCGATGACCCGGGCCGACATGGACGTGGTCCTCGATCAGTTCGTTGCGGCTGCGCGGGGCGCGGTGGAGGCCGATTTCGATCTGCTCGAGCTGCATATGGCCCACGGGTACCTGCTCTCTTCGTTTTTGTCGCCGCTGGCCAACCTGCGCGAGGACGAGTACGGCGGTTCGCTCGCCGATCGGGCGCGGTTCCCGCTTGAGGTGCTCGACGCGTGCCGCGCGGTGTGGCCCCCGGAGAAGCCGATCTCGGTCCGAATTTCCGCGACCGACTGGGTGCCGGGCGGGTTCGATCCCGATCAGGCGGTCGCGTTTGCCCGGATGCTTCGCGAGCACGGTTGCGACGTGGTCGACGTGTCCTCGGGTCAGGTGACTCCGCTGGAGCGACCGGCGTTCGGCCGCAGCTACCAGACGCCGTTCGCCGACAGGATCCGGCACGAGGTGGGGATCCCGGTGATAGCGGTCGGAGCGATCTCGAGCTACGACGACGTCAACACGATCATCCTGGCCGGGCGGGCCGACCTGTGCGCCCTCGCCCGTCCCCACCTCTACGACCCGCACTGGACGCTGCACGCCGCGGCCGAGCAGGAGTTCGACCTGGTGGGATGGGCGCGGCAGTACCAGGCCGGATCGCGTAAGCCACCGGCCGGGCGGGACAGGGTGCGGGCGGAGCTCGAGCGGACGTTCGAGGAGATCGCCCTCGCCTCCTCACAGCCGCCGGCGTGATCGCCGACGAGTCCCTTCAACCGCAGGATCTCGTCGTCACGATGCTGGGCACGTACGTGCGGCCGTTCGCGCGGACGGTCTGGTCCGGCGGGCTGGTCGCGCTGCTGGGGGAGTTCGGGTTCTCGGACGGCGCAGCCCGCGCCGCGCTGACCCGCCTGGTACGACGTGGCCTGATCGCGCGGGAACGCGCCGGCCGTCTGGTCCACTATCGGCTGACGCCGCGCTGCGAGCGGCTGCTGATCGAGGGCGATGGGCGGATCTTCGCGCTCGGGCGGCTGCCCGCCGACGCCGGGCCGTGGACGATCGTGTGGCACCAGATCCCCGAGGACCGCCGCCTGGAGCGAACCCGCCTCGGTCGCCGGCTGCGGTTCCTCGGATTCGGGTCGGTACAGGACAGCGTGTGGGTCGCTCCGCACGACCACTCATCCGAGGTGGCGGAGCTGCTCGGCGAGCTTGAGGTGGCCGACTTTGCCTCGGTGTTCGTCGCCAGCCTGCGGGCCGGGCCCGGGTTGCCGGCGATGGTCGCGCGCGCCTGGGACCTGTGGGGCCTGGAGGAGCGCTACGACGCCTTCTGCTCGGGTTTTGAGCCGTACATGAGCGCGTCGCTGGGCGACCAGGAGGCGTTCATGGTCAGGACCCGGCTCATGCACGCGTTCCGCGCGTTCGCCCAGTTCGACCCCGAGCTGCCCGACGAGCTCGCGCCGCTGTCCGGCGCGCGCGAGCGTGCCGCCGAGATCTTCGATGCGCTCTACAACGGGCTGGCGGCGCCCTCCCAGCGCTACTTCGACGCGGTCGCGCGCAGCGTGCCGGCCGCGGGCATCTCCGGTTAGTCGCGCTACGGTCACAAACCGCGCTCGCCGGACAATTGGATGGGAGATGGGTGTGTTGCGCACGCGGCTTCGGCGGTACTCGGCGGTGATGGTGCTGGGCGTCGCCGTGCTCGGGTGCGCGTGGTGGTGGTCCGCCGGATCGACGCCGGCCCACGTGACCCCGCGAACCTCCGCTGCGGGACTGTCGTCGTGCCCGCACGCGGTTCGGGGACTCGGCCTGATTGCGTTCGTGGCGGCCGGACATCTGGATCTGGTCGACCTGGCACGGTGTCGCCTTTCCGTACGCCGCGCACCGGGCGCCAGCCAGGTGCGCTTCAGTCCAGACGGGCGGTGGCTGGCCTACGGCGGGTTGGCCTACGGTCAGCTCGCGACCGGCAGGTCGTTCGGGCCGGTGGTCGTCCCGGTGCGCGGTGGCGCCGCGCGCTCGCCACTCGGGGCCGGCGTGCTCGCCTGGACGTGGGGCCGTTCCGGCGCGGTGCTCTACGGGATCACCAGCGACGGGTCGCTCGTCTCCGCCACGCCGGGCGGTCCGCGCCGGGTGATCGCGGCACACGTGGCGACGATCGGGTACGGCTATTACGGCGAGCCGCTCGAGCTGTCGCCCAATGGTCAGCAGGTGATCGTGGATCGCTCTGCCTGCGCGCCGTCGACCGGCGGCGAGCTCGACACGGTCAACGTGCATACCGGGGCCGTCACGATGGTGGTCCGCAAGAGCGGGGAGTTCTTCACCATCGCCGGATGGTCCTCCGACGGCCGCTGGCTGCTCTTCTGGGTGGCCAACCAGTGCTCGGGATCGCTCGACGCCGACGGATGGCCACTCGACGCAGCGCCGGCGGCCGGCGGCGCGCCCGTCCAGGTCGTGCCACATATGCTGCTCTACGACGACTTCCTCAGCTGGTGCGGAAGCGATCTGATCGCCGCCGCCGGACCCGATCGCCAGACCAACCAGGACGGCAGGCTGGTGTCGGTCGCACCGCCGGGATGGCACGCGCGCACGATCGAGCGCGCGGGCGGACTCAGCTGGGTGTCGCCGTCGTGCGCGCCGAGCGGACGGCGCGTGGTTGCTGCCGCCGGGCCGAACAGCGCAGTGGCGCGGTTCGGCATCGAGCACCGCTCGATCTGGCTGTTGCGTGCGCGGAGCGGCGCCCGGGTGCGCCGGCTGTCGGTCCCGCCGGCGGCCGATCTCTCTGACGAAGCGCCGCGCTTCTCGCGCGATGGGCGTTGGGTCATGTTCGTGCGCAGCCGTGTGCTCGCCGGGCCCGGCTCCAGCGATCGTTCGGAGGACACGCTCGAACTCGCGCGGGCCAGTGGCGTCGGGAGCGCGACTGCGCTCGTGGCGTTCACCAGTGAGGACTTCTCCTACTACGACCACTTCGACTGGCCGCAGGAGATCGACTGGTATCAGCCGAGGTGAACCGTTGCTTGCGGGGCTTGACGGCGAATCGCGGCGGCGGCAATCCTGCGCCGTCGGACGCTCACTAATCGCGGAGGTGTACATGTTTCGTCGTTATCGAGTGCTTGGCGGCCTGGCTGCGGTGGTGGTCGCGAGTTGCGCTGTCGGCATCGCGTTCGCCGGCGTCGGGACTGCGGCGTCACCCACGCCGCCGGCGACGATCACGGCGCGGCTGATCACGCGGCAAGCGGGTACGGCGAAGCTCGGCACGGTGGTGCCGCCGTCGGGCCTCGGTCAGCGCGTGTTCGTCAACAAGCGGGTCGGGTTCGCTCTCGGGGGCGTCGGCGAGGCGCAGTATCCGGCGAAGACGACCGACGGCGGGGCGGTGTGGAAGACATTCGGTCCGGCTCTGCACGTGAACGCCGCACAGGCCCCGCTGGCGGTGACGGAGATCGGGGTCGCCAACGCCCACACCATCTACTTCTACGGCTCGGGTCAGGTGGTCGACAGCACCGGGGACGGGGGTAAGCACTGGTGGCAGGCGTTCACCCAGGAGTTGTCGGCCGCCGTGGTCCCCGGAGTCAGCCCGCGGCTGGTGTGGTTCACGCAGACATCCGTCGGCGCCAACGGTGCGAACGCGGTGACGTGGACCTACGTCTCCAGCGACGGCGGCAAGGTGTGGCACTACACCACCGCGCTGGGCGGCGGCTTCTGAGGACGGGTAGGGCTCGGGCCTGGCGGCCGACCGTGAGGCGGCCGCCTTGATCCCGCTCAGGCCAGGACTTCGAAAGTCACCTTGGTGGAACGGCCCCCGGTCGGCGTCGCGATCAGTTGGTACGTGCCCGGGCCGAGGGAACGGCGGCCGATCCTGCCGTTGAAGACGAACCGATTGGCGCCGGCGCTACCGCCGCGGGTTATCTTGCCGCGGACGGGGAGGAAGCGCGGGCACGCCCGGCGGCTGCTGTTTCGCCGGCTGGGCGCTACGCACCGTCCCTTGACGGCACGCCCCGCGGTCTCGCGGGCGATCGTGATGACGACGCCCGCGGCGACGTTCAGCTTGTAGGTGACCCGAAGGCTGACCGCACGCCGGCAGGGCTTGCTGGCGCCAGTGTGCCCGGTCGGTGCCACGCAGTGTCTCTTCACGAGGCGTCCTGCGAGCGAGAACTTGTGGGGCGAGACGCGCAACCTGGAGACGGTCGGCGGCGCCGTGACCAGCTGGATCACGGTGGTCTTGGTGGTTGGGGATCCGACGCTGGCGGTGAAGGTTACGGCGACGTCCACGCTGAGCTTGTGGAATTTGTCCAGCTCCTGCTGCGCCTGGCCGCTCAGCGCGACCGGAACGTCGACCGTGCCGGGGCCGGTCACGGGTATCAGGTGGGCACGGTCGGCCGTGGCACGCGCGCTGCTCTGGGACTGGGCGGGCTGCGCTGAGGATGCGAGTGTGCCCGAGGTGTCGACGTTGACCGGCAGCGTTGCCGTCCCGTTCGCCTGGTTGACCGTGGGCTGGGCAAGCGTGAACAGATCCTGAGCGAGCTCGACGAAGGTCGGGGCACACGTCGTCGGGTTCCGGGTGAACACGGCAACTCCGCCATCGCCGGGCGAGGCCACATACACGTTCTCGCCGTCGGGAGACACGGTCACCTCTCGTCCGTCGGCCAGCCCGGTGACTCCGCCCACGCCTTCGGTCAGCACGCCTCCGAACGTGAGCGCACCCGTGGCCGCGTTCCGGGTGAAATACGCGAGCGAGTTGTCGGCGCGGCTGGTGGCGTACAGGCACTGGCCGTCGGGCGACACGGCGAGGCCCCAGATGTCACTGAGGCCGGAGACGCCGTTCGCGCCGTTATCGACCTGGCTGACCGGCGCCGGTGTGAGCGCGCCCGTCGTCGGGTTCCGAGAGAGCACGCTGATCGCGCTGCTCGCCGAGCTCGAGGAGGAGGGCGATCCCGCCTCATACAGGTAGTTGCCATCCGCAGAGATCGCGATCGCCGTCGAGTCGTTCAGGTTGCCTTGGTCGCCTACGACCGTCAGGGCGCCGGTGTTCGGGTCACGGCTCAGCACCGCGACGCCGTTCGGAAACGTCCCGCCGACATACACCGAGGTTCCATCGGGCGAGACGACGGGATCGATCCCCACGGCACCGTCGGAGCTGAGGTTCGTCGTTCCGACCAGGGTGAGATCGCCGGTGTTCGGGTTGCGCTCGAACGTGTTGATCTTTCCGTCGGATGTCACCCCGATGCCGGTCCCAAACTGAACCCCGTAGGTGAGCACGTAGAGGCTCGAGCCGTCAGGTGAAATCGCCAGCGTGACCGGATCCTTGGCGACGGTGGGATCTGTCAGCACCGGGTAGGCCTGCTGCTCGGCCACGGAGCCACTTGCCGCTGCGTACTGGTAGAGCTGATTGCTCTGGCTGTCGAGACCGTAGAGGTTGGCGCCGTCCGGGCTGGCCACGATCGAGGGGT
The DNA here is from genome assembly GCA_035504535.1 of Solirubrobacteraceae bacterium. Classification (GTDB taxonomy): domain Bacteria; phylum Actinomycetota; class Thermoleophilia; order Solirubrobacterales; family Solirubrobacteraceae; genus Palsa-465. The sequence continues at coordinate 15,311 of DATJRS010000063.1, read as the reverse complement.
CCTCAAGCGGGCCACCGGACGACGTCGTCGGGGCCTCACCTAAGACGGTGAGCTGTCCGGTGCTCGGATTTCGGCTGAACGCCGAGAAGCCGGCGCCGTTGAAGCCCGCGTAGACCGTCGTCCCATCGGGTGAGATTGCCACGGTCGTCGCGTTTTCCGTGCTCGCGGCCGCCGTCCCGGCGATGAGCAGCGAGCCGACAAGCGTGGCGACAGAGATCCGACACCACAGATACCGCCCCAGTCGATTGCGACTCGTCATCCCGCTCGCCTCCTTCTCGCCGTGGCCTCGCCGCGAAGATACCTCAGGCACTCCGGCGCTTACCGAGAACCTGTATCACGTCGCCGGCGTACTGCTCGTTAGATCAAGACCACACCAGGGAGACCGGAAATGAGCAGCTACGACATCGACGACACCGCGCCGGCCGCGACCGAGTACGGCGAGCTGATTGATTGCCCGACCTGCGGGAGCCCCGCGGAGATAATCGACCGCTTCGTGCTGGGCGGCGCACCCGGGCCCGTCGAGCACGTCAAGATCGCGTGCGTTCGACGGCACTGGTACACGCTCCCGGTGGATGACCCGGCACTGACGCGCTCCGCCGAGGAAGCCGATCACTCGAACAGCGCGCGCGCGTACCAGTCGGTGTCGTCGCTCACGCCGGGAACCGCGAAGAAGTACCCACCGCCGACCGGCGAGATGTAGTCGACCATCGGCTCGCCGATCAAGCGGTTCTGGTTGGCGATGAACTGGCGCACCAGGTTCTGCTGGAAGGCGTTGAAGATCAGCCCCACGTTGAGGTTGCCGGCCAGGTCGACGCCGTTGTCGTAGTTGTATCCCCGACGGAAGATGCGGCTGTCCTCGGAGGCCTTGGTGCGCGGGTTGGCCAGCCGGATGTGGGCGTTCAGCGGAATCGTCTTGCCACTCGGGTCGGCGGCGAAATTCGGGAGCGTGGTGAGGCTGCCGGTGCCGAGCACGTTGCCGCTGGCGCGGTAGCGGCCGATCATGGTCTGCTGCTCGTTCAGCGAGACCCGGTCCCAGAACTCGATGAACATCCGGATGATGCGGCACACGTGGTAGCTGCCGCCGACCGCCCAGTCCGGCTCGCCGTTCCCCGGGGCGACCCACAGCAGACGGTTGGCGACCTGGGGGTCGTTCACCTTGGGGTTGGCAATCCCGTCCATGAAGCCGAAGTGGTTGCGCGGGACGCCGGCCGGGCGCGGCGGCGAGACGAACCCGTCCATCCGCCACAGGATCTGCATCCCGCCGCGCGTGTTCTTGGCGATGTCCCGGAGGGCGTGGATGGCGGTGTCGGTGCTGCCGGCGCAGATCTGCAGGAGCAGGTCGCCGCCACACAGGTTCGGATTGAGATTGTCGTTCGGGAACGAGGTCATCTCGACGAGGTGCTTCGGCTTGCGGTCGGCGATCCCGTAGCGCCCGTCGAATAGGGACGAGCCGAACCCAACCGTGACCGTCAGCCCGTCGGCGGGTACGGCCGGCCCGAGCGTCCCACTGTCCGAAGGCGGCTGGATCGGGCCTGGGTTGGCCGGCAGGCCCCCCTGGGTCAGGAAGCGCGCCCGTGCGGTCAGCGCCTGGAGCAGCTCGATCAGGTCGGCGCGGCTGCTCGCGGTGACGTTGAAGGAGACGAAGCACGCCGCGGGGGGTGGCGGATTGACGATTCCCGCCTGCCAGGGGCCGTGGAAGGGGATGGCGGGCAGGGTTGCCGCCGGATCGCGGGCGACCGCGTACTGAAACTGACCGTCGGCCTGGAGGGGGTCCTGCTCCGCGCGAGCCTTGGCCTCGGCGGCCTGCACTTCTGACAGACCGGCTCCGCCGAACCCCGCGGCGGCGATCGCGGCCGCCCCGGAGCGGGTGAGGAACTTTCGGCGATCGAGCATCGCTGTCAGGCTAGCTTGGTTTCACCGCGTCCGACGCTAGTGAAGATTCGCACCCGGGCGGGCGGCTGACGGCAGGTTCGCAACGCGTTACAGACGGCTGATTCACGGGGTGCTGATGCCACACTCCAGTTAGGTGTCGGCATCCAGGCGTGCAACCTCAATAGCGGTGACCGCCGGTGTGCTCGCCGTCGGCGTGGTGGTCGTGCTCCTCGTGCTGCTCGGCCCTCTCGGATCTTCGGCAACGGGTCAGGCGTGCTCCTCGTACCCGACGCCCGGCGCGCCCGCCCCCGCCTCCACCAAGGTGCCCGCCGCGCTCGCGACCAGTTACGCGCTGCTCCGCGCCCCCCAGCGGCCCGTGGATCGGCTCGACGCCGCCCAGGTCTCCGGGCTGAAGGCCTCCGGGCTGATCATGTCGGGCACCCGCTTCCTCGGCGATGCCGCCTTCGGCGGGCGTATCTACCTGGTGCCGGCCGAGCACCTGCTCTCGATTCCCCTGGCGCCGGCGCGATGTCTGTCGTCGGTCCAGCGCGTGATCGAGCAGGAGTCGCTGCCCGTCCTGCAGCGCGAGTACCACCAGACCGCGCTGTGCATCGACGTGCTCTACGCCAACGGGCGCACCCAGGAATGCGCGCCCGCCAGCGGGACGCCGTACGCGCTCGCGTCCGTGACCGGCACGCCGGCGTTCGGGCTGGTGCCGGACGGGATCAGCGCGGTCACGGTCACCTACCCGACCGCCTCGCCGACGACCGTCACCGTCCACCGCAACTCGTTCGTCGTCCTGGCTCCATCCGAATCCGCGCCGGCATGCGGATTGCAGTGGCTTGACCCGACCGGGAACGTGCAGAAGGTCGTCACAGGGTGTTCCTACCTGGCGCCCCAGACCCACGAGCTGTACGAGTACCGCGCGTATGTCGCGGGCAAGCTCGCGACGCTCCGGAGCCAGGTCGGCGCCCTGTCCGCGGCGATCGGCTCGGGCCGGCCGGCCGCGGCGCGCTCGGCCTGGCTCACCGCCCACCTGACCTGGCTCGAGATCGGGCAGGACGACGGAGCCTACGGCGCATTCGGCGCGCTCGGGGGTGAGATTGACGGCCTGGCGGCCGGTCATCCACTGGGGACGGCCGACCCCGGTTTCACGGGCTTTCACCGGGTCGAGTTCGATCTGTGGACGCGTGGTGACCTGCGAGCCGCGGCGTCGGACACCGCCACGCTTCAGACGCTGCTCGCGAAGTTGATCAAGGCGCCGCTCTCGACGTACGTGCCGGCCACCGCCACCGGCATCGGCAATTGGCTGCTGCGCCCGCATGAGGTGCTCGAGGACGCGCTCCGCGACTCGCTGACCGCCGCCGACGACTACGGCAGCGGCACCGATCTCGCCTCGATCAGCGCGGACGTCGCCGCCGTCCGGGTTTTGCTGAGCGAGCTGGCGCCGGGGCTCAAGCTGTTTTCACCCCATCTCGTTGGCCAGGCGACCGGGCAACTCGACGCCTTGATGGGCGCGATCGATGCCACCCGGGTGCAGGGCGCCTGGGTCCCGATCGCGAACCTGCCGGTCAGGCAGCGCCAGCAGGTAGATGCGGATGTAGGCGCGGCGCTGGAGACGCTCGCGCCCATTCCCGACCTGCTGACCAGCACGGGCACCAACGCGCCCGGGGACTGACGGCGGCCTGAGGCGCCGGCGCAGCCGCCGCCGACCATCTTGATCAACCCGACCGACCCCGGGCGCGTGGTGGAGGTGCCTTAGGAGGTGGGCATCACCCGCTTCTTGCAGTCGACGCCCTTGGCGTTGCACCAGATCATGATGTTGTTCATCTTGCCCAGCCACGGTGTGGGCGCCTGGAGCGCCTTGCTCACCTTGCCGACGAAGCTCGACGCCTGATCGACGCTGCCGTGGCCCTTGTAGGCGGGCAGCTCGGGGTAGGGGAAGAGCTCGATCGAGCGCAGCACCGGGCCCACGGCCGGCGCGCCAAGCGCCGGGATCGCGTCGGTCAGGTCGGTCGTGGGCGGAGGCCCACCGCCGCCGGGCGGGGGACCACCCGGACCCGCGCTCGGCAGGCTCGACTTGTACTCGTTGGCCTGAACCCCGTTCGGCGCCTTGCCGGTCTCGGTCCAGCGCACGAGGTCGGCGAGACCGGGATAGGTGTCGGGCGCGCCGGTGCCGCAGTGCCCGACGCTCGGCAGCAGGTAGTAGCGCGTGAACTTCTGCGCCGCGGCCACGCTGCCCATGGCCTTCACGACGGCCTGGTAGTAGGCGATCGACGAGATCGTCGGGATCGACCAGTCCGCCTCGCCTTGCCACAGGATCAGCTTCGCGCCGGCCTTCTCGAACGGGCCGAGGTCCGGGTTGACGTCGTCCCAGAACGGCGCAAGCTTCTCGATCTGCTCGAAGTAAGCCTTCGTGAACGGCTCGTTGGCGACGGCCTGCGCCCCGATGTCCTTGTCGAACGCGTAGTACTGCAGCCACGCGGTGATGAACGTGGCCGGCGTCACGCTCCCGCCGACGGTTGACGGGATGTTGACGCTCGTCCCGTTGTCCCAATCCCACTCACTGCCGAGCGGATAGCCGCCCGGATACAGGTGCTGGCCCTGGGGATCCACCGGCCCGTCGAGGATCTCCTTGACGGCGGCGATCTGGGCGGGCGTCAGGCAGTTGCTCGTGACCGTCGCGCTGCACGCCACCGAGTCGAGGTTGAACTTCTGCTCGCAGGCTCGGTAGTCGAGCATCAACCCGACCTTCGGGTCACATTCCTTGAGCGCGGCGTTCTCCACGATCATCGCCTGCGGCTCGGCCAGGATCGACTGCCCGGAGGAATTGAGGACCGTGTCGAACTCGTACTCGTGCAGCACGGCGTTCAGCTCGGTCATGATGTTCGCCGGGGCGCCGGCCAGGATCCCGCTGAAGTCCTTCGGATAGCGCTCGGCCTCGGTCACCGCCTCATGGCCGCCCTGAGAGCAGCCGTCGTAGTACGAGTACTTGGGCTTGACGCCGTAGAACTTGGCCGCCAGCCCGTCGGCGACCAGATCCAAATCGTGCTCGGACAGGTAGGAGAAGTCGACGCGCTGGGTCGCGTTGGCCGACCAGCTGTTGCTCTGGCCGCTGTGACCCTCGTCATCGGTGGCGACCACGAAGTAGCCCTTGGCCAGCGCCTTGAACCCGCTCGACTGCGGGGCGCTGATCCCGATGCTGCCGCACAGGCCACCGCATCCGGTCTGCAGGTAACGCTGGTGCCAGGTCTTGGTCGGCAGCAGCATCTCGAAGCCGATGTACTTGCCGATGTGGCCGGTGAGCGCGCAGTACTCCGGCGCCCCGGCGGCGGCGCTGCCGACCTTGTACTGGGCGATCTGCACCAGCAGACCGTCGATCGAATGCGCGCTCTTGGCCAGCGCCGCACAGGACATCCTGGCCTTCTTCACCGGCAGGTTCGCAAGCCCCGATGACCGGGCTGCGCTCGAATGCGCAGCGCTCGAGTGTGCAGCCGGGTGCGCGATGCGCGCTCTCACGGCCTGATGGCCGAGTGCGGGAACGGCGAGCACCGTCCCGGCAGCGGCCAGCGCCGCAAGCATCGTCACCAATATGGCCGCACGGGTTCGCCCAGCGCGACGAGACGGCAGCCGCCGTCGAATCCACAGCATTCCCACGCCCTCCTTCTCCTTCAACGTCGTTTGGCGGCGGTGAAACTATCTTGTGAACGCGTGGCTGTCAATCTTGCCCACGAGATTGTCGGCAATTTCGTGCGCCAAGCGTTTCACAGGTGCCGCCCGCACGGCGCGGGCGAGGCTCAGCGCCCGCTGGCGATCTCGTCGACCGCCTCCAGTAGGCGGTCGACGTCGTCTCGGTCGTTGTAGAGGACGATGCTGGCCCGGACCGCACCACCGGAGTCGCGCAGCCCGAAGCGCTGCATGAGCTCGTAGGCGTAGTTGTCCCCATCCCAGACCGCGATTCCCTTCGCGGCCAGCCGTCGGGCGATCTCCTCCGGGTGTATCCCGGCGATCACGAACGAGATCGTCGAGGTCCGCCGCCGCGCCGCCCCGAGCAGCCGGACGCCCGCGATGCCCTCGAGCCCCTGCAACGCGCGCTCGAGCAGCGTGGTCAGGTAGCCCTCGACCGCGGTCAGTGCGGTGACGACGCGCTCGCGACGGCCACCGGGCACGTCGGTGAGGCCGGCGATCCAGTCGATCGCGGCCGTGACGCCCGCCAGCAGCTCGAACGGTGGAGTTCCGCGCTCGAAGCGGTCGGGCACTTCGTCCGGTGCAGGCGCGAGTTTTGCGGGCTGCAGGCGCTCCAGTCGCGCCGGGTCGGCGATCAGCGCGCCCGTGTGGGGTCCGAACAGCTTGTACGTCGAGAACGCGTAGAAGTCGGCGCCGAGGGCGGCGACGTCCATCGGGCCGTGCGAGGTTGCGTGCACCCCGTCGACGTAGGCGAGCGCACCGGCCGCGTGGGCGCGGTCGCTGATCGCGCGGACATCGGGCTTGGTCCCGATCGCATTGGACGCCGCGGTAACGGCGACGAGACGGGTGCGATCGCCGATCAGCTCGTCGAAGGTCTCGGCGGCAAGCTCGCCGGTCCGAGGATCGAACTCGGCCCAGCGCACCGTGGCCCCCTTGCGCTCGGCGGCCAGAACCCACGGCCGGATGTTGGCGTCGTGGTCGAGCGAGGTGACGACCACCTCATCGCCCGGCTTCCAGTCACGGGCGAGGGCGTCGGCGAGGTGGAAGGTGAGCGTGGTCATGTTCGGCCCCAGCACCACGCCGTCCGGCGCCCCCCCGAGCAGATCGGCGATCGCTCGACGTGCCGCCTGCACCGTCTCGGTGCTGCGCTGACTGGCGTCGAAACCGCCGTGGACGTTGGCCATCGAGAAGCGCAGCGCATCCGCGACGGCCTCGATCACCGCCGTGGGGACCAGCGTTCCCGCGGCGCCGTCGAGCCTCACGGTCCCCGGAAGCAGCCCCGGGAACTCCGCCCGGACGTCGTCGATCGAGCGCGCCAACCCGTGGCTGGCGCGCGTGCTGGCAGGCAACGGTCCCGATCCCGTCAGTCGCGCCGGGGCACGAACGCGAACACGCGGCTCGGGCTGCCGGTGCCGCCGACGAGCCGCAACGGCGCCACGACGAGCAGGGCCCCGGTGAGGGGGAGTTGATCGAGGTTGGCCAGCTGGGTGAGGCCGAGCCGGCCGGCGCCGAGCAGGAAGTTGTGCAGCGGGAACGGCGGGTCAAAGCCGCCGGCAGCGCCGGCGTCGATCCCCACCGTCTCCACGCCGAACCCGGCGATGTTTCGCTCGTAGGCCAGCCAGCGCGACGCCTCGACGTCGGGACCGGGGGTCTCAGGCCCGTTGGGGCCGGCGTTCAGGAACGCCGCCTCGTCGTTGGCGCGCGATCCCCAGCCGGTGCGGAACAGGACCCAGGCCCCGTCGGGCACCCGGCCGTGTTCGCCCTCCCAGGCCTCGAGGTCGGCCACCGTCAGCAGATAGCCGTTGTCCTTATCGGTCTCAAACGTCTTGTCGATCACGCACGCGGGCCCGGTCAGCTGGCTCGGCGTGATCGAGCCGACATCCGCGCCATCCTTGCCCGTCACCCAGTGGATCGGCGCGTCCAGGTGCGTGCCCACGTGCTCACCGATCGTCAGCGTGTACCACGCCCACGCAGGTCCGCGGTCGTCGTAGTGGCTGATCTCCTCCCGGCTCAGCCCGGGCGTGTTGACGAACGGCGGCGGCAGCTTGATCACCGGGGTCGATTCGCTCAGCGGTTGCGTCAGGTCGACGATCTCGACGCTGCCGCCGCCGAGGGCGTCGAGCAGGGCGGCGACGGTGCTGGTTTCGGTGCTGGACATCGCTCTCTCCTTAGTGACTTGTTCAGCCCGCGCGGAAGGCCTCCTCGAGCCACTCCGCGCAGATCGTCGGATTCACCTTCACGTCGAGGACCAGCGGCCCGTGTGGGTCGGCAAGCCACTCCTCGACCACGGCCAGGTCCTCGGTTCCTCGGACCGTGGCCGCCTTCGCGCCCGCGGCGCGAGCAATCGCGGCCAGGTCAGCGTCCGGGAAGCGCACGAGCGAGACGTCGTGCCCCATCGGCCCGAAGTGGTGCACCTCGGCGCCGTAGGCTGCGTCGTCGTAGATCACGACCAGCAGCGACAGCTCCAGGCGCGCGGCGGTCTCGAGCTCGGCCAGGGCCATGAACGCGCCACCGTCGCCGATCGCAGCCACCGTGACCCGATCGGGCCGGGCGATCGCCGCGCCGATCGCGTTTCCCAACCCGAGCCCGACCGCCTGGAACCCGTTGGGGAACACCCAGGCGCGGGCGTCCGGCATGTCGAAGTACATCGAGGGATAGCCCAGGAAGTGTCCCGAGTCGACGGCGACGGCCCGGTCCTTGGGGAGGGCCTGGTTGATGGCGATGCTGGCCGTCCGGGGGTCGATCCAGTCCTCGGTCGAGGCGTCCTCGTAGGGCTCGTTGCGCCAGGCGCCGGCAGCGATCTGGGCCGCAAGGTCCGCGGTACGGAAGCCCTCGTTGCCGTGACCGCGCCGTTTGAGCTCCGCGCTCAGTGCCTGCGCGGTCGCACGGGCGTCGCCGAGGATGGCGAGGTCGGCGGGCCGGTTGCGGCCGATCGCCCGCGGCTCCACGTCGACCTGGATCACCCGTGCGTCTGAGTTGATGAGCGCGCCGTGCTTGGTGGTCCAATGGTTCACCGATGCGCCGACCACAAGCACGAGATCGGCCTGCGGGAGCAACGATGCCGCGAACGGGCTGGCGAACCCGCCCGAGATGCCGAGCGCGTAGGGAAGGTCGGCGAACAGGCCGTTGGCCGGCGCCGAGGTGGCGAGGACGGCACCGATTCTCTCGCCCAGGCGCTCGAGCTCCGGCCCGGCGTCGGCCAGCACCGCGCCGCGTCCGGCGATGATCGCCGGTCGGAGAGCGACGGCGATCAGTTCGGCCGCGGCCGCGATCGCCCCGGGATCAGGGGCGGCCGGCGCGATGTCCGGCAGCGGGCGTCGCGAGGGTTTGGTCTGGAGCGCGGGCTGGGCCTGGATGTCGATCGGCAGCATCAGCACGACCGGGCGGCGCTCGATCAGCGCCCGCTGGCACGCCCGGGCGGCGTCATCGGCGGCGGTGGCGGGGCCGTGCACGCGGTCGGCGATCGCCCCCACCGACTCGACCAGGTCGTGCTGGTCGATCCGGAAGTTCGAGGTGAGCGCCGCCGCCTGCGTCTCGCCGGCCAGCACCAGTACCGGGGTGCGACTCTTGGCCGCCTCGGCCAGCCCGGTCATCGTGTTGGTCAGCCCGGGGCCCTGGTGCACGCTGCAGACGCCGAGCCCCCCGGTCACCCGGGCGTAGCCGTCTGCCATGCAGAGCGCGCTCATCTCGTGCCGCGCATGATGGAATTGGACCCCGCCCCCCTCCCCGCCGTGTCGGCGGAGCGCGTTGGTCACGACCAGGTTGCCGCTCCCGAGGACGCCGAACGCATCCCGGACGCCTTGGGCCGCGACCGTCGCGCCGACCACGTCGGCCACCGTCATCGGCATCGTTGCCGCACGGCCGCTGGTGTGGGCCGACTCCGGTGAGACCTCCACCTCAGTCACGAGGAGCCCATGCTACTTCGCGCCAGCCGGGCGTGCCGGTCGCGGAGCAACTCCGCCGGCAGCCCGGCTCGCTGCGGCGAGAACCTGCGCAATACGACAATCGAGCCGTTCCCGGACGGCCGTGTCGACTTATCCATGTTGGGCATGCGCGATCCGTCACGACCGCCCGCGGGCGCCTCGAGTGTCGTGTTTCGCATGAGTCCCGCGGCCACCCGAGCTCTCGCGTCGCGGGCGGCGCCACGCGGTCCGCGCTTGCGTCGTCGGCGCCGGTCGGTAAGGATGGGGCGGCAGGGGAGGAAGGGGTGGGTAGGTGGAGGGTCGAATCGACAGGCGTGCGTTCCTGGCCGGCGCGGGTGTCGCCGGTCTCGGGTTCGCGTATGGAGGGCCCGGCCGGGCGGTCGTCCGCGCGGCCAGTGTGAGCGCTGGGCCACCGATCCGCGGCCAGGTCATCAAGCGCGGCGCGGCCGGGTTCCTGGCTGCCGCCCACGTCTACAACGAGCGCTTCGACAACGTGCTGCCCACGTGGGTGGCGCGCCCGCTCGACGCGGCCGACGTGCGCACTGCGGTCAGCTGGGGGGTGGCCAACGGCGTGCCGCTGCGCGCTCGATCCGGCGGGCACAGCTATGCCGGCTACTCGACGCTGTCCGGCGGCCTGGTGCTCGATCTGCGCAACATGCGCGGGGTCAGCGTCGACTCGCACAACGGCACGGCGACGATCGGCGCCGGCGCCCAGTTGATCGACGTGTACGCCGCGCTCGCGGCGCGGGGGCTGACGATTCCCGCCGGGTCGTGCCCCTCGGTGGGGATCGCCGGCCATGCGCTCGGTGGCGGTATGGGCCTGGCCGGCCGCCGGTTCGGCCTGACCGCGGACAACCTGCTGAGCGCGCAGATCGTGACCGCGGACGGCCGGCTGCGGACGGTTAACAGCCACAGCAACCCCGATCTCTACTGGGCGCTCCGGGGCGGCGGAGGCGGGAACTTCGGCGTGGTGACGAGCTTTACCATGCGCGCGCATCCGATCCCCTCGACCGTGGCCTGGTTCATCGTGGAGTGGCCGTTCTCGAGCGGAAGCGATGCGCTCGCCGCCTGGCAGAGCTGGGCGCCACACGCCGGCAACGAGCTGACGTCGATCTTCCACCTCAACGGAGGGGGTTCGAATCCCGTGCGGGTGACCGGTCAGTACTTCGGATCAGCCGGCGCCCTGGGAGGCCTCCTGTCGCCGTTGACCGCGGTCGGCGGCGCCACCGTGCTGACCGGCACGCTCGGCTACCTGGATGCGCAGCTGTTCTGGGCCGGCTGCTCACCGATGCCGAGCGCGCTGACCGCTTGCCACACGGTCGGGACGCGGCCGGGCGGAACGCTGACCCGCGAGAGCTTCCAGGCCAAGTCCGACTACGTGGCCAAGCCGTTGCCGGCCGCGGCCCGTCAGGCGCTGGTCCAGGCGGCGGAAGCTCGGGCAAACCTGCCCGGGAGCGGCGCGATTCTGTTCGACAGCTACGGCGGTGCGATCAATCAGGTGGCGCCGAACGCCACCGCGTTCGTGCACCGTCGCGTGCTGTTCTGCATGCAGTACCTGAGCTACGGAGGTCAGGCCGCGTGGCTCCAATCGACCTACAACAAGATGCGGCCCTACGTCACCGGCGGGGCGTACTTCAACTACACCGACCCCGACCTGCAGCACTGGCAGTCCGCGTACTGGGGCTCCAACTACGCGCGCCTGGAGAGGATCCGGCGCCAGGTCGATCCCCACCACTACTTCAACTTCCCGCAGGCGATCGGGCGCTGACGGTGAGCTCGGGCGCCTGCGGACCGCGGATCAGCCGTTCTCACCCACCGACTGGGGGTTGACCAGGGTTCCGCACAGCGCCGGAGCCGTTGCATCCTGCGAGACGGCGCTGTCGAGCTCGCTGCGGTTGAGGACGTTGTCGTAGTGACCGGTGTGGTCGTAGTCGATGCCGTGGACCACGATCACCCCGGTGCCGTCGCGGATTGCCGTGGCCGCGGCAGTCGAGATCGTGATCGTGCGGCGGTAGTGGATGGTCCCGGTGGACGGATACCTGGAAAACGCGAGCATGCTGGCCATGCTCGTGTCACCGCTCACGGTCAGGGCGGCGGCCATCGGGCCGTAGTACTTCAGACCGTCCGTTGTGCTGATCGCGAGATGGCCGTTGAAGCGCTGGGCCGAAGAGGCCGGCGGGCAGATCCCCTCCCCGAAGGCGTGAAGGTGCATGGGGTGAGACGCGTTGACGAGGCCGGTGACGTCCACGGTGAAGGTCGCTGTGTCCCCATGCAGCGTGACCGCGGCGGTGCCGCTTCCGGTCACGTGGTTGTCGGGGACCGGACGTAGCACCGCTTCGTACAGCTGACCCGGCCCGCTCGCCGATCCGCCTGACGTCAACAGGATCACCGCGACGATGGCTGCGGCAAGGACGGTGGCCGCCCCGAGTCCGGCCCACAAGTAGCGCCGCCGTCGCCCGCCGTCCCCGTCTCGCGCCGGCCCGGTCGGCAGTGGGGTGCCTGCGTCGACGGGTGCTGCGGCTGGGACCGATGCCGGCATCGCCGGTAGGGGCGAGACGGGCTCGGCCCGGGACGGAGCCGCCGCGGACTCGGAAGCGAGCAGATTCGCCGGCCTGGCGTCGCCCGTCGCAACCATCGACGGCGGCCCGGTGTAGCGCATGCCCCGCAAAGCGGCGGTGGCATCCCGGGCCAGATCGCCCGCGGACTGGTAGCGATCCTCCGGTGCCTTCGCCAGCGCCCGCTCCAGCACCGGTGTGAACTCCGGGTAGCGGTCGGCGACCGGAGCCTCGATCGGCGGCGGCGGATCGTGGACGTGCGCGAACATGGTCGCGAGTGTCTTCTCGCGCTCATAGGGCACCTTCCCGGTCAGCATTTGGAAGAAGACGCATCCGAGCGCATAGATGTCGGTGCGAGCGTCGGTTGACTCGCCCGTCACCTGCTCGGGCGCCATGTAGTCGGCCGTCCCGATCACGGCTCCGGTCATCGTGAGCTCGGCCAGCGTGTTGCTCCGCTTGGCCAGCCCGAAGTCCGTCAGGTAGGCGCGCTCCTCGCCGTCCCGGATCGTGAGGAGCATGTTTCCGGGCTTGATGTCCCGGTGCACGAGACCCTTGGAGTGGGCGGCGTCGAGCGCCGAAGCGATCTGGGTCAGGATCTCGACCCCCCGTTCCGGGTCGAGCGCCCCATCACGGAGGATGAGCTGGCGAAGGTCCTCGCCGTGCACGTAGTCCATGGCGAGGAACAGGAACCCTTCCTGCTCGCCGGCGTAGTGGATCCGGACCACGTTGGGGTGATCCAGTGATGCGGCGATCCGCATCTCGCGCTGGAAGCGGCCGCGGAACTGTTCATCCTCGGCGAGCTCCGGAGCCAGCACCTTGAGCGCGTAGATGCGGTTGAGCGCGACGTTTGTCACGCGATAGACGATGCCCATCCCGCCCGCGCCAATCTGCCCCTCGATGCGATACCCGCCGAGCTCCGTACCCCGCTCGAGGCGAGCCCCCCTAAGCGTCATGCCTGGATACTGATCGGCGCCTCAGACGGCGTCAAGCTTCACAGCTCGATCACGGCGCCGTCGGAAGCCGCCTCGAGCTCGACCTCGGACAGGTGATCGAGCATGCCATCGCTGAGGTGGGTGAGCACGATTCGCCGGCAATCGAGCTCCGCGTGGTGCGCCATCAGCGTCTCGTAGTCCAGGTGGCCGGGCGCCCGACGGTTGAAGAAGTTGCATTCGCACACGAACAGGTCGGCGCCGCGGGCGAGCTCCGGCAGCGTCTCGGTCCACTCGGTGTCGCCCGAGTAGGCGATGACCCTGTCGGCGTACTCGATCCGCAATCCATGGGGTGCCGTGCCCGGCGTGTGGCTCACCGGGTAGGCGGTGATCCGGGCCGGCCCGAAGTCCCGCGGGGCGCGCGCCTCGAACTCGACGAACCGCGTCTCGAAGGGCCGCTCGGCATCCGGCGCGCCCGGATACAGCGCCTGGAACGTGCGCTGCACGCACTCCTCGGTTCCGGGTGGCCCCATGATCGTGAGCGGCTTGGCCCGCGGGGCGAACTGCCCGTCGAGGATCAGCCAGGGCAGGCCGCCGAAATGGTCGCCGTGGAGATGGGTGAGTGCGATCCAGCCGATGTCCGACGGGTCGATGGCCAGCCGCTTGAGCGCGATCAGCGAGCTCGCGCCGCAGTCGAGCAGCAGCGGCTCATCGCCCCCGTCGAGCAGCAGGCAGGCCTGGAAGCGGCCGCCGCTCGCGAACGCGTCACCCGATCCGACGAAGGTAAGGCGAGGAGTCAAAGCCGCTTCTCGAACCAGTGGTCGGCGAACGGCTCGTCGTTGAACGGCGCCACCTCGACGTAGCCGACCGAGCGGTACAGCGCGATCGCCTCGAACAGGGTCGCGCTGGTCTCGATGCTCGCCGCCGCGGCGCCGCTGCGGATCGCGTCCGCCTCCAGTTCGGCCAGCAGCCGCCGGGCGATGCCGAGGCCCCGCGCGTTCTCCGCGACCCACATGCGCTTGATCTCCGACGGCGCTCCCGGGTGGTGCTTGACGCCGCCGCACGCGACCGCGTCGCCGTGGCGGTAGGCGACGAGGAACAGGCCGGCAGGTGGCGTCATCTCGTGCGGCTCGGCGGACACGCCCGCCGCCGGGTCATACCCCTTGTTGGATCGCCGGTTGAGCTCAGCCACGTAGGCGGCGATGCAGCGCCGGGCGTCGGCGCCGGCGGGGTGGACCCGGCGAATGTCGATCTCGCCAGCGGTGAGCAGGCGCTTGACCGTCCGCATCGCGGTGATCAGCTCCTGGCGATCGGACGGCTCGAGCGGGTCGAGGATCGACGCGGCCAGCTCGTCGCTGCGCCGGCTGAGCACGCCCAGCTCGGATCGCCCGCGTCGGGTGAGGCGGGCCACGCGCACGCGCCGGTCGGCTGGACTCGGGGTGACCGCGACCAGGCCACCGCCCTCGAGAGCGCGCAGCAGCCGGCTGGTGTGGCCGGCGTCCAGGCCGAGGCGGGCGCGGAGCGATCGCACCTCGCAGCCCGCAAGCCCGATCTCCCACATGAGCCGATCCTGCCCCAGCGGACGGTCGCTCCCCAGGTAGCGATCGTCGAGGGCGCCGATCCGCTGGGTCACGACGCGGTTGAAGCTGCGGACGTGCGCAACCTCGGCTTCGGCGGGCATTCTCTGACTCTAGTCAGAGAATCGGCGCCGGGTCAAGCGATCCGTTTCTCGAACCAGTGCGAGGCGACGGGATTGCCGTTGTAGTCGGCGATCGGCTCATAGCCGGTCGCGCGAAACAGGGCCACCGAGGCGTGCTGCTTGGCGCCGGTGTCCAGGCGGATCGTCTTGTAGCCGGCGTGCCGGGCCACCTGCTCCAGCCGGGCGATCAGCGCGCGGGCGACGCCGGCGCCGCGCGCCTCCGGCTTGACATAGATCCGCTTGATCTCGGCCGTCCGCTCGTCGAGTCGTTTCAGTCCCGCGCAGCCGACGGCGGTCCCGTCGCGGTAGGCGATCAACCAGCGGCCGCCCGGCGGTTCGACGTCGTGTGCGTTCATCCGCGGTGGGACGTCCGGTGTCCACTCGGGGTACATGGCCTTGATCTCGGCGACGTACTCGGACACGAGCGCAGTCGACGCCGGCGTGTCGAAACGCTCCTCGCGCACGCTCACACCGAGTCCCCGTACGAACTCGGCGATCGCAGCCACGGTCTCGTGGGGGAGCTCGGTCGGCGGGGAGTGCTGGCAGTCGAGGTGCAGACGCTGGACCGGGCCACGAGCGCGCTCCTCGATCGCGTCGAGCTGGGCCATCGTGCCGTACTGGTCGCGCTCGCCCTGGATCAGCAGCA
>DATJRS010000062.1:0-3012 GCA_035504535.1 Solirubrobacteraceae bacterium | reverse complement strand
CGATCCAGACCACGAAGAAGGGTGAACACCGCCTAACGACCCTCTCCCACGACCGACACGAGTCAACAAACCTGACAGGACAAGCTAGGGCAGGGGGCTGAGCCCGATAGCGGGGCGGCACGGACGCCGCCCCCATCGGCTGCAACGAAACCCGGGCCCCCACCCGGGGACACGCGGGCACCCCACCGTCGGCGGGACTAGCCTTGCCTCGATGCGCTGGCTCGTCGACGGAATGAACGTGATCGGCACGCGTCCGGACGGCTGGTGGAGGGACCGCGACGCGGCGATGCTCCGGCTGGTCGACCTGCTCGAGCGGTGGGCCGCCGACGGCGGCGAGGACGTCACCGTGGTGTTCGAGCGCCCGCCGCGCCCCCCGATCCGCTCGACCGTGATCGAGGTTGCGCACGCTCCCAAGCCCAAGCCGAACTCTGCCGACGACGAGATCGTGCGGCGTTTACGGGCCGACCCGGATCCCGCGGCGGTGCGGGTGGTGACCTCCGACCGGTGGCTGGCCGACCGCGCCTGGGAGGCCGGCGCGAGCGTCGAGGGTGCGGAGTCGTTCAGGACGCGGCTCGAGTGAGCGTCGAGTTGATCCGCTACTCCGAGCGGCCCGAACTATGGTCCGGCACGGCGGAGATCACCGCGGAGGTATGGCCCGAGTACAGCCGCAATGCGGACGCCACGGGCCCGCTGTGGGGACGCCTTTTCGAGGACTTCCCG
Organism: Solirubrobacteraceae bacterium; assembly: GCA_035504535.1. Taxonomy (GTDB): domain Bacteria; phylum Actinomycetota; class Thermoleophilia; order Solirubrobacterales; family Solirubrobacteraceae; genus Palsa-465. The sequence continues at coordinate 2,292 of DATJRS010000062.1, read as the reverse complement.
GCCTATCAGTTCTGCCTCTACGACGAGCGCGAGCAGGAGGTACTCGCCGAGAGGCACACCGCTCCGTGCCAATGGGACGGCACGCCGGATGGTCTCGGCGATGGTTTCGACTCGATGCTCGTGGGGGCGTTCGCCGCGCGCCAGGCTGGCCGACGGCCCAATGCACTTTGCGCGCTGGCCGCGGAGATCAGACCGCGTTTCCAGGGCCGCGGCCTCGCCGATCGCGTGCTCGACGGGATGGCAGAACTCGCGCGGCAGGCGGGCCTTAGGCACCTGCTTGCACCGGTTCGACCCAGCTTCAAGGACCGCTATCCGATCAGCCCGATCAGACGATATGCCACCTGGAAGCGCGCGGACGGAGAGCCGTTGGATCCGTGGATACGGGTTCATGTCCGGCGCGGTGGCACGATCGTCAGGCCGGCACCGCGCTCGATGCGAACCACGGGAACAGTGGCCGAATGGGAAGCGTGGACAGGCATGCGGTTTCCCGATGACGGCGCCTACGTTTTCCCGCGCGGCCTGGCTCCGGTCGAGATCGATCACTCGCGCGACATCGGCGCCTAATGGGAGCCCAACGTTTGGATCGTTCACGCCGTCCAGGCGCCGCAGAACTCTTAGCTCAGTCTCATCAGAAACCCGACCACCCTTGCCACAATCAACGGATGGCCGAGCAGCCAAGCCGGCGCGACTCAACCCCCCGACTGAGGCGGGGCAGTCCGACTCGCCCCGGCGGGGTACCACCCCAGCCGCAGCCCGGCTGGCGGGTGACGCCGGCCCCAGACGGCCGGGGCGGACCTCCCACCAAGCAGTCGCGGGGACCGACCCCGCGCTGGCCGCTGCTGATCGTCCTGATCCTCGCGCTACTGGCGCTGAACTTCTGGGTCTCCTCCCAGGTTCTCCAGCCCAACCCGCGGGTCGCGATCCCGTACAGCCCGACGTTCCTCAACCAGGTCGAGTCGGGCAACGTCAGCTCGATCAACTCGACCGGGTCCTCGATCGACGGCACGTTCAAGAAGGCGGTCAAGTACCCCGCGGACAGCTCGACCGCGCCGACCACCATCTACTTCTCGACGCAGATCCCGTCGTTCGCGCCGGAGTCGACGCTGTTCGCGCTGCTTCAGGACAAGGGCGTGACGATTGATGCCCACTCGACCAACACCGGGCCGTCGTTCCTGACCAGCTTGATCTTCGGCTTCGGTCCGACGCTGTTGTTCCTGCTGCTGCTCGTGTGGGTCTTCCGACGAGCGGCGTCCGGCGCGGGCGGCGCCGGCGGACTGATGTCGTTCGGCCGCTCCCGGGCGCGCCGCGTCGAGGCCGCCGATCAGCAGGTCACGTTCAACGACGTGGCCGGCATCGACGAGGCCAAGGAGGAGCTGACCGAGATCGTCGACTTCCTCAAGAACCCCGACAAGTACATCCGGCTCGGTGGGCGCATCCCTCGCGGTGTCCTGCTCAGCGGACAGCCCGGAACGGGTAAGACGCTGCTGGCCAGGGCGGTCGCCGGCGAGGCGGGCGTGCCGTTCTTCCAGATGTCCGCGTCGGAGTTCGTCGAGATGATCGTCGGGGTGGGTGCCTCGCGGGTCCGCGACCTGTTCGCGCAGGCCAAGACGGCGGCGCCGGCGATCATCTTCATCGACGAGCTCGACGCGATCGGGCGCTCGCGCTCCGCGGGCGGGGCCAACATCTCCGGCGGCCACGACGAGCGCGAGCAGACCCTGAACCAGATCCTCACCGAGATGGACGGCTTCGACCCGCGCATCGGGGTGATCGTGCTCGGCGCGACCAACCGGCCGGAGATCCTCGACCCGGCGCTGCTGCGCCCCGGCAGGTTCGATCGACGGGTGGTCGTCTCACCTCCGGACCGCGCCGGGCGCGAGGCGATCCTTCGCGTCCATACACGGGGTGTCCCGCTTGCCGACGAGGTCGACCTGGGCGGCGTCGCCTCCTCCACCCCGGGCATGGTCGGCGCCGACCTCGAGAACCTCGTCAACGAGGCCGCCCTGCTGGCGGCGCGGCGCGCGTGCGCGACCTCTTCGCGCAGGCGAAGGCGGGCGCGCCGGCGATCGTCTTCATCGACGAGCTCGACGCGATCGGGCGCTCGCGCACCTCCGGCATCGCCGGCTTCAGCGGCGGCAACGACGAGCGCGAGCAGACGCTGAACCAGATCCTCACCGAGATGGACGGCTTCGACTCGTCCACCGGCGTCATCGTCATCGCGGCGACCAACCGGCCCGATGTGCTCGATCAGGCGCTGCTCCGTCCCGGGCGCTTCGACCGTCGCGTCGCCGTGCA
>DATJRS010000061.1:0-12938 GCA_035504535.1 Solirubrobacteraceae bacterium | reverse complement strand
ACCTCTACAACCGCGTGTGGACGCTACACATCGCTCCTCGCCTCGGCGACTACGGCGTGCGTGAGCTCACGCCGAAGCGACTCATTCGATTCCGCGCAGACCTCGAGCACGCCGGCGTCGGCACCGCGACCGTGGTCAAGGCCATGACGATCGTGCAGTCGATCCTCCGCTTCGCCGTCAGCGAGGAGCTCGTCGAGTACAACGCCGCCGCCAGCGTGACGAAGCCCCGCTACGAGCGCGCCCGCGAGCCGCACATCTTCCTGCCGGCCGAGGTCGAGGCGATCCGCGCACAGCTCGACCTGCGCGACCGTACGCTCGTCTCGGTCCTCGCGTATTCGGGGCCCCGGCCCGAGGAGGTCGTCTGCCGCCTTACCTGGAGCGACGTCGGCGAGCACGCGATCCGCTACCAGGACACCAAACGCCACCGCACCCGGCACACGCCGCTGCTGAAGCCGCTGGCCGACGACCTCACGGAGTGGTTCCTCGCCTCAGGCCGGCCGACCGGCACCTGTCCGGTGTTCCCGGCGCACGACGGCGGCTTCTGGCACCAGGACGACTGGCGCAACTGGCGCAAGCGTGTCTGGCAGGGCGAGCCCGAGCGGCCGCGCCGCGACCGTAAGAACCCGACCCGTGCACGCCCGGGGTGCGCCCCCAAGGACACCCGGCCGCGAGACCTGCGATCGAGCTACGTGACGCTGCGCGTGTACGAGGGAATCCCGCTCACGCAGATCGGCCGCGAGGTCGGCACGAGCATCCGGATGATCGAGCTCCACTACGCCGGCGTGATCGCGAACTGGGACGGAAAACAGCGCTCCGCGGAGGCCTCGATCCGAGCCGCCAGAAGGGCCTCCATCCGGGCCCCGCGTCAAACTAGTGGACGCGGAGTGGACGCGCTGGCCAATTTGACTGACTCCTCCGCCTGATGCAAAACCCCTGGAAACAACCGGAAAGCCCTCTGTCGGACTCGAACCGACGACCCCTTCCTTACCATGGAAGTGCTCTACCAGCTGAGCTAAGAGGGCGCTCGGCGCCAGCGTAGCGCTTCCGGACCGACGCGGCCATCGCCTGGGCGGACCGTGGTGACGGTCTTGCAGCCGGGTCAGCTCCCGAGGGCGTAGGAGGCGATATCGGCGTCGAGCGTGCCCTGGGAGTCGTATTGGCCGATGTGGACGTAGACGAGCTTGCCGGCGCGGTTGATGAACATCGTGGTCGGCAGGTCCCCGATCCCCTGGGGGATGATGTTGGTCATGTTGCTGGTGCTGGTCTCGTAACTCGGGTAGCTCACCGGGTGCTGGGCCAGGAACGACTGGGCGTCGCCGGCCGAGTCATCGGTATCGGCGCCGAGGAAGGCCACCTGGCGCCCGTAGTTGGCCGACGCCGATGCGAACAGGCCGAACTCCGATTGGCAGGGCACGCACCACGAGGCCCAGGCGTTGATCACGATCGGATACCCGCGCAGGGCGCGGACGCGCGCGGCGAGCGCGGGCTCGGCGCCGAGCAGCTGGTCGGCCTGCTTGTGTAGCGCCGCGAGGGTGGGCGGCGAGCCAGCCAGCTGCGACTGCGCCGCCGCGGCGGTGGCCGGCGCCGGACCGGCATAGGCAAGCGCCTCGCGGACCCGCGCGATGAGCGTCTTGGTGCTCGGCCATCCGAGCGAGGCGACCGAGTAGTACCAGGCGATGCGGCCCGTCTTGGAGACGACCATCAGCCAGGGGAGCCCCTCCACCTCGTAGCCGTCGGCGAGGCGCCCGTCACGATCGATCCCGACCGGATAGGACAGCGGTCGCGAAAGACTTCCGAGGAACCGGTTCAGCGCCCCGGGCGGCTCGACGCTCCCCTCGTCGACCGCCTCGAGCGGCGGCAGCCCGAGCCGATGGGCGGCCGCGGCGTAGCCGCCGAGCCCCTCCAGACCGGAGGCGAGGCCGAGGATTTCCTGGTCCCAGGTCGCGAAGAAGGCATATACCCGCGGTTGCCCGGGGCCCAGATTGAGGCTGCCGCCGCCGGCACGCGGCACGGTCACCGATGCGCCTGGCGAGATCCCGTTGATCTGGTTGTACGAGAGGTGGGAGTTGACCACTGGGTGAGAAGGCAGGAGCTGCGAGGCCTCCTGGGCGAGCAACTGCCCCAGCTGGCCGACGGCGGAATAGGACTGCTGGGTGATGTAGAGCCTGCGCTCGTGGCCCTGGGGGTCGATCACGAACAGCGCCGGGGTGTGGGCGACCTCGCCGGCCTGGATCGCCGCCTCGATCCCGTAGGCCTTCCAGACACTCTGGAGTTGGGGCAGCGAGCCGGTGAGGAAGTGCCACGCGGTGAGCATCCCGTGCAGCTGTGAGTACGAGAACACATCCTCGATCGAGGTGGACTTGGGGTTGGCATCGATGCCCAGCAGCTGCACCTGGTCGCCGGCGCGGCCGAGCATCGCCTTGGCGTCGAGCATCGCGGTCGTCGTCAGCGGACAGATCGTCGTGCACTCCGAGTCGTTGAAGGCCAGCAGCACGACCTTCCCGCGGTATGCGCTGAGCGACACCGATCGGCCGAACTGATCGTTCAACGTGAACGCCGGCGCGACCCGCGACAGCGGGGTGCCCGGGTCGAGGTAGGGGTTGTTCGCGAGCGCATCGCTCTGCCCGGGGGACGTCACGCCGGAGACGATCAGCACGCCGATCGCCACCAGGGCCAGGACGGTGACCGCAGCGCTCAGCCCGATGGCCGGACCGGAGCTGGGCAGGTGCAGCCGCGGGCGTGGCAGGCGCGCCAGCTGCCGGCGCATCAGATAGCCGACTCCCACGAGCACCGCCAGGCCGGCCACGATGATCGCCACCAGGCTGTCGGTGCTCGACCCCGACGCCGCCGGTTCGCTGTTCGAACCGGCCGGCTGGGAAGTCTGTGACGTGGCCGGCGCCGACTGGCTCGCCGCCGGTGCCTGAGCGCCGCCGGTCGCGGGCAGCTTGACGCCGCCGCCCGCCGCCAGTGCGCCAACCGCCGCCGTGGTCGCGCTGGCCAGGCCCGTGCCGCCGGCCGCGATCCTGATCGCTGCAAGCGTGCGGTACGCGGCGGCGCTCGAGTGCCCCGGCCAGTTGAACCCGAAGCCGTTGGGCATCACCACCAGCAGCCGCCCGGTGTAGGTCAGCGAGAGCTCGATGCCGAGGAAGTGGGCGTACGCCTGTGGCTTCTGCCACAGCGCGGTGACCGCGCCGAGGTCAGACGGGCCGGAGATGATCGCCACCCGGATCGGGAACCCGGCGCGCTCGGCGTTCTGGAGCAGGCCACCCAGCTTCACCTGCTCGGCCACTGAGATACCCGCGTCCGAGGCGAGGAACAGCGGCTGGTAGACCAGCACGTCGCTGCCCGGATCGCCATCCGCGGCCGCCGGGGCCGCGCGAGCTGCCAGACCGGCGGCCAGGGCAGCGACGAGCGCGACGGCGAGGACCGCGAAGCGGGCTCTCAGGCCGCGGCGGGCCCCGGGATCAGCGCCTGAGAGCGCCCGACCAGGAGCGGAAACGAGCGCTGGCTGCGTAGTGGAAGGATGTAGTTGGCGCGTTTTAGGACGAAGATGAACTCGTTGATGCCGTTGTTGACGGTATCGGTGATGGCCGGGTTTTGCAGCTGAGCGGAGCTGGCGTTCATCGCCTGACGTGTCTTGACGAAGTCCTCGATCGTCTGCTGCACCGCGACGAAGTGCAGGCCCGCCTGCCCGCCATCGACGGTATTGAAGTCCCGCCGGATGATCAAGGGCCGGCCCTTACGCCGGACGGTGGCCGACGTCTGCGCGTGCCCTATGACTCCGTAGTGGTTGATCGCCTGGCCGAGCAGGTTCGGGTCGCTGGGCGCGTCGGTCGTGAAGTGGTTGACCTGTTCGGGGGTCACCTGGGGCGCGTACATGCGGGCCACTCGCTCGCGCTCAGAGAGGTCCTGGTACCAGCTGTCGAGGCGCAGGCGCATGTAGCTCACGTGCATGGTGGTGCCGCCGGCGAACGGGCCCGCGGCGATCGTGACGTCGTCCTCGGTGGCCTGGTTCTTGCGCAGGGCGGACTTGAAGCCCATGAACAGCGGGGCGCCCTTCGCAACGGGGTTGCCCGGCGGGATTCCCCCGACGTTCTGATGGGCGGCAGGTAGCCCCGCGCCGACAAACCCCGTCCGCGTCTCGCGCCAGGTCAGGACACTCGAGAGATCGAGTCGCCCGTCCGCCCCGGGCAGAGCCGCCCCGTGGATCAGCGCCGCCTCGATCGCGGCCAGGCGCTGCTCGTCGTCGCAGGCCAGGTGCAGGCATAGGTCGTAGTCGTCGATCGCCGGCAGCTCGAAGTCAGACAGCGCGGTGGCGACTGGGATTGGCGAGGCGACGCGAAGGCTGCGCTGAAAATACGCGGGTCCCCAACCGGCGGTGAACAACAGCCCCGAAGGTCCCCACCGGTACGTTCGCTCGAGTGTGCGCAGCGCCGCCTCGAGGACGCGCGCGTAGGCCGGGCTCGGGGTCCCGGCGACGTCGAAGAACAGCAGCCGATCGAAGCGCGGCGAGATCGGATTGCCTTCGCTATCGAGCGCCAGCGTTGCGGTCCAGGCGTGCTGGCGCGCGGGCAGCCCCGGCGAAGCATCGGCGAGCGCCACCGACGGGACGGTCTTGCTCTCGCCCGAGACCGCCCGGTCGACGCCCACCCCCACGGCGACGCCGCCGGCGACCGCCGACGCGCCGATCAGGAACCGTCGCCGAGTCAGCCCCGACCGGCGGCCCCGCCTGCCATCCCCCGCGCTCATCCCACGGGTTGCCAGTGGAACGGCAGCGTCACACGGTGGGGTTTCAGCCAGACGTTCTGGTACTCGACATGCCGGGCCGAGACCGGCGGAGAGACCAGCAGGCTGAGCTGATAGTTGCCGGCGCCCGGCAGCGTCACATCGTTGCCGTAATGCGGGCCCATGTAGCGCGAGATCATCGGCCACTGCCGCTCGTCGAAGACCACCTTGCCGTTCTGCGTGATCGTCGCCCACACCGAGGCGTACGGGATCGGCACGTTCGTCTGCGCGTCGTTGAGCATCACCATCAGGTGAAAGCTCGTCTTCGCGGTGGGCTTGACCATCTGTTCGCTGGTCCCGTCATAGACCACGAACGGCACCGCGGTCATCGCCATCGCCGTGATCTTCATCCCCTGCCAATCCGCGGTCCCGAGGGTCTGCGTCGGCACCGGCTTGATCCCATCGACTGTCGCCTCCGCCGCCGCTGCGGTGTTGGCGCTGCCGGTGCTCGTGGTGCCCATGCTCATGCCCGCCATGCTGCCGGACCCGCTCGAACCGCTTGCGGCGGCATTCGAGCCCGAGGTCGAGCTGGAGCTCGACGCGGTCTTGTCGGCCGCCGCGCAACCGGCAAGGAGCAGGCCGGCCGCCAAGATGGCGGCGATCCGCCGGCCCAAGTGGGCCGGCGGACGCGTAATCCGGAACATCATGCCGTCGCCTTACCTGGTGTGAGGCGCCCGCGCGCGCGCTGAGCCTTCCTCTCGGGCTGCACGGCGGTCAGGGGGTACAACGCGCAGGCAAACACCACGAACAACAGGCCCGCGTTCGGATCTGTGGCGCCGCCCTGGAAGATCCCGCCGAACCCTTGTCCTAGCACCCAGTACACGAGGCTGAGCACGATCGCCAGCCACAGGAAGGGCTTGGGGTGCCAGTTCGCGAGCACAGCCACCGCGATCGCCAGCGACAGACCGGCCAGGATGAGCGCGAAGACGAGCCCGTTGCCTTTCGTCGCGCTCACCGCCCAGCCCTGCACGGTACTCAACCAGCTCATGCCAGACGGCGCGGCCTGAATCGCACCCGAGATCGCGTTGGCGCTGCTGCTGGGCGCCTCGAGCCACAGCCAGGCCATCAGCACCCAAACTCCCCCCCACGCCAGGCGAGCGCCTTGCACACCGAGCAGTCCGCCGGGCCGGCCATTCGGCCACACGATCGCCCCGATCAGCGCATAGAGCGCAACCGCGCCCGGCGCGCCGGTGAGCGGGGCGGCCATGGTCATGAACAGCATCCCGAACGCCTCGCCAAACCACCACACGATCGGCGCCCAGAAGAACGACAGCACGAGGGCGGGCTTGACGGTGGGGCGATAGAGCAGGCCGAGGCCGATCGCCACCTGGACGAGCGCGAACAGAGTGTTCCAGACGACCTGGCCGCTCTGCAGCGTGTGGGCACCCCAGTTCACGCTGTCGTGGACCCATCCCGGCTGCCCGGCAGTCATACCGGTCAGCATCTGGATGAATCCCTTGCCGTACATGAACGACTGGAACTGGAGGCCGCCATCCAACAGCCAGATCAGCCCCAGCGCGGTCTGAACCGCGCGGGCCGTATCCGATGCGAAATAGGCTCGGGCCTTCGCCGCGAGCGAGCGCCCAGCCGGGCCGGTGAGCTCACCGGCCCGCACGCCAGGTGCGGTCGTAGTCATGTCCACACTCCCATAAGTCGACTGAAAGGGCTAACGCTTGACGCTGCCAGTCGAGCCGCCATTCCTCGGCCGGCCGCTCTCACCGACACAGGCCCAGACATTGCTCCGTGCCACCGGCGGCACGGGCCGATTGATGACAGCCTCGATAGGCGGGAGTCGGGCGCGCATCGGCCACGCGTGGCGGAAAGCGCGCCGCTAGCCGACGCTCGGGGGCCCGCGTCCGGACCAGCCCCTGGCCAGCGGCGCCAGCCGCGGTCCGAGCACCGCAAGCGGCGCACGAACGACGAGCCTCGGGCGAACCGGCGCCAAGCGGCGTGGCCGTCCCCCAACCTGCCGTAGGACCCACTGAAAGCCGTGGAAGATCGCGGCGAGCACGAGCCCAACCGCGAGCGCGGCCGGGAAGGCCCACCAGCCGCCGTAACCGAAGATGCCTACCCAGCCGGCCGGATGCCCGGTCGCAAACAGCCCCTCGAGAAACTCCTGAGAGGCATAGATCGCCACCAGCGACGCGGAGCACAGCAGCCACAGGGCCGTGAACGAGAGCGTGTACCGCGGCACCGAGGCGCGGCCACCAAAGGCTCGGCCGAGCCCGCGCAAGAGGATGCCGGCGGACACCGCGATCAAGAGCACGAGCCACGGCACCACCGAATGGAGATACGAATGCCCCTGTCTCTGGAGCATCACACTCGCTCGGCTGCCGAAGGCCAGCCAGTAGCGCAGCTGATGGACGGCGAACGCAGCGGCCGGCATCAGCGCCGCCGGCGCCAGCCAGTTGACAGCAATGCCGCGCTCGCGACGAATCGGCATCCGCCGGGACGATACCGCGCAACCGGCGTCAGGACACGTCGGAGCGAAAACGGTCAGATCGAGGACTACTCGACGCGGGAGATCTGCGACACCCGGAGATCGGACGGCGCGCCGTCGGCGCGAAGCCGCTTGGCCCGACCGGTCTGCATGCCGTCCCGATCGATCCGGGCAAGCAGAGCATCGGAGACCAGCACCTGGCCCGCCTTCGCCCTCGCGGCGACTCGCGCCGCGACATTCACGTCGACCCCGAGCAGATCGCCACCGAGCTTGCGCGGCCGACCCCAGTGGACGCCCGCGCGCATGCGCGGGACATACCCGTCGACCTGGATCTCCTCGACGGCGTCCTGCGCCTCGAGGGCAGCCTCGACGGCCTCCTCGGCACTCAAGAACGTCGCCATCAGTCCGTCGCCCAGACGCTTGACGATCCGGCCATCGTGCCGAACGATCGCCGCTTCGACGTCGGTGCCAACCCGGCGTAGGAGCTCGAGCACGGCCGCGTCGCCCGCGTGCAGCGCCCATGAGGAGAAGCCGACCAGATCGGTGAACAGGAGCGCCATCTCCAGATCACCGCGGCCTCGACCGGTCGCCTCGGAAACCGATTGCCACACCTGAAGCGCGGACAGGCCGAGCTCCTTGGTCACGCTTTCCCGCCCTGGCTGCAGCGCCGAGACGCCCCGGGCGATCATCTCGACCGGGGCGCGGCCGGCCGTCGAGAGCGGGTCGCCAAACTTCTCGTCGCCGGGCAGGCGGCGGCGGATCCCACGCGCCACGGACAGAAGCGAAGGCTCGGTGTCGAGCCGGCTCATGGCCGCTCGCAGCCGGGAAATCCGGTCTGCCTGGTCATCGCTTGCCGGCGCGGGGGCCTGGATTCCCTCGCGGCGCCGGCCCTGGTCCGGGTCCACGGGACCCAGGATAGTCGCCGCCCCCGCCGCCCCCGCCGCCTCGAGCGGGTCGATGAGTTTTGCCCCGCGCCCCGGTCATAGGGGTGCAGAAGAGGACAGGGGTTGACCTTGTTCCAGCCTAGCGTCGCCCCGGCCATGCTCGAGACCACCGATTACCGATCCAAGCCAGATCGCTCTGTCCCCTCCGGCGAGGAGCCTGGCGCGGCCATCGCGGCCCGCTCGTTGCGCCGGTCGTTCAAGGGCGGAATCGAAGCGGTTCGCGAGATCGACCTGACCGTACGCCGGGGCGAGGTGTTCGGCTTCCTCGGCCCCAACGGTGCCGGTAAGACGACCACGGTGCGCATGCTGTGCACCCTGCTGCCGCCGACGAGCGGAACGGCCACAGTCGCAGGCCTCGATGTGGTGCGGGATGCGGCGAAGGTGCGCCGGCGGATCGGCGTAGCCCTTCAGGAGATCGGCCTGGACCCGGTGCAGACCGGACGCGAGTTGCTCGAGCTCCAGTGCGGCCTTTACGGCATGAAGGGCGAGCGCGCGCGGAGCCGCACCGCCGAGTTGCTTGATCTCGTGGGCCTTACCGACGCGGCCGATCGGCGGACCAAGACCTATTCGGGCGGAATGAAGCGGCGGCTCGACCTGGCGAGCGCGCTGGTGCATTCACCCGAGGTGCTGTTTCTCGATGAGCCGACGACCGGGCTGGATCCGGCTTCCCGCCTGACGATCTGGGAGGAGGTACGGCGGATCAACGCCGATGGCGCCACCGTGTTCCTCACGACCCAGTACCTCGAGGAGGCGGACAAGCTGTGCCACCGGTTGGCCATCATCGACAACGGCCGGATCGTCGCCGAGGGCACGCCGGCACAGCTCAAGGCCGAGATGGGACATGACGTGGTCTCGGTGTCGGTCGACGGCGCCAAGGTGGCGGTGACGGAGCTCGTGATGGCCGGGCTGCCCGGGCTGGAGCGAGTCGTGGCCGAACCCGACGGCTTGGCCCTGTACGTGGAGGACGGAGCCAGTTCGATTCCCGAGATCGTGCGGCGACTCGAGCGCGAGCGGATCCGCGCCGGGGCGATCTCGGTCGCCCAGCCCACTCTCGACGACGTGTTCCTCAAGGCGACCGGCCGACGCCTGGAGGGTCAGGACGCGGACCAACCAGGTGCAGGGGTCAGCGCATGACCGAGGTCGCGCTGCTCGGGCGCCGCGCGGTGCGCGAGGTCATCCGCTATCCCGAGGCCACCATCCCGACCCTGTTCATCCCGCTCTTCTTCCTGGCGGTGAACATCGGCCAGGTCTCGAAGACATTTCCAAGCAGCACGCCGTTTCTCAAGGGCGAGGGGTACGTCGCGTTCCAACTCCCGGTCTCGCTCATGTTCGCCGTAGCCACGGCCACCTCGGGACTGGCGCTGGTCACAGAAATCGACTTGGGGTACTTCGACAAGCTGCTGGTCGCGCCGATCCGTCGCTCCTCGATCATCTTCGGGCGCCTCACCGCCGATCTGGTGCGCGGGATCGCGACCTCGACGCTCGTCCTGCTGGTCGGGATCGCGCTCGGCGCCGAGATCCGAACGGGCGTCGCCGGGGCGGTCGTGATCGTGCTCCTGTCCGCGTTCTTCGGCGTCGCCTACGCCGGGTTCGGATTGCTCGTCGCGCTGCGCACGCGGAACGTTCAGGCGACCCAGTCGAGCTTTCTCCTGTTCTTTCCGCTGCTGTTCCTGACGCCGAACTTCGTGCCGTTCGATCGGCTCTCCCCGTTGATGGAGACGCTGGCGCGGATCAACCCTGTGAGCTACGTGATCGTCGGCCTGCGATCGCTGGTGATCGATGGCTGGGACGGCGGCAACATCGCGGTCTGCGTGCTGGTGATCGTCGTCATGGGTGCCGTGCTGACTGGGCTGTCATTGCGGGTAATAGCCACCTACGACCGCTCATAGCTCGCTAATCCTCGGTCAAAGGCCGCGCCGCCTTTCTAAGGCGTCGTTTACGATCGACACGGTCTGTCGGGCCATCCGCTGCGGGAGCAAGCAGGCCACGACCAGCGAAGTCCCTTTTTCGTGAGAGCCGTCGAGCAGATAGCGCGGGAGCCTGATCGCGATCTGGCGATCGGCTGGTCGGAGCCGTCGCACCCGCGCCCGACCACGCCCCCACCCGTCCTGCTCGCGGACGCCACCTGGGCGGGCACGCTCGCCGCGGTCCGCGACCTCGGCGCTCGTGGGGTGCCGGTGATCGTCGCCTACGACAAGGTCACCGCGCCGGCCCGATGGTCGCGCTACGCGACCTCGGTCGTCCGCTGCCCGCCCCCCAAGGACGCGACGGCGTTTCTCGCTTGGCTGCATGCGCTCGGCGACGAGCGACCGGGCTGCGTGCTCTGCCCGACCAGCGACGACGTCGCGCTCTTGGTTGCCACTCACCTTGAGTCGCTGACCCCGCGGTTCCGTCTGTTTTCGCCCACGCGACAGGCCTTGCTCAGGATGCTCGACAAGGGACAGCTGGCCGCGGCGGCGGGCCCCGCCGGGCTGAAGACCCCGGCGACGTGGAGCCCGCGCGACGAGGGCGAACTGCGGGAGCTGATGGACGAGCTGCCGCTCCCCTTGCTCATGAAGCCGCGCACCCAGGCGCTCTCGCGCATGCCGGGCAAGACGCGAATCGTCCACCGGCGCGAGGAGATCGCTCCCACCTGGCGCTCGATCCGGGAAGCGAACACCCACCAGCCGGCGATCACCGGCATCCCTGACATCGACCTCCCGGTCCTGCAGGCCTACCACCCGGTGGCGGAGCAGGTGTACACCGTGGACGGGTTCGCCGACGCGACGGGCAGGATCGTCGCCGCTGGGGCCTGCCTGAAGGTGCTGCAACTGCCGCGGCGGTCCGGCCCCGGCCTCTGCTTCGAATCGGCCCCGCTCGACGAGGAGCTGCTCGCCGGACTCGAGCGCCTGTGCCGGGCGTGCGGCTACCGAGGCGTGTTCGACGCCGAGTTCCTGATCTCAGACGACGAGAAGCTGCTGATCGACGTCAATCCGCGGTTCTACAACCACATGGCGTTCGAGCTTGATCGCAGCCTGCCGCTGGCCTGGCTCGCGTATCTGGCGGCGGCCGGCGACGACGGAGCATTGCGTCAGGCGGTCAGCAGCCTTCCTGCGGTCACCGCGCCCTCGGGCCGGATCTACGTGCACCGCTTTCCGGCGCTTGTCCAGCTGTCCGCGCAGCGCCTGACCGGTCGGATGACTCGAGCGGAAACCACCCGGTGGCGGAGCTGGATCGCTCGGGGCGAGGCCGTCACCGATCCGGCTTACGCGCACGGGGATCCGCTGCCCGCGCTGGTGGACGTGGCGCAGTGGTTGCGCCACCCGCGCTCGTTCCTGCGCAAGGCGGCCGCCGGCTGACCCGCCGCTGGGGGCGGACGCGCGGGTGGGGGCGGACGCGCGGGTGCGCGGTCAGCCGCCGGACACGGGCAGCACCGTCGTGCAGGCCGGGTGCTGTGGGAGCGCCGGATCGAGCGCGGTGAGCACGTCGGCGTCGGCGATGTGGTCGTACGGCATCGAGAGGTGCTCGCCCTGGTCGAGCGAGCACTGGTCTTGGAGAAGGATGTTCGTCACGTTCGAAGCCGCCGGAAGGAACGCCGACGTGTAGGGGGTGACGACCTCGTCGTTGTCGGACTCGATCACCGTGTAGTTCACGCGTGGCGAGGTCTCCCCGCCGGCGTTGAGTTTTGTGATGAAGCTCGATCCAGCCTCCTGCTCAGCGCAGGCCGGGCAGTCTGCGAGCGCCGCGTTCGCGCCGGGGAAGTAGCTCGCCAACGTGAACAGGCCATCGAGCGTGGTGCCGTTGTTCGACGGCGCGAGCCCGACGAGCGTGTGCACCTTGGCAGCCCCGCCCAGGAACTTGATGTAGTAGCGCGGCATCATCCCGCCCTGGGAATGACCCACGATGTCCACCTTGGTGGCGCCGGTCGCGGCGAGTACCTGATCCACAAAGCTCGATAGCTGCTGCGCCGAGCTCTCGATGTAGCCGGTGGCGTAGACCCCAAGCGATCCACTGCCGTCGTAGGAGCCGTAGTTCAGGGCGAATACGCAGTAGCCGTTGTCGTAGAGCAGCGGCGAGAGCGCCTGCCAGCTGTCGGCCATGTCGCCGAAGGTTCCGTGGACCAGTACCACCGGGTACGGATGCGCCGCCGACGGCTTGCACGACCAGTTGTTCGCGCCCGGAGGGCTCGCGGTCGGGCTCGCACGCGCGTAGCCCAGGATTCCGTTGTAGACGACAGGCAGCTGACCGGCGAGCGCCGGCGCCGCCGTGATGGCGAGCGTGACACTGGCGAACGCGATCGCGATCGCGACATGGGCACGATGACGCAAGACTGGCCTCCTCCCGCGAGGTTGGACGTCTGCGCACTTATACCTATGCGCCACTGCGGATGCGCCAATTCGCCGCCACGCGCGCGCATCGGATCTGGCTATTTGCGCTGCGACCGACGCCCCCAGAGCATGCCTACATATGAGCCAATGGCGGGACCAGGATTCGAACCTGGGAAGGCAGAGCCAACGCGTTTACAGCGCGTCCCCTTTGACCGCTCGGGAATCCCGCCAGGGCCGCTGAGTCTAACGTCGAGCGCCTTACTCGGCGGCCTCGGCGAGGGGCGGTGGACGGGCCTGGAGGGGCTGTCCGGGCTCGACTTCGTACTCCGCGTATTTCGGACCTCCCAACGCGGTCCCGCTTCCTCCACCGAGCGCCGTCGCAGGTATGTACCAGCGACGGCCATCGCGGACATGGATGAACACTGCGTCGCAGCGGGACGCATCAAGACGCTTGACGATGCC
>DATJRS010000060.1:0-7905 GCA_035504535.1 Solirubrobacteraceae bacterium | reverse complement strand
GGGTCGGCCGGTGGACGCCCAGAGGGTTTGGCGAGGGCTTGGAGGGCGCCCCGGTCACGTTGGTGGCGCCACTCGGTGATGTTGGAGCTGTAGAGGCCTTCGCGGCGCAAGAACGCCCCGCGCTCGGTCTTTGGGAGCTGGTCGTAGCGGGCGAGGGTCTCTGCCTTGTAGCGGGCAGAGAACTGGCGCCGGCGTGCCTTGGCCGGGATCTCCGGCTCAGGGTCAGGGCCCATGCCCCGAGCTTTCCCGGGCGCGTCAATAGAGTGTGCGATGGTGTCGGTTGCCATTGTGGGGAGTGCCTTTCCCCGCCCTCTAGCTCAATGATCAGGCGCTAATAGGTGCCTCATTAGATCTTGACACGGAGGGGAACCCGCCTCACAGAGCGAAAGAAATCTCAAAAAGCCTCTTGACACAAAGAGGCCTCGCTCTGTCGCGCCGGAAGGATCGGCCAGTCAGTGGAAGGCGCGGAGCAGAACGAGGAAATCTGCAGCTGTCGCCCGTCACAGACGGAACCTCGTTGGCACCCAAAGAGTAGAACAGGCCCATGAGCGTCCCGGAGCGTACGAGCCCGGCTCGCGGCGTGACGTCTCAAGTCCCGCACTGGCCAGTTCTTCCTCATCGGCCATCACGGACCGGCTGGCGCCAGTTGCAGCCCAGGCAACGAGGGCTCGCGATCATCGTGCTCGCCGTCGAGTGCGCCGTCGCGGTAGTGGTGGCTGCCTACTCCTTTCTCTCCATGTTCGGGGAGGGACCGGTCCAGCAGTACTACGACTGGGTCGCAAGGCCCGGCGTGTACGCGGGCACCGTCGTGATCGTGTGCACTGTTGGCTGTGCCCTCTGGCTTTCTCTCCCGTTCAGGCACGTGGCGCCCCGGGCAGCAGTCGCCGCTACCCTCTCCTTCGGGCTCGTCATGGGCTGCCTCGCGGTCGTGACAACGTATGTGCGCTCGTCACCGAGGAGCGCGCTGCTCGCCGCCGTGCAGCGGCTCGTCCCTCCTCCGGGTGCTGCTGATGACAAGACGACGTACGGGGCGCAGGCCCCCAGCCCCTGGGACGATCGTGGGTTTGCCGCGGAACTTGTCGCCACCCCGTCCGGCAAAACAGCTGACTGGTCACCAGCCGCCGTCCGCTCGTGGCGAGAGGCCCCGGAGCCCATCGCCTGCGCCCAGACCGAGGCGGTCGCTCGGGGCTGGGCCGACGCCGGAACCCTCAAGGTGCTTTCCGCGGAGCCCGGCCTGGCGTGCCAGTGGTCCGCACGCAGGCGCGGTTGGCAGGCCTTGGTCGAAGTTGTCTACGCCCCTGGCCAGCCCCAGCTGGGCGATTATGCGGTCTTCCAAGTAGGGACGCCAGGGTTGTGGTGCTGCGAGGTCACTTCGTTGACCTGGTGTTGCTGATCCGCGCTGAGGATCCCAAACGGGCGACGTCGAGCTGACTGTGGCGGGAGAAGACCGCGGTGCGCATACGAGAGGAACCCGGCTCGCAAGGAGGTCTGCGGCGCGTTCTGGCGTCTTCCCGGGTCAACAGGAGCCGCGCCCTACCCGTCGATATTCTCGACACGGTCCGCTCGGTGCTGGCGGGCCAGCACGCCGGCAACCATTTGTGGCTGGCTCTTGCCGAGCTGGCCGTGGTCGTAGGGGTCGCGTCTAGCCTCGCCACGGCGTTGTTCCGGCGACGAGCCACGAGCGCCTGAGCTCTGGGCAGGTCGGGCCAGTGGGGGCCTCGGCCAGGTTCGCTACTCTCGAATTCGCGCGCCCGAACATGGCCGCGACGCAATGCTCCGGTTGGGCTGAACAGATCGAGGCCGAGGCGCTACACGAGGCGTTCGATGATGCCTACCACAAGCGTCGACGGGGCGAGCGAGTTCGCGGTCCCACAGGTTGCCCTCGCGCCGTAAATGGAAATACGGAGTGCTTCCGGGTGAAATAAGACTCGTCTTGTCACCCGCCCCGATTCGGCGTTATCGCGAAAGTGATCCCATGGTCAACGCCCGCACATATTATTCGCGAGAAGGAGACGTACGGACTTCAGCGTGGGTTAGCAACTTTGAACATTATGTAGCTTCATGTTGGCAGTCTTGTCCAACTCGATAAGTGCGCCTAACGCCGAGTCTGCGTTGACGCAGCAGGCCAGGACCGAGATGCTCGAGGCGCGATTATGTAGCTGTGGGTATCGATCGGGACCCCGACGGTCGGATCACCGGGTACGCCCTTTACGAAGGCGACGCCGACCTCGCGACACTCACTCCGAGCGACCGTGAACTCCGGCCCAAGCTGGCATGGATGGCCGATGGTCTGGACCCCACCGACGCCGCGGCGCGGCATCCGGTGCTTGGCCGTTGCGGCGTACTGATTGAGCGCTGGTGCGAACGGCGGGCGCTGTTCCCGCTCGCTCAACTGCTGCCGAGTTACGTCCAGGGACCACAGGGACTCAGCGGCTGGAAGTCACTCCTCGCAGGGCTCGAGCGTCTTGAACGGGTCGCTGCGGGGTCGCAGCTGCTCCCTGCCGACGAGCAGGAGATGCTCTCGCACCTCCTACAGGAGACGAAGCGTATCGTGGGCACCGGCGAGGAGGGCTGACGCGGCCGAGGAGCCGGCAGCTCGGACGAGTTCGCCTTCGGGCGCCCCGAGGCGAGAACGTGCCAAGGGTTGATGTTCGGTGCGCTCGCGAAGCGGGCGGCCAGCCTGACCAGGCGTTACATCACACCGACTCTGCTCGGGGTCCATACCGGTCCACGGATCTGCGTGCGCTGTCGTTCCGGGCTTGTTGTCATACATATCGTGATACAATGCGGTTGTGGCACGAGCGATATCCGTCAGGCTCGACGATGATGCCGATAAGGCACTGCGAACGCTAGAAGCTGCCGGCCTCACCCAATCCGAGGCCATTCGGACCGCCCTGCTCGGCGAAGTCCGGCACCGCCGCCGCAGCCAGGAGTTAGCTGCCGAGGTGGCCGCCCTCGAAGCTGATGAGGCGGACCGGGAGGAGATGCTGGCGGTCGCGGAGTTGATGGAAGCACTTCGTGCTGCGGGGTGATGTCCACCGGTTTCGGCTGCCGAAGGGTATAGGCCACGAACAACACGGCGATCGCTTCGCGGTGGTGGTTCAAGCGGATGAGTTCTTGCCGAGGTCTGTCGTCATCGTCGCCCCGACCTCTCGAAGCGCGAGAGCGGCGTCGTTTCGGCCGGAGGCTGAGATCGGGGGCGAGACGACCCGTGTACTCGTCGAGCAGATCGGCGCTGTCGACGCCGGAAGGCTCGGAGAACTGGTCGGGCACCTCACGCACGAGGAGCTCTGGGGGGTCGATGAAGCGCTCGTGGCGGTGCTCGGCTTGCGCTGACCCCTAGACGAGCCGGTCCGGGCGCCGCCAAGGGGACCAGTCTCCAAGACCAGGGCACACCGAGCGCCGAATCGGACGTCAACGCCATGGGCGTGCTCGGTGGCGGGTCTGGTGTTCTGTGCGACGGTGTTCGAGGCGGTCATTTGCGGGCGGTGGGTGGGTTGCCGGCGACGCCGAGGGAGCGGATGATGGCTCGGGGTCACAGCTCGCGCACTGGACCCGTCACGGCGTCCCCCGGCCAGGGCCCGGGCGGCCCCCCGAATGGCCCGTGTCTCGGAGGGCGGGTACGAGCCCCGACCAGGGAAGTACTCGGAGCCGATTTGCGCCCCTGTTACCGTTGTCGCCGTAGTTGGGTCGCGCCATGTGAGGTTCCAGGGAGCTGTAGGAGACGGAATCCGCTGGACGTCGCCAGAAACGTCGTGCGGCGGAGTTCCCGGGGTGCGGCGCTGCCACCCCTTCCCGGGAGAGACGTCGTGACGACGGTACGCCGAGTGGCTGCCGGTGAGACGGAGCTCGCAATGGAGGTCACTGACCTGATCAACCGCGCGTACCTGCCCGCGCAGGCGGAGCTGTTCGAGACTCTTGTGGAGCGTACGAGCGTCGAGGCGATCGCGCGCAGCATCGAGACAGGAGAACTGGTCATCGCCGAGCGCGATGGCGAGATCGTCGGTTCCGTCCTCGCACCCTCGACCGACGAGCGCGTGGGCTACTTCGGGACACTGGCGGTGCGGCCCGAGGCGGCTTCGACGGGGGTCGCCCGGGCAATCGTTGAGACCATCGAGGCGGACGCCCTCGCCCGAGGTCTCGTGGCGATGGAGCTCGATCTGCTGATGCCGGAACCGCCGACGCCCCACCAGTCGAGGCTGCGCGGATGGTACGAGCGTCGCGGGTACCTGCCCGTGCGGGCGCGGCCTTTCGCAGAGCTCGATCGGGAAGGCGCAGCGCACCTGCTCTATCCCACGCAGCTGATCCGCTACTCGAAGTCCCTCGCTTGACGGGTCGTCCCGAAGGGCGCCCGGGGCCACCGGGCCACTGGTCCAAATCCACGGGGCACCCGCAGCCGTCACCACGACCACGACCACGACCGTAGCGAGACAGAAGGCTCGATCTGAGCGGATCGAAGCGGCCAGGCTCGGCGCTCCCCTCACGCCGCCGAAAGAGCGGCGACGACCATGAACCTTGTCGTGTCCCCGAGCCGGGTGAGTAGCGGTTCCCACATGCGTGAGGAGGACGGGAAGCCGCGCAGCAGCAGGATGGTCGAGGCAGACGCGGGGCCAGCCTCGCGGTAGAAGATGTCGACTCCACGGACCTCAACGCTGCGGGTCCGAAGGAGTCTCGTCGTGGTTTCCCGAGTTGTCCTCGGCATGCAGGTAAGAACCCGCCGGGCTCGGTCACCAAACCACGGATTCGCCGAGTTGGCGCACCAACGACAAGGAGCTTCTAGATGGCCACCGAGAACGAAATCATCTACCACCGCAACAAGACGATCGACGGTGTCAACCTCGCTTACCGCGAGGCCGGCGACGCATCGCGGCCCACCATCGTCCTGCTGGGCGGGCACCCGAGTGGCGCTTACGCCTACGACGACCTTGCGCAGCGCCTAGCCGGCGACTGGCACGTGATCGCCCCCGACTACCCGGGCTACGGGTTCAGCGACGCGCCGGCCGACGCGCCGTGGACGTTCGACTGGCTGGCCGACATCACCAACGGTCTGTTCGAGGAGCTCGGTCTCAAGCGCTACGCGATCTACATGCACGACTTCGGCGCGCCGGTCGGATTCCGGATCGCGGTCGCCCATCCCGAGCGGATCGCGGCGATCTTCACCCAGAGTGCCAACGCCTACACCGATGGGCTCGGCCCCGCCGTCGCGTTTCTTGCCGAGTGGTGGCAGGACAAGCCGTCACGTCAGGCCGATGTCGACGGCTTCCTCTCGCAGGCCGGTACGCGGATGCAGTGGGAGGCCGGCGCACGCGACGTCGAGTCGATCGACCCCGCGATGTGGACCCTGGATCAGGCGCTGCTCGACCGGCCCGAGCATCACGCCGCTGCCGAGGCGCTGCTGTGGGACTACCAGAGCAACGTCGGCCGCTACCCCGAGTGGCAGGCCTACCTGCGCGAGCACCGCCCGCCGCTCGCCGCAGTCTGGGGCAAGAACGACCCGTTCTTCATCCCGTCCGGCGCCGAGGCCTACAAGCGCGATGTCCCTGACGCAGACGTCATCCTGCTCGACACCGGTCACTTCGCTCTCGTCGAGGAACTCGACACGATCGCCGAGCACGTCAACAAGCTACTGAGCCGCGCCTTCAGCGCCTGACTCCCGAGTCACCCCCACCCCTCGCTAGCTCGGCGGCGCAGCACGCTCGGACCTCGGGCGTGGCTCTGCGCCCGAACCAATGACCCCCGTGTCAGCGGGCCAGAACAGGCAACCATCACCCAATCGGCTTCACCGCTGGCGTGCACATCGCGGTCATCATCGCCGGCACCGCGTTCTGGCTCGCCGCAATAGCCGCCGTCACCGTCGGCGGGACATGGCAACCCCACGCCGCACAGCGACCAGTTCGATCGGCGAAGCGCACCCCTGCGACTGAACGACACCAAGCCGGGCTGCCACCAAGGCGGCGTAACCCTCCGGGCCGTCGGACTGCCTGACCCCCAATCTAGATCTTCCGACCAACTGCGCAAAGGAAACCAATGCACAATCACTCAGCAACCGGCAAAACCATCGTCATCACCGGCGGCACATCCGGAGTCGGCCTTGAGACAGCACGGCTGCTCGTCGCCGCCGAGGGCAAGGTCTTCGTGATCGGATCTGATCAGGCCAAAGGCGCCGCCGCCGAGCAGACCCTCAACGAAGCAGCCAACGGCCGCGGCCTTGCGACCTACGTCCGAGCCGACCTCGCTTCGCTACAGGATGTCCGAGCACTCGCCGCCACGCTCACGGCTCGGATAAATCACCTCGATGTCCTCATCAACAACGCAGGCATCGTGACCACCGAACGCAGCAACACCGTCGACGGTCTCGAGCGAACATTCGCGGTCAACTACCTCGCGCCGTTCGCGCTGACCAATGCGCTGCTGCCGCTGCTGCGAGACTCAGCTCCGTCGCGCGTGCTGTCGCTCACTGCCGCGGTCGAGCCACTCGGTCGCCTGCCCTTCTCGGATCTTCAACGGGAGTGCCATTTCGGCGGGCTCCGCGCCTACTCCCAATCAAAGAAAGCGCTTGCGATCTACACTTCGGAGCTGGCACGGCGCGAACGCGAGCTAGGCAGCGGGGTAAGCGCAAACGTCGTCGATCCGTTCCTGGTCAAGACCGGTCTAACCGACGCCAGAACGGTCCCACTGCTCTTCAAAATCGCCCGCCCGCTCATGGTGCGCCCGGCAACCCCAGCGCGCTGGGTAGCTCGGGCTGCGCTCGACGGGCAGCTTGCCGACACGACGGGTCGGCACTTCATCCTGGGCCACCGAGTTCCCAGCCTCCCGGCGAGCCACAACCGGCACCTGGCAAACCAACTCTGGGAGATCTCGACCACCCTGACAGCACCATCCCGAGCTTCCGTCAGCGAAAGATGCCGCCGCGAGACCTGACTGCGATTGGCGAGCGCGGGGATCGGTCGAATCGTCCGTCCTCATATACGGATCCCCGGCGGCGAGGCGCGGGCGCGGAGTACGGCGGACGTCGCGCTGTCGCCGCTCCAGCCTCCGCCGCGACCAACCAGCGTGCATCCTGGCCCAATCCCGGAGGAAGGTTCGGCGCCGGAGGTGTTGGACCCGGCTGCGAGCTCGCTTGGTGATCAGACCTACGTCTCGGAACCGCTGCTTGGCACGACTCGCGCGGGACAAGGACGACTTGCCTCCATGGAGCCATCTAACTGGGTGCTGTGGCGGGCCGATTTCTCCGGTCACCGGTAAGAGTCGACCCGCCCTTGGCACTTATCGACGACGGCGCATCTAGCCGCCTTGAGAACAACATCGTCGTCTCGGTCGGCACCTTCACGTGCGTGCACCATGCCACGGGAAAACGAGCCTCTGCGACCTACGCCCATATCTGGAAAGTGCGACACGACAAGATGGCTCGGTTCCGACAGTACATCGACACGCTTGAGATTGCAGAAGCAGGCGAGCCGTGAGCACCAGCACCTAACCGACACAGCCAACGAAGGTTACTCATTCCGTTATGAAATTCAGAAAGGACCTAGCGATGACCACACTGCTACATGTCTCCGCCAGCCCCAGGGGCGCATCAAGCGACAGTCTCGCATTGGCGGACGCGTTCCTCGACACGTACCGTCACGCCCACCCCGACGTCACGGTCGAGCACCTCGACCTGTTCGACGGGACCCTACCTACCTTCGGACGGCAGGCCGCAGAGGCAAAGATGGCCGCGTTCGGTGGCGGTGAGCCGAGCGCAGAACAGCAAGGCGAGTGGGATACGGCTCGCGCCGTCTTCGACCGCTTCGCCGCCGCCGACGCCTACCTGTTCTCGGTCCCGATGTGGAACGCAGGCGTGCCGTACGTCTTGAAGCAGTGGATCGACATCATCAGCCAGCCCGGCTGGCTGTTCAGCTTCAC
>DATJRS010000059.1:0-59633 GCA_035504535.1 Solirubrobacteraceae bacterium | reverse complement strand
TCAGTCGCGTATATGGGCCATAACTCCGGACTCGACCAGCGCGCGTCGCCGAATACGGGGTTATGACCCAGGGTCAGTCCTCGCCGACGGAGAGTGCGACCGCCAGTGCGCTTAGTGAGTCGACCGCGCCGAGCAGCGCCGCGGCGTCCTCGGGCGGCATCCGAGCCAGCCGTACGCGCAGGAGCTCGCCCCAGGCGCCCTCCCGCCGGCGCCGGATCGCCTGCGCCTTGGCGGTTGGAACCAGTCGGGAGATCCGACCGTCGCGGCTGTCGGCCTTGCGCTCGAGCAGGCCCCGAGCCAGCAGGCCTCGAACCGCGGCGCTGGCGTTGCTCGCGTGCAGGCCGAGCTCGCGTGCCACCGCGCCCACGCTCAAATCGGGCGCCCGGACGAGCAGACGCATGACCTCGAGCTCGGTGGGCGGGAGCGGCTCCTCGCCCTCGATCTCCACCCAGGGATCGATCCTGCGCGGCAGCAGCCAAGCAATGTCGTGCAGGGCGACGGCCAGCTCTCGACTCTTTCCCGCTGGTAGCTGACGGGGCATCGACCCGAATGATATCCTGATACAGATATATATGAATGTATATGTATCTACAATGGAGTCGGGGGCGGGGCTGAAGGGATTCGAGGGTGAGGTTGTGCGGCCGGGGGATGCCGAGTACGACCGGCGGCGGGCGGTGTGGAATGCGATGCACGACCGCCGGCCGGCGCTGATTGCGCGGTGCACGAGCGCGCGTGACGTGGTCATCGCCCTGGAGCACGGCCGGCGCGAGGGGATGTCGATCGCGGTGCGAGCCGGCGGCCACAGCATGCCGGGCCACAGCACGTGCGACGACGGGATCGTGATCGACCTGCGCCCGATGAACGGCGTGCGTGTCGACGCGGACGCCCGGCGGGCGACGGTCCAGGGCGGGGTGCTGCTCGGCGAGCTCGATCGCGCCACGCAGCGCCACGGGCTGGTGGCCCCGGCGGGAGTCGTGTCGCACACAGGTGTCGCCGGGCTGACGCTCGGGGGAGGGGTCGGTCGCCTAATGCGGCGTTTTGGCCTGACTATCGACAGCCTGCTCGCCGCGCAGGTGGTGACTGCGGCCGGGCGGATCCTCCACGCGAGCGAAGATCAGAACGCTGACTTGTTCTGGGGTATCCGCGGTGGCGGCGGCAACTTCGGCGTGGTCACCGAGTTTGAGTTCGCGCTGCACGAGCTCAGCGAGCTGCTGATCCTGGCCACGTTTCATCCACTCGAGCGTGCCCAGGAGGTCCTGGTTCAGGGTCGCGAAGCCATGGCGACCGGCGCGCCCGACGAGCTCCTGTGGACGAGCTTTTTGCGTAAGGCCCCGCCGCTGCCCTGGATCCCCTCCAACCTCGTCGGCGTACCCGGGATCATGTCCCTGATCGAATGGTCCGGCAAACCCAGTGCCGGCCGGCGCCGCCTCGAGAGACTTCAAGCCGAGCTCTCGCCAAGCGCCGGATCACTCGAAACCGTTCCGTTCCTGAAGATCCAGACGCTTACAGACGAGATCTTCGCCGCCGGCAAGCGCACGTACATCAAGGCCGGGTTCGCCACCGCGCTGACCGACGCACTGATCGAGGCGCTGATCGAGTGTGGTGCGCACGTCGGATCGGAGTTCTCGCAGATCGAGGTGCTCGCACAGGGCGGCGCGATCGGGCGCGTCGCCCCCGAAGCGACAGCGTTTCCGCATCGCGACGCCGCGTGGCTGCTGAACATCCCGGCCACCTGGGAGGACCCGGCGGCGGACGGCGAGGAGATCGGCTGGGCGCGGCGAAGCTTCGCCGCGATCGAGCCTCACCTGACCGGCGGCAAGTACGTCAACTTCATGGGCGACGACGACCGCGACGATGCGGGCGGCGCCTACGGCGCGACGCTGCGCCGGCTGCGATCGGTCAAGCGCGGGTACGACCCGGACAACGTGTTCCGGCTGAACCATAACATCGCACCGTAACTGTAGACGACTTGCCAAACTGTATGCAATAATGGTCGGCCCGTGATCATGGACATCGCACGCAAGATCGATTGGTCAGAGCAGGAGTTCAAGGAGGTCCGCCCCGACATCTACGGGGCCACCATCCACACGCCGCAGCTCACCGCGACCTTGTACCGCTATGGCGGCGGCTCGAGCTGGGAGGAGCACCAGCACCCCCAGGACCAGATCACCACCGTGCTCGAGGGGGTCGTCGACTTCCTCGTCGACGGGCAGCCGGTGCGGCTCGAGGCGGGGCAGCTGGCTGCTCTGCCCGGGGGTACGCCGCACTCGGCCACGGTGCCTGACGGTGGCGCGGTCACGCTGAACGTGTTCACCTAT
Organism: Solirubrobacteraceae bacterium; assembly: GCA_035504535.1. Classification (GTDB taxonomy): domain Bacteria; phylum Actinomycetota; class Thermoleophilia; order Solirubrobacterales; family Solirubrobacteraceae; genus Palsa-465. The sequence goes on along the minus strand of DATJRS010000059.1, from coordinate 57,315 downwards.
CGCGAGCAGCCGCCCGATGCCTGATTGGCTCGGGCTGGATGGGCAGCGAGTCGTGGTGGCAGGAGGGGCAGGCACGATCGGCGGCGCCCTGGTCGCCGGCTTCCTCGACGCCGGCGCGAGCGTCTGCGTGATCGACCTTGACGTGTCCGAGGTCAATCCCGGCGTGACGGCGAGCGTCCAGGCGGATCTCAGCGATCCCGACACGGCCCGCGCATCGGTGCATGAAGCGCGTGACCAACTCGGCGGACTGGACGTGCTGATCCACTGCGTCGGGATCAACGACCGCAAGCCGATCGAGAGCTACACCGCGCAGGAGTGGGACCGAATCGTGGACGTGAACCTCACCAGCGCCTTTCACGTCGCCGCGGAGGCGGCGGTGCCAATGCGTGAGCAGGGGCGCGGGCGCATCGTCTTCTTCTCCTCGGTGGCCGGGCGCAGCGGACACAAGCTGCACGGGCCGTACGCCGCCACCAAGGGCGCGATCAACCAGCTCATGCGGGTGATCGCGCACGAGTATGCGATCCACGGCGTGACGGCCAACGCGGTCGCGCCCGGCTACATGGATACCGAGCTGACCCGCCGTTACCTGACCGACAATCCAGCGAAGCGCCAGGCGCTGATCGAGCTGATCCCGGCGGGGCGCTTCGGCTCACTGCAGGAAGTCGTCGATCCGGTGCTGTTCCTGTGCTCCCCCCGGGCCAGCTTCATCACCGGGCAGGTCTTGTATATCGACGGCGGCCGCACGATCGTCTAGAAATCCGAGGACAGAGACACGAACATGCTGAGAAGGTTCGAGGGACGGAGCTTCATGGTGACCGGGGCCGGTACCGGCTTCGGCGCCGCCTTGGCCGTACGGGCGGCGAACGAGGGCGCGGACCGGGTACTCGTGCATTACCGGAGCTCGGCCGACGGCGCCGAGCACACCGCCGAGCGCGTGCGGGAAATCGGGGCCGAGGCGCTCGTGGTGCAGGGCGACATCACCTCCTGGGAGGACATCCAGCGGATGGCCGCGTGGGCGTTCGAGGAGGGCGGCGGCGTGGACGTGCTGGTCAACAACGTCGGGGACATGGCCTCGGGACAGGCGTCCTGGAAGGAAGTCACCGAGGAGGCGATCGACCACGTGCTCGCCGTCGACATCAAGGGCACGATGCTGATGGTGCACGAGTTCGGCCAGCGGATGGTTGAGCGGGGCGGGGGCGCGATCGTCAACGTGGGCTCGACCGTGATCGTGCGCGGCAGCCCGCGCGCCCCGCAATACGCGGCCGGTAAGTACGGCCTGCTCGGGATCACCAAGTCCTACGCAAAGGCGCTGGCACCGTCGGTCCGGGTCAACACGTTCGCGCCCGGATTCATGGAGACCGAGGCGTTGCTGGCGCGTCCGGAGTGGCTGGCCGGCCGGCGCGATGTGGTGCTCTCGGGTACCCCGACCGGAAGGATCCCGAAGCCCGAGGATATGACCGGCGCCGCGCTGTTCTTGGCCAGCGATGAGGCGCACCACATCACGGGCTCCTACATGGTCGCCGACGGCGGCTACAGCATGCTCGGGGCGTGAACGAAGAGAGCCGGATGAGGAGAGCGATGAGCGAGAACGGCCAGAACACCGAGGACGTCTACGAGCGGGTTCGCAATGCGATCCTGGACGGCGGCCTCGCGCCCGGGGCGGTGATGTCGCAGGTGGCCCTGGCCGAGGAGCTGGGGATCAGCCGCACCCCGCTGCGGGAGGCGCTGAGGATGCTGCAGGGTGAGGGGCTGGTGGAGGCCGAGCCCAACCGCCGGGTGCGGGTGGCCCCGATGTCGACGGCTGATCTCGAGCAGCTGTACGTGATGCGCGTGACGCTCGAGGCCGAGGCGGTCCGCCTGTCGGTGCCGCGGATCACGCAGGACGACCTCGCCCGCCTGGAGGGGCACATGGCCGAGATGGCCCACTACGCGAGCATCAAGGACTACCGGCGCTGGGTCGTGCCGCACAGCCAGTTCCACCGCGCCCTGACCGGGCCTGCCGGCCAGCGCGTCAACGACACGCTGGCTCAGCTGTTCGACCACGCCGAGCGCTACCGCCGGCTGCACATCGGCCACGGCCCGACCGCTTGGGCGACCGCCAGTCACCGCGAGATCCTGGATGCCGTCAAGGCGCAGGACCGCGACCTGAGCGCCGGCCTGCTCGCGTCACACCTCGCGCGTACCGGTCTGGAGGTCTCCGAGTTGCTTGATCCGGCCTACCGGCCGGAGCTGCTCGAGCGGGCGGTGACCGACGCCGGCGGTGAGCCGCCGCGGCGGACCAAGCCCCGCCGGCAAGGGCGCGCCGGCTGAGGCCCGGGCCGCGGCGGCCGTGGCGCTCGCGCTGGGGATGAGTCACGCGGTCGCGTCAGGCGGCGCGACCGACGGCGGCGTTCCAAGCGAACTCGGAGATCAGCTCGGCGAGGGCGTCCGGCTGGTCGATCATCGAGAACGTCCGTGCGCCCTCGATCACCTTGAGCTGGGCGGCAGGCAGCACGTCGGCGAGGCGGCAGCCGTCCTCGAGCACGAAGAACGTGTCATCACCGGACCATGCGATCAACGCCGGCTTGGTGAATTCAGCGAGCCGCGCGCCCGCTCGCACCGTCGTCTCCCGATCGAGCGAGGCGGTGAAGTGCCGCAGATCCTCCCGGACGCCGCGGTCGGTGAGCACGGGCTTGACCCACTCCGCGGCAAGGTGCTCGATGTCCGTGTGGGCAAGGCCGCCGTAGGCGCGCCGGCGCACCAGCCTGGAGCGCAGCGGCCCGACCATCGCGTGGAACGTCGGACCCAGCTTGGCGGCGTTGATGAACGGCTTGAGCACCGGGGGAGGGAAGTGCTCGAACGCGTCACAGCTCGTCAGCACGAGCGCGCCCAGGCGCGCCGGGGTCGTGGTGGCCACGATCTGGGCGATCGCGCCGCCGGTGTCGTTGCCGACCAGCACCACGTCAGTGAGCTCGAGCCGCTCAAGGAACTCGGCCACCATCCCGGCGATGCCCTCCATCGTGGCCTTGCTGCGATCGGCCATGGGCTCGGTGTGAGCGCCCAGCGGCCAGGTGGGGGCGTAGCACGCGTAGCCGTCCGCGGCCAGCCGGTCGGACAGCGGCCGCCACAGCGAGGACGCCATCGCGTAGCCATGGATGAAGACCACCGGGCGGCCCGTGGGTGGGCCTGACTTCTCATAATGGATCGTTCCGGCGCTGAGCGTTACTGCGGGCATGCGGTTCCTCCGCGGTGGAGATTTACGTACAGGCTGCACTAAGATACCAACAGACTGCATGTAATGGCAAGAACTCAGGCGGAAAGATCGGCGGCGACCCAGCAGGCTCTGATCGGGGCGGCGCGTCGACTATGGGGCGAGCGCGGCTACGCCGAGGTTTCAACGCCCGAGATCGCTGAGGCGGCCGGCGTCACGCGCGGCGCGATGTATCACCAGTACGCCGACAAGGCGGCGCTGTTCCGGGCCGTGCTCGAGGCGATGGACCTGGAGATCCTCGGGCGGCTCCAGGCCTCGGTTGCGGCGGCCCAGCCGAAGACCCCGGCCGACACGATGCACGCGATGGCGAGCGCGTGGTTCGACATCGCCGGCGAACCAGAGATACGGCAACTGATGCTCCTGGACGGGCCGAGCGTGATCGGCTGGCGCGAGTACCGGGAGATGTCCCAGAACAACAGCGTCGAGTCGGCCGAGGCGCTGCTGCAGGCTGCGATCGAGGCGGGGCAGCTCAAGCCCCAGCCACTCCGCCCGCTCGCGCTGGTACTGCTCGGCGCGCTCGAAGAGGCCGCGATGTACCTCGCCGACGCCGAGGATCCAGTCAAGGCGCGTGAGGAGGTCGGCGCCGTGATCCGCGACCTGATCGACGGACTCCTGATCGGGAGTCCGCGGCAGCCCGGCTGATCCCAGCCCTGGCTGCCGCGGCACCACGCCCCCACTAACTCATGCTCGGCGGCACTGCGCCCCTGCTAACTCATGCTCGGCGGCACGTCGGATTGGATGCTCACCGGCGCCTACGCCCGATTGGCGCGGCTGGCCAGTAGCTCCTTCGCCGCAGCCTGGGCGCCGTTGGCCGACGCTCCGTCGCCCTTACCGAGACCGGCCGCGACCCGCGCGCCGAGCTGCGCGTCGACGTTGCTCCAGTAGGCGATCACGCGCCACTGCATCTCGTCGGTGACCTCGTTGGAGGCGTGGCCGACGATGTTCGTGACGAGGTGATCGCGATCGGTCTCGCTCATGACCTCGTTCACCAGCGCCCGCGGCTGGACGAAGTCGTCGTCGCCCGCGTGCTTCTCGTAGGCGTATCGGCCGATCTCGGCGCCCGGGACCTCCCACGTGACCTCGTGGCCCAGGTTGGTGTCGGCCTGGGGGCCGCCGTAGCTGTTGGGTGCGTACACCGGTTGATCGCCGGCGTGGTGGTAGGTCATGTGCCCGTCCTTGTTGTAGGAGTGGACGGGGCACTGCGGCCGGTTGATCGGGAGCTGCTCGTAGTTGGGGCCGATCCGGTGCAGGTGGGTGTCGTGGTAGGAGAAGATCCTGCCCATCAGCATCTTGTCCGGGCTGAGGCCGATGCCCGGCACCAGGTTCGATGGGTTGAAGCTGGACTGCTCGACCTCGGCGAAGAAGTTCTCCGGGTTGCGATCGAGGACCAGCCGCCCCACCTTGATCCGCGGGTAATCCGACTGCGGCCAGACCTTGGTCAGGTCGAACGGGTTGAAGCGGTAGTCGGCGGCGTCCGCGAACGGCATCACCTGGACCTCGAGGCTCCACTCGGGCGGGTTGCCCTTATCGATCGCCTCGCGCAGGTCGCGGCGGTGGAAGTCAGGATCCTCGGCGACCATCTCGCCGGCCTCGGCGTCGGTGAAGTTCTCGACCCCCTGGGCCGTGCGAACGTGGTACTTGATCCAGAACCGCTCGCCGCCCGCGTTCAGCCAGGAGAACGTGTGGCTCGAGTACCCGTGCATGTTTCGGAAGGTGCGCGGCGTCCCGCGGTCGGACATGAGGATCGTGACCTGGTGGGCGGACTCGGGCGAGAGCGTCCAGAAGTCCCACTGCATGTCGTTGGAGCGCATCCCGGTGTCGGGGAGGCGCTTCTGGGAGTGGATGAAGTCCTGGAACTTCGACGCGTCGCGGACGAAGAACACCGGGGTGTTGTTGCCGACGAGGTCGTAGTTGCCCTGCTCGGTGTAGAACTTGATCGCGAACCCGCGGGGGTCGCGGACGGTGTCCGCGGAGCCCAGCTCGCCGGCGACGGTCGAGAAGCGCAGGAACAGCGGCGTTCGCCGGCCCGGCTGGAACAGGTCGGCCTTGGTGTACTGACTGACGTCCTCGCTCACCTCGAAGAAGCCGTGCGCGGCCGAGCCCTTCGCGTGCACGACGCGCTCCGGTACGCGCTCGCGGTTGAAGTGCTGCATCTTCTGCACCACGTAGTGGTCGTGCAGAACCGTCGGACCACCCGGTCCGACGGTGAGCGAGAACTCGTCACTGGGAGCGGGAATCCCTGAGTCGGTCGTCGTAATCGGCGGGGTTTGGCGGGCGTCGTCTGACATGGCGCGGCTCCTTGGACGTTCTCAGGGTCAGATTCGACTCTACCCATTTCTGGAATCGATCAAATATTGGTTTACATCCGATTTACATTGGTATAGTGCGGCGCTCGTGGGGATTGACGTTGAGCTTCTGCCGGACGAGTTGCGCGCGCGCGGGCTGCGGGTGACCGCGCCGCGGCTGGCCGTCTATCGCGCCGTATCCGAGACGCCGGGTCACCCGGACGTGGAGGTCATCGCCACACGGGCTCGGGAGCTGATCGGGTCGCTGTCAACGCAGGCCGTGTACGACGCGCTGCATGTGCTGAGCGCGGCAGGGCTACTGCGCCGGATCGAGCCCGCGGGCAGTCCGGCCCGGTTTGAGACCCGGGTCGGCGACAACCACCATCACGTTGTCTGCCGCGTCTGTGGCGCCGCCCAGGACGTCGACTGCGTGGTCGGCCGGGAGCCGTGCCTGACGCCGAGCGACGCCGGCGGGTTCCTGGTCGACGAGGCTGAGGTCACGTTCTGGGGCATGTGCCCGGACTGCCAGCTCGCGCCCGCGAGCTAGGGGGCTAACCCAACATTCGCCGCCGGCTGATCGGCGAGTGCGCGGTTCGGTGCCGCATAGCAGTACTGACGACGCACTCGCGTGGCGGGTGGCGCCGAGTGCGCGGTTAGTCCGGTTTTGGGGTCAGTTACCGCCGGAAGCGGGTGTCTGTCAGGATCCGCGGGACACCGATCGGCGGCGCCGCGCGAGCGTGGGCGCCGCGTGACAGCGACTCCCCCGGAGGTCCGATGAGCACGCGTGTGATGCCGAGCGTTCCCCCGTTACGAGACCGGCCGGCGTGGAAGGCGCTCGCGCAGCACTACGGCGAGATCCAGGGCAAGCACCTGCGCGAGCTGTTTGCCGCCGATGACACGCGCGGCGAGCGCCTGGTGGCCGAGGGCGCGGGACTGTTCCTTGATTACTCCAAAAACCGGATCACGGACGAGACGATTCCACTGCTGACCGCGCTGGCCGAGCAGTCCGGCCTCAAAGAGCGGACCGAGGCGATGTTCGCCGGCGAACACATCAACGTCTCCGAGGACCGCGCGGTGCTGCATGTCGCCCTCCGGATGCCGAAATCAGCGTCGCTGATCGTCGACGGGGTCGACGTGGTCAAGGAGGTCCACGAGGTGCTGGACCGGATGTCCGCGTTCAGCGACCGGGTTCGAAGCGGTGAGTGGCGCGGTCACACCGACCGGCCGATTCGCAACGTGATCAACATCGGGATCGGCGGCTCGGACCTGGGTCCGGTGATGGCCTACGAGGCCCTGCGCCACTACTCCGAGCGCGAGATGACCTTCCGGTTCGTCTCGAACGTCGACTCGACCGACCTGGTCGAGGCCACCCGCGATCTGGACCCGGCGGAAACGCTGTTCATCGTTTCCTCCAAGACGTTCACGACGCTCGAGACGATGACGAACGCAAAATCGGCACGAGAGTGGCTGCTGGCCGGAATCGGCGGCGACGAGTCAGCGATCGCCAAGCACTTCGTGGCGGTCTCGACCAACGCCGAGAAAGTCACCGAGTTCGGGATCGACACCGACAACATGTTCGGGTTCTGGGACTGGGTCGGCGGGCGCTACTCGATGGACTCGGCCATCGGCCTCTCGACGATGCTGGCGATCGGCCCCGAGCGCTTCAAGGAGATGCTGGCCGGGTTTCACGCCGTCGACGAGCACTTCCGCAGCACGCCGTTTGCCCAGAACCTGCCGGCGCTGATGGGGCTGCTGGCGGTCTGGTACGGCGACTTCTTCGGCGCCCAGACCTACGGGGTGATGCCCTACGAGCAGTACCTGAAGCGCTTCCCGGCCTATCTCCAGCAGCTCACGATGGAGTCCAACGGCAAGCACGTCACCCTCGACGGGCGCCACGTCGACTACCAGACCGGGGCGGTGTTCTGGGGCGAGCCCGGCACCAACGGCCAGCACAGCTTCTACCAGCTGATCCACCAGGGCACCAAGCTGATCCCGGTCGACCTGATCGGTTTCGCGAAGACCCTGAACCCGCTGGGCGATCACCACGACCTGCTGATGTCAAACGTGTTCGCCCAGGCCGAGGCGCTGGCGTTCGGCAAGACCGAGGAGGAGGTCCGCGCCGAGGGCACGCCGGAGCAAATCGTTCCCCACCGTGTGATGGAGGGGAATCGCCCGACCAATGTAATCCTGACCGAGAAGCTGACGCCACACACGCTCGGGAGCCTGGTGGCGCTGTACGAGCACAGCGTGTTCACTCAGGGAGCGGTCTGGGGAATCGACTCCTTCGACCAGTGGGGAGTCGAGCTGGGCAAGGCGCTGGCGGTCCGGATCATCCCCGAGCTCGAGAGCGCCACCGAACCCGATCTGAAGCACGACAGCTCGACCAACGCGCTGATCCGCCGCTACCGCGCGATGCGCTGAGAGGAGAACGATTCACATGCCGACGGATAAGCCGATGCAGCTGGGAATGGTCGGACTGGGGCGGATGGGCGCAGGGATCGTGCGCCGGCTGACGCGCGATGGTCATCACTGCGTCGGATACGACGTGAACGCCGACACAGTCAAGGAGCTCGAGGGCGAGGGCATCGGCGGCGCCACCACGCTCGAGGAGTTCGCGGGCAAGCTCGAGAAGCCGCGCACGGCGTGGGTGATGGTCCCGGCGGGCGAGATCACCACTCAGTCGATCCAAAGCCTGGCCGCGGTGTTCGAGAAAGGCGACGTGATCATCGACGGCGGCAACACGCATTATCACGACGACATCGCCCACGCCAAGATGCTGGCCGAGAAGGGCATCCACCACGTTGACGTCGGCACCAGCGGCGGTGTGTTCGGTCTCGAGCGCGGGTTCTGCCTGATGATCGGCGGCGAGGACGACGTCGTCGAGCGGCTCTATCCGATCTTCGGCTCGCTCGCGCCCGGTGTCGATGCCGCGCCGCGCACGCCGGGGCGCTCCGGTACGCCCAGCCCGTCCGAGGCAGGTTTCCTGCACTGCGGCCCCAACGGCGCCGGACACTTCGTGAAGATGGTCCACAACGGAATCGAGTACGGGATCATGGCCGCCTACGCCGAGGGGCTGAACATCCTGCACGGCGCGAACGCCGGCACGCACGTCATGGAGGGCGACGCTGAGACCGCGCCGATGGAGAACCCCGAGTACTACCAGTACGAGATCAACACCGCCGAGGTCAGCGAGGTGTGGCGGCGGGGAAGCGTGATCAGCTCCTGGCTGCTCGACCTGACCGCCCAGGCCCTGCATCAGTCCCCGGGGCTGGAGGACTTCTCAGGCCGGGTGTCCGACTCGGGTGAGGGGCGGTGGACGTCGATCGCGGCCATCGACGAAGGCGTGCCGGCGCCGGTGTTGACGACGGCGCTGTACTCGCGCTTTGCCTCGCGCGGGCTCGACAACTTCGCCAACCGGGTGGAGTCGGCGATGCGCTACGGGTTCGGTGGCCACCTGGAGAAGCCGTCGAGTTGAGCGCGACAGATCAGGTCGAACGCGAGAAGCGCATCGCGGCCGAGGCGGCCGCCGAGCTGGTGCAGGACGGCATGCTGGTCGGCCTGGGCACGGGCTCGACCGCGGCCTACCTGCTTGGGCCGCTCGCCGCGCGCAAGCTCGACATCCGCTGCGTGGCCACCTCGCCCTCTACCGCACAGGCCGCCCGGGCGATGGGCATCGACGTGGTCTCTTTTGCGGGACTCGAGGCTCCGGCCCAGCTGGACATCGTGATCGACGGCGCCGACCAGGTCGACCCGTCGGGTTGGCTGATCAAGGGCGGCGGCGGCGCGCACACGCGCGAGAAGGCGGTGGCCGCTGCGACCGACCGGTTCGTCGTGATCGTCTCGGCCAACAAGCTGGTGCAGCGGCTGACTCCGCCCGTCCCCCTCGAGCTGGCCGAGTTCGGCTTGGCGGGTACGCTCGCGCGCCTGGCCGGCGCCGAACTGCGGGGCATGACGGTGGCGCAGGTGGGCTTGGTCAAGGTGCGGGACGCGAGCCACAGCCCGGACGGCGGTGTGATCGCCGACTACATGACGCCGTTCGAGGATCCGCACCAGCTGGCCGAGTGGCTGTCGGAGATGCCCGGCATCGTCGAGCACGGGCTGTTCCCGCCGTCGATGGTCTCCGAGGTTGTGGTCGGCCGGGACGACGGGGTCGAGCGGATCCCAGTGGCGCACTGAGCCACCGGAGCATGTGCATCCACGAGCGGAGCGAGGAGGTGATGACTTGAAACGCCGCTGAGCGCATCGAGCCGTCGCCGCCCCGTGCGGGCGGCAGTGCAATGCCGTTCGAACTTTCGCGAGAGGAGCCATGCAATGGCAGAAGTTGCGGCTCGCGACCCCGAGGCCGTCCTGGCCGGGGTGCGCGAGGTTGTACGAGACCGCATCGCCCCGGCAGCGGCCGAGGTCGATCGTGACGCCCGATTCCCCGATGACGGGCTCCGGGCGCTGTCCGAGGTCGGCGCCCTCGGGCTGCTGATCTCGCCCGAGCAGGGCGGCGCCGGTGGCGGGCTGACCGCCCTGGCGGAGGCGTGCGAGACGATCGGGGGGGCCTGTGCCTCTACCGGCATGGTGTTTCTGATGCACAGCGTCGCGGTGGCCACGGTCGCGGGAGGCGGGGGACCAGCGTCGTCGGCGCTGTTGCCCCGGCTCGGCAGCGGCACGATTGGCACGCTGGCGTTCAGCGAGCGCGGGACCGGCGCGCACTTCTATGCGCCGGAGCTCAAGGCGGCGCGGCACAACGGTCACGTGAGCTTGAGCGGACGGAAGTCGTTCGTGACCTCGGGTGGCCACGCGGACGTGATGCTCGTGCTGGTGCAGGGAGAAAGCGAGGGGCTCGACTGCTATGCGGTCGGCAAGACGGACAGCGGGGTCAGCTTCGAGGGGGACTGGGAGGGGCTCGGGATGCGTGGCAACTCGAGCATCGCCGTGTCCTTCGACAACGTGACGCTCGAATCCGTCGCCCTGGTCGGACAGCCCGGGGGCGGCGCCGACCTGGTGTTCGGGGTCGTCGCGCCGGCCTTCCTGATCGGGCTGGCCGCGGTCAACCTCGGGATCGCCCAGGCCGCGCTGAAAGCGGCGATCGCGCACGCGAGCGCGCGTCGCTATTCCGACGGCACCACGCTGGCCGACCTGCCCACGATCCAGCATGCGCTCGCCGACATGGACCTCGAGACGCGTGCCGCCCGGGCGCTTCTACAACGCGCCGCGCGGCTCACCGACGACGGCGACGAGTCGGCGCTCGTGGTGGTGATGGAGGCCAAGGTCTGCGCCACCGATACCGGCCCGCGCGTGACTCAGCAGGCGCTTGAGGTCTGCGGAGGGCAGGGCTACACGCCCGCGCTCCCGATCGAGCGCCACCTGCGGGACGCCCGCGCCGGCGCGGTGATGGCGCCGACCAACGCTGTGCTGCGCACCTGGATCGGCAAGGCCCTCGCCGGCCTTCCGGTGCCATGAGCGGCGCCGAGCTGAGACTCGGGGCGGTCTCATATCACCCTCGCGTGGTCACGGTCTGGGAGCGGTTCCGGACCTACTTAGCCGACCGTGGCGTCCCGACCGACTACATCCTGTACTCGAACTACGAACGGCTCGTCGAGGCGGTGCTCGACGGTTCGGTCGACATCGGCTGGAACACGAACACCGCGTTCGTGCGCCTCGACCACGAGGTCGGTGGGCGGACGCGGATTCTCGGTATGCGCGACGTCGACCTCGACTGGTCGACGGTGCTGGTCACGCGCAAGGACCGGCCGCTGGACGGCGTGCGCGAGCTAGCCGGGCGGGTGCTCGCCCTGGGCAGCCGCGACTCGGGCCACGCGGCGATCCTGCCGCTGCACTATCTCGCACAGGAAGGCCTCGACGCCGCGGCCCAGTGCGTGCTGCTGCGGTTCGACACCGACATCGGCAAGCACGGCGACACGGGCGATTCAGAGCTCCACGTCGTCCGGGCGGTGGCGGAAGGAAAGGCCGACGCCGGCGTGCTCTCGGCCGTCTACTTCAGCGCGTTCCGGGCCGAAGGCGTCCCCGATGTGGCGGCCCTGGAGGTGAGCTGGCGGAGCCCGCCGTACTACCACTGCAATTTCACCGTGCTCGACTCGTTCGATCGCGAGCTGGGTGAGCGGTGGTCGCAGGCGCTGCTCGCGATGGACTACAACGACGAGAGCATCCGCCCGGCGATGGACCTCGAGGGGGTGCGGACCTGGCACCCGGGTGGGGAGGCCGGCTACGAGTCGCTGCGGAGCGCGATGCGGGAGCAGGGATTGCTCACGTGAGCGACGGCGACCCGCCCCCCGATCATCGCCTCGACGCCGAGCACCTCGAGCTGGGGAGCGGGCTCGAGGTGCTGCTGGCGGCGACCCTCGAACGGGTTCCGCCCGGGGGCGTGCTGGAGGTGCGCACGCCCTCGCGGGCGGTCGCGCTCGAGCTGCCGGGCTGGGCGCGGCTGGCCGGGCACGAGGTGGTGGGGGAGGCGCCCGCGGCGGAGGGCACGGTGGTGCAGGTCCGGCGCGGTCGCACCGCCCGGGTGCTCGCCGCGCCCCTTCCCGAACGTGGTGACCCGCCACCGCTCCGCGCCGGCGGGGAGCTTCACACTGCCGACTGGCGAGGGGCCGGGCCGCCCGCGCCGGGCGATGCGGGGGCTGGCTTTGCGCCGCTGGGTGCGGTCCCCGAGGCGAGCGCAACCAGCTACCGGTGGCGCCTCAGCGATCCCGACGAGGTGTGGGCGGACGATGTCGGCGAGCTCGTCGAGCAGGCCTCGGCGCAGCAGTGGGACGCTTCGCGCGAAGTTCCGTGGGACGCGGCGCGCGACCTGGATGAGACCACCGAACGAGCGGTGGCGCAGGTGATGACGTTCCTGGCCCAGAACGAGTACGCCGCGCTGTACGTCCCCGCGCGCTTTCTCCCGGAGGTCAACCCACAGCTACCCGAGCTCGTGCTGTGGCTCTCCAGCCATGTCCACGACGAGGCCCGCCACATCGAGGTATTCACGAAGCGCGCGCTGGCCGGCGGCCTGCGCGGCTACGCGCTGGCGTCGACCGAACTGTCGCTCAGCACGTTGCTCGACGAGCACGACTTCACCAATTCGTCGCTGCTGCTCAACGTGCTGGGCGAGGGGACGTTCCTGGATCTGCTTCGGTTCATCGAGCTGCACGCGCCGGATCCCGCCACGGCGGCGGCGGCGCGGCTGGCCCATCGCGACGAGCGCCGGCACGTCCACTTCGGCGTGTCGCACATCCGGCGAGCAATCGACTCAAATCGTGACAACGAGCGGGTGCTGGTCGCAGCCGTCGAGGCGCGCGCGGCGAAGCTGGCGAGCCTGTCGGGGCTTTCCCCGGTGGTGATCGAGGCGCTGACCGTGATGGCCAGCCGGTCGCTCGTCCCGGCGGAGCTCTCCGAGGCGGCCGCCGATGTTCGATCGCTGATGTCGACGATGCAGCGAAACCGGGTGAGGAGACTGATCGCGTGCGGGTTCGGTAAGCCGACCGCTCGCTACCTGTCGGACCTCCATTCTCCGAACCTGATGTGAGCTTCAGACAGGTGCGCCCACCGCGAAGCTGTAGGGCGGCCACGGGCCCGTACACGTCAGATCGACCTCGTCGAGGTAATCGCCGAGCTGCCCCACGAGGGCGACGAACTCAGCGACTCGACCGCGCTCCACCAGGTAGGCGTCGAGGACGGGCAGATCCGGCTCCGGGGCAACCGTCCGGCGGCTCCAGAGGGCGAGCGCGCTGAGGGGGTCGAGCTCGGTGGCCACCCGGCGCGCGCTCTGGCGACGCTCGAGGCGCTCGCGCAGGTAGGACGTGCCGGCGGGTGGCCGGACGCCGGGGCCGCCGTCGGCGTCACGGCGCCAGCTGGCGCGCAGCGCGAGCTCCACCGCTCCGCGGACTCGCCGCACCCTCGAGAGCAGATCACGCCGGCGGCGACGCAGCAGCGCCCGCGCCGCTCCCTCATCGGCGAGCACGCTGCCGAACCTGACCGGCAGGATTGCGTCGCGCTCCATCAGCCGCCGCACGGTCAGCTCGTAGTCGCGCAGTCGCTCGCCCGCCGGCTCGGGATCGGCGCTCGAGTGATCGCTGACGATCGCGGCCAGTGGCCCTTCGACGATCGTCCGCAGCGGCTTGTGATCGAGCCCGACGCCCGAGGCGGGTGCGCCACCGGCTTCGGCCACCCCGTACAGCAGCAGGCTCAACGCGCCACACCTTTGACCGGATGGCCGAGCAGCTCCGGAAGCTCGCCGCGAGCGGCCTCGCTCGAGCCGCGCTTGCAGCGCTGCTCAGCCATCGACGGTCTCCTGCGCCGGTGCGCATTGCCGCTCTGGCATAGCCAGCCTCTCCGGCAATGCTTCCTCCCTCACCTGGCGCCTCCCCCTCACCACGCGCGACGACGACGCGACGCCGAGCGCGGGCGCGAGGGGGAAGGTGATCAGTGCTGTGAGCGGGCCCATCTACAGCAAGCCTGATTGGCTCCTACCCGCGGCCAGCCGCGGGTCGAACCGATTTGGACGAATGTTCTAGCTGGCCTCGGCGCTCGGCTCAACGGATGATCGACCCGGCCCGGTCAGGATGCTTCCAGCGCCGCTTAGACGCCGACCGAGCGCCAGCTGTCCGGTGCGTAGGACCGGCGCACGACCTCGACGTACGGCACCGGGCTGACCACGGCCCGGATCTCCCGTTGCACGTGAGGCTCGACCGTCGGCTTAGAGGTCCCGCCGCCTTCCTCGCCCCACACGAGGGCGACCTCGGTTCCAGGCGCGGCGTGGGCAGCGTCGATCACGGCGAGCGTGAGCATCTTGGACTCGTTGTAGCTGTAGCCGAACCACGTCGAGATGCCGACCGTGTCTCCGTTCACGATGACGCGGTCGAACGGATGCATGCTGTAGACCGCCGATGGCCAGTCAATGAACTTGGCCCGATCCGCCTTCTGGAACATGGTCGCGATCGTCTCCGCCACGTCCTCGTCGTCGAGCGCCAGGGTCACCTTGTGACGGTGCTCGTCGTCGACCATCCGCTCGAGCGCGTCCCGGCCGACGAAGTCGTGATCGAATTTGACGAGGTGGCCGTACCCGAGGTCCCACGGGGTGAAGTAGTAATCCTCGATGTTGGATGAAACGAAGCTCCCGCCGATCGAGGCGGATCCTTCGTAGCCGGCGGCGGGGAGCCACTGCCGGTAGGACGTGAGTTCTTCGCCCGTGTACACGGCGGGGAGTGGGGAGGGGATCCACCCCGACTCGAGCGCGTTCGAGGAGTACGCCCGTCCGCCCACCTGGCGCAGGCCGAACTCCTCGCCCGCGCCGAGGAGTGCCTCGCGCACGGCCTCGCCGTCATCCCACGGCCCGAACAGCTCCCAGCCCGGCTGCCCGACCATCCCATGGCGCAGCGCGCGCACGTCACGGCCGGCGATCTGAACGTTGGTGAGGTTGAAGAACTTGAGCTCAGGGGGTGTGCTGGGTGGGTGGGGACCCAATACTCGTGCGATGACGTCCATGGCGCTCGGCCCCTGGAGCTGAAAGCGGAACGACTTGCGCCGCCCGTCCGTGCGCAACGCCCAGCGCTGGTCGAGGGTGACTTCGACGTCGTAGTCACCGGTCTGCGCGTGATAGGTGACCCAGTTGAGCACCGGCGCACGGCCCACCATGTTGAAGTCATCGTCGGCGAGGTGGAACAGGATCACGTCACCGATCACGTAACCCGCCGGGGTGCATGGCACGAATTGCTTGGCCTTGTCGACCGCGAAGTTCTCGAACGTGTTGACGCCGAGGTGTGACAGGAGCCTCATCGCGTCCGGGCCTTGAACCGCCAGGTCAGCCATGTGGTAGGACTGGTTGAACAGCACGCATGTGTTCTGCCAGGCCCACTGCTCGTCACGCCAGTTGGTGAACTCGGCCGGCACCCCCGGATACACGTTGGGCCCGACCTGGGCGTTTCGCAACATGTCAACGGTCGAGGGGATGCTCCGGAGCAGGTCTTCCAGGCTGCGTTGAGTCATGGTGTGGTCTCCTTCACTTGGGTGCTGCCACCGAGGTACGCGGCGATCACGCGCTCGTCCTGTCGAACGACCTCGGGCGGGCCGTCGGCGATCACGCGGCCGAACTCGAGCACGACCACGCGGTCGCAGGTGCTCAGCACGAGGCCCATGTCGTGGTCGATCAGCAACGTGGTTTGGCCCCGGTCGGCCAGTTCGCGCAGGGAGCGGCCGAGCTCCTCGCTCTCGCGGGCGTCGAGTCCGGCGCCGGGCTCGTCCAGGCACAAGAGGCGAGGGTGTCCCGCCAGCGCGCGAGCCACGCCCACGAGCTTGCGCGCGCCCTCTGAGAGCTCATCGGGCATGGCGGGCGCGGCCCAGGCCAGGTCCACCAGCCCGAGTATGTGCTCGGGGTCGGCGCCGTCGCGGGCCGCCACCGTGACGTTCTCGCGGACGTCGAGGTCGTCGAACAGATCGGTGTTCTGCCACGTTCGCGAGAGCCCACGCCGCGCCCGTGCGTAGGGCGCCATCCCCCCGATGTCGTGCCCGTCGAGCTCCACGCGACCGGTGCACGGGACGAAGCCGGTGATCGCGTCGATCAGCGTGGTCTTGCCCGCGCCGTTGGGTCCGATGAGGCCGACGAGTTCGCCCTCGCGCACCTCCATGGAGACGTGCTCGAGCGCGTGCACGCCGCCGAACGCGACCGACAACTCGGTGATGGAGAGCACAGGGGTGGTTTGGGGCCGCTGCGCGGCATCCGTGGGGCCATGCGACCCCGTCCGGACGGGGACGGTGGCGCGATCCCCGTCAGGACGGGGTTGGATGGCCCCACGGACGTCGAGCGTGGGGAATTCGGCGCCAACCCCGTCGCCCACCTCAAGGTCTTGGCGCCGAATTCCCTTAACGGAATCCGGCTCGTCCACACCTCGAGCGGCGACCGGTATCGCGCCGGATTCCGCAGCGAGACCCCTAGAAACCGGTTCCGGCGGGTGGACCGCGGGTCGCTTGTGTATCCGTTTGTAGAACGCCCCGGCGACGCCCTCCGGGTTTTGGATCAGCGTGACGATCAGGATCGCGCCGCCGAACAGCAGGAACCAGTTGCCGTTGATGCCGAACCACTTATCGAGCGCGTACGGAAACAGTGCCTGGGTCGAGATCAGGCCGGCGAACACCGCGCCCGAGATCAGCGTGATCCCTCCGGCGTAGGCGAACGCGATCAGGCTGAGTGCGGTGAACACGTCGAATCGGTCCGCGCTGACCGAGCCGAAGTTGTAGGCGTACAGCGAGCCGGCGAGACCCGCGATCGCCGCACTGAGGCCGAACGCGAACAGCTTGACCGTGCGCGGATCGATCGCCGCGGCCGCAGCGGCGCGCTCGTTGGAGCGAACCGCGAGCATGCGCCGCCCCACTGCGCCGCGTCTGACCGCGGCCACGGTCAGGCACACGCCCACCGTGACCGCCAGTGCGACCCAGCCGAACACGGGGCTGGGGATGTTGCCGTCGAGGCCTCGGAACCCTGCCTGCGGCCCGAGGTCAAGCCCGAACAGCTTCAGCTCGGACACCGGCGAACCAGTCTGGCCGCCGCCCCAGGTCGGGTTGAGGAACCCGAAGTTGGTGATCGCGACCACTGCCGCGAGGGTGACCACCGCCAGGCTCACTCCGCGGACACGCAACGCGGACGCTGCCGTGATCAGGCCGAGGATCACCGCCGCCAACGTTCCGGCGATGGGAGCCAACGGGAAGCCGATCCCGGCGTTCACGGCCAGGTGCGAGATCGTGAACCCACTGACGCCGGCCAACGTCAACTGGACGACCGAGATCTGGCCGACGAACCCGGTGATCACCACCAGCGAGAGCGCCATGACCGTGCCGATCAGCGTGTTGATCAGCGCCTCGCGAAAATCGAACGGCAGCACGACGAGCGCGATCGCGCACACCGCGACCCCGATCACGGTGGTCCGGATGAGGTGCTGTGGCCGCGGGGCCTCGGGCAGACGCTTCTCAACCAGCTCGCCGCGCCCGGGCAGCCTCGCCCCGCGCAGATACATGAACAGCACGATCAGAATGAAGATCACGAGTTCCGCCACGCCGGGGATGGCGGCTCCACTCGAGGTCGGGAACCACGAGAGGTTTGAGACGTACTCGATCTCCGACTCGAGGATGCCGAGCCCAATGCCGGCGGCGCACGCGACACCGAACGAGGTGAAGCGGGCGAGCAGCGCTGCCGCCAGGGCGGGAACGATCTGGAGCGGGAGCGTCTCGGTGTCGAGCTGGGTGATCGACGCGGCCAGGATCCCGATGCCGCCGGCGATGGCCGACGCGATCAGCGTGTTGACCATCGACAGGGCGTTGGGCGAGAGGCCGCCGAGCATCGCCACCACCTCGTTCTCGGACGCCGCGCGCGTGGCCAGCCCGAAGCGCGTGAAGCGGTAGAGCGCAGCCAGCGCCGCGGCGAGCACGATGACGATCCCGGTGAGAATGAAGCGATCGACCGGGATCACCGCGCCGAGCAGGTGCACGATGTTCTGAGGCAGCACGTTGGGCTCGGGTTGCTCGGAGCTGCCGAACGCGAGCAGCATCGACGCCTGCAGGACCAGCAGGACTCCGAGCGAGGAGACGAGCTTGGCGAGCGGCGAGGCGGTCCGCAGCGGCCGGAACGCGATGAGCTCGGTCGCCGCGCCGGCCGCGAGCACGATCACGAGACTCAGCAGTAGCGCCGGCCCCGTCGAGAGATGGAGCAGATCGAGCCGGAGCGCCCAGAAGGCGTACCCGGCGAACATCGCGAACCCGCCGGTCGCCAGGTTGATGATCCCCGAACCACGGTAGGTCAGGATCACCCCGAGCGCGATGCCGGCGATCAGGGCCCCCGAGCCGAGCCCGAGGAGCGCGTACAGCAGTACCTGTTGCACGCTACTCCGCGAGCCCGGTCAGTTGCTTTGTCTGCTCATGAGGGCGGCTGCAGCCAGCCCGCCGTCTTGACGAACACGTGCTTTCCCTTGTACAGGAAGAACTGGGTGCGGTCATTACACACCGCCGGAGCGCTCGGGTACTTGCCGCACTGGAGCGACGGAGCTCCGAGCGCGACCGGACCCGTGAACGCCTTCGCCTTCGCCAGCACCGCCGACGGGGTGATGTGACCGTATCCGAGCTGGTTGAGGAACCGGGCGGTGGTCAGCATCTGTCCGAACGAGACGATGTTCCACGGGTCGGGGGCCTCGGCCTGCTCTCCATACTGCGCGGTCACCTTCATGTACGCCGGCATGCCCGGGTCGGTGGGATCGCCGTACAGCGAGCTCGCGATCGCGTACGTCCAGATCGGGAAGTCGCCGCCGAGACCCTGCGCGACCTGGGTGTTCAGACACAGCGGCGCCGACAGGATCTTCTTGGCGTCGGTGATGCCGAGCTGAATGAGGCCCTTGGCGAGGTCGACGCAGCCACCGGCCTCCGTGTAGGGGATCACCAGGTCCGCGGTGGAGGCGCCGGCGCTGGTGAGCGGGCCGATCAGGTCGGTCTCGTTGGGGTCATACGCGACGCTCTTGACCTTGACGCCCGCCGCCTTCAGCGACGCGGAGATCGCCGCCGCACCGTCGGTGATGCCAGCGATGTCCGGATAAACGAGCGCGGCGGTCTTGGCGTGCAGGACCTGGCTGGCATACGTGCCGAACGGGCCGAGCACGTGGGTGACGTCGCCGAACAGGATCACAGCGTTGGCCTTGGTCGAGTCGACCGGAGTTACCGACACGCCGGTGATGACCGGCTTGGCGGTGCCGAGCGTCGAGTAGAGCGACTGGATTCCGATCGCCACCGCGCCGACGTCGATCACATTGATGCTCTTGTTGGCAAGGAACTTCTGCGCGCAGGTCGTGCCTTCCTCTTCGGCCGAGGTGATGAAGCACGTGTCCAGCACGAGCGGATGCCCGCCGATCCCGCCCAGCTGATCGTTGATGTACTTGACCGCGAGCTGCGCGCCGTTGGTGGCGAGCGCCCCGATCACCTGCTGGCCACCCTGCTGGTTGACCCAGCCGACGGTCACCGGCGGGAGCGACGAGTTCGCCTTACCGGCCTTGCCATCGACGTAGGTCAGGTAGTTGGTCACCGATGCCGAACCGGCGCCGCCGCTCCCGGGCGTGGCCGCGGGTGTCGTGGTGGCAGCGGTGCTCGAGCTGGTGCTCGCAGCGGCACTCGCCGAGCTGGTGGTGCTACTGCTGCTACTGCCGCAGCCGGCGGCGATGATTGCGGTGGCGAGCAGCGCCACCGCGGCGAGCCACCCTGTACGCGCCTGCATGATCACCTTCTCCTCCTCTGTGAAATGTGATGCGCCTCGGTTTTACGCCGCTGCCTTGGCACCCCAAAGCTCGCGGGAAGCGATTCGCGCTCCCTCGGCCAGCGCCGCGAGCTTGGCCCACTGAATCTCCGGGTGCACGCGCTCGATGAACGCCCCCTGTGCGAAGCCGCAGTCGGTGCCGGCGAGCACGTTCTCCCTGCCGACCACATTGGCCAGGCGGACCAGCCGCTGCGCGACCAGCTCGGGATGCTCGACGACGTTCGTGTGGTGGGTGACCACGCCCGGGATCAGCTTTTTGCCGTCCGGCAGGGGCACCTCCTCCCAAACCCGCCATTCGTGCTCGTGCCGCGCGTTGGCCTGCTCCATGACATAGGTGCCGGCGTTCACGGCCAGGATCAGGTCGACCACGTCCTTGAGCTCCGGGTCGAAGGCATGGGGGCCGTGCCAGCTGCCCCAGCACACGTGGTAGCGGACGCGCTCCTCGGGCAGGCCCTCGAGCGCGTGGTTCAGCGCGCGCACGCGCAGGTCGGCCCACCGCCGGTAGTCGTCCCAGGACATCCCGCGCGACATCATCGTGTCCGCCTCGTGCATCATCACCGCGTCGTCGACCTGCACCAGCAGCCCGGCGTCGACGATCGCCCGGTACTCCTCGCGCAACGCGTCGGCCAGGGCGAACATGAACTCCTCTTCGCTGGCGTAGTGCTCGTTCAGGAGCCAGTACGCGCTCGCCGGGGCGACCACGGGCAGGAACGCGTCGACGGTGTCTTGGCCTTCGAGGGCGGCCTTGAAGTTGGCGATATCGCGATCGATCGCGCCACGGTCGTAGCGCAGCGGTCCGGTGCACACCCAGGCGACGCCCTGGCCGGAGGCGGCGGCGTCCTCGTCGGGCATCGCGCTCGAGGCGGCCGCGTTGGACTCGTTGACGCTGACGTTTTCAAGCGCGTCCATCACGGCATAGGCGCCCGGGAATGCCTGACGGTCCCGACTCGGGGGATACATGGTCCCGCCCTCGAGCTCGACCGAACGCACCTCGAGCCCGCTCACGCGCTCGTATAGATAGGTGATCCAGCTGGCCTTGCCCATCTCGCCGTCATCCGGGACGTCGATCCCCACCTCGACCTGGTGGCGGACGACCTCGTTTACGGCGTCGCGCAGCGCGCTCTGGTAGGCGTCCTCGTCGATCTCCTGACCCCGCTCCTTGGCAGCGAGAAACGCGAGCAGCTCGGGCGGCCGGATCAGGCTCCCGGTATGCGTCGCAAGGATTCGTTCCATGTCCGCTCCTCCCTGGCATGGGCTCGCTAACGCGCCGCCTCCGGGCGCCGCCGACAGATCCCATGTTCGCTATGAAGTGAGTCGATGCTATGGCCGAGCCCGCAGGGGCCGGCCGCGCTCACCGCGATCAGTGCGCGCGTGGGCAAAGGCTTTGTGAAGGCTGTGCGCTGTGCGACAAATCGCCTGCGTTAGGGCTACGTCAAGCTTCCTCGACAGCCGTCGGAGCCGTCGGTAGAGTGGCCGACGCTGGCGACGGGCCACAGGGAGAGGAAGTCTGCGTTCCAAGTGTCCAGACGTCTGAAACGATGACGTTGCTGATCGACACCAATGCGGTGCCAGCCCCGCACCGAGTGGAGTTCTGGGCGAAGTCGTCATGCGACGCGTACCACCCGCTGCACATCGGGACCGACGCGACCGACCGCTTCTGGGCCCGGATGTGGGCCGACCGGCTGGGGCCGATCGGCGTCTATCGGATCGCGGCCGGCCCCAACACGATGCGGCGGACGCCCCGAGACATCTCTGTCGCCGACCCCGAGTGCCTCCACGTCCAGATCGTGCTGCGCGGACGGCTGCACGGGGCCCAGCAGCACCGGGCCAGCGTCCTGGGGCCGGGGGACATCACGAGCTACGACACCTCCTACCCGGCGATCTTCCGCGCCGACGCTCCGTTCGACCTGCTGGTGATCCGGGTGCCCAAGGCGACGCTCGGCAAGCACGCCGACAAGGTCTCGCGCCTGACCGCGGTCAGGATCCCCGGCGAGGCCGGACTGCCCCGGCTGGCGGCCCGGTTCTGCTCGGAGGCCGCCGCCGGACTGGCCGACGGCAGCATCGGCCGCGAGGACACCGGGCTGGCGGAGCACGTGATCGACCTGGTTCGTCGCCTGTACGTGGATCTGGACGCATCGCGCCCGCCGAGGCCCCGGTCCACCGCCGAGCTGCTCATCCACGCCCAGGCCTACATCGAGGCCAAGCTGAGCGACCCGAACCTGAACCCAGAGGAGCTGGCGCGCGCCTGCTTCATCTCGACCCGATACCTGCATCGAGTGTTCGAGACCGAGGGGCTCAGCGTGTGCGATTTCATCCGCTCCGCACGGCTCGAACGCTGCCGGCGCGACCTGATCGACCCGGCCTTCTCCGATCAGCCGATCTCGGCGATCGCGAGCCGCTGGGGCCTGTCGAGCGCGCCCCACTTCAGCCGCCTGTTCCGTAAGGCGTACGGCTGCTCGCCGCGCCAGTTCCGCGCCAGCGCTGCGCCGGCGGTCGATTCCGACGGGATGCTCGAGCGGACGTGGGCCCGCCCGCCCGCCTCGTGGCCGCTCGACGGCGGCGAGCCGTGGGGACTCGAGGGGTGACACGAGCCCTCGAGCTCGATGGCCTGACCGCCGGATACGACCGCGCGGCGGTATTGCGGGACCTCAGCCTTGACGTGAATCCCAGCGAGGTGGTCGCGTTGATCGGGGCCAACGGCGCCGGCAAGACGACCACGCTGCGGACGATCTCGGGGCTGGTCAAGCCGATGGGCGGCTTCGTCCGGCTCGACGGCGAGGACCTCGCGGGTGTGTCGCCGACCGAGCGGGTCCGCCGCGGGATCGTGCACGTCCCCCAGGGCCGCGGGATCTTCTTCGGGCTGACCGTGCGCGAGCACCTGCGGCTCGACGGGATGCGCGATCGCGCCGCCCAGGAGGTCGCGTTCGAACACTTCCCAGCCTTGCGCGATCTCGCCGACCGGCGCGCTGGGCTGCTGTCCGGCGGCGAGCAGCAGATGCTGGCGATCGCCCGGGCGCTGTGCCGGCAACCTCGGGTGCTGCTGCTCGACGAGCTGAGTCTGGGTCTGGCGCCGGTCATCGTCGAGCGGCTGCTCCCGGTGGTCAGAGAGTTCGCCTCGACCCACGGGACGGCCGTGCTGCTGGTCGAGCAGCACGTCAACCTGGCGCTCGAGATCGCCGACCGCGGCTACGTGCTCTCGCACGGGGAGCTGGTCGCGTCGGACAGCGCCGAGCGGCTGCGCGGGGACAGCGCGCTGCTCACGGCGAGCTATCTGGGGGAACGCCGCGCCGCGGGCTAGGGCGACTGCGCTGACCGGAGCGAACCTCCGCGGTTGCGGTGGCGGGCGAACATCTCGAGCACCCATTGGAACCCGCGGCGGTGGGTGACCGAGTCGCGGACCCGGGCCGCGGCCGGCGGCGGGGCGAGGTCGAGCGGCCCCTCCGGCGGCAGGACGAGCGGATAAAACAGCGACGCCCCGGTCAGGTCAGCCACGGTGAAGCGCTCGCCGACCAGATACTCGCCGTCGCCAAGCTCGGACTCGAGGTGGTCGAGAGCGGCCAGTACCTGCTGCCGCGCTTCATCGGCCCGGCCGGCGCTGACGGTCTGGAAGCGCGCTCCGGTAAACGCCCGCCCGTAGGCCCCGACCAGACGGCGATAGCGCCGCAGCGGCGCCGGCACCTGGCGGCTGGCCAGCTCGTCGAACTGATCGGGGTCGCTGCGCAGGGCATGGAAGGCGAAGCGCCGGACGGCCGGGCCGAGCTGCTCGTCGAACCAGTCCTCGAGCTCGAGTGCCCGGTGGCGCTCGGCGGGATCAGCCGGGTACAGGGGCTGGTCGGGATAACGCTGCTCTATCGCGGCCAGGATCGCGGTGGAGTCGCCGATGCGGCGCCCGTCGAGTTGGATCACCGGCAGGGTCCAGTGACGCCCGCGGGTCAAGACCAGCGCGGCGGCCATGTGGTACCCGGCGACGGGCGCGCGGCGCGCGTGCTGTACGGCCTTGTGGTCGAGCGCCCAGCGGACCTTCTCGCTGTAGTGCGAGAGGGGGAGATGCCAGAGGACGGGGCGGCTCATCGGGTGCCGTCATTCTCGTCGACACGAGGCCGAGGTACACGCCGGTGGATCGCGGGCGATTTGTGTGCCCGCGGTCCGGACGCGCTCGGCCGCCCGGTATGGGTCTCGAGTGTGCAGTTGGCCCCACTCGCGGCGGCGGCCGACCGCGAAGTCGCATTAGCAGGTAATATAAGCGCCTCATGCAAAGGGGCGGTCTGGGTCAACGGAGCAGTCAGCTGGACGAGATCGCGGAGGCTTTGCCGCAACGGAGCGCCGAGCTGTCGCGGCTGTTCCTAACCCGCACCAGCGTGTGCGTGTCGCGCACCGAGGTCGGCGTGCTGCGCAACCTGCGCGCCGGGCCGCGCCGGATCACCGAACTGGCGGCCCACGAGCGCGTGACCCAGCCGGCGATCACGCTGCTGGTGAACCGGCTCGCCGAGCGCGGCTGGGTGGAGCGGATTCCCGATCCGACCGACGGCCGCGCCGTCCTGGTCAGCCTCACTCCGGCCGGCGATGAGGTGTTCGAGCAGCTGCGCGCCGAGTACCGCGCGCTGCTGCACGAGGAGATGGCCTCGCTCGAGGACTCCGAGGTCGAGACGCTGGCCGCCGCGGTCGCGGTCCTCGACAAGCTGATCGATCGGCTCGCCCGGTGAGCTCAGGGTCGCGGAACGGTGGGGGGAACGGCGGGCCGCCCGCGGGGGTCGCCGCGCTGCCCAAACCGCCCGCGCCCACGGACCACTACAAGTGGATCGCCCTCTCGAACACCACGCTCGGGATCTTGATGGCGGTGATCAACCAGTCGATCGTCATCATCGCGCTCCCGGCGATCTTCCGCGGCATCCATCTGAACCCGCTCACGCCGTCGAACACGAGCTATCTGCTGTGGATGCTGCTCGGGTTCATGGTGGTGTTGGCGGTGCTCGTGGTCAGCCTGGGGCGGGTGGGAGACATGTTCGGTCGCGTCCGCATGTACAACCTCGGCTTCGCGGTCTTCACCATCGGGTCGATCCTGCTGTCGGTGACCTGGTTGGAGGGCACGAGCGGGGCGATGTGGCTGATCATCATGCGCGTAGTGCAGGGGATCGGCGCCGCCTTCCTGTTCGCGAACTCCTCAGCGATCCTGACCGACGCGTTCCCGGCCGATCAGCGTGGCCTGGCGCTGGGCATCAACATGGTCGCGGCGATCGCCGGCTCGTTCATCGGGCTCGTGCTCGGGGGTGTGCTCGCCCCGGTCGCGTGGCGGCTGGTGTTCCTGGTCTCGGTTCCGTTCGGCCTGTTCGGCACGGTTTGGGCCTATCTCAAGCTCGAGGAGCGCGGCGTGCGCACCCCGGCGAAGATCGACTGGCTCGGCAACCTCACCTTCGGCGCCGGCTTGATCGCCGTACTGGTCGGGATCACCTACGGGATCCTTCCCTACGGCGGTCACACGATGGGCTGGACGGCACCGGGCGTGATCGCTGCGCTGGTGGGCGGGGTTGTGTTGCTGACGATCTTCGTGTTCGTCGAGCGCCGGGTCGAGGCGCCGATGTTCCGCCTCCCGTTGTTCCGGATTCGCGCCTTCACCGGCGGCAGTGTCGCCGCTTTCCTGGCCGCGCTATCGCGCGGCGGGCTGATGTTCATGCTGATCCTGTGGCTCCAGGGCATCTGGCTGCCCATACACGGCTACAGCTTCGCCGACACGCCGCTGTGGGCGGGGATCTACATGCTGCCGCTGTCGGTGGGGTTCCTGGTGGTCGGGCCGTTCGCCGGCCGCCTCGCCGACCACTTCGGCGCCCGTCCGTTCGCCACGGGCGGGATGATCCTGTCGGCGATCGGCTTCCTGTTGCTGATCGCGCTGCCCGTCAACTTCACCTACTGGGAGTTCGGGTTGGTCATCTTCCTGATCGGCGCCGCCATGGGGCTGTTCGCCGCCCCCAATCAGACCGGGATCATGAACAGCCTTCCGCCCGATGCCCGTGGCTCGGGTGCCGGTATGGCGGCGACATTCCAGAACTCCGCCTCGGTGCTGTCGATCGGCGTGTTCTTCAGCCTGGTGATCGTCGGACTGTCCTCGACCCTGCCCGCCGTCCTCTACCACGGACTCGCGTCCCACGGCGTGCCGCAGGCGACCGCGACGCAGGTTTCGCACCTGCCGCCGGTGGGGAGCCTGTTCGCGTCGTTCCTCGGCTACAACCCGATGGGCACGCTGCTCGCCCCGACGTTGCCGCACCTGCCGCACGCCACCGCGGCCTATTTGACCGGCCACCGCTTCTTTCCGACGCTGGTCTCCCACCCGTTTGCCACCGGGATCCACACGGTGTTCTTCTTCGCGGCCGGCTGCTGCCTGGTAGCGGCGGTCGCCTCGTGGCTGCGCGGCGGCAAGTACTACCACCAGGACGCGCCCGAGCCGGTCGAGACGAACGAGCTCGTCGAGATCGCCTGACGACGCGGGTCTAAGACTCGGTTAAGCCCGCCTCGGCGGACCAATCCGCGGCCCTCGGAGCGCCACACTCGAGTAAGGAAGCGAGGACCGACCCCGGCGGCGTTGAGCAGACCCGCAGTACCTATCCGAACTGGGCGGCGAGGCTCGGATCTCCCGGGCCGAGCGGAGCCTGGCCGGCGCCGCTGGGCCGCGGACCGCTGGCGGCGCGCGGCGGTCCGGGCGGCGGTGGCCGTCGTCGTGGTGGTGGCGGTTCTGTTCGCGGCCGGCATCGCGTATCTGGCCATCCTCCCGAGCGTGAGCAACGCGCCGGCGCGGGTCGGCCGGATCCTGACGCTGCATCACGGCACGGCGGGCGGGCCGCTTCCACCGGCCAAGCTCGGCGACGCGGTTGTGGCCGTCGAGGATGAGCACTTCTACTCGAACTTCGTCATCAACATCGTCGACGGGGCCGGGCGCGCGGCGATCGCTACCCTGCACACCGACCAGGACCCTGGTGGGAGCACGATCGAGCAACAGCTGGCCAAGCAGCTGTACGGCGATGGAACCGGCCTGTTCGCCACGCTGAGGCAAATCGGGCTGGGGGTCAAGCTGGCGCTCGACTTCCCGAAGGCGCAGATCCTCGCCATGTACCTGAACGCCGTCTACTACGGGCACGGCTACTGGGGCTACGTCGCGGCAGCGCACGGCTACTTCGGAACCGGGCCGGACGATCTCGACTGGGCGCAGGCCGCGCTGCTCGCCGGCCTCCCGCAGGCCCCATCGGCCTACGACCCGCTACAGCATCTGCGCCTGGCCAAGCTCCGCCAGCGCCACGTGCTCGACCGGCTAGTGGTCAACCACTACCTGACCTCGGCCCAGGCGAACGCAGCCTACGCCGAGCCGCTCGCCTTCAAGTGATCGGGCGTCCGGTGCGGTGCTCATGATGTGCGGCGAGGTGTCCAGAGGCAAGCGCGGTTGCGGGCCCGCTGGCCAAGGCGCTTCAGTTCCGCCCGTTACTTGCCGGCGCCGCCAGCCGATAAGCCCCCATGCTCCCAGAGTCCGATTTGCATCAGAAATTGAAGGCTCAACTTGCGGAGGCCGAAGCTGAGCTCCGCGTGCACATGGCCAGCTGGGAGTACGCATTCGCGATGGGAAGCAGCCGCGACGGCGGGAGCAACCATCCGACTCACCGCAAGACGCGCGAGCTCACCGACACGCTCGTGACGCGGTGCCGCGATCTTCGCGCTCGCCTCGCCGAGCACCAGGTCTGATCGACACCTCGCGCTCTTCCGCCATGACAGCGCCGGCGCTAGGATCGGTCGGCAAGCCAAGGTAGGAGGTCAGCGAGGACGATGTCCGTCGGATCTGCATCGCCACCTACTGAGCGCCCCGGTGTCGACCGGGCCGCGCTGGAGCGCCTGATCGGCGCCCGCTCCCCTGAGCCGAGCTTCCACGCGGCTTGGGGCGACAAGTCCGCACGGCGGGACAACACGATCGAGACGCTCGAGCGGATCTCCTCGGCGCTCTGTGCCGCGCCGGGCGGGCCGGTGGCGGTTTGCGACGCCGTGGTCGAGGCCGCTGCGCACCTGTTCGATGCGCGCTGGGCGGCGATGGTGTTCGCCGGCGAGCATGCCGGAGTCGGGGCTCGGGTATTCGTCCATGCCGGCGACTGCGTGATCCAGCGTTGGGGGTTGCCGCCGCGGATGCTCGAGGCGCTCACCGATCGGACGCTCGCTGCCCAGCACCCACTGCTTGCGGAACACGACGAAGGGATCGAGTGCGGCACCTTGTCCGGCGTTCTGGTAACCGCTCCGATGTCGGTCCAGGGCGAGCCCGCGGGGATACTTGCGGTGGGCTTGCCGAACGGAATCGAGGTCGCGCCGGGTGACGTATCGATCCTGGTCACGCTGGCCAACCACGCGGGGGTGGCCCTGCACGAGGCATCGCTGTTTCAGGAGAACAAGCGCCGTGCGGCCGAACTCGAACGGCGTGGCTCGGAGCTAGAGCGGCGTGGCTTGGAGCTTGAGGAGACCGTGCGGCGTCTCGAGCAGGCTGGGCGGCGCCAGCTCCTCAGCGAAGAGCGCAACCGGATCGCGCGCGAGCTGCACGACAGCGTCTCCCAGCACCTGCTGACAATTGGCATGAACCTCGAGTGGTGCCGACGGAACGAGTCGACTCCGCCGGAGGTGGTCGAACGTGTGCTGTCCGCTCAAGGCCTGGCGCGCTCGGCGATGGACCAGATCCGCGAAGTGATCTTCGGGCTCGTTAGCGAGAGGGAGATTGAGCTCCCGCAGGCTCTACGCGAGGTGATCGAGGATGTCGAGGCGGGCGCTCATCTGGAGGTTGGGTTGCGGGTCTACGGGGAGCCCCATCCGCTGCCGGCCAGCACCCAGCACGCGCTGGTGCAGATCGCGCGCGAGGCGTTATTCAACGTGGTGCGCCACGCCGAGGCGCAGCGTGCCTGGATCACTCTGCGCTGGCGGCCGCAGGTGGTGTCGCTGGCCGTTGCCGACGACGGTTCGGGCGACCACCGAAAGCTTCACCACAAGCTGTTTATTTCAGAGACCAACGGCGATCACCTCGGGCTGGCGGGAATCGCGGAGCGGGTGCGCGAGCTGGGCGGCGCCGCCTGGTTCGAGCGCCGGCGTGGCGGAGGCGTGAAGCTTCGCGTGGAGGTCCCGGTGCGGCTCTTGCCCCAGGCCTCGCACGTGGAGCCCGAGCCCGACGAACGCGCCGCTCCGGCTGCGCGGAGGCTCGCGGATGGTGGGCCCACCGAGGACAAGGCGGCCTTTACGGAGCGTGAGCGCGAGGTAATCAGGCTGATCACCAATGGCCTGTCCAATCGCGAGATCGGCTGCCACATCTTCGTGAGCCGGAGTACCGCGAAGTTCCATGTGCGCAACGTCATGCGCAAGCTAGGCGTTCACAGCCGGGCCGAGGTCGCGTACGCGGCCGGCAAGCGCGGTCTGCTCGACGAGCCGGCGCGCTAGTCGCCCACCCGGCCAGCTGGCCCCTCGGGGGCAGAAAAGCGCCCCCCTGGCCAGGTGTAATCGCGCACCGAGCGGCGTTAGCTCTGACACGGACAGCCAACGCCCCCGAGGAAAGGAGACAGCGCATGGCTGAGAACCGAGGCGTGGCCTACATCGAGCCGGGGAAGGTGGAGATTCACGACATCGACTTTCCGACGTTTGAGCTGCAGGACGGTCCTGGGGTCAACCCGGCCAACGTCGGCCGCAAGCTGCCGCACGCGGCAATTCTCAAGATCGTTTCCACCAACATCTGCGGCTCTGATCAACACATGGTGCGTGGCCGCACCACCGCGCCCGAGGGCCTCATCCTCGGGCACGAGATCACCGGCGAGGTGATTGACGTCGGACCCGGGGTGGAGTTCATCAGGGTCGGCGACCTCTGCTCGGTTCCATTCAACATCGCGTGCGGACGCTGCCGCATGTGCAAGACAGGCAACACGGGGGTGTGCCTGAACGTCAACCCGGACCGGCCTGGCTCGGCGTACGGCTACGTCGATATGGGTGGGTGGGTCGGCGGCCAAGCCGAGTACGTCGCGGTGCCGTACGCGGATTGGAATCTGTTGAAGTTCCCAGACAAGGAACAGGCGATGGAGAAGATCCTCGACCTGACGATGCTCTCGGACATCTTCCCGACCGGCTACCACGGCGCGTACACCGCCGGGGTGACCTCCGGCTCGACGGTGTATGTCGCGGGCGCGGGCCCGGTTGGCCTGGCGGCCGCGTATTCGGCGCATCTCCTCGGTGCCGCGGTGGTGATCGTCGGCGACATGATCCCCGAGCGGCTGAAGCAGGCCAGGAGCTTCGGGTGCGAGACGATCGATATCTCCAAGGGAGACCCCAAGGACCAGATCGAGCAGATCCTCGGCGTGCCCGAGGTGGATGCGGCGGTCGACGCGGTCGGCTTCGAGGCTCGAGGCCACGGCGCCGACTCGGGTCATGAGGCGCCGGCAACGGTGCTGAACTCGATCATGGATATCACCCGCGCCGCCGGCAAGCTCGGTATTCCCGGGCTATACGTCACCGGGGATCCGGGCGGCATCGACGACGCGGCCAAAGTCGGCTCACTGTCGATCCGAATCGGGTTGGGCTGGGCGAAGTCCCAGAGCTTCACCACCGGCCAGTGCCCGGTGATGAAGTACCACCACGGCCTGATGCAGATGATCCTCAACGACAAGGCACACATCGGCAAGGCGGTGAATGCCACCGTGATCAGCCTTGACGAAGCCCCGAAGGGATACAAGGACTTCGACCACGGCGCAGCCAAGAAGTTCGTGCTGAACCCTCACGGGTTGATCAAGACCTGAACCGACCGCTCTCAGCGCACCGCGGGAATCGCCTCGCGGTGCGCTGAACGTTAGAGGCGTCGGGATAACGACAGGGCCGCGCGCCCGGCGGCCGCGACCGCGACCCCGATCGCCGCGATGCCGGCGGTGATGGCCAGGTTGCCCGCCGTGAGCGATTGCACGCCCAGCGTCGTCCCTACCGAGGTCAGCGACAGCATGAAAGCAGCGGCGAGCGCAACGAGCGCCCATATCGGGAACGCGACGTTGCGCCGTAACGGCAGGCCGGGCCGAGCGCGCAGACTCCACGCGATCGCCACATTCGCGACGAGCCATCCGGCCACCGCGGCAGCAATGGCCATCCCGGTGCCTGACCGGGCGTGGACGATCAGAAACGCGGGGAGGACGGCGACCGTGAGCGCCAGGGCCGTCAGCGCGATCGCCGACAGCTGCGTGCTGTCAAGGAACCGGCTGGCGGGGTCGCGCGGGGGGCGATCCATCGTCGCCGGCGCCACGGGCTCGGACACGAAGGCCACCGACGCGCCGACGTCCATGAACAACTCCAGGATGACGATGTGCACCGGCTGGAATGGGGCCGGGAGCCCGAGCGCGAGCGGCACGGCGATGACCACGACCAGCGCGATCTTCGCGCCCAGGTAGAAGGCGACCGCGCGCCGGAGCTGTGAGGCCAGTGCGCGACCTCCCTCGACCGCGCCGACGATAGTCGGGTATGCGTCGTCGACGAGCACGAGGTCGGACGCTTCCCGGGCGAGATCGGTTCCGCGCGCGCCCATCGCGATCCCGATGTTCGCCGCGGCGAGGGCCGGCGCATCGTTTACCCCGTCGCCGGTGACGGCGACCGTCTCGCCCCGATCCTGGAGGAGGCGGACGAGGCGCAGCTTGTCCTCAGGAGTGGCCCGCGCGATGACGGCGTCGCCGCGCAGCCGCCGAGCGAGCTCGTCGTCGTCGAGGGCGTCGAGCGACGAGCCACCGTGCAGGGTCTCGGGAGCCCGCACGCCGGCCTCGCGCGCCGTCGCGGCAACCGTCTCGGGATGGTCCCCGCTGACGACGATCGTCCGCACGCCGGCGTGGGCGAGCTCGGCCACGGCGTCGCCAACACCGGCGCGCAGGGGGTCGCGAAAGGCGGCGAGCCCGACGAAGTCGAGTCCGGTCTCGGCGTCAGCGGCCTCGCGGGGGCCGGAGGGCCCACGACGTTCGGCGACCGCGATGATGCGCAGCCCGTCGTCCGCCAGTCGCGCGACCTGCGCGAGCACCGATGCGCGCTCGCTCTCGGACATCGCGCACTGCTCGAGGACGGCCTCCGGCGCTCCCTTCACGGCTATCCAGGCGCCGACAGGGTCTCGCCACACGGCGCTCTCGCGCCGGCGCACCGGATCAAACGGGTAGCGGGCGAGGCGCTCGCTCGACGCCGGCTGTGCGGCGGCCTGGGCCAGCGCGCGATCGACGGGGTCCTGAGCGACCGCCGCGCCGTGCGCAGCCACGGCCGCGGCGAGCACGTGTTGGCGGTCGCCGTCGATGCGTTCGATCAGCAGCCGGTTCTCGGTCAGCGTCCCGGTCTTGTCGGCGAGGAGGACGGTCATCGCGCCGACGGCCTCCGCGGCGCGAAGCCGCCGGAGCAGGATTCCCTGCTGAGCCAGGCGAAGACCGCCGAGCGCGACGAGGACGGTCACGAGGATCGGCAGCTCTTCGGGGATCGTGGCGAACGCGAGCGTCAACCCGTCGAGCAGCATCTCCCTCGGGGACCGGCCCTGGAGAACCCCGAGCAGCGGCACGAGCACACACGCCGCCACGGCAACGATCAGCGCCGCACGGGCCAGCTCGGCCATGGTGTGCTGGAGGGGGGTAGGCGGCTCCTTGGCCTGTGCGACGAGCCGGCCGAGGTGGCCTATCTCAGTCTCGTCGCCCAGCGCGACGACGACGCCCTCACCGGCGCCGGCCACGACGACCGTGCCCGCGTGCAGCACAGACGATCGCTCTGAGAGCGAGGTGCCGGCACCCACCGGCTCGGGGCCCTTCGCGGCGGCGATGGGCTCGCCCGTGAGCCTGGACTCGTCGGTGGCCAGCCCGTCGGCCTCCACGACACGGGCATCGGCGGCGACGACGCTCCCGGCCTCGACGAGCAGCACGTCGCCGACGACAAGCGCGCCCGCCGGGACCGCCACGGCGACGCCGGAGCGCCGGACGAGTGCATTGGGGGCGCTGAGGTCGCGAAGAGCCTTCAGTGCGCGCTTCGCACGGACCTCGGAGGTCGCCTCGACAACGCTGACGAGCACGATGACCGAGAAGATTGCGATCGCGTCGCGTACTTCGCCGAATATCGCCGAGAGCGCGCCGACCACGACCAGCAGCAACTGAAGCGGCTCGACCGACGACTCGGCGATCTCGCGCAGGAAGGCCGACGTGGTACCGCGTTCGATCGGGACCGCCGCCGTTCGACGCCGCCCGACCTCCTCGGACGTCAGCCCGCTCGCGCGGCTGCCGGTGCGCTCCCACACGACGGCCAGCGGCTCTGCGTGGACGGGGACCGCCGGAGCAGACTCGGGGCGACACGACGCGCACGCGCCCGTTGCGCTCGGCATGAAACGCATGATACATCGCGTGTAGAACAATCTGAGGTCTTTGGGATCATTCTCATTTCATGGAGCACGACTGGCTGCTGATCACCGTCTCGACCCCGTCCGGTGGGACCTCGACCCTCCGCGTCTACGCGTGGCGCACTCTGCGCAGCCTGGGGGCTCACTATCTGCAGCAGTCTGTGTGTCTGCTCCCGGCGACGCCGAAGACCACGCGCGCGGCTACGCGGCTCGTGACCCGACTGCGGGCGGAAGGAGGCCATGGCGAGATGCTCCGCATCAACGTGACGGATTCCAGACAGGAAGGAGCGGTCATCGACGCGATCCAGCGCGAGCGGACCGATGAGTACCACGAGGTGGTCGCGAGCACGCGCAAGTTCCACGAGGAGCTCCGGTTCGAGCGCCGCCGGGGCAGGGCTACGTACACCGAGCTCGAGGAGTCCGACGCCGATCTCGCCCGCCACCAGAAGTGGCTTGCCGCCATCCGTGCGCGCGACTACTTCGATGCGCCGGGCGGTCAGGAAGCCGCCGCGGCTGTGGCCTCATGCGAGGAGGCGCTGGCCCGGTTCGAGAGCGAAGCGCTGTCCGCGGAGCTCGGGGAATCGGCGCCCGACAGCCGGCCCAGATTACGCGCCGTCGAGAAAGACGACGACTGAGGCTCCGGAGCTCCAGGCCTGGCTCGCGGTAAAACGAATCCGGGGCCTGGCAAAAGCCAGGCCCCGGATCACATCCCGTTATGCGTCCTCGTTCGCTTCCGCTATCTCAGCCCCACAGCAGGTTTGCGAACGCGGCGGCGATCATGAGAACGCCGGCAATCGCGGGAACTACGGCGGGGGAGATGCGCTCTGTTGCGACGGCGCTCTCGAGCGGGGCCACACCGCTGCCGCCACTCGTGGCGATGACAGCGCCACCGCCGGCGCGGTGCCCGCGTACTGTGTCGATCAGGCGTGGGAGCGTCTTCGCAAGGGCGACGCTCACCGCGATGCCGATCGCCGCCTGGATGGCGCTTGACAGCCCCGTTTCCAGGGCCTGGACCCCGGCCGCGTGTGACCATGCGTGGTCAATGGTCCCGTAGGTGATGTTGTCGACGGTGAGGATCCACGGCAGGGCCCAGATCCAAGCGGTGCCGCGCATCCGCTTCGATATCACCGCGACACCGAGCCAGTACACACCGAGACCAGCCATGAAGGCAAACTCGATGATGTTGGACGCGCTGTCCGACACGTTCCAATGAAGCGTGATTCCGAGCAGCGTGCCCAGCCCGTCGGCGACGCCGAACATCACGATAAGGGGCACCCGTGATCGCTTACTTACAAGCGCCCCGACGGCGACGCATGCGATGAAGCTGTCAGTGCCCAACAGCAGCCAACCCATAAATTATCCTCCAATCCTCCGTTGCCTCTTATCGATTGCTGGTTCCGGTGAGCCCTACTCCGGCAGGGCGAACGCGTAGATCGCGGATCCACCGGGCGCGGCAAGCGCCCCGGGGAAGAACCCCTCGGTCCAAGCGCCGTAGCCGACCGGACATGCGATGTACTGCCGCCCATCGACGGTGTAGCTGCTCGGGCTCGAGTGATGCCCGCTCCCGCAGTTGAACGACCACAGCAGGTCTCCGCTCGAGTCGTTGAACGCCCGGTAGATTCCGGCCGGGTCGCCGGCGAACACAAGCCCGCCGCCCGTCGTCAGAACGGACGCGGTCATCGGGTGTTGATTGCGGAACCGCCACCTTTCCTGACCGGTGGCTGGATCGATTGCCGACAGATAACCAGACACGTCCTCCGTGTCCACGGCGACGCCGGCGCCCCAGTACGGGATGCTCTCTTTGAACTCGCGCCGCCGCCGCGTGGCCGTCGCACCGACGTCCTGCACGGGGCAGTAGAAGAGCCCAGTCTTCGGGCTGTAGGCGGCGTGCGTCCACTCCTTGGCGCCGGCCGGGCCGGGCCAGAAGTGAACCGGGTCGCCTTCCTTGTCAGGGAACACACGCGGCGTGACCGTGCCGTCGGCTGAGATCTCACCCCAGGTGATGCGGTCGACGAACGGGACGACCCGAATCAGGCTGCAGTCCGTGCGATCCAGGACGAAGAAATACCCGTTCTTGTCGAAGTGGCCGGAGCACTTACGCCCGTCCATCTCGAAGAGGATGTTCTCCATCGTCGAGTCGTAGTCCCACACGTCGTGCGGGGTGTACTGGTAGTGGTGCTTGATCTGGCCGTTGTCGGGGTCGACCGCAACGACGCTGTCGGTGTAGAGGTTGTCGCCTGGACGGACGCCTCCGTCGAAGTCGGGGCATGGGTTGCCCGTGTTGAAATACAGGAGGTTGAGGTCCGGGTCGAACGTGGGCGTGGTCCAGCAGTTCGCACCGCCTCGCGCCCAGGTTTCGCCGTCATCGGGCCACGTCTCGGACCCGGGCTCACCGGGAGCCGGGATCATGTAGCAACGCCACACGCGCTCGCCGGTTTCGAGCTTGAACGCGTCGGCGTGGCCGCGCACACCGAACTCGCCGCCCGAGCTCCCGACGATCACCATGTCCTTGACGATCAGCGGGGCCACGGTCGCGCTCTCACCGGCCCGCACGTCGCCGTACGGCTGGTCCCAGATGAGCTGTCCGGTCGTGGCGTCGAGCGCGATCACGTGGGCGTTCAGGGTGGTCATGAACACCTTCCCCGCCGCCACCGCGCACCCACGGTTTACGTTGCCGCAGCACAGCCGCACGTCGTACGGGGACGCGCGGTGGTAGCGCCACAGCTCGGTTCCCGTCTTGGCGTCCAGCGCCCACATCCAGCCGTCAAAGCCGGTGACGTACATGATGCCGTCGACGACGATGGGGGACGCCTCCAGCGAGTACGTCGAGGCGCCGGAGTGCATGCCCACCGATCCGCACTGGAATACCCAGGCGGGGGTCAGGCCCTTCACGTTGCCGGTGTTGATCTGATCGAGCGGGCTGTAGCGCTGGCCGTCGTACGCACCGTAGTAGGTCAGCCAGTTGTGCGGCTCGGAATCGCGGCCCTTGAGAATCCGCTTGTAGTCGACGCCCTTGGCTACCGGGGGCGCCTTGCCGACCAAGCCGGGGCTCAGAATCCGGAAGTCAACCGCCTCACCTGCGTCAACGTACTCAGTCTCGGTTGCCATTCAGCTGCTCCTTTCTACGGCCGGGGCTGGGGTGGACGGTCGAGCTTCGCTTCGTCTGGGACCTCGCCACTCACGACAATCGTGCCGGTGAGGCCGCCGCCCTCGTCGTTGCCGGTCCGGGAGCCGTACCAGTAATAGCCCGGGCCGTCGAGGTTGAGGCTCGCCTTTCCCTTCGAGAAGTTCACCAACCAGATGAACTTCGCGTCGCCGTTGTTCGGCAGCACCGCGCAGTGGGAGTTGTTGTCGTCGTTGATGATCTCGAGCTCGAGGTCGCCTCCGTGCGGCATGACCAGCACCCTGGGCTCAAAGATGAGCTCGTCCATGGGAATCCGAACCGTGGCGTGCATCTTGCCGTCGGATCCTTCCTCGGCCACGCCCACGGATCCTCGGCCCAGAACGGCCCCAATGGTCGTCCCATTCTGCTTGATCAGGCCCTCGATTACTGTCTTATCGGCAGTGGCAGCCACGCGACTCTCTCCTTCCTTCCGGAAAATGGGCAGAAAAAACCTAACAGCGACACGTGCGTGACTCAAGCTGAAGTGACAGTCTATTAACCTGTGACTGAGCGGCCAGGATTTACCCTGACCGATCGGGTAGGTATGTGACCTGACCGGGTGGTGACAAGCCCTCCCCCGGTCGGGCAAAATGGTCACCTGGCGCCGATCGTCACCCCAGTGAGATCGCCGAGGCGCCGGCGACACGGAGGTGATCGAGGATGCTCCCGCTGGACTCCCGGAGCCTCATCACCTCACCGAGGCCGGCATTGGGCCCGTTCGCCAGCGAGTCGGCCAGTAGCGCGGCACCATGGGCCGCGGTGCTCGCGCCACCGGTTCCGAGCGCGTGCACGGGAGCGACATCACTCAGCGACGAGGACAGCGTCGCAATCAGGTCTCGGACTCCGGCCACGCGGCCCGAAACGACGATCTCCAGCGGATCGCGCACGCTGACCTCCAGGCCCCGCACCGCCTTAGCGGCGCCTTCGAGCAGCGCCGTCCAACCTTCGGCATAGATCGGATCGCGCCATGCCCCGTCAAGGTCGTTGGCGATGCCCACCGTTCCGGTTGGATCGAGCGCGCCGCCGGTGAACAGCGTGTCCTTGCGCAGCGACTGCCCGAGCAGGTACGCGAGCTCGCCGTCGAGCGCCCCGGCCGCGCGCATCCCGATCGGTCCCGACGAGCCGCCCATACCGTCGACGATCTGCCCGCCGGCGACCGCCAGGGCCGCCGTGAACGCACCGCCGAGCTCGAGCAGGATCATCGACGTCTGCTCGAGCGCGATGTCCCGGCGGGCGGACTGATCGGCGATGGCGTAGGCAGCCGCGCACACCTTGTCCGCGGTGCCGAGGTCGATTCGGTTGTACTTGCGGTGCAGGGGCACGGAGGGCAGGTGGATCACGCCGGGCCCGAACACCACCGGCAGGCCGCTCCTCGTCACTGCCCGTAGCAGCGAGCGCATCCCGCCAACGCCGGCCTCCGCGTGCGATTCGTCGGGCCGGACCAACACCATCTGCGCCAGCTCGGGTTCGCCTACGTCAGCCGCCGCGAGGAGGGGGAGGCCGTAGCCGCTAGGGCCGTACACCAGGTCATAGGGCCCATATTCATCGAGCGTTCGCAGCAGCGGCGCGGGGTCGTCACCGAGTGAGCCGGTCTCGAACACCTGCTCCAGGACGGGCTCCCCGTCCTGGAGCACGCAGAGGTCAAACGACACCGTTCCCGGGTCAACGCCGGCTACCCGGGGCATATGATTGGACCATGAGCACAACCAGCGGTAAGCCCCGTACTTACGGGGAGGACGAGATTCCCGGCAAGTTGTCGGAGTACGGTCTCGACGAGTGGTACTACGAGGACAAGTGGATCCGGCGCAAGTACAACACCGACGGTTGGCCGACCACCCTGATGGCGGTCAACGCCGTCGGTTACCTGTGTGAGGCGGCCGGCCATCACGCAGACCTGAGCGTGACCTGGGGCAAGCTCTGGGTCAAGCTGGCCACGCACTCGGCGGGCGGGATCACCGACAAGGACTTCACGATGGCGCGCAAGATCGAGGACACGATCCTCTGGCGCCCCGAGCCCGATGGTCCGCTCGACGGGCCGATGGGCAAGTTCGTGTTCTCCAAATCCAAGGGCTGATTCAGAGCGCCTTGAGGGCAACGTCGTAGACGCCCTCGAGGTCGAGGACGGTTCCTTTGGTCTCGAACATGGCCCGGATGCAGGCCTTTTGCAACTTCATCTTCGGGCCGCCGACCGCGAGTGCACCGAGCTTGAGCACGCCGCCGTCCTCATCGAGGTTGTCGCCCCGGTCGACGCCCTCCACCCCCACGGGCTCGGCTGCCGAGTAGTCGATCACCACCTGCACTCCGTGTTGGGCCCAGCCGCTGCGCCGGAGGATCTGCGTGCCCGCGGGCCCGGCGGCGAACACGACCGCGTGACCGGCCAGGGCCTTGTCGAGCTCGTCGCTTGAGTCAGGCTCGACGACCTCGAATCCGGCGTCCTGCGCGACCGGAATGCCCGACGCGCGACGGTGCTTACCCTCCATCGCGTCCGGCGGGAAGGTGAACATCGTCACCTCGGCGCCCTCGCGCTTGAGCAGCTCGGCCGTGCGCAGTCCGACGGGTCCCACACCGATCACCGCGCCGCGGTTTCCCTTCAATTCGGCGGTGCTGCGGACGCGTGCCACGGCGGCCGCCGCGGTGGTGTTCGAACCATCCGAATCGAGCATGATCGACGGCTGAAAGGGCTTGAAGAACAGCTTGCGCGCGGCCTTGAACACGGCCTCGCCGTCGCGGACCTTTGACCCGCCGACCCAGAAGGCGGTGTTCGCCAGGCCGTCGGGCCCGCGCGGAAAGATCGCGCCCTGGACCACGCCCGTCAGGTTGTCCGGGGTGATTTCGCCATATGGGACGACGACGTCCACCTCCGCGTCGTACGCCGCGATCGCATCGAACGCGCTCGGGTGCTCGTCGGTGTCCAGCTGGATCAGGATCTTCTTCATTGGAGGTCCTCCCGTCGAGGTTCAGGAAAGCTCAGGATGCCCCAGTCCAGAGGCCCCTCCTGGCGATAGCTCTTGTGCAGGCCGCGGGCGATGGTGGCCTTCATCAGCTCCTTGCCGAGGTAGAAGGCGTGCGAGGGGTCGTCGACGTCGAGCTGATTGAACACCGCGAACATGTTCTGCTCGCGGATGAAGCGTTCGCCGTTGAACGCGTAAAGCCAGTCCTCGTCGGCGAACAAGCGGTAGTTGCGGTCAGAGATCTGAGCCTGCATCGCGCGCAACTCCTCCTCCGCCGGCGCGCGCATCGACTCGTCCTTGCTCGTGACCAGCCCCGAGTCGATGTGTTTGGGGGGTCGCGCCTGACGCTGGGCCAGGTGCATGATCTGGGCCGCCAGCACCGTCTCGCGCACCACCCCGCCCGCCCACCCGATCACCTCGGTGGTGAGCACGGCGCCGATGCCGATCTCCTGGCAGAAGCCGATCAGCAACGCCGTGACCCCCGTCGTGTCGGCCTCGGTGAGCTCGGTCAGATTGCCGATTCCCATGAGCATTTCGGCCTCGGGATGGCGCCGGCGAACCTCGACGTATCGGGCCAGGGACGCGGCAAAGCCCGAGTTGATTGGGGCAAGGATCGAGTCGAGAAGGTACGGTCGCCCCAGCTGCTCCATCCGGGTGGCCATCCGGTCCAGGCCGTCGAGGTCGTCGGGGTCCTCGGTGATCAACACCGGCGTCGCCCGCAGCTCGGAGGCCATGTCGATCGTCTGCGGCGTGAGGCTCAGGACGTAGTCCACGCCGGCGGCGTCGGCCATCCGGATGTGCTCGGGATCGAGCGTATCGATGCTGAGCGACAGCCCGCGTTCGCGCAGCGCCGCAATCGTGTCCGGCCCGTCGGTCAGCCACGAACGGTCGAGCGAGAGACCCAGGTCGATCACGTCGGCGCCGTCCGCGCGGTAGCGCCCGGCTCGGTCGATCACCTGCTCGCGCGACAGCTTCTGAACGTCGTTGATCTCGGCGAACACACGCACGTCACGCGGCCCGAGCGCGGCCCGGATGGCCTCTCGTCCATACCACTCCGGGAGGGCCCGGACGTCGGCCGGACCCTTGCGCACCGGCAGCCCTGTCGCCTGCTGAAGTGTGTCCACGTCGCCCTCGCACAGTCCGGGGATCACGATGTTGTCAACCCCTGGCGGCACTTCCAGGCGCCGGGCGATCCAGCGCGTGGTCATCAGCGCCGCGACGCCGATGTTCATCACGGCGATCTGGTGATCGATCTCGAGCCCGGACACCATGGCGCGCACGGCGGGCTCCGCCAGCCGGCCCGTCACGAACAACGTGTCAGCCAACCGTCCCGCCGTTCACGTTGATCGCCTGGCCGGTGACGAAGGCAGCGGCGGGCGAAGCCAGCCACACGGCCGCGCCGGCGATGTCCTCGGGCTGACCCCAGCGGCCGAGCGGCGTGGACGCCGCGACCCTGTCGTAGAACGCCCGGTCCGTGCTCGCGCCGTAGGCGGTCTCGACCCACCCGGGGCACAGCACGTTGACCCGGATGCCGGGGGCGACAGAGCGCGCGAGCGATTTGGAGAAGCCGAGCACCCCGGCCTTGACCGCGGCGAACAGCTCAGGGTTGTCACCCGCCATTCCGTCGATCGTGGCGTGATCCCAACCGATATTGAGAATGGATCCGCCGGGGCGCATGCGGGCAGCTACCAGCCGCGAGCAGCGAATCGTCGCCTTCAGGTCGACGTCGATCAGCTCCTTTAGCTTGCGCTCCTCCGACCACGATCTCCCCTCGCCAGTGAGCACGTCGGCGCCGGCGTTGTTGACCCAGACGTCGACGTACTCGAGCGCGGCGAACGCGTCTCGCACGATCGCGGTGCATCCCTCTGCCGTGCTGAGATCCGCCTGCAAAAGTGGATTTTCGGCGGGATCGGTGGGACTCAGTTGCTCCGCCAGCGCTCGCGCCTGCGGGAGCGAGCGGCAGAAGCCGATGCCCACGCGGGCCCCGGCGGCGGCGAAGGCGATGGCGATGGCCCTCCCGATGCCGGAGCTGGCCCCGGTGACGACGGTGCGCAGACCGGCGAGCGGCAACTCTCCGGTCTGCGCGTTCAACGGCTCGTCGCCGGCCGCCGCTACCCCTCGGCGCCGCCGGCGAACGGGTGCCGCGCGGCGGGTGTCTCGGACAGCACCTTGTCGGTGCTCGGCTCACCGCCCAGGGCACGGGCGATGGAGGTCTTCACGGCCTCGTAGTTCCAGTCGTAGATCTTCTTGTCGTCCTCTGCCTCCCAGTGGATGAACACGCCGACGATGATGCACAGATCGTCGACCTGGTCCTTGGGAATGACGCCCTCTGCGACCGAGTCAACCACGGCGCGAGAGACCGCGGCCTGAGCGGGGCCGAACAACTGCACGGCCTGCTTGGCGCCTTTGATCGTCACCTTGTTGCTGATCACCGTGTCCGGCTTCGCCGGCAGGTTGGGGGTGACCACGGCGAGCAGGTTCGTGTGACCTTCGGACTCGTTGACGAAGGCATGGGCGAACGCCTCGCCGACCGGTCCGCTCTTTGACCCGAGCAGGAGGTCGATGTGTGCGACCTCGTTACCTTCACCGACCAGAGCCTCGCCAGTTGCCAGGGTGATGGCCATGACGTGAGTCTCCTCTCTCCTATCGTATGGTGACGTGGGTGAATGCAACCCTAGCTCACTCGCGACTGAGTGGGGATCTACTGGACCATCAGGTCGCGCTCGCGTGTGTGCTCGAGGTGTCAGCAGCCAAACCGGGCAACATCACGCCGGCCCACGATTTCGCCGACACGACGTACGCCGACATGGTGCGCTCGGCGCTCGCGCTCGGTCCCGCGTTCGCGCCGGCCCGCGTGCAGCGACGCAGCGTCGGTGAGCTGATCGCCGACGGTGTGGAGGCGACGGCACGGGTTGCCGAGGCCAACACGAACCTGGGGATCGTGCTCCTGTTTGCACCGCTGGCCCGCGCGGCGACGACGAGCCAGGCCGACGAGACGCTGCGCGCGGCGGTACGCCGAGTCCTGGCGCGGCTCGACATCGACGATGCCGCCACCGCCTTCGCCGCGATCGTTCGGGCCGCTCCCGGCGGGCTCGGCGACGCGGTCGAGCACGACGTCCGCGCGCCCGCGCGCGTGTCCCTGAGGGAGGCGATGAGCGCGGCCGCCCACCGCGACAGCATCGCCTCGGAATACGCGAGTGGCTACGCGATCGTGTTCGAGACCGGGTTGCCGTTGCTGGAGCAGGCGCTGGCATCCGGGCAGGGAACCCTCGATTCGATCGTCTCGCTTCACGTCGGCCTGCTGGCGGCGCATCCCGACACGCTGATCGCGCGTAAGGCGGGCGACACGGCGGCGCAGCAGGTCAGCGCCGCGGCGCGCGCGGTGCGCGAAGGAACCCTTCCGCTCACCGAGTTCGACGCCTCCCTGCGTGCGGAGGGCAACCGGTTGAACCCCGGGACGACCGCGGACCTGGTGGCCGCGACGCTACTGGCCGCGCTTCTGTCAGGGTTGCGGCTGCCATGAGGGTGCTCGTGGTCGCGGTGAGCGCACGGATGCTTGCCTCACTGGCGGTCGCGGACGGCTACAAGGCGGTGGCACTCGATCGCTTCGGCGACTTCGACTTGCGTGCGGTCGCTCCCGGTGCGACGGCGTCGACCAGCGCAGGGTTGGCTGCGGTCGCGGAAGAGATCGAGGCCGACGCGGTCGTGTACGGAGCGGGATTCGAGAACCGGCCGGACCTGGTCGCGCGACTGGCAGAGCGGCGCGAGCTTTTGGGGACGCCGTCCGAGTGTCTGGCGGCCGTGCGAGACCCCTGGGCGGTGGGGGCGGCGGCGCGCGCGGCCGGGGCGCGCGCACCCGAGACGCGTTCAGTCGACCGGCTCCCCACCACCGGCGGCGCCTGGCTGCGCAAGCCGGAGCGCGGCGGCGGCGGGCGCGGGGTGCGCCGCTGGGCCGGGGGTGCGCTGGGTCGCACCGAGATCCTCCAGCGCAGAGTCGACGGGATGTCGTGTTCGGCGGTGGCGATCGGCGACGGGCGACGGGCTGCGGTGCTCGGGCTCACCGAGCAGCTACATCGCCGGCCGGGCTTCGGCTGGATGGGCAACGTGACGCCCCCGCGGCTGCCCGAGGGAGAAGTCGCCGAGCTCGACGGTCAGCTTCGCGCCGTCTGCGATCAGGTCGCGGCGCGCTTCGGCGTCCGGGGCGCGTTCAGCGTCGATGCGGTCTGGGACGGACGCCGCGTGTGGGTGCTTGAGGTCAACCCGCGGCCGCCCGGTTCGCTGGAGCTGTTCGGAGGAGGATGCTTCGAGGCGCACGTGCGGGGGGCGCGAAGCGTGGCACTTCCGACCGTGGCCGGACCCCTCGCGACACGGTGTGCGAAGGTGAAG
Source organism: Solirubrobacteraceae bacterium (assembly GCA_035504535.1). Taxonomy (GTDB): domain Bacteria; phylum Actinomycetota; class Thermoleophilia; order Solirubrobacterales; family Solirubrobacteraceae; genus Palsa-465. The sequence goes on along the minus strand of DATJRS010000059.1, from coordinate 13,633 downwards.
CTCGTGCTGTTCGCCGACCGCGACCTTCGCACTCCCGATCCCGACTGGTGGCCGGAGGGTCTGGTGCGCGACGTGCCGCACGCGGGTGAGACGATCAAGCGAGGCGCCCCGGTGTGCACGCTGGTGTCGGAACGTGCCGACGTGCCGGAGCTGGCCGAGCGTGGAGCTCGGTTGCTGGCCGCGCTCGACGATGCGGTGCTGATCGGTGTCTGAGCTCGGCACGATCACGTGCGTCGGCTGCGCATTGCTGTGCGACGACGTGACCGTCGAGGAGTCGGGCGAAGACGTCCGGCTCCGGCCCGAGTGTCAGCTCGGTGGGCGCTGGGTATCCGAGCGCTGGCGGCCGCCGGCGGACGCGCCGGCGGCGACGATCGACGGTCAGCCGGCCGAGATCGACGCAGCGCTGATGCGGGCCGGCGAGCTGCTGCGGCGCGCGCGGCGCCCGCAGCTCCGAGGGTTCGACGGCGCGACAGTGGAGGATGCCCGGGCGGCAGCTGCCCTGGCCGATCGGATTGGCGCGCTTGTGACCACGGGTCGTGCCGACGGGCCGTGGCCGGGTGCCCCGGCGGCTCCACTACGGGGCATCTCGACCGCCACCCTGGGGGAGATTCGCGACCGCTCGCGCGTCGTCGTGATCTGGCGCGAGGACCCGGAGACGACCCATCCGCGTCTGCTCGAACGCCTCGGCTTCGGATCGCGCGGGGCCGGGCGCGTGCTGGTCGTCATCGACGATCGGGACACTGCCACCACCGCCCGCGCGGATCTGCGGCTGAGCTGGCCACCCGAGCGCGACCTCGACGCGCTCGTGACGCTGTGCGACGGCGATGTGGACGGACTGTACGAACGGCTCGCCGCGGTGCCGCATGCGGCGTTCGTCTATGGATCTGGCTTGACCGGCGGCGCGGGCGGTCAGCGCCGCGCGCTTGCGCTTCACGAGCTGGTCCGGGCGATGTCGCACGAGCGCCACGTGGTCACGCTCGAACTGCCGCGTGCCCCGGGGACCCGTAGCGCGGACGACGTGCTCGCCTGGCAGGCCGGATACAGCGAGAGGGTCGATTTCGCCAGTGGCCATCCCGAGCTGGTAATCGCCACGGAGCCGCTCGACGACGTCGACGTGACGCTCAACATCGAGTCCGGACCCGGCGGCGGTCTGGTGGTCGGATCGGCGAGCGAGGTGTGGATCAGGACCGCCCGGGCGGGCGTTTCCGCCGCCGGCACGGTGCATCGCCTCGACGGCGTGCCGCTCACGCTCCAGGCGCCGCGGCCCGACCAGGCTCCGACCGCGGCCGTGTTGCTGACCCGGCTGCTCGCGGAGGTCGAGCGATGAGCGCGATCCGGATCGCGGGCGGCCGCGTGCACGACCCGGCCAACGACGTCGACGGCGAGGTGCGCGACGTGTGCCTCGAGGACGGGAAGGTGGTCGCCGACGTCGGTCCGCAGGCGAGACGGATCGACGCGCGCGGGATGGTGGTGCTCCCCGGCGGCGTCGACATCCACGCCCACATCGCGGGGCCGAAGGTGAACGCCGCGCGCAAACTCCTGCCGGAGGAGCGTCGCGCGGATCCGCTCGATCGGACCGAGCTCCTGCGCTCGGGGACCGGCGGCATCGTCCCGTCGACGTTTGTGACCGGCTACCGCTATTCGCTGCTCGGCTACACCACGGTCGTCGAGGCGGCGGCCCCGCCACTGGCGGCCCGGCATGTGCTCGCCGAGCTGCGTGACACGCCGATGATCGACAAGTTGTTCCTGATCCTGATGGGCAACAACCAGGTGCTGTTCGAGCTGATCCGCCAGAGAGCCGCGAGCCGGATCAAGGACGCCGTCGCCTGGTGGCTCGAAGCGACCGGAGGGTACGGCGTCAAGCTCGTCAACCCCGGAGGGATCGAGCGGTTCAAGCAGGACAACGGCAACGTGCACTCGATCGACGACGAGGTCACGGGCTACGGGGTGACGCCCCGCCAGGTGCTCGAGGCGATCGGCGGGGCGGTGGACGAGCTCGGGCTGCCGCATCCGGTCCACGTCCACGCCAACAACCTCGGAGTTCCCGGCAACGCGGACACGACGCTGGACACGATGCGCACCCTCTCCGGGCGGCAGGCGCATTTCGCCCACCTCCAGTTCCACAGCTACGGCGCCAACCCGGGCCGGACGCTCACTTCCCGCGCGTCCGAGCTGATCGAGTACCTGGGCGACCATCCCGAGATCACCGCAGACGTCGGCCAGGTCATGTTCGGGCCCGCGGTGACGATGACGTCCGACGGCCCGGTTTCGGCAACGCTGCGCGACCTCGGCGGCGACAAGTGGCTGAATCACGACACCGAGGTGGAGACCGGCTGTGGGATCGTCCCCTACACGTACAGGGCCGGCAGCTACGTCCACGCCCTGCAGTGGGGGATCGGGCTCGAGCTGTTCCTGCTGGGCCGGAACCCTTGGCAGGTGATGCTGTCGACCGACCATCCCAACGGCGGCTCGTTCCTCTCCTACCCCAAGCTGATCCGCCTGCTGATGGACCGCGCCTACCGCGAGGATCAGATGGGCCGTGCGAATCAGCGCGCGATCCGGCGCACCGCCCTGGTCGACGGGCTCGACCGCGAGTACACCCTGAACGAGATCGCGATCATCACCCGCGCCGGGCCCGCTCGCCGGCTCGGCCTGCGCGATAAGGGCCACCTGGGGGTCGGCGCCGACGCCGATGTCACCGTCTACCACGACCGGGCCGACCGCGAGGAGATGTTTGCCACCCCGCGCTACGTGATCAAGGCAGGTCGGGTGTTGGTGGATGACGGCGAGCTGTGCCGGACCGAGGACGGGGTGCTGTTCTCCAGTCGGGCTGACTTCGACCCGGACGTGAGTCGCGTGCTCGAGCCGCTGTTCGGCGAGCGCTACACGGTGTCGTTCGCGCACTACCCGGTGCGCGATCCAGCTCTGCGCGAGCCCGCGCGTGTCGTCGAGGCGGCGACGTGAGCGCCTACACGCTGGGGGTCACGGACGTCGCCGACACGTTCGCCGAGGCGTTCCCGATGCGCTTCGCGCGCCTGGTCATCACGGCGGTGAGCGAGGCGTGGGCACACGAGGCGGCGCGCTCCGCGACCGGCTTTGCCACGTCGGTCATCGGCTGCAAGTGCGAGGCGGCGATCGAGCGAGCATTGTCGCCCGACGAGACGCCGGATGGGCGCCCCGGGATCGCAGTGCTGCTATTCGCGATGGATCGCGAGGGGGTGGGCAAGCGCATCGTCGAGCGGGTTGGCCAGTGCGTCATGACCTGTCCGACAACGGCGTGCTTCGACGGCCTGCCGGGAGCCGAGCGGACGGTGGCGCTCGGGGCGACCCTGCGCCACTTCGGCGACCGCTTCCAGGCGAGCAAGGTGATCGCCGGACGGCGCTTCTGGCGGATCCCGGTGATGGAGGGCGAGTTCCTGGTCTCGGACTCTGCCGGCGTCGGCCAAGGTGTCGGCGGCGGGAACCTGGTGATTGGGGCCGGCAGCGACGAGTCCGCGCTGGCCGCCGCGCGGGCGGCGGCGCAGGCGATGCGGGGCGAGGGCATCGCCCTGCCCTTTCCGGGTGGAATCGTGCGCAGCGGCAGCAAGGTGGGGGCCCTGACCTCAAAGTCGATGCCGGCCTCCACCAACCATCAGATGGCGCCCACGCTGCGCGCTCAGGTGACCGACTCGCTGGTTCCGGAAGGCGTGGGTGCGATGTTCGAGATCGTGATCGACGGGGTCTCTGAGGAGGCCGTGCGCGAGGCCATGCGGCGAGGCCTGCACACCGCCGCTGCGGCGGGCGCGACGCACGTCACCGCGGCCAACTTCGGCGGCAAGCTCGGTGAGTTTCACTTCCCGCTGGACGGGCTGCGCGATCCGCCATGACGCTAACGCTCACGCTCAATTCCAAGCCGCCGGGCCGAGTGCTCGCTGCGGCGCTCAGCCCCGAGCGGCTGTGTGGTCTAAACGCCTCCGCGGTCGCCGGTGTCGAGCTCCGCTGCGGTGGCGAGACGGTGGCGCTCGGAGACCTGTTCGACGTGTCCGGCGCGGGCGTCGAGGAGGACGCGATGGTCCTCGCCGGCGACCTGAGCCGGTTCGACGGGATCGGCGCCGGTATGTCCCGGGGCGTGATCGAAGTGCGCGGCGATGTCGGCGCGTGGTCGGGCGCCGAGATGTCCGGGGGGGTTCTGCGGATCTTCGGAAATGCCGGCGCGAGGCTCGGGGCGGCATATCCCGGCGCGCGGGTCGGGATGACGGGGGGCGAGATCGTCGTGTCCGGAGACGCCGGCGAGGAGGCCGGCGCGGGTATGCGTCGCGGGCTGGTTGCCGTCGGGGGGCGAACGGGGAACGGTGCCGGGCTGCGGATGCTGGCTGGCACCGTGATCGCACTCAGCGGCATCGGCGAGGAGGCGGGACTCGGCAACCGGCGGGGGAGCCTGGTGTCCGGTCGGGCGGCGCGGCCGCTCCCGAGCTATGCGTTCGCGACTCGGTTTCGTCCCCCTGGGCTGCGCCTGCAGTTGCTGCGCGTGCGGGAGCTGGGCTTGAGCGTGCGCGATGGGCTCTTGGACGGGAGCTGGGCTCGGTGGTCGGGGGACGTGACCGAGCTGGGTCGCGGAGAGATGCTGATCTTCAACGAGGAGGAGGGGCCGCTGTGAACGTATCGATGAACGAGCTATCGATGAACGAGCGCGCCGCCACGCTCGTCGATGCCCTTCTCGCCGACGCCGGGGCGCTGGGGATAGAGGTCCGGACACTGAGCTCGGGTGCGCGCCTGGTCGACTGCGGCGCCGAGACCCGTGGCGGGCTTGGAGCCGGGCTCGGTTTCGCGGCCGTGTGCATGGGTGGGCTGGGACGGGTCGACCCGGTGCCCGTGGTGGTGGGCGAGCGTACGTGGCCGGGCGTCGGCGTGTCCGTCGATGAGCCGGCGGCCGCATGCCTGGCCTCGCAGTACGCGGGCTGGAAGCTCGAGGACGGCGACTTCTTCGCGATGGCGAGCGGCCCGGGTCGCGCACTGGCACGGGCCGAGGACCTGTTCGAGGAGCTGGCCTGGCGTGAGCACGCCAAGGAGGCCGTGCTTTGCTTGGAGACCCGCCAGGATCCGCCGCCGGAGATCGTCGAGAGGGTCACGGAGCGGTGCGGCGTGGACGCGTCCGCGGTCACGTTCCTGATCGCGCCGACCGCCTCGGTGTGCGGCTCGGTGCAGATCTCGGCTCGGGTGGTCGAGACCGCGCTGCACAAGCTGCACGAGTTGGAGGTCGATCCCGCCCGGGTCCGTCAGGGTTGGGGCTGCTGCCCGATCGCACCGGTCGCCAAGGACGACGGGGCGGCGATCGGCCGCACCAACGACGCGGTGCTTTACGGCGGGAGCGTTCACCTCTGGATCGAGGGGGGCGACGACGAGGTCGCCGAGCTGGCGCGGCGGCTGCCGTCATCCGCCTCAGATGCGTTCGGGACTCCGTTCGGGGAATTGCTGGCGGCCGCCGACTGGAACTTCTATGACGTCGACCCGATGCTCTTCAGCCCCGCGGCGGTCACCCTGACCAGCACCGAGTCAGGGCGCGCACACCACGGGGGCCGGCTGGCCCCGGACGTGCTCGAGCGCTCGTTCACGCAGTGACCGAACGGCTTCGGGTGGGCGTGCTGGGCGCATCTGGCTCCTGGCATTCGCGTGGGCTGATCGCCGCGCTGACCGCTCGCAGCCACGAGGTGCTCGCGATCCCGGCCACGCGGCTGCGATCCGAGGTCGATGAGGATGGCGAGGTGCACGTGCTCGGACCGGACGGCGCCGGGCTCGACGATCTCAACCTGTTGATCATCCGGGGACTGCCGCGCGGCTCGCTCGAACAGGTGATCTTCCGGATGGACGCGCTGCACTTGCTGGCCGAGCACGGTGTGCGGTGCGTCAACACGCCCCGCGCGATCGAGCGCACCGTCGAGAAGTCGTGGGCAAGCGCCCTGCTCGCGCGTGCCGGCGTGCCTACACCGCCGACGAGCGTATGCGAGCGCTACGAGGATGCGATGAGCGCGTTCGAGCGATTGGGCGGCGACGTCGTCGTCAAGCCCCTGTTCGGGGCGATGGGCAACGGGATCGTGCGGCTCGAGGATCGCGACGTGGCCCACCGAGTGTTCCGGGCCCTCGAGCTCGAGCGTGCGGTGTACTACGTCCAGCGCACCGTCGCGCCAGCCGGCCGCCGGAACCTGCGGGTGCTCGTCGTCGCCGGCGAGGTGGCCGGCGCGATGGAACGGGTGACCGATTCGTGGCGGGCAAATGTCGCGCGCGGCGCGCGTCCGCGTGCGGTGGAGCTGGGGGAGTGCGAGCACCGTCTGGCGGTCGCGGCCGCGACCGCGGTGGAGGCCGACGTCGCCGGCGTCGATCTGCTCGTCGGCCCGGACGGCGAGGCCGTCGTGCTAGAGGTGAACGGGATCCCCGGGTGGCAGGCACTCCAGTCGGTGTGCGAGCACGACCTGAGCGAGCGCGTGGTGAGCGCCTGCGAGGCGCTCGTCACGGCCTGATCCGGCCCTCGTGCAGCGCGGTTGCGACCAGGGCTCCGGCCGCGCCGGCTGACTCGAGCGCGCGCAGGTCCTCGTCGTCGCGCACGCCCCCGCCGGCGAAGATCGCGACCTCCGGCAACGCTCGCACCAGCTGCGCCACGGCGTCGAGCGGTGGCCCGGCTCCGCTGCCGACGCGGGCGAGGTCGATCACGAGCACCTCACGCACATTCAGCGCGGTGGCGAGCGGCGCGGCGGCGGCTGGCCGGCGGCCCGCGAGGTCGGGATCGGCGGAGATGAGGCTTCCGTCGCGCAGGTCGATGCTGAGCACAAGGGGTGGCTCCGGGACGCGCGCGCCCCAGCTCAGGGATACCGAGCCGCCCGCCTCGATCGACTCGGTGCCGATGACGTTGCGCGCGGCCCCGGCGCGCGCGAGTGCCGCCGCCCGCTCGAGCGCGGTGGCGCCGGCATCGACCCACGGCTCCGTCACGACGGCGAGCGCGGTCAGCGTCGCCTCGTCGGTCGGCGCGCCGTTGATCGCGTCGAGATCAGCGACGTACAGGTTTTTGGTGTGACAGACGTCGGTGAGTGCCGTGGCCACTGTCACCGGATCGCACCCCTCGACCAGTGGGCTGCGGAGCGGCGCGTAGGCCGCGCGCTGCCCGCGGCGGGCGTGCACGACGACGCCGGCCTTGATGTCGAGGACCGGAACGATCTTCATGGCAGTGCGTCTACCAGGATCGACTGTTCCCTTGTCGCCTCGTCGGGTCCGTCACACACTCGATCGGGTACGAAAACGATCAAGGAGTGAACCGATGCAGAGGAGAAAGCTCGGGAGTGAAGGACTCCAGGTCTCGGCGCAGGGGCTTGGCTGCATGGGCATGAGCTATGCCTACGGTACGGGCGATGAGGAATCGGGACTGCGCACGATCCACCGCGCGCTGGAGCTCGGCGTGACCCTCCTGGACACCGCCGAGGTGTACGGGCCGCATGCCAACGAGCGGCTGGTTGGGCGGGCGATCGCTGGGCGACGCGACCAGGTGGAGATCGCGACCAAGTTCGGCTTCAAATTCGACCCGGACGATCCGTACGGGCCGCGAGGGGTGGACGGCAGCCCCGAGAACGTAAAGCGTGCCTGTGAGGGTTCGCTCGAACGCCTGGGCACCGACTACATCGATCTCTACTACCAGCACCGGGTGGACCCATCGGTGCCGATCGAAGAGACGGTCGGCGCGATGGCCGAGCTGGTCAGCGAGGGCAAGGTTCGCTACATCGGGCTCTCGGAGGCCTCGCCCGAGGTCATCCGGCGGGCGCACGCCGTCCACCCGCTGACCGCGGTGCAGTCCGAGTACTCGCTGTGGACGCGCGACCCGGAAGCCGAGGTGCTGCCTACCCTGCGCGAGCTCGGGATCGGCCTGGTCGCCTACTCGCCCCTGGGTCGCGGGTTCCTCACCGGCCAGATCCGCTCGATCGATGATCTGCCGGAGGAGGACTGGCGGCGCAACAACCCGCGCTTCCAGGAGGAGGCGCTTCGCCAGAACGTCGAACTGGCCGACCGGGTGGTGGATCTCGCCGATAAGCGCGGAATCACGCCGGCCCAGCTGGCGCTGGCGTGGGTACACGCCAAGGGCAACGACATCGTGGCGATTCCGGGCACGAAGCGCCCCGAGCGCCTGGAAGAGAACGTGGCCGCGTTCGAGGTGAAGCTGAGCGACGACGACGTGACGACACTCGATGCGGCCATTCCAGCCGGAGCGGCGGTCGGAACCCGATATCGCGAGGCCGACATGGCGCTCATCGGCTAGTCGTTGGCCGGCGGCGTCATGATGCCCCGATGGTCTCGGTCATCGGGCTCGACGTCGGCGGCGCCAACACCAAGGCCGCGGTGGTCGACGGCGACCGGGTGCGCGTCGTGTCCGAGCCGTTCGAGGTGTGGCGCGAGCCCGACGGGCTCGCGAAGGTGATCACGTCCGTGGTCAGGCGGCTGGGCGTCAACGGCGCTCCGGTCGCCCTGACCACGACCGCGGAGCTGGTCGATGTGTTCGCCAGCAAGCGCGAGGGCGTCCTGCGTGTCCTCGACGCCTGTGCCGGGGCGCTGGACGGTCGCGCCGTGCGTGTGCTGACGACCGACGGCGAGCTGATCGGCCTTTCGGCGGCACGGGTGGCGCCGCTGCGGTGTGCGGCCGCCAACTGGGTGGCGAGCGCGCTGCTGGTCGCGCGCACCGTTCCCGACGCGATCCTGGTCGACTGCGGGGGAACCACCACTGACGTGATCCCGATCGTGTCCGGCCAGGTCGCGGTCCAGGGGCGCACCGACGTGGACCGGCTGCGCGCCGGCGAACTCGTCTACACCGGCGCGCTGCGGACCAACGTCGCCGCGGTGCTGTCGCAGGTCCCGATCGGTGGGGAGCCGTGTCCGGTTTCGTCCGAGCTATTTGCGATCAGCGCCGACGCGCACCTGCTGCTGGGGAATCTCACGCCCCGGCAGTGCACGTGCTCGTTTCCTGACGGCCGGGGCACGTCGGTCGCCGAGGTACGCTCGCGACTGGCGCGGGTCGTGTGCGCCGATCCCGAGCAGCTCACCGAGGGGGACCTTCGGGCGATCGCCGACGCCGTGCAGGAGGCGCAGACCGCGGGGATCGCTCGTGCGCTCGGCCGCGTCGCCGTACGGGCACGGGCCGGCGCGCCCGTGCTCGCGGTCGGCGTCGGCGCGTTCCTGGCCCGCGCAGCGGCCGAGCGGTGCGGGCTGACCGTCCATCGGATTGATGCCTCGCCGCTCGCCGGCGAGGGTGGCGAGGTCGCAGCCGCCGTCGCGCTGTCCGTCCTGGGCCGTGACTGAGCCGCGCCCCCTGGTCGTTAAGGTCGGCGGCGGCCTGTTGCGGGCTGAGGGGATGGATGGACTGCGTCGCGCGTGCGTCGAGGTGCGCGAGCTGGCTCGAGACCGGCCGGTGCTGGTCGTTCCCGGGGGCGGCCCTTTCGCCGACGCCGTGCGCGCGCTCGACGCGCAGGTCGGCCTGGGCGACGACGTCGCCCACGTGCTCGCGCTCCGGGCCATGGATCAACTCGGCGTGCTGCTGGCGCCGATGCTGCCGGGGGCGGACATCCTCGATCACCTGGTGGCGCCGCGCGCTCTGGGACTGCTGCTCGCGGCGCCGGCCTTTGTGGGACGGCCGGAGATCCCTGAGTCGTGGGATGTCACCAGCGACTCGCTGGCCGTACTCGCCGCCGGCGCGATCGGCGCCGAGGAGGCGATCCTGCTCAAACCGGTCGACGGAGGGGCCGTCGACGCCTACCTCCCCGAGGCCGTGCGCCGCACCGGAGTGGTGGTGACGGTGCGCAGCCCAGTGTCATCCCAACCCATCGACGAGTGACACAAACACCACTCGCTTTTGTCATGCGTGGCCGGTAGCCTATTCATGACCTAGACATATCTAGCCGAGTCCCGGGATCGCCACATCTCGGGAGTGGGGGACCCAATTGAGGCCGTTCGTGGCCTCAGGGGCGAATCGCCGTTGCTCAGAGGCGTAGCGCGAACTCTTCAGCGCGAGCCCGTCAGCTAACCCCGCAGGCGAATGGAAGAGGAAGGTGGGTGTTGAGGTGTCCGTGTGTTCACCGGATGACGGTCGATTGCGCCTGGGTGTGCCGTATCGCACCATGCGTTCGGGCGGAATTTCCGCCCTGTAAGGTCGCCGAGGGAAGGCGTGGTCAACGGGAAGCCGGACCGACGTTCTGATGACGCCGGAGCGGTGTGGGACAGGGTCGCCGAGGTGCTCGACGAGGTTGAAGCTGAGCTCGACGTGCTCGTCAGCAGCGTCGAGGATCGAGTCGCCGCACGGATTCAGGCGACTGAGGGGGCGATCTCCGCGCCGTTTCAGGAGGTCTTGCACAGAGGGCTGTCCGCAACCGTGCGCGACGTGCTCGCCCGATTACGCTCGCAGTCCGAGCTTCCGCAGGAGCTGCCGCCAGACCTGATCGAGCTTGCCCGCTTGTGGGCAACCCTTGGCTCTGAGGTAAGCGACTTCTCCGATGCGTGGTTGGTAGGCGGAGAGGTCTTCTGGGACCGCTTCCAGACCGTGGCTGAACGAACCCTCCGGGACACGGCGGTCTGCTGGGACGTGGTCAAGGTCGCACGCGTGCGGCTCAGGGGCCACGCGGCTCGCGTGAGCGAGCTGTTCCGCAAGGAGTGCGAGAGCGAGGTCGCGCGCAATGCGGGGGCCGATGAAGATCGCCGGTTGCGGGCGGTGTCACGCGCCCTGGAGGGACAGTGGCTCGATCCGGCTGAACTCGGTTACGACCTCGCGTATCACCATGTCGCCGTGGTGGCGGACGGGGCACGGCCGGTGACTGAACTCGCGCGCTGCTCCCAACGAGCGCTGCTGCTGGTGGAGGCTCCGGACGGGACCACATGGGGGTGGTTCGGCGGACAAACCAGCATTTCTGACAGCGAGCTGGACACGCTGATCGCGTCGCTGGACCCGCGTGAGGGCCAGGTCGCGCTCGGAGAGCCGGCGGCGGGGATCGCCGGCTTCGCGGCCAGTCATCATCAAGCGCTTGAGGCGAGGACGATTGCCGACGCGACCAACCAACACGCGGTGCGCTTCGCCGATGTGCGGCTCGTCATCGCCCTGCTACGCGACAGCGAACTCGCGAATGGATTTATCGAGCGGGAGCTCGGTGAACTGGACGACGCGAGTGAGCGGATGGGCGAGCTGCGCGAGACGTTGCGGGCGTATCTCGAGCATGGGCAAAGCGTCTCCGCGACGGCCGCGGTGCGCCGCCGCGACCGCAAGACCATCGAGCGACAGCTGCGCTCAGCCGAGGTCCTGATACACCACCGAGTCAGTGACCGCTGTGACGAACTCTTGATTGCGCTGCGGATTGCCGACATCCTGCACCACCGCGCGTAGCGGTCCCGAGTATGGAGCAAGGGTGCCGCACATTGGCCCTAGGCAAGCCACGGGCGACGCGGATAGATTGGCGCTCGCCTGCTTGAACGCACCTGAGACCACCTAGGCGTCGCGACACCGTTACGCCGGAAGTTCACGCCCGTGGGGACATGAGGGGCTGAGCACCGTCACGGACGGCGTTCGGCGCGCTGTCTGACGTGCCCTTGCCGACCAGCCGGCCGGTGTTCGGCCCCCCGTGGTCTGACCGACCAAGCCTTCCATGTGAGGTGACCAATGACCATGCTCAAACGCAAGGTAGTTTGGACGGCAGTGACCGCGGTGACAGCGTGCGCCGCCGCGCTTCTGTTACTTGGGGCCAGCCAGGCGAGCGCTGCTTCGCCGGCCTGTGCCGCGGGGAGCGTGGATGGTCCCGCGCCGTCCACCCCGATGTGCTTTGGGACGATGTTCCCGAACCTCCCGGCATTCCACTACTCCGACCAGGCGGCGGCCGACCTGGCCGCCACGATGGAGAACCCGACGCCCGATCCGCCGGGGACCGATCGCGGCACCAAGGACGACAGCCCCACGCTGCCTTCCGAGTACACGTATCTGGGCCAGTTCATCGATCACGACCTCGATTTCGACGAGACCCCTCAGCCGACGGCAGACGTGAACGCGAACACGCTCACCAACTTCGAGAGCTTCCGGTTCGATCTCAATAACGTGTTCGGTGACGGACCCGCCATCGATCCCCAGCTGTACGCCTCCGATCACAAGCATCTGCTGGTGTCGGGGACGCTGGGAACGCCCCAGGCCGACGGGTTCCCGACGGTGACCGGTAACAACGGCGTGTTCGATCTGGCCCGCAACCCGACGACCGGGGTGGCGGATCTGGTCGAGCCACGCGATGACGAGAACCAGATCATCTCCCAGATCGCGGCTGCGTTCGTTGCCTTCTACAACGACTTCATCAACAAGGGAGACAGCTACGCCCAGGCCAGGCAACTGACGGAGGACTACTACCAGGAGATCGTCCTCACCGACGTGCTGCCCGCATTCGTCGGGCAGGGCACGATCAATAAGTACCTCACCTTCGGGCCGGGCGGCGCCGCGCACGTGAACACGCCCAACCTGCCCAACGCCAACTTCACCCCGATCGAGTTCTCGGTCGGCGCGTACCGCTTCGGGCACGCGTTGGTGCGCAACAACTACCACATCAACGACATCGAGCCGACCACCGTCGACCTGGATGACAACGTCCCGATCTTCAACCTCAACTCCTTCCAGTTCGGTGATCTGAGCGGTGGGGCGCCGCTGGAGGGCCCGTTGGCGGATGCCGGCGGCAACTGCGAGGGCGCCAACGAGACGACCGACCTGTGCGAGCTGCCGACCGACCACCAGATCCAGTGGAAATACTTTGTGCCTGGGCTCAACGCCAACCCGAACGATCCTGGCATCAACTTCGCTCGCCAGACGCAGCCGACGATCAGCCCCGCGCTGTTCAACCTCCCGGCGGAGGCAATAGCGGGCTGTCCCGACACCGCGTCACCGGTCTGCAACGGCACCGGCGATCTGATCTCACGGGACTTCGCTCGCGGCAACTACGACGGCCTCGCGTCCGGTCAGGCGATCGCGCGGGCACTCGGTTGCCACGTGATCTCCGCGCCGTCGATCAACCCGACCCACGACGCGGTGTTCAACACCGGGACACCGCTGATCTACTACGTGCTCGCCGAGGCTCAGAAGGCCGGCCAGCCCCTCGGGTGCGTTGGCCAGAGCATCGTGGCCCAGACGTTCATCCAGGTGCTCTGGGACACGCCGAACTCGATCCTGCACACGAACTTCACTCCGAGCCCGAGCCTGACACCCCTCGCGCCGGAAACACCGAAGTTCAGCTTCGGCGATCTACTCGTGGACACCAAACTGGCGCCGCGGAGCAGCTAGCCCGCCCGTAACCGAACGGACTTTGGCGCTGGCGTTGACGTATACGGGACTCCAGCGCCAAAGTTCCGCACTTCGGCCACCGCGGCCGCGACCAACCCCTCCTCCAGGTGCGCCGTTCGGTCGCCTCCACACACGGCTGAGCGGACGCCGACCACGTCAGCCTCCACTCGCCGCAGCTCGCCGAGCCGTAGCTGGCCCGCAACAGCGAAGGTGCCGCCGGCCTCCCGGACGCGAGCGATCAGCGAAGACAGCTCGGCCTCGGACAGCGACCCATAAACCCCGCGGCCGTCCTTGACGAACGTGTCGACGAGCGCGCCGGCGATCCCGGTCCGC
>DATJRS010000058.1:0-49224 GCA_035504535.1 Solirubrobacteraceae bacterium | reverse complement strand
AGTTTGACCGTTTGCACCCGCCGTCGCACGCCCGGCGCGTCGCCGAACTGCTCGGTGGAGACCCGCCGGTAACCGTCGTACCCGGGGTCGAGGAGATCGGCCTGCTCGTGATCTTCGGGGAAGCGCTGCGGTTCGCAACACTGAGCGGTCCCTGAAGCACCCGCTATCCGCGCGCAGCAGGGGAGTCGGCGTCGCGACCGAGATGCTCCTGCCGAAGGCGGAGCAGGTGTCGGCCAACGGCGAGCGCGCTGTCGCGTTACGCCTCAAGCAGTCATGCATTTGGCGTGACTCCTTTCTGCGACACCTCGAGCCACCACGTCTACGCCCGTCGCGGTGGCTGCTGTTGCTGCCCGGCGGTAATTCCGTGCGTGACGGGATCGCAGGTCCGCCTGATCGCCGCGCCAGTACCTAGCGCTAGCCGGGCTTCTTTTTGTGCGAGACCGGCGTGTGGAAGGTCACGACGTGGTTTGACACGACCCTGCCCGACTGCTGGACCACTAGGTCGACGGTGAGCACGTGGCGCTGGCGCAGCAGCGAGGCGCCGGCCTGGTTCAGCGACACGACGACGGTCTTGCTCTGGCCGCCGGTGAGCGTCACCCTAAGCAGGCCGAGCGCGACGAGGACCGTCCTTGTCTTGAGCTTGGCCTTGCCGTGCGCGGAGGCCGCGACCGCCATTAGTTTGGTGCCCTTGAACGTCTCCTTGGCGGTCAGGGCGATGACGAGCGGGCAGCTCGCGCTGGAGCTCCCAACGCACGTGACGGGGATCTCGGCGCTCGTCCCGGCGATGCGAACGTTCCCCGCTGAGGCGCTGGCCGTGTGCGTAACCGGCGGCGGCGTGAGCTTCGTCGGGGTCGTGCCGGAGCCGGACCCGGAGCCTGAGCCGGACCCGGAGCCTGAGCCGCTTCCCGAGCCCGAGCCGCCTCCGGAGCCTGAGCCGCTTCCCGAGCCTGAGCCGCCTCCGGAGCCTGAGCCGCCTCCGGACCCGCCGTTGTTGGGGCTTGGGACGACCCCGGTCGGCGACGAACTCACGGGCGCGCCACACACCCCGTCGCTGTTGCACGCCGTCACGGCCACTTCCAGCGTGTGTCCCTCGTCCGATGAGGTCACGGTGTAGGCAGTGTTCTGACCGTCCGCGCCGCTCACGGGGTTGCAGCTCTCGCCCGAGCTGTCGCAGTCGTACCACTGGTAGCTCTCGAATGCCGGCGTGGTACTCCACACGTCCCCGCTTTCGGTCAGTACCTGGCCGAGCTGGGCTGTGCCCGTGCTCGTCGGAGCCGCGGTGCTGCTCGGTGCCGGGTCGGCGATCGGGCCGACCGCGGTCTGGGAGGTAGCGCTCGCTTGCCCGGCGGAGTTGACGGCGGTCTCGATCACCTCGAGGTACTGGCCGTGGTCGCCAGCCACGGGAGTGTAGGAGGACCCGGTGGCGCCGTGGATCGGCGTGCAGCCGTTGGGCGCGTAGGTCGCGGGGTTGGGGCAGTCGTACCAGGTGTCTACGAGGTGGTAGAGCAACCCGCCCCACTGGCCGTGCGTGACCGAGGCCTGCTGGCCGAGAACCGGCTGTCCCGAGGTGTTGATCGACGGTGGCGCGTCGTTGTAGGGCGGCGGCAGATTCCAGATCAGCGCGTCCCCGGCCGCGTCATATGAGGCGCAGAATGTGGTGCTCGCGCATGACACCTCCCCGTCGGGCGGCGCATACAGGCTTTCGCTGTCCTGCACCGACTCCGGGGTGCTCCAGCCGCCGGTGCTCGTGTCGTAGATCGACTCGTCGTCCGCGCCGTCGAGTGCCATGCAGAACGTGTTGTCGTCCCCCTCCAGCAGGCATGAAAGGCCCGCAGCGCCGAAGAAGTTCGTCGGGCCGGCGATCGAGGTGGAGCCGCCGTCCCCGACGAACGCGTTGCCTGATTGGTCGAGTTCTATGCAACCCCAACCCACACCCGGGCACGAGGTGAACCCGAACCCGGTCGTGTCGACCTTCTGCGGTGAGCTCCAAGTGTTGGTATTGCTTCCGTAGGTGAGGTCATTGCCGCTGTGATCGACCGCGTCACAGTACTCGGAGCTATCGCCGTACTCGCACGAAACCGAGGAAATGTCACCGCCGGGATCGATCTGTGTTGGCGTCCCTCCGTTGAAGAACGCGTATCCCAGGTCGTCGGCAATGGCACAGGACGGACCGGCTGCGTTCACACACGAGATACTTGTGATGTCGCGCCCCACACCGCTCGATGGGTCGACCTGAGTCGGCGAGCTCCAACTTGACGTGCCATCGAAAGACATGGTGTCGCCGGTGGCGTCGCCCGCCAGGCAATAGGTGGTGCTCATGCACGAGATCGCCGTCAGCTCCTTATCGTCTCCGGTGCTCTGAGGCTGGGTCCAGCTCGTTCCGTTGTAGGTGAGATAGCGGCCGTTGCCGTCGACCGCGACGCACAGCGAGGTGGATGGGCAAGAGATCGACTGGATCCCGCCGCCCCCGACGATTGCCGCCTGCGACCAGCCGCTGCCGTTGTAGGAGTACATGACCCCGTGGTCGTCGCTCGCGACGCAGCTCGTTGCACCGGTGCACGACACAGACTCCGGCGCATGGCCCCAGTCGGGGAACGTGTTGGTCGTCGCCTCTGTCCAGCCGGTCCCGTTGTATGTGTAGTAATCAGCGCTCGTAAAGCCCAGCGCGACGCAGCTGCTGGCACTGGTGCAGGAGACTGAGTTGCCAAGCAGGATCGAGCTCGAGGGGCTAGTGACCGGGCTCGTCGTGACCGAGCTCCATGCCGCGTTGCTGTAGGTGACGGTGCCTCCCGACCGGTCGATCGCCATGCAGAACGGATTCCCCGTCCCCGAGTCCATCACACACGAGAGCTTCGCCACCCCGTTGGCATCGATGCTCGTCGGCGACGTCCACGAGCTGCCGTTGAAGGTCATCGCCTTGCCGCTGGTGTCGAATGCGGCGCAGAAGCTCTGGCTCGCGCACGAGACAACGAGCGTTATCCCTGAAGTGGGGTCGATCGCGCTCGAGCTCCACGTGCTCCCGTTGTACTGAAGCGCGTTGCCGGCGTAATCCGTGGCGATGCAGAACGTATCGCTCGCGCAGGAGACCGATGACAGCGGCGAACCCGCCGCCTGCCCGGCGCCGATCGCCGCGGGGTTGCTCCACGAGCCACTGCTGTAGGTCGTCGCCTGGCCGGCGGCGTTGACCGCCACGCAGAACGAACCAGTCGTGCACGAGACGGCGTTCCAGGTCGCCGTCCCGACGTGGGTGATCGGGTTCCATGTCGAGCCGCCGTCCGTCGAAGTCGCCAGGGCGCCGTACTGGCCGACCGCGACACAGAAGGTGCCGGCGCACGAGAGCGTGTTCGGCCCGCCTCCGTTTGGCGCGAGCAGCGCCGGGTCGGCCGCGGTCGTGGTCCAGCCAGAGAGTGACGTGGCCGCGGCGGCGGGCGCCCCGATCAGCATCGCGCCGACCAACCCGATCAGCGGGAGCCATCGCCTAACCCACACGCTTCGGCCTCCTCGAGGCGAAGGTGACCGTTCGCCCAGACACCTGCTTGCCGGACTCGCGGACGACGAGGCGAACCTTTAGCCGGTGGCGCCTGAGCACTAGGCGTTGACCTGCGCGCGTCAGCCGAATTCTCACTGTCCTGCTCCGCCCGGCGCGGAGCTTCAGTTGCGCGGTTCCAAGGTTCCGCTTGCCGTCGGTGAGCGCCACGGTGACCGCGCAGCTCGTCCCCGCACTCCCGACGCACCGCAACCGCACCGCCGCGTAGTCGCCGCTGACGTGAACCTGGCCGGTCTCGGCGACGGCTGCGGGGGCAGCGGTGGTGGTAGGCGGCACCGCGCTGGATGCCGGCCTTACGGCCGCGGGCGTGTCGGTCCAGACGAGCCCGTCTCCCAGCTCGTCGTAGGAGACACAGAGCGCGCTTGTCGGACACGAGATCTGTCCGAGCGAGTGATAGCCGGAGACGGCCGCGGTGGGCGTCCCCCAGCTGCTGCCGTTGAAGGTCGCGGTCTGACCGTAGGCCACCGCCTGGCAGAAGACGCTCGACGAGCCCGTGCACGAGATCGACGTCGGATAGCTGAAGCCGGTTGCGATCGGCGCCGGAGTGCTCCAGGTGTTGCTTCCGCCCGAGAACGTCGTCCAGTCTCCGTCAGCCTCGAGCACGACGCATGGCGACGGGCCGTTGTTGCCCCCGCACGAGATGGCGTTCAGGCCGCCGCCAATCGGGCCGTCGTAGTCAAAGCCGCCGCTTGTCGAGCTGAAGGAGCCGCCGTAGTCCCAACTGGCGCTGCCGTCCTGATCCCCGGCACCGTCAAACACGGCGCCGTTGCGGTCAATTACGTAGCAATCGAACCCGGCGCACGAGACGCCGCTGAGATCGAGTGGAGGGTGGGCTGACCAATCGAAGCCGGCGACCTGGTTGAGCTCCTGACGCTGGCTCCACTGCAGGCCCGTGCCCGTGGCCGTGTAGAGCACGGCGCCCTCCTGCGAGTCGAGGAATGCGCACACGTACGAACCGCAGGAGATCTGGGTGACCGGGGCTGTGTCGGGGGTTGCGCCTCCCGCTGGGGCAGGCGTGGTCCAGCTGGTGCCGTTGAACGAGATGACGTCGCCGCTCGCGTCGCTGGCGAAACACGTGGGCGGGTTGGACGTCGACTCCTCGTTTAGCCCACATCCGACCGAGGTCAGCTCCTCGTTGTCGCCCGTGCTCTGCGGCTGGCTCCAGGTCGTGCCGTTGTAGGTCAGGTAGCGCCCGTTGGCGTCCACCGCGACGCACTCGGTGGCGGACGGACAGGTGATTGCATCGATCCCGCCGCCGCCGACGATCGCGGACTGTGTCCAGGAGCTGCCGCTGTAGGTGAAAACGATGCCGCTGTCGTCGATCGCCATGCACGCGCTGGATCCCGTGCACGAGATCGAGCCGAGCAGGTGGCCCCAGGCGCCGAAGGCGCCGTTGGTCTCGCTCCAGGTGGCGCCGGCGTAGGTCCAGTACTGGCCGCCCTGGCCAATCACGATGCAGCCGGACGCGGTCGGGCAGGACAGCGACGCCACGCCGGTGGGCGCAGTCCCCCCGTCGGTCGACGGAGAGCTCCACACGGTCCCGTTGTAAGTGAGCGCCTGGCCGGCGGTGTCGAGCGCCATGCATAGGGTGCCGCCGGTCGTCGTGCAGGAAACCCAGTCGAGGTCGCGGTTGGGATCGACGCTTGAGCTGGTCCAGGTGCCGTCGTTGAATTGGATCGCGTTGCCCTGGCTGTCGACCGCCATGCAGAAGCTAGAAGTCGGGCATGAGATGCTCACTGCGACCGAGGTGCCGCTCGGGGCGTCGGTCAGCTGCTTGGTCCAGGTCGAGCCGCCGTCGGTCGAGGTCAGCGCGTTGCCGTAGGGGTCGGTGGCGACGCAGAAGCTGGCGCTCGCGCATGAGACCGAGGTGAGCGCGGCCGGCTTGGTGATGCCGTGCGAGACGACGGTGTCGGCCGGCGCCGGCGCAGACCAGCTGCTGCCGTTATAGGTGCTGGCCTCACCCTCGCCGTTCACCGCGACGCAGAGCGGGCCGGACGCACACGAGACTGCGTTCCAGCTGTCGGTACCCGAGGACGACAGCGTCCACGTTGTGCCGTCGTCGGTCGAGGTGGCGATCGCGCCGTCGCGTCCGACCGCGGCGCAGAAGCTGCCCGTACAGGACAGATCGTTGGGCCCGGTGGCCAGCAGCTGCGGATCGACCGAGGCAGTGGTGGTCCATGCTGCCATCGCGGGCGAAGCGCCTAGCGCGAGCACGCCCGCCACCATGATCCCCACAAAGCAGAACCTGAACCGCAATTCCCCTGCCTGTTGTAGACCGTCGCCCCGCGCGACGGAGAGTGACTCGCCCCCCAAGGGGCCTTGCGGCCCTCCCATCGGCGGGAGGGGCGGATGCCTAAAGTCGTTGCGACGGCGCGCGTCAGGGTTCTGACCAGGCCCCTCCGGGACAACGCTCGTGTCGACCTGCGCGCTCTTCGGCGCGGTCCAAAAGGAGGCAGCCATGACACAATCGGGTCAGAAGCACAGGCCACCACCCAGACCTCAGGCAACGGCCGCGCCGCCGCGAGCACGATGTCGGTGGTCAATCCAGCCACCGAACGCGACGACTGCGGAGGTCCCCGCGCTCGACCGACGGCGAGGCGGTGCTCAAGCCTGGGATGCGATCAAGCTCACACTGCGGATGCCGCGAGTCTCAGGTGGCCCGACCTGGCACACCTCCTTCCACAACCCGGGTGCTGATCTGACGACGGAGCAGCAGCGAGCCCCACCACGAATCCAGCTCTGAGACTGTTGCTCCCGGGACAAACGCAGCCACGCCACCCGGGTCAGCCGCGCACACCCGCGCGAGCACAAACGCAGGTGTCGCCGCGCTCCTCACGAGCGACGTGGTATTCGCCATGAGCGCCACCGCTCGTCCTGGCGGCCGACCGAGCCAGCGACCGTCCTGCTCGCCGCGCATGGGAGGTCGTACCGGGACCGACGCGGTAGAACGCGCGGCTCGGCGAAAGCGGGTCAGCTGACTTCGTACTTGATGTGTGTGACGCCGGGCGCATCGACCACGCGGACCTGCTTGAGCTTGAGCGTCCCGCGGTCGAGCCCCCGGAATAGGCGAGCGCCGGCACCGAGGATCAACGGCACGATCGAGACGTCGATCTCGTCAACCAGGCGTGCGGCCAGGTACTGGTTGACCACCGACGCGCCGCCGGCCAGCGAGACGTCGAGTCCCCGTGCGGCATCCTTGGCCTGAGCGAGCGCCGACTCAATCCCGTCGCTGACGAAGTGGAAGGTGGTCCCGCCCTGCATCTCGAGCGGTTCCCGCGCGTGGTGGGTCAGCACGAAGACCGGATGGTGGTAGGGGGGATCCTCGCCCCACCAGCCCCGCCAGGACTCGTCGGGCCACGGACCGCGAACCGGCCCGAACATGTTGCGGCCCATGATGGTGGCGCCGATGTTTGCCCAGCGCTCCTCGACCACAGCAGAGCTGGCGTTGACCTCGCCTCCGTCCTCGCCGTGCATCTCCCGGAAGGCCTTGAGCGGGAAGAACCACTCGTGCAGGTTCATCCCGCCGATGCCCAGTGGGTTCTCGTCGCTCTGGTCTGGGCCGGCGACGTAGCCATCCAGCGACATCGCGATGCTGAGACTCAGCTTGCTCATCTTTGCTCCGTTCTGTCTCGCAATCTGCTGTATCAGACTTCCGGACCACGCCAGACTCATCGGACCAGCGTTCCCGCCGACAGGAAGCGGGCGCTGGTCGCGAACGCTCTGGTATCCGCGCTACGCCGAGTTCGCTCGGACCTCGCTCTCGATCCTACGCGGCGTGTACTGCAGGTACTAGTTGACAAAGGGGGGCCGTCGCTGATGGGCGGTTGACCAGCATCCCACCCGTCAGTCAGGCCAAAGTTCGCCGCGCACGAGCTCAACGGAGTTTCCGGCAGGATCCCGGAAATACAGCTGCCCAGTCGCATCGCCGTCCGATCGATCCTGTTCGATACTGATCCCGAGTTGGCGCAGACGGGCCCGCCAAGTCTCGAGCTCGGGACCGTCGACCTGAAACGCAACGTGACCCGCGCCTCCAGCACCGTGCGATGGGGCGGGGCGGCCGGCCACGCAGCTCCTCCGCGGATCGAAGATCAACAGCATCGAGCCGTCGGGAACTCGAAAGGCGGAAACGAGACCGCTTGAGCTATCCACAAGCCGCAGACCGAGCACGTCGCGGTAGAAGGCCGTCGTGGCATCCAGGTCTTCCGCGTACAGAACAGTCTCGTACACCCGGCGAGGCGGCTGGAACGACATCAATCCTATGATCCCACGAGCTGATGCGCTGATCGGCTATCCAGGCGCGACGTCCACTGCAGCCGGCGACCTCGGGTGCAGGTGTGCCTTAACAGGAATGCGCGTCTCGCCTGCTAACCAGGCGATGGTCGCCGACCGCGCGACCCACGACACCAAGAGATTCGGGAGGATGCGCTCATGTCGCATATACGACGTTTCGACCATGTCGGCATCACCGTCGCCGACCTTGACACCGTGACGGCGTTTTTCGTCGGGCTGGGCCTCGAGGTCGAGGGCCGGACGTTCGTGGAGGGCGAGTTCGTGGACACCGTCATTGGCATGCCCGGTTCTCGCAGTCACATCGTCATGCTGCGGCCGCCCGGAGGAGGTGCTGGGCTGGAGCTGTCGAGCTTCGTCTGGCCGGAGCATGACCCAGGGTCGCCCGCCGCCATGGCCAACGAACTGGGGCTGCGCAACGTGTCATTCGAGGTCGACGACTTGCAGTCGACCGTCGACGGGCTGGCTGTGGACGGCTACGGGCTGGTCGGCGGCATCGGTCAGTACGAGAACTTCGCGCGGATGGCCTATGTGCGCGGACCCGAGGGGATCATCGTTTCCCTCTTTGAGCGGATCGGCTGACGCCCCCGAGGTCGCCGGCACACCTCTCTCCCGCCGCGGGAGGACGCGACGCGCTCGGCGCTTGGCTGAATCAATCCGTCGAATGTCGATTGAATGATGATCCGTCGCCTACCGACCGGGCGGCGCTTGAGTTAACCGAATCGGCGTGGGAGATCGTCAGGATTCTCGAGCCGCACGTGGCCGATGTTGTCGTAACGCTAAACGGCACTCGGTGACGGATCCGGGCTCCGCCGCTCACTGCGGCTGGTCAGGAAGTACTTCACGCCTTGAACCGTGAGGAAGGTGGTGACGACGGTGATCAGGACAGGTGCGGTCTGCAGCGCCCCTCCCTGAGTCAGGAATGCGGCCATCAACACCATCGAAAGTGGCGCGGCAGCAAGTGACCCCAGGACGGCTGTGAGCAGGCAGCTGAACGCCAGTCCCAACGGAATGCCAGGGATCGCTTGGTGGACGATGACCCCGGCTGTTCCGCCCATGAAGAGCGACGGAAAGATGGGGCCGCCGACGAAGCCGCTGCCTTGGCTGACTGCATAAGTCAGCATCTTGGCGATCAGGATCGCGATGCACAGGCTGATACCCAGGGAACCTGCACCGTTCAGCACTGAACTGAGCTGGTCGGCCCCTGAGAACATCGTCAGGGGCAGCGCCACGCCGACGATGCCGAAGATGATGCCGCCCAGCGTTGATTTGACGGATGGCGGGACCTTCAGGCGGCCGAACGACCGCGACGCCAGCATCACGAACCCAGACAAGAGGGTCGTTACCAGAGCGGCGAAAAGGCCAAGGGGAACGCCAGCGAGCAGCTGCCAGTCCTCGAACGCGTAATGGGGCACCTTATAGGCCCCCAGGAACACGGCGCCAGCGATGGCGAAGTAGATCCCGAAAGAGATGCTCCCGGCCGCGATGTCCGAGACCATCACCTTGCTGAACCGACGCCCGCCCGGGCGGACAACCTCCAAGATCAGCACGACCACGATCACCGGGCTCGAGAACAGTCCACCGAAGATGCCGGCGATGCCGGCGAGAGTATTCACCTCCGAGTCCTCTTGTCCCAGCCGTCTCCGCTGGGCCATCCAGCTGCCGGTCCCGCCGCCGATGGTGCCCAGCACTTTCTCAGGGCCGACGCTGGCGCCAGCGATCAATGACAGTAACGAGATGGCCACGGTTCCCGGCAGCAGGCCCGGGTCGACACGATCGGCTCGCAGATCCTCGAACAAGCCGGGTACATCCTCGGGCAGCCGGGTCAGCCGCCGGAGCAGGCCAACCA
The DNA here is from genome assembly GCA_035504535.1 of Solirubrobacteraceae bacterium. Classification (GTDB taxonomy): domain Bacteria; phylum Actinomycetota; class Thermoleophilia; order Solirubrobacterales; family Solirubrobacteraceae; genus Palsa-465. The sequence goes on along the minus strand of DATJRS010000058.1, from coordinate 39,541 downwards.
CGAGGCCCGCCCCCGCCGTGACCGCCACCCACCACCAGTGCCCGCCGAACCAGCCTGGATCGGAGTCGGTGAACCACCTGCCCCCCAGCTTGATCACCCCCAAGACGGCCAAGCCGGCAAAGCCCCCAAAGACCCCGAGGGCGACCGCGTAGGTTACAAGCGTCCAGAACTCCCGCTCCTGAGTAATCGGCGGAGCCGCGGCTGGCCCGTGCATGACCGTACGATAGACCTGAGCAAGTCGGGGAGCGACAAAACGGCTTGGACGTCCGGGTCGACCTCCACCGTCGACGTTCATACCCAATCCGGCGTAGCCCGGGCCCACCGCGATGTCATCGCCGCTCGAGTGACGCGTCAACCGACGGCCGCGATTCGTCTGGCCATGCACGTGCAGCCCCGCGGCAACTCGCCGTCGCCATGCCGAGGGGGATCCGTCGTCCCGCCGAAGCGATTTCGAGCGCCGTCGCGATTCGTCCCATCCGACCAGAAGGGTCGGGATCGTCGGGAGCGGTGCTCGCCGATTAGTTTCCCGAGGCGACTCGTCCCGGGCAGGTGTCAGCAGCCGGTGTCTGCAGATTGCCGCCGTCTGGCGCCCGAGCAAGCACGAGCCGGGCCGCGAACGCGCGCTGTACGTGTCAACCTCTGAACTGCGACCCGGATAGGGCCGGCATTACGAGAGCCACATGTGCTCGAAGTCCCAGCTGTTGAGCGACGCACCGAGCTTCGATTTCACAATTCCGTTGACGTTAGGCGCGTACCCGTCGATCACGGCCGGGAAGAACGGGATGATGTAGCCACCCTCGTTGTAGTCGATCATCTGCATCTCGTGGGCGATCTCGGTCTGCATGGCGACGTCGAGGGTGGCCAGTGCCTGGTTGTACAAGCTGATGTATTTCGGGTTGTTGAAGTGGGTCTCGTTGTACGGGGACCCGGGCAGGGTGGCCTGGTTGACCTGGGCGAAGTACGGCTGGTAGTACCAGAAGTCCTGGGCGAAGACCCACTTGAGGTAGTTCGGGCCGTAGAAGTCGGTCACGGTGACCTGGCGCAGCTGGGCGTTGATCCCCGAGGCGGCCGCCTGGGAGACGAAGACCTCGGCCATGTTGACCACCCCCTGGGCGATGTCGCCGGTGACCAGCTGGATCGACAGGTTCGAGTGGCCGGCCGCCTTAAGCAGCGACTTGGCCTGCTCGGGGTCGTAGGGGCGCTGCGGGATGCTGTGGTCATACTCCGGAGCCCAGATCGCGAAGATGTCGTTGCCGAGGGTCCCGTGGCCCCCGAACACTGCCTTGAGCATCGCTTCGCGGTCCACCGCGAACCTGAATGCCTGGCGGACCCGAACGTCGTCGAACGGCGGGGCGTCTACCCGCATCGTGAACGGGTTCCAGCCGCCACCGGGAGAGATCACGAGCTTCTTGCCCGAGCCGGTGACGGTCCCCAGCGTGGCCTGCGACAGCAGGTTCACGACATCCACCTGACCCGAGATCAGCGAGTTGACCTGGCTGGTCTCGTCCGCGTAGTCGGTCATGATGACCTGGTCCAGGTAAGGCAGCGGCGCGTCCCAGTAGTTCGGGTTGCGCGTGAGGATCGACTGCTGACCGGGCGTGAAGCTCGTGAGCTTGAATGGCCCGGTCCCGATCGGGTTTTTCGGGTCAAACCCCACCGGCATGATGAACACCGTCGTGCTGTTGGCGAGGGTCTCCACGAGGGTCGAATACGGACTGGCGAACGGCACCGAGATCGTGTAGTTATCGAGCTTCTTGATCCCCGCGATGTCGATTCCCTTCAACGCGTTGGCGGCCACGCCCGGAGGCTTGCCGTTGACCGTGCGATTCAGCGAGAAGATCAGGTCGTCGGCTGTGCAGTCCTTACCGTTTTGGAAGGTCACCCCCTGGCGCAGGCGAATCGTCCACACCGTCGCAGTTTTGTTGGGTGTCATCTCCTCGGCAAGTCTGTAGTAGATCTGAGCGTCCGCGGTGAGCCACAGGAGTGGGTCAAAGATGTTCTGCACCCGGGCGTAATCGGTGTTGTTGACCAGCAGGTTGGGATCGGCCGTGTCCGAGCTCGACCCGCCGGTCACCCCGGCGTGAAGGGTGCCGCCGTGCTTTGGCGGACCGGCAGATGCGTTACTCGACGAGGTGGTCGACGCGGCCGACGATGAGGACCCTGACGACCCGCAGGCAGCGATCACACCACCGGCGCCAAGCACTACACCGCCCTTGATCGTGCTCTCCAAGAGCGTACGACGCGATATCAGACTCACTCCCGTGCACCTCCTTCCACAACTCTCAATGTGCGGTATAGGCGGTGGGTCCACCGCCGAGCTCGGTTGGCTGCGTGCTGGACCTGACGCCTTGATCATCAGCGCTTGCGGCTGATTCCGCAGCGAGTGAAAGGATCTCGAACATCGCCGCGGCGGCGACCATCGCGGTGATGCCGTTGGGAGCGTCCTTGGTCGGGACCAGACACACGACGTCTCCGCCGATCACGTTCAGCTCGCGCAGTCCGCGAAGCAGACCGAACGCCTCGTCCACCGTCCACCCGGTGTAGGCCGGTTCGAGGTTCGCGGCGGCTGGCGCGACCGTCGCATCCAAGCAGTCGAGATCGAAGGTGATGTACGTCGGCCGGTCCCCGACCCTTGCGCGAATCAGCTCGATGCAGGCCTGCGCCCCAAGTTGCCGGTAACGGCTGATCGGGACCACCTCGTAGCCGAGCTCGTAGCTTGGATCGAACCACGACATGGTCCGCGGATTGCCGCGCATTCCGATCTGAACGCTCGCCTTGGGATCAACCCGTCCCTCACGGACGAGATAGGAGGCCCAGTGAGCGGCGCTATCGCGAGCGCCATACCAATGTGACAGCGACTCGTAGGCATCGATGTGCGCATCGAGATGAACGAGCGCGACGGGCTGGCCACCGGTCAGAACTGAGGTTTCGCCCGCCAGCCCCCGCAGGATCCCACCGGTGACCGAATGGTCGCCGCCGATGCTGACCGCCCGTGTTCCCGCGGCACCCAATGCGTCAAAGAACGTCGCGATGCGCTTGATGCACCGCTCGTTGTTGTTGGCCTCCGGGAGCGGTACATCGCCGAGGTCCCGAACGCGACAAGCCGTCCATGGCGAGAAGCCAAATGCGCCATGCATTCGGCGCTGCGACGCCGACACATGGCGGACCGCCCGTGGGCCCAGGTGTTGATCGCGCTCCGTAGACCCGTTCCCCGAACTGTGAGGCACCCCCACCAGACCCACATCGCAAGCGGCCGGGTCCGTCTCAAGCTCACACCGAAACAGGGTCGCCGGACCCCACCAGTATGCGCCTTCGAGCAGAACGCGGTCGTCATCGTTCAGCGGTGCCATCGGGTCCACCCATCTCCTCGCTCGGCCCGGCGTACTCCGTACTCTATACCGAGGGCTCGGGGAGATCGGACACAAATTCGGGCCTAAGCCCGGCGAATGCGCCGCTCTGGCTGACGCATCTCGTGGTTCTTAGCCTCCAGCCACAAGGATCTCGGGCGGGACTGAGCTGAGACGCTCGGCACCGGCCGCCCCGATGACAAACGTGTCGATGAGGACGAGGCCGACGACGCTCTCGTAGTTCGTGACCAATCCCTCCTCGAAGACCTCGTCGGAGTCCGCGTCATCGACGGCAAACACCCACTCGCCGACCCAGTCGGGCGGGAACGCGATCCCGAACTCGTACCCGCCGAGCCAGCCGCGCCGCTCCCATATCCCGGAATCCTGGTAGAAGGCCCGAAGCGTGCGCTGGACATCGCCAATCCTCACCCCGGGGGCGGCGGCGTCCTCAAAGAGCCTGACGCCCTCCGCGAGCACCTTCATCAACTCGATGGCCGCCGGCGCGGGCTCGCCGACGGACAACGTGCGCGCGGCGTTCGCGTGATAGCGGTTCACCACCCCGCAAGGGTCGGCACAGACGATCTCGCCGGCCGCGATCCGTCGGCGTGAGCTCAGCGCATGGATAAGCGGGCTGGTCCCCGCCCACACGTTCTCCTGCAACGCAGCTGGCTCGCCGCCGGCCGCGTTCATCGCACCCACCATCACCTCCCAGGCCTCGAGCTCGGTGATACCGGGCACCAGAGCACCCTGCAGCGCGCGCAGCCCGGCGTCGCATACCCCGGCGGCACGACGGAGAACCTCGATCTCGGCATCGGACTTCAACCGCCTGACCTGCCGAGTCACCAGACTGCCGTCGACGACCGTGCAGCCGCGACTCTGCAGGGCGGCCTCGACAATCTCGCTCGTGGCGCGATTCGGCACCGAGCTCCACTTCTCGATCCCGACCGTCCCACCGAGCCATCCCTCGGCCTCGAGCTCGCCGAGGAAGAACTCGAGCCACTCACTGACGGTGTTGGCCGACTTGAGGCGTAAGTCACTGACAACTGAAGTGCGAGGAATCAGGTGACGATGGCGTTCCATGTCGAACTGCAGCAGACGCTCATCGCCGAGACGGACCACCGTGCACTGAAACGGCGGCCAGGTGGTGGTCGATTGGCTCTTATACCAGCGCCCCTGATAGCCATGAAGCCAGCACATGGCCTCGGGTGCGCTTACGATCAACGTGTCAAGCCTGGCGTGCTCCATGGCGACCTGCAGCCGCGCCAACCGACCGGCGTACTCGTCATGGTCAAAGGCCAGATCCGGTTGGCGAGACGCGATCTGCGCCGCCTGATCGTCCACGAAGGCAACAAGCTCCTGCGGGTCCATCATGGTTCCTTTCTGGGTCTCATGGGTCTATCGAGAACGCTCCGGGCCAGTAGGGCTCCAGAGCCGACAGCGCCTGCGTCAGCACCGCCGATACGCCGCCCCCGTCGTCGGGGAGAAATGCCAGCGGGTCCTCGATCCCGGTCGGCCGACCCAGCACGCCGGCCAAGGTCGCATGCAGGCAGAACGCGGCATAAGTGACGGCATAACCACCCTCCTGGATCAATGCCAGCCGGCCGCCCGAGTAGCGCTCGGCGAGCGACCCCAGCAGTTCGCCGATGACGTGAAACCCATCCATACTCAACGTCTGACGGCCGTTGGGATCAAACTGGTTCGCGTCCTGCCCGATCGCGCCAATCAAGACATCCGGCTGGTAACGCGCGATCAGCGGTCCCACAACCTCGCGCATCGCCCGTTCATAACCAGCGTCTCCGGTGCCATAGGGCAGGGGCAGATTGAGGTTGAAGCCCTCACCCGCTCCGTCCCCGAGCTCCGATACAGCGCCAGTCTGTGGGTGCGACGAGCCCCAAGCACCATGATCCATGTGCAGCGAGATCGTGAGCACGTCCGCTCGGCTCCAGAAGCACTCCTGGGTCCCGTTTCCATGGTGGACGTCGATATCGATGATCGCGACCCGCTCAGCTCCGCCGCGCAGGGCCGTCTCGGCAGCCAAGGCAGCGTTGTTCAAAAAGCAGTAACCATCGGCGCATTCAGGCTGCGCGTGGTGTCCTGGGGGTCGCACCAGCGCGTACGCTGGAACGCCTGGCCGTGCCGACGCTGCCCTCGCGGCCTCCATCGCCGCGCTGGCCGCGGCGAGAAGCGCGGGCCACGACCCAGGCCCGAGGACGGTAGTGGCGGTGTACCGGCGACCGCCGGCGGCCGCGGAGCGGCGCACCTCCTCGAGATAGGCCGGCGTGTGAACACGCTCGAGCTCATCCTCGCCGTGCAACGGAACCGGCGCCCACTCGAGCACTGACGCCAGCGGCCCCCGCTCGAGGATCGACTTCATGTTGAGAATCCGGGCTGCCGACTCCGGATGCGTCTCGGGGGCCGCGATCAGCGGCGACGGAGACGCCTCGAACACCCCCTCACCGGTGCCGTGCAACAGCACGTCGGGATGCCAGAAGACTGTCAGCGAACCTTCTGCACCCGTCATCTCATGACCACGGGCGCCGTCGATCGTCGCAAGCCGCCACGACGTCAGCGGCGCTCATAGCCCTCACGCCGGGTCGCGCCGCAGCGGCTGACACATGCAGTGCACCCCGCCACCGGCGAGCTGGAACTGACTCATGTCCGGGTCATACACGGTGAATCCGAGCGCCTTGAGCTTGCCGTTCAGCTCCGGAGCGGCCTGAGTCGAGAGCACGCGGTCGTTGCCGAGCGCCACGACGTTGCACCCGAGCGCCATGGTCTCCCGGAAGCTCACCGGGACGACCTCGATCCGCCGCTGCTCGAGCCAGGAGACGATGTCCGGATCGGTGGTGTCCAGGCACACCGCGCACAGCTTCTCGGCCAGCATGCAGACCATCAGGTCGATGTGGACGTAGTACTCGTCGATCGGCGCGTAGCGGACCTCGAAGCCCTCGCGCTCCATCCAGCCGCCGACCTGGCGGGCGGACACTTCCTCACCGCGCAGCCCGGTGTATCCGATCAGCACGCAGCCCGGCTCGATCAGGTTGAAGTCCCCGCCCTCGAAGTTGCCGGCGCTGACCAGGTCATAGATCGGGATCTCGTGCTCGAGGTAGAAGCGCAGCACGTTGGCGTACTCGCCCCGCCGCCGTGGGTTGGCCAGCTGCGTGACGACGGCGCCAAACGGGGTCATGAAGTTCGAATCGCGGGCATAGACCGAATACGGCAGCTCCTCGTGCGCGTCGAGCTGATGAACGGCGACCTCCGCCTGCCGGTAGGCATCGACCATCTCCATGTGCTGGCGGAGTGCCCGCTCGCGGTCGAAGCGATATCCGCGGCGCAGGGTCTCGCGCACCAGCGCGCTGTATTGGGCGTTCTCCTCGCCCAGCCACCGGAAGTGCTCGGGCGAGCCGAGCAACACGTCGCGCAGCACGCCGTACTCGGAGTCGATTCCCCACCGCTCGAGCGCCGCGGTGCCGCCTGCTTCGTCGCGCGCCCGTAGCGCGGGCACCGTGTCTGTCACGCCGTTCATCGTCAAGCTCCTTTCGCTGCCGTCGGCGGGACCGTAACAGCCGCGTCCGCAGCGGACCAGCCCTTTCACGATGAACCCTGCCGATCGTGCCCGCATCCGCGGGCTGAGCGGGAGCGTCAACCCGCTCTGCATGCCTGCCGGCGACCCGAATCCGCAGCCTTCTGCTCAGCGGCGGTTGGGGCTTTGCCACGGCCCCAACCGCCGGCCAGACCGTTATGTGCGGCGGACGGGCTCGGTCGCGGCCGAGCTCCGCACGACCGGTTCGCACCCGTCCATCCGGCCGGTCACCTCGACCGTCACGCGCTGACCGCGATCCTCGGAGCGGACCTTATACGCGGGGCCGGTGCTGCGGCCGTCGCGGGCCACGCCGCCGACGATCCACTGGTAGTGGAACTTGGCCTGGGCGCTCCATTCGCCCTTGATCACGTGGAGCGTCTGATCGACGCGCGGGTCGCCTTCGATCCGCGGCATCGAGGACTCGATCGTGCCGTAGGCGACCGTAACCGCGTCGGAGATCGTCTCGCGGGTGACGTAGCCGGTGCGCTCGGCGGTGACCCGGAGGCTGATGTCTTTCCCGGCGCAAGCGGCAGGAAGCACCAGCGTTTCTTCGGTGGCGTCGCCGATCGGTTTCCCGTCCTGCAGCCACTGGTAGCTGAGCGTCGGGTTCGGCGACCACGGTCCCGCGATCGCGCTCAGCGTGCCGCCGACCACCGGCGTGCCGCGGAAACCGGGGCGCGACGCGGTCTTGAACGCCGCCGCGGCGACGGTCTGCGGCTCGGAGATCACCGACTCGCCGTCGGCGGTGAGCTTCAGCTGAAGCTGCCTGCCCGCGTCGGCCGGGACCGGGGTGTAGGAGGCGGACTCGCCCCCCTTGATCTCGGCTCCGTCGAGCAGCCACTGGTGTGTGGCGTCGTCGGCGGCGATCTCGGCCTGGACCGCGACCCCGACGGTCGGCTCCGGCGTGATCGTTGGGACCGCAAGCGCGGTGCCACCGCCCGACACCGGCTGCGGCGCCGAGCTCGCCGACACCGGGTCGTAGCCGTCGACGCTCTCGGTGACCTGCACCTCGAGCAGATGGCCGGCGTCGGAGTCGAGCGGATCGTAGGTGCTGCCGGTCGCGCCGCTTATCGGCTCACCGTCCCGTAGCCACTGGAACTTGCGGGTCGCGCCCAGCGCCGGCGGCGCCGCCACCGCGGCCAGCGACCCGCCGACAGCGAGCTTGCCGGTCATCGTCACCAGGTGCGCTGCCGGCGGCGCAGCGACGCCGACGACGCTCGCCGAGGTCGCGGTGTCGGTCACGTTGCCGGGGATCGTCCCGGTGACCTGAACCTGCAGCTGCTGACCGAGATCGTCCGCGGTGAGCGCGTACTTCGACGAGGTGGCCCCGGCGATCGGCAGGTCGGCGCGCAGCCACTGGTAGCTGAGCCGGACCGATCTCGGCGACCATTGGCCCGGGTCGGCCGTGACCATGTGGCCGACTATGGGCCTGCCGACAATCCTCGGCTCGCCCGCCTGGATCTTCTGGGTGCGCCGAGTGAAAGTGAACTTCTCCACAGGAGTGCTCGGAAGCGGGCTGCCGGTGGCCGGCACCGAGAACCACTGGAACGTGATCGAGGTCTCACCCGCGCGGTCGCCGGGATCGACGTCGAACACGCCGTAGCCGTAGGCGTTGGCCGTGTCGTAGAACCCGAGCCACGGCGCGTCCTCGATCGCCTGGACGTTGTTGCCGTTGGAGGAGGCGAACGGGTGGGCCTGTGTGAACCCGGTCTCAGCATCGATCGTCTCGCCGATCGTCGAGCCCGCCCCGCCGCCGCCGACCACCAGGTGCACGGTACCGAGCGAGGTGTCGAAGACCTGCTGGCCGTCGATCGAGATCGGCTCGGACTGGCGCACCGTGGGCCGGCGGGTATTGATCGTCGCGCCCGCGGCGAAAGTGCCAAACGGGTTGACGATGGCGCCGGTCGCGACCCCGGCCGGCGGATCGTACCCGCGGACCGGCAGCGAGCGGCAGTAGTTGTGGTTGTGTCCGCTGAGCGTGATGTCGACTTCGTACTTGTCGAACAGCGGCCCGAAGGCCACGCGCTCGCCCATGTCACAGCTGTTCCCGGTGTCAACGCTCGCGAACGGGAAGTGGAACTGCACGACGATCATCTCCACGCCGGAGCCAGGCTCGCGTGCCTCCCGCAGGGTCTTCTCCAGCCACAGCAGCTGCAGGTTGGGGGTGCCGTTGCTGTCGTCCGGGACCAGCGCAACGTTCTCCGGGTCAGCTTTCAGATCTCCGGTGTACTGGGTCACGTTCGGCGAGCTGAAGTCCGACGTCTGCCAGATCATGTCATTGCCGTAGAGGTTGACGAACAGCACGGTGCCGATCCGGAAGCTGTAGAAGTTGCCCTGCAGCGTGTTCCCATCCCAGTTGGTCAGCCCGTTCTCCGGCAGCAAATAGCGGGCCATGTAGGTGCCCAGGCCGTAGGGACCGTTGTAGACGCCGCCAGGGGCGCCGTGGATGTCGGTCGTGCCCGTCTCGAGCTCGTGATTGCCGGGCACCGGCATCCACGGGAAGGTCGAAGCGGCGGGCGCGACCATCAGCGCCCAGGGCCGCCAGACCGACGGCGGGTTGGTCGTGTTCGCATACGCCAGGTCACCGACCATCAGGTGGAAAAGCGGTCCGCCGGCACTGTCGCCGGGGTTCATCACCCCCGCCGTGGTGGCCGCCCCTCGCGGCGGGTTCAGGCCCTGGTCCCCGAACGCGGTGAAACGGAACGAGGCACGACCGGTCGGCGCGGTCCGGAACTGCGCCGAGGCCGTCGAGCCGGCACCGTCGGAGACCTCGTAGTAGTAGGTCGTGTCAGGCCGCAGGTCCTTGAGCGGGACGTGGTAGTGGTAGGTCGTCTGTCCGGTCTGCCCATCGAGGAAGCTGGTCGAGCTCGGGCCCCGCCGCGGTCCCTCGGTCAGATCAAGCGGCGTCGGCTCTGGGAGGGCGATGACCTTGCCGCGGTTAGTGGCGGAGATCGGACGGGTCGAGTAGGCGAGCGCCGGTGCCGGCATCGGCACGGTGCCAGGCGAGCTCCACGAGACGGTCATCTCGGTCTCGGGGTTGTTGCCGAACTCTAGCCGCAGCTGCTCTGGGGCGGTGGTGGTCGGCAGCGCCGCGTCGGCCGCGGGTGCACCGACTGCGAGGCGGCCAGCAAAGATCAGACCGCCGACGCCGACACCGCCAGCCACGAGGGCCGTACGCCGCGTGACGACGATGCCCTCCGACTCCTGCTCCTGACCTAGTGCACCGTCCGCGCCGGCCAGCTCCTCGCCGCCCGACTTGTGGTCATGCTCGAGCATTCAACCGCCTCTCTCGCGCGATTACGTGCCGAGGCGGCCCCCCGTGCCGCGGCGACACCGGACGTGGAACCGCGGACGCTGGCCCGCGATTCCCAACGCCTAACAGGGTGATAAGCACGACGCAGCTAACCGGCAGGGCGCCTGGTTTTGGTGTCCATGCAATGACCGATGTGTGACGATCGTGTGATCGTGACGCTGCCAGGCGCGTGCCGGTCCGATCGCTGACACAGATTGACGACAAGCCGTCGCCGTCGCAGTGTTAGCGCATGGCTATGACGTCGTGCGCAAGTGGACGTCGAAGAAGTCGAGGATGCGCCGCCATGAATCCTCGGCCGATTCGTGACGGTAGTCCAGGCCGATGAATCGGACGAGTTGACCGAGGCCGGGACCGACGTTTATTCGGTTCATGAAGCTGTGACCGGCGTCGGGATACTCCTTGACGTCGTGCTCGATCCCGAGCGTCTGGAGCGCGTTCTCCAATCGCTGCGCCCGGCCGCGCAAGCCGCGGTCACGAGCCCCGTAGCTGGCGACGATGGGACATGCGCCGGCCAACCGCTGCACCGCGTCGGCGGGCACCTCGCCGTAGTTGACCGACGCCGCCGCGAACGCATCGCGCGGCGCCGAGAGGAGAGCGAAGCCACCTCCCATACAGAACCCGATGATCCCGACCTTGCCGGTGCAGTCCTCGCGGGCGTTGATCCACCTTCGTGCCCCTTCGATGTTCTCATAGGCCTCGCCACGGCCCGACCGCGAGGCGCTGAGCGTGGAAACCACGCAGCGGATGCCGCGCCCGGAGTAGAGATCTGGCGCGAACGCGAGAAATCCGGCTGTGGCCAGGCGGTCCGCCGCCAGCCGGATGTCGTCGCTGAGCCCTAGCGCGTCCATCACGACGACAACGCCCGGCCACGGGCCCTCGCCCCTCGGCGTGGCCAGGTAGGCGCGCAATTCCCGCCCGGGCGCGGGCACATAAGTCACGTCGGACATCGCGGTCTCCCGTTCATCGTGTCGCCGGGAAGTGTTGCGAATCGGGCCCATTCTGGCGCCGCCGGCACCGTCCGCGCGGGCCTATCGGTGACTCCCGCCCCAAAGGCCCTACGCTTCGTAGAGGGCGTTCAACCTGTCGATCTGCGCGCGGACGACCGCGTGTTCGGTTTCCGGGGTGAGCACGAGGCCGGTCTGGATCTCCAGAAGCCGTCGTTGGGCGTAATCGAGTTCGGTGATCAGCCGTCGCAGTCGGTGGATCGCCTCGCTGGCAGATCCGATCATGCCGGTCTTTCGCTCGGGTCGACGAGGGTAATTGGGCAGCGAGCTCACGCGGGCGCTCATTTGACTCGGTAGATCTCGTACTCAATCGCGTTCGGACCGGCGAGCCGCCCGCGGCCGAGGAACAGGCTTTCGCCGAGCCATGCGTAGCGGGCCGCGCCGACCTCGAACTGCGGGGCGATCTTCATGTACTGGTCGTTGAACGTGGTGGCCTCGCCAGATGTGAGGGCGGTGACGAACCGCTTGCTTGAGCGGATGAGGGCGAGGTCGTAGCGGAACAGGACCAGCTCGCCATCGTCGGTTGTGAGTTGCGCGCGCAGGTCCGGTCGGCGGATGCCGTCGGCTCCGAGACGAATCCAGTCCGTCCCCGGCATCGCGAGGGTGGCGTTGATCCGCGGCCCCTGTAGCGTTGCGGCGGAGATTTGCCAGCACAACCGCTCGCCGAGCGGTGAGCCGGTGGTCGGGCCGAGTGGCCCGTCGATCGTTTCGGCGTAGGTCATTTCGTATTCGAGTTCGATCATCGCTCCGTCCTGGTGCTGATGGCTTGCCACTGTGGAAATCCGCACTGAGCTGTTACTTGTTTGGGTGCCAGCCGGCGGCGTCTGTGAAGCGACGGTTTGACACGCGCTCGCCGTCGCGGCAGACGTTGTAGATCCCACTCGGGAGGGCGAGTGCTGCGAGCAGGGCGCGGGCGGCGTCGGCGACATGGAGGGTGGCGCCGAGCGCCCGCACGGGCGCGTCGTGCCCTGTACCCGGGCCGTCGAGGAGTCCGAGGCGGAGAACTATTCCCCTGCGGCCGCTTTGTGCGAACCGGTCGGTCTCACGCTCGGCGGTGAGCGCGGATCGCAGGATCTCCGAGACGTCGGTGATCGGGGTGTCTTCGGACACAAGACCCTCCCTGGGATAGACGAACGTGACGGTCGGCTGCACGTAGGTGGCGACGTTGGCGCAGAGCGCGGCATCCACCAGAACTCTCGAGGCTTCTGCGCGAAGACGGTCGTTATCGCGCCACGCCTCCGGGTTGTCGAGCTGCTCGAGGGGCTGGATCCGTGTTGCCAGGTGGAGCACCGCGTCGACGCCACGCGTGGCGTGCGCGACAGCGACCGGATCGAACAGGTCAAGCTCCCGTCTGGTGGGCGCGAGCAGTTCGGCCCCGGCGGCGCGCGCGACCGGGGCGAGCGCTCGGCCCAGAACTCCGCTGCCGCCCGTCACCAACAGGCGCATCGAGCCGTGATATCGGTGTGTCTGCGAGCTGTCACTCGACTATTTCCACGATGCCGGCGGGAGCGTCCAGGATTGCCATGGTTCGCCGTGCCGCCTCGTCGATTTGAATCCGTGGCGGCGACGGCTGCTCGGTGTCGAAGTACGTTCCGGGGCCGTAAAACTTCCCGTAACGGATCACGACGCCGCTGACGTCCAGCACGGAGTCCTCGAACTCGCGGGTGTGAACGCCCCGGTCTCCGGGCTGTTCCCAGGCGATGCTTTGAGCGAGGATCCGCTCGGCTCCAGCGGCCTCTGCGGCGGCCAACAGATTCCGGGTCCCCTCGAGGCGCATCCGATCATTGCGTGCGCCGGCCTCCGGTAGCTTGGCCGCGTCATCCGGCAGATCGGTGAGCTGATGCATCACCGCTTCGGGCCGGAACCCTACGACGGCGGCTCGTAAGGCGTCGGCGTCATAGACGTCGCACAGGACGGGTTCGGCGCCGAGCGCTTCCAGTCCAGCGATCTTGGCGGGAGTGCGAGTCATGCCGGTGACCTGGTGTCCGGCGGCCACCAACAGCGGCAGCAGGCGGATGCCGATCACGCCGCTTGCTCCGGCGATGAAGATGCGCATGATCACCGACCTCCGGTGACGGCAGGCCGCCCGGTGTTGCTGTCAGAGAAGGCGACCTCGTGGGCATAGAGGGTGTCCATGTATTCGCGCACGTACTGGATCCTTCCGTCGCGAATCGTGAATACGCCGATGCAGCTGTTCTCATACGGCCGGCCATCGCGCGTCCGTGCTCGGCTGGTCCACTGGATCACAACCCGATCGTGCTCGGCGATCATCCCGGTGATTTCCAGGCTGATCGAGCCAGGCTCGTAGTGAGACATCGCCGTGGCGAGGAATTCATCGATGATCGCGGCGCGTCCTTTCCAAACGCCAGAGATCGGCAACTCTCCTGCCAGCGTCCACGTCGCGTCGGGCGCGAAGAGGTCGCGGATGGCGTGCTCGTCGCCTGCCTGTACCGCTGCGACATACTGCGCAGCCACCGTCTTGGCATCGATTGGTTCAGTCATTCTGATTCTCCTGGATGGTTATTGGTCACTCGGTGTCTTGGTCGATCCGGAGCACCGCGTTGCCGCGAACTCGGCGCTCGCGCAGGTCCGCGAGGAGCGAGGCGGTCTGCGTCCAGTCCGCGACGACGCCGATCTCCGGGTGCAAACGATCGCTCGCCACCAGGCGCACCAGGGTCGCGAGGTCACGCGAATCCGGAACCGTCGAATCGTCGTGGTCGAAATGGCGGATCGTCGCTCCGGTCTGGCCGAAGAAGTCGAAGAAGTCGAGCTGGCTTGGCATCCGGCTCGCCTGGCCGAGCCAGATCAAGCGACCGCCCTTGGCCAGCAGCTTCAGCGCCTGCGTCAGCGAGTCACCGCCGACGGACTCGAAGGCGACGTCGTACGGGCCGGTGGCGTCTTCGAGGCTGCTCACGACATCGGCTGCACCCAAGGCGCGCAGCCGCTCGGCGCGCTCGGGCGATGCGCTGATCGCTGTAACCGACGCGCCTGCGGCGGACGCAAGCTCTGTCACGTAGTGGCCGACGCCGCCGGACGCTCCGGTGAGCAGGACGCGCAGCCCCGCGACGGAATCGCTTGCACGCAGGAGCCGCAGCGCAGTGAGTCCGGCGAGGGGCAGCGCTGCCGCGCTGACCATATCGACGTCGTCAGGCAGAACGGCCAGGGCGGCGCTCGGAACGGCCGCGAGCTGGGCCCAGCCGGCCTGCCGGGGATGTCCCACGACCCGCTCACCGGCCGCCGGGCCACTCCCGTCCGCAGCCGCGCGGATGACACGACCGGATACGTCTCGGCCGGGCCTCCAACCACCCCGCGGACGTTCGAGCAGGAACGTCTCGCCGCGATTGATCGAGAACGCCTCGACCTGGATCAGTGCCTCGTCCGGAGCGGCCGGCGGCGGGAATTCCTCGCCGAGCGCCACCAATGGATCTGAACCGTCAGTGGGCAGCAAAGCGAGCATCGGGCGTCCTTCCATTCATTGAGCGCGTTCGCTTCATCTACCGCCACGGTAGGTCCCAGCCGCCCCGATGTGAAAGACCTCAGCGGCATGTCTTCAGCACGGCCCGACATGACGGCCAGGTGTTGCTGGTCGACGCTCTAGATCCAGCCGAGCTCTTGGCAGATCGCGGTTGCCGCGTCGAGCATCCGATCCACCGCGGGCGAGCGGTTGTGGCGGCGGGCGAGTAGCGAGACCTCAAAGCTCGCGGGAGGGGACAGCGGCAGCCAGCACAACTGTTTGGGCAGCGCAATGGAGCTTGACGATTCCCCGATTATCACGACGGCCTCGCCGCGCAGCACCGGGGTGTAAGCGAGATCGAAGCTCAGCGTGCGCAGCAAGACGCGCGGCTCGAAACCGTGCTCGCGACACAGCCCCACGACGGCGTCGTAATGGCCCGGGTTCGCGTCCCGCGGGTGAATCAGCAGCCGGTCTTCGGCCATGTCCGCCACGCTGACGCCAGATCTGGACGCGAGTCGATGGTCGCGTCGCACCAACACCCCTTGACGCTCGCGGCGAATCGGGCGCATCTCAAGATCAGTGCTCTCCGGAGCACAGCGGACGAGACCCAAGCCGATGGAGCCATCGCGCAGGCCCGCGACGATTTCACTCACAGACTTGACCGCCGTCGTGACGGCGATCCCCGGAAAGCGCTCCGTCAACGCTTGCAATAGGCGCGGCGCGGTCTCGTAGCTCGCGCTGCCTCCGTAGGCGATCACCACGCCGCCTCGCTCTCCGGTGCCAAAGGTCCGAACGTCTCGCCACAGCCCATCGGCGGTCGCCAGCAGTCCCGGTCCCCGCTCCAGCAAGAACTCGCCCGCCTCGGTCAGCTCGAACTCATGCGTCGTCCGATGCAGCAGCTCGACCCCGAGCTCCTGCTCGAGCAACCTCACCTGGCGGCTGAGTGCAGGCTGCGCCACGTGCAGCCGCTCAGCGGCCCGGGTGAAGTTGCGCTCGCGCGCAACGGCAACGAAGTACTGCAGCCGACGCAGATCCGTCACCGGAGAAAGCCTAGCTGCGAGTCAGGCAGTTGCGATGCCAGGTCGTACTGGAGACAGCGCAAATCGGTCCTTCACATCCCGGACCCCACGACCTAGCGTGGACAGCGATCGAACACTCGACCCACCTCGACTCATGAATCCCCATCTATACGGTCAACTCGCCAAGGCTCGAGCAGACGAGCTGGCAAGCGAAGCCGCGCAGCGGCGTCTCATCTCCCAAGCGCGGCACGCGAAGCTTCGAGCCATGCACGTCGCTCGACCTGATGACAAGGCCGTCGGCCGACCGCTCGTCGTGGCCGGAGGGAGTCGCGGCACAGGCATGCTGGTGGCGTCGTTGGGGCGTAGCCAAGGTCGTGTAGTCAGAGTCGTTGAAGCACCCGAAGCCGCCGGCTCCCTGCGAGCGGCGATCGCCGGTGCCGAGGGCGTGGTGCTCGTCCCAGCACGTGAGGCGGTGTCGGTCGCGGCCCAGGCCCGCGCGATCGTCGCGGCATGCCCGGATTCGGCTCCGAGGACGCCACACTTGGTCTTGGTCAGCGGCTTCTCGGTCGCTCACGGGCACGCACACGCGCTCAATACGCCGGAGCGCCTTAAGGATCTTATGACCGCGGAGCAGGTGGTGCGCTGCAGCGGCCGGCGGTACACCATCGTGCGGCCCACGTGGCTGACCAGCGACCCCCCGGGTCGCTACGCGCTGACCTTGAGCCAGGACTCGTGGGCCGACGGCATGCTCCCACGGGCCGATCTGGCCCGCATCTGCCTCGCCTCGCTCGATGAGCCCCAAGCGCGCGGAAAGACTTTCGCGGCCTTTGCTGAGCCAGGACCGGGTCCGGTGCGCTGGGCGGGGACCTTCGCCGCGCTGACCACCGACCCTCCGGTGGGCGCATGAGCTCGCAACACGAATGGGAAGCGACGTTTGGCGTCGATGATCTCGGCCGGGCCGTGCCCCCCAGGTTCCATCGTCTGATGATGCTTGATGTCACCCGCTCGCCCGGTCGCGCGGACGTGCGCAGGATGGAGGTCGTTCTGCACCGGCTCGAACGCCGGTTTCGGCATGGTCCCGATGGCCTGCTGCTGCTCGTCGGATGGGGCCCGGGATACTTCGCCCGGCACACCGACCGGGCCGCTCCGATCGCCCGACCGGTCGCCTTGGCGCGCGGCGAGCGCGCCGTCATGGAGGACATCGACGTCTGCATCCACCTTGCCGCCGATGACGAGGACCGCCTCGACGGGGTCGTGGCGGCGCTGGTCGGCGATGGTGCCACGGCGCTCGGAGACCCTCTCCGGCTGCGCGAAGTCCGGACGGGCTTTACGGGCGCCGGTCTCCCGGCCAAGGTCGCGGGCGGCGACATTCCCCCGGACTCTCCGCTTCTGCTCGGCTTTCATTCCGGGCTGCGCCGCAACCAGGCCACCGAGGCCGAGATCACGATCGAGCGTGGCCCCCTCTCGGGCGGGACGACGATGCATGTCTCACGGCTCGCGCTCGACCTCGACGCCTGGTATCGGCTCAATGCCGAGCGCCGCACTGCGCTCATGTACGCGCCGACGGTCAGCTCCTCACGTGCCGCGACCCTCACCGAGGATGCTCCCTCCGACTTCGAGCGGCTACCGGACACGGCTCGCGCCTACGGCGTCGTGGGGCACGCCCAGGCCGCCGCGCGCGCGCGCTTGGACGGCCGGCCGCGGCTAAATCGTCGTGACTTCGCCACGATTGACGATGGCATTCCGGGAACGCATTTCGTGTCACTTCAGCGCAACCTCGAAGACTTCAATGCCACTCGCGCGGTGATGAACGCCGCCGACGCTCGCCACCATCATGCCTCGATCGGCCTATGCCGGAACAACGGCATAAATCAGTTCATGCGCGTGATGAGCCGGGCGACCTTCGCCGTTCCCCCGAGAGCGCAACGGGCCTACCCAGGGGTCTGAGGGCTCGCCACACGCAAGTCTCCGGGAACACGGCCGGCCGCGCGGATGCGGGCTCGATCGAGTTCGCCGATTTCCGCTTCAGGGAGGCCGTCCCCTAAGCATGCGCCCGTTCGTCGTTAGGCGACAATCCACTCTCCTCCCGGAGGTCTCACATGAAGTACGCGATGTTGATCCACGTAAAGCCCGGCTACTACGAGTCGATGGCGGAGGACGAGCAGAAGGGTGTTTCCGCCGAGGACATGGCGTTGGCCAAGGACCCGCGCGCCCGGGGCGGCGCGCAGCTCCAAGGGATCGAGACCGCCACCACCGTCCGCGTGCAAGACGGCGCGATCGAGGTCCGGCCGGTGATGGAGGGTTAGCGCTGCTGGAAGAGGTCTTCCGCGACGAGTGGGGGCGGGTGCTTGCCTCGCTGGTCGGCTTCCTCGGCGATTTCGATCTCGCTGAGGAGGCCGTCCAGGAGGCGTTCGCTGTTGCCGCGGAGCGCTGGCCCCGCGACGGAGTGCCGGCCAACCCCGGCGCCTGGCTGACGATCACCGCGCGCAACCGGGCGATCGACCGGATCCGACGCGATCGGACGCTCGCCGAAAAGACCCGGCAGCTGGAAGTGCCAGAAGCGACGATGGACGAGCTAGACGACACGGTGATCGAGGACGAGCGGCTCGAGCTGATCTTCACCTGCTGCCATCCGGCGCTCTCCCTCGAGGCGCAGGTTGCGCTCACCCTGCGAGCGCTCGGTGGGCTGACGACGGCGGAGATAGCGCACGCGTTCTTGGTCTCAGAGGAGACGATGAAGCGCCGCCTATCGCGGGCGAAGACGAAGATCAAGGCGACCGGGATTCCGTTTGCCGTCCCGGCCGGGCATCTGCTGCCAGACCGTCTCGACGCGGTCCTGGCGGTGGTGTATCTGATCTACAACGAGGGCTATAGCGGACGCGTGAACCTGGCGAGCGAAGCGATTCGACTTGGCCGCCTGCTGGCGGCGCTCATGCCCGACGAGCCGGAGGTGCACGGACTGATGGCGCTCATGCAGATCCATCACGCACGGCGCCAGGCGCGCTTCTCCGGCGAACAGTTGGTGTTGCTCGAGGATCAGGATCGGTCGCTCTGGGACGCTGAGGAGATTGCGGCCGGTCGGAAGGCGCTCGATCGCGCAATCGCGCTGGGGGGCCGCGGGCGTTATGTGCTGCAGGCGGCGATCGCCTCTCTCCAGGCGGATGAGCGGATCGACTGGAACGAGGTGGCGGCGCTGTATGGCCAGCTCGCCCAGATAACACGCTCGCCGGTGGTCGAGCTGAACCGCGCGGCTGCCGTCGCCCAGGCCGGGTCAAACGAGCAGGCGCTCGAGATCGTCGAGCAGCTCACGCTCGGCGACTACCAGTATCTGCACTCCACCCGCGGCGAGTTGCTGCGCCGGCTTGGCCGAACCGATGAGGCGCGCGAAGCGTTCGAGCGCGCACTCGCCCTCGCACGCTCGGGGCGCGAGCAGCGGTTCCTCGAGCGGCGGATCGCCGAGCTCTAGACCGCTCGCGGCAACGGCGGCCGACGCGTCGGGGCTGTCCCCTCATGGCCGGCCCGTTCGGCGTCAGCGCGTAGCGATCACACGACCCGGGAGCAACCGACATGACGCCGCAACCCCCACATCACACGCGAACTCGACAGGCGCACAAGCGACGGGATCGACGTGCGGCTTCTGCGGTGTCGGAACGACGGCCACGTGACGGTATCGGTCGCCGACACGAAGACGGGTGAGGCATTCGAGCTTGCGGTACGCGAGGGCGAGCGTGCGCTCGAGGTGTTCCATCACCCGTAAGCCGATGCGGCACGGCCACAGGATCGTTAACGTCTCGCTGCCCACGATCGGTCGCGATCTGCATTTCAGCGCGACCAGCCTGCAACTCGTGGTGACCGCGTACGCGCTCACGTTCGGCGGCTTCATGCTGCTCGGCGATCGCGCGGCGGATCTGCTCGGCCGCCGCCGGATCCTACGCATGTTCCGCTGGGGCCAGATATGCGCGTGTCCGTCCACGTTGATGCCTGCTAAGACTGCGACGGTTCGAGAAGCTGTCGTAGGAACGCGCGTGCGCGATCGAGGAACATTCGCCCCGGTTCGCTGTCGATGTCGAACTGGTATTCGTGGCCGAGCGCCGGTTGGTGGTCGTCGGGGTAGAAGACCGTTTCGACTGTGACTCCGTGTGCGCGGAGCTTTTCGACCAGTAGCTCTGAGTGTGGCCTGAGCGGGTCAGCGTTTCCGACCGTGACGAGCGTGGTGGGAAACGAGGGGGTGAGGTTTTGAGTCAGCGACCAGGCGGCGGCCGCGGGATCGTCGAGGAAGTTCCGTTTGCCTGTGTACGCCCAGAGGACGATCTGCACGAAGCGACTGCCTCGCTCGATGCTCTGGCGGGCCAATCCGAGGTCGTAGGGGCCGCAAGCGAGGATCACGCCGCGTAGCTGGGCGGAGGTGATCGTTGGGTTGATGCCAACGGTGGCGGAGTAGCCCGGGGTGGTCACGAGCGCGGCGAGTTGCGCGGCGATGTGCGCTCCGGCGGAGTCGCCGGCGAGGGCAATCCGCTCGGGATCGATCAGCAGCCGATCGCGGTTGGAGATCAGGTAGCCGAGGGCGTGCATGATCTGGCGGGAAGGCGCCGGGTAGTGGTGCTCGGGCGCGAGCGAGTAGCGCGGCCCAACGACGACGTAGCCGTCATGCGCCAAGAGCTTGAAGTAGCCCGCGAGCTCCTCCTTGGCGCCGCCGACGAATCCGCCACCGTGAACCCAGAGCAAGAGTGGGAGCGGCGTGGTGGCCGACGCGGGGCGGTAGACGTCGAGCAGCATGTCGGGCTCATCGCCGTAGCGCTCGTCGATGAGCGCGATGACACCACCGGGCGCGTGCCGGTCAAGCGCCTCGGCCGTTTTCGCACCACCGACGGCGAACACGCGGCGCACCAGCAGGGCCGCCGGCCGCGGGCTGACCCACAGGCTGACCCGCAGCGCGACGGGAAAGACGGATCGCAAGATCCGCTCGGCGGGCCTACCATGGCTGGGTGGAACGAGCGGCGTCGGTTCGTCGCTCATTCGCCGACCTGGGTCAGCTGACTCTGCGGATCGGCGGAAGCTCGTAATGGCCGTCGAAGACGGCGAGGTGGGGTTCGTACATGCGCAGGATCGGCCGGAACCCGCCCGCAGGCGTCGGTAGCCAGTTGGCGCGGCGTTCGGGCTCGCCGGGCTCATCGTGCTGCATGACGATCGTGAGCCCGCCGTTGGCGTTGCGCCGGAGCCCGGAAGTTCGGTCGCCGATCGAGTAACGGCTGATCGGGTTGGCAACCAGGAAGAAGTCGGTGTTGTCGTACATCGTCACCGACCAGAACGCTCCGACCGGCGGCTCGCGATCGAACCGCAACTCGTATCGATTGGTGCCGTTGAGCGGGTCGCCGTCGCCGTCCAGGTACACCATCGCATACGCGGCCTCGTATCCATGGTTGCCCCACAGACCGCCACGCGCGGCCAGCGCGCGCTGCGCGTAACGCATCGGCCCGTCCGCCAGCTTCCATGCGTCATCGTCCAGGGCGCCAACCTCGAAGAAATCGAGGTTGTAGTCGAACACGTGGTAGGTCAGGCTCCAGCCGTTCTGGATCGGGCTAGTGTCACCCTTCAACGCCTCATCCATTCTCTGCCGGGCGGCTCCCAGCGCCCCGCGCAGCATGTCCGCCTGCGCGTCGGAGCCGTCGGTGTAGGGCGATCGCGCCTCGAGCAGGCCGAGCGGCGCAAAGCGCCGCTGGTAGGCCTGGTCGCGCGCTGACGGCGGGAACGCGGCCATCCACACGCGCAACTGCTCAAAGAAGCGGAGGTCTTCCGGAACCGCGGGATCGCCGTCGGGCACACCGTCGCCGGATGCGGTTGGCGTCAGCGTCAGACGCTCCTGCAGTTCGGCGACGTTCGCGAGGTCCGCCTCGCCGCTGACCGCCCATCGCCCGACGATCGTCGCGATGCTCGTCGGGAAGCGGATCACCGGCACGCCGCTCGGCGCCTCACCGTCCCACTCGCGCTCGACCAACAGGAAGGACCCGGCCTCGGTGCCGGTGGCGCGGTGGCCGACATACGCGAAGTTGTTCGTCCACGCGTCGACGAACTGAAGCACGTAATAGCGACCCTTAGTGTCGGGAACGTCGAGGCGCACGGGGCCGCCGCTGACGTCCACGTTGGCGATCGAGTAGACGGTGTCATTGTTGACCGAGACGAATTTCGTCTCTGGCCCCGCCAGACGGTTGGCGTGCCCGAACCGGTTGTACGGGCTCGCCGCCACCGCACCGATACCGTCACGCTCGAACCGGCGAACCTCGCTCAGGTCGAACACGAGCGGAAATCCGTAGAAGAACGCCTCGACCGCCAGCGCGCCCAGCTCAGTCTCGGCCAACTGCGCCTCCGTCATCGATCCCCTCCAGTTCGCAGGCTGTGCGGCCGTTTCGGCCCCCGGTTCGATCAGATTACTGCGCCACTGTGCGTGTTCTCGAGCGCGTCATACACGGACACGGGCCTCACTCACTACCCGGCAGGGTCCGGTTGGCTTGGCTGAGAACCTGCTTAAGCAGCCGTCTGGCAGCCGCGACTCGGCTTGTGATGAAGCAGCCACCACGCGTCGTGCTCGGCGAACCGCACGACGCGACCGCTCTCGGTGTCCGGCCGTCGCTGCAGGCAAAGTCGGCGAGCGATGAGTTCTTGCTCCGGGCCGAGTCCGACGCGTATGACCCCAACCGGACATGAGGAGAACGATGACCATCGTCATTACCGCTTTTGACCGGTCGCCCGATGGCGGCATGGGTCTGTCACGCGATACGCGCGTTCGCTGGGCGCTTGAACAGGTGGGCCAGCCCTACGAGGTTCGCCTTATTTCGTTGCGCGCGAAGACAGAACCCGCGCATCTGGGCGTTCACCCTTTCGGCCTGATTCCGACCTATGAGGAAGGCGATCTTATCCTGTTCGAGACAGGCGCGATCGTCTTCCACATCGCCGACCACCACGCGGGACTATTCCCGGACGATGCCGATGCGCGGGCGCGCGCCATCACCTGGATGTTCGCCGCGCTCAACACCGTGGAGCCGCCGATCCTCGAACTCGTGACCGCCAAGATCCTGGAGGCCAACCAGCCATGGGCCGAAGAGCGCCTGGCTATGTTGCCCGAGGCGAAGCGCGGCCCGCATACGAACGGGCTTTCGCCGCCCAATGGGCGATCAACGCCCGCCATTCGTACGCAAGTCCCGGGACGAGGACGACCCAAGCAGAACTTCGTCACCCTGCTCCGTCACGGGTGAAGTAGCCCGCCAAGCCCGGTCCGCTAACGGTCCTTCTCGTCCACTCGAAAAGCCAACTTGTGGCCCAACCGGATTGCTGCTTCGAGCCAATTGCCAGCCGCGATCTTGGAGCACCGGTGCGGTCAGACTGCGGTTCGCCTGGCCGAGCGGTCCTCTCAGCTCGTCGATCTCGACGCACCCGCGCGATTCATCGCCCATCCCAGCCCGCTGCTCGAGTGTCACCCAGCCACGGCTACCGTGGCCACGCAGCCCTCACGGCGGCAGCGCGATCGCTGAGCGTCACGCGCCGGACTGCCTCGGTCAGCGAGCGTCTCGTTCGGGGGTTGGCGACCGAGAAGTCACCAATGGGCAAGGCCGGGGCATCGAGTGGAGACCACCGCCGGATCACTCCCGCCAAACCGCCCTGCGGAAGCTGCCGGTGGCGGCCGCCAGTTTACATCAAGCCGATGCGCGGGCTATCGGGAGATACCGAGCGTGACACGACGCAAACATGCTTTTTCGGGACCTCGGGCTCTGCGTAGGTCCGGACGGCGCTAGCGTGACATCGTGGACCCCTGGGGGACTGGGTCGCACAGCGCCAGCTCCAACTGGCACATCAGGCGCACGGCGCCCGTTCGGCAGTCACGCACGGTGAGCCAGCCGCCGCCGGCCAAGCCAAAGTTCTGACACCAGGCGATTCTCTCGTACAAGTGCACGCCGTCAGTCAGGTATTTCACAGAAGTGCTCCCCTCGGACGAGCGTCTAAACGGCCTAGCACGCTCTGAGAATTCCACATCGACGACGCCGCGTCATCGTACGCACGGCCAAACACCTCGCTCCACTTGGAGCGGCAAGCTTGTTTTAACGCAACCGGGCACGGAAGCATTGGACGCGCCGTGTTCTCGCTGCTGGTGCGCAGGCGCGCAGGTCGGACCTATCTCACGGGCTCGGGCCACTCCGCCGAGACTTACGGTCTCCGCCGACGATGCGGAGCAACGAGTTGTCCGCTATTCCGGAAGCTGACGATTGCGTCCGTGTGACGGAGCAGCCACGTCGCCCGTCGTCTCGGAATGCAGGTGCTCTGAACTGGGAGGGAGGACCGGTCACCCGAACCGGGTGATGCCGGTTCGCGGTATGGCTGCCAGGTTTGCGCGTCCAGAGTTGGACTGACCTTCGATGAGCGGGGAGGCGGGAGGATGATGATGACGGCATTGGCGGGGCCGGTCTCGGGATCAAGGCTGACCGACGAGTATCTGGATCAGATGGGCCAGCTGGCGTACTTGTGGGGCTGGCCGCTGGTCAATATGCACAACCGGCTTTCGATCATGGAGAAGGTCCCGGAGCCGGGCTTGCTCGGCGGTGTGGTCCCCGCGGGACCGCCGGGGAGTGTGGGGATGCTGCACGACTACATCACGCCCGAGGAGAAGCTGGTGGCGTGCCCGAACCAGGACGTCGTGTACGGGTTCGGCGCGCTTGACGCGCGCCGGGGACCCTCAGTAGTCCAGGTGCCCGACTTCGGCGATCGGTTCTGGGTCTATCAGGCGGTTGATCAGCGCACCGACTCGTTCGTCCGGCTCGGCGCGATGTATGGCACCAAGCCGGGCCTGTACCTTCTCGCGCCCGACTCCTGGGACGGTGAGGTCCCGGACGGGATCGCCGACGTGTTTCGGTTCGACACGCGGATCGCGGTGGTTGTCCCTCGCGTGTTCATGGACGACACCGATGCCGATCGAGCCGCAATCCAGTCGGTCATCAATCAGGTGATGGTGTATCCGCTCGAGCAGTACACCGGAGAGCTCCAGACCAAGGATTGGGTGGCAGTGCCGAGCTTCCCGGCCGGCGAGGCCACCCAGGGTGAGCAGGAAACCCAATGGGTCATCCCCGAACAGTTCTTCGCCGAGCTCCCAGCCGTCCTTGAGGAAGTCCCCGCCCGGCCAGGCGAGGAGGCCCTGTACGCCTGGTTTGGATCGCTCCTAAACGCCGCCGGCGACCCGCGCCTCGCCGACGTGTTGACGCAAGCGGCGATCAACGCCAACAACGGCCTCGTCCGGGATCTGTTCGAGTTTCGCAACATCGGGCTGCCGGTGGCCCACAACTGGGGCACGCAGCGCAACGGCGCCGCGTTCGGGACCGACTACCTGTCTCGGACTTCGATGGCCAGAGCCAACATCTTCGTCAACACGCCCGTCGAGACCGCCTACTTCTACCAAGACCTCGACGCCTCCGGCGATCGCCTCAACGGCGCGCACGCCTACACGATCGCGTTCGATCAGGACGGGCTCCCGCCGGTTCGCGGATTCTGGTCACTCACGCTCTACAACGAGCACCACTTTTTCCACCCCAACGAACTCAACCGGTACTCGCTAGGGACCAAGAACAAGAACCTCAAGACCGACCCCGACGGATCGCTCACGATCCACGTTTCCGCCGACGAACCCACGGACGAGTCAGATCGCCCGAACTGGCTACCCGCCCCCCAGGCGGACTTCTCGGTGTACCTCCGCGCCTACTGGCCCAAGCAAACCGTCCTCGACGGAACCTGGACGCCTCCGGCGGTCGATCTGGTTACCTGAGCGCAGGCCGACGAGCACGCTGCGGACTTCTGTCTCCACCCCGGCCTACGCCCAGAAAGTGATCCGGGGGCCGGGCGAGGGCGCCGGCCGTCGGCTCACCCGCGGTCGCTCGATTCTCGATCTCGGTAAGCGTGCGGCGAGGAGAGCCGCAGCCGCCGAGGGACCGCCCTCGACACGGGACAACCTCGCTGGCGATCGCCTTCGCCTTTCGAGCACCCTGCGAGACGGTCAGCGCTTCGGGGAGGATCGAGCACCTCCGGCGGCGCCGACAAGTTGCGGGTTACCACGCGGGCCGCGGCCAGCGCGGCCCAGGTATGGAGATCACACCCGACGTTCTGGATTGCAGTCGAATCCGCGCCGGGTTAGAGCGTTGGTCGGACAGTCAGTTCGCGCGGAGCGCGCAGGTGATCGCGGACGCTCCGCGTCGCCAGAAGCACTCGACCTCATCGAAGCCCGCTTCGCGGAGCGCGCCCAGCTCTACCCCGAGCGGGAAGTAGCGATCCTCGTCCGACCACGCGGCGAAGTGACCGCGCGCCTCCGAGTCGGTGATTCCGTGCTCACTCATCCGATGCGCCCAGCGATCGAATACCAGGGCGTTCAGCCGCGCGTCCTCGCTCACCGCGGCATCCAGGTTGAGCAATACTCCGCCGGGCGAGAGCGCGTCGTGAATGGCGCGGTAAAGCTCAGTCTTCGTCTGAAGATCGTGGACGTGGTGCAACGCCAACGACGCGACTATCGCGTCCGCGCTGGGCAGCGGGCCGAGGAAGCTGCCCTCCTTGAACGCGACTCGCTCCCCGTAGCCAGACAGCCTCCGGCGGGCCTCGCTGAGCATCTCCCGATCGACATCCAGCACCGTCACGCGGACTCCGGGAAGCCCGTCGAGCACGGCGGCCGATAACGCGCCGGTACCGCCACCGAGGTCGAGCACATGCCCACTGGCCGGGGCGAGCGCCGCAAGCAGTTCGACGCCGGTCGCGAGCATGTCGTCGTAGTACGGGATGAACCGACGGATCTGGACGTCGTAGCCATGCGCATCGACGTCGAGATGTCGCTTGACCGAGTGCGTCTGACCGCCGGACACCGCACGATCCTAGCCGTCCGGAATCGCAAACTGAGCGTTATCCCGACGTGGGGGTGCTATCGCGACGAGTTGAACGCCAAGGCCGGCGATCGCGCCCCATGGGAAGCGCAAGCATTTGCGGCCGTCTGCTGCGGATCGAGCAGCCCGCGCGCCGCCCTCATCTCACGCGCTGAACTGCAGCGGAGGGGAGGCTGAGCTCAGCCCTTGAGCTCGATTTCAACGAACACCGCCGCGCGCCCACTGCGGTTGATGACATTGTGCTCAGTGCCCGCTCGTCCAAGGTAGGCGACCGCCGACTGCTGGGTCATGGCGCGGGTGGTGCCGTCTGGCTCCGTGACCTCGAACGTCCCGCCACTGATCGGCACCACGATGTAGTCGTACTCGTGCTGGTGGTGGCCAGTGTCCTGACCGTCTTGGAACGTCCATGTCGTGATTCTCACGCGATCGTCGTCTGCGCTGATGTCGAATTGAGCGCTTGGCATGCCTGCGTCTTCTATCAGACTGCCCGTCGGGCCGATCGCGCCTTCGAGGCCTTGCTAACTGGGTCCGGCGTTCGCGCCTAGGCTGTTGAGCCAGTTGCGCATGTTCACCCCGGCGGGTGTGATCTCTCCTTCCTCATACCCGGTGGTGGCCAGGGCGAGCGTGACACCGTCGGGTGTCGACCAGCCGTACTCGATCCCGGTGCCGCTCGCCGCGTAGCGAGCGATCGCCTGGCCCTGTTGCAAGATGCTTCCGGCCGGGGCAATGTCCGTGATCTGCTCGGCCACGTACTGCTCCATCCCGGCATCGGGGCCGGCGAGCAGCTCCCAGTACACCAACGGCTGGCCGGCATACCAATCCGGCTCGATCGCGAGAATCTTGACCTGCGAAGGCGCCAGAATCGGCGCTCCCACCGGCATCGTGGCGTCCACGCCCTGGTCTGTGCGCTCCCAGTGATCGACGAACTGCAGCGGGTCGATGTAGGAGCCGGACGTCGGATTGATCGGGACGCGCTCGGACCGGAACTCGGCAACCGCCGCGAGGTCGGCTTGGCGCTGGAGCACGGACTCCTCATGTGCAAGTGTCTTCTGCAGCGCAGACAGTTGACGCTCCTTGCTCGCGCGGTCTTGCGCCGACGCCAGCTCGCGATCGACGATCGAGAGTCGGAGCTGGACGATCTGGTTGCGCTCGGCGAGCACGGCGGCCGCCGATCGGGCTTGCCTCACCTCGATCGCGGCTAGTCGCCGAGCTTCGGCAGCGATCGCGATCCGCGTCTCACCCACCAGTAGGGTGACGTGAGCGTTAGCGCGGCCGATCGCCCTGAGCTCGGTGACGTTGTTCAAGAGGTCCTGAAACCCGCTGGACGTGAGGACCACGTCCACCAGGCTCGGGGGCGGTGTCTCGTAATTGGCCACGAGTTGCCGGGCCAGCAGCCGGCGGTCGCGCGCGTACTGCACTTGGAGCTGAGCCGCGCGCTCGCGAGCGCGCGTCAGCTCCAGGCGAACCTGGGCGAGGAGAGCCTCCTGGACGTCCAGCCTGCGCTGCACGATCGCAAGCCGCGCCTGGAGGGTTGAGATTGATCCCTCGTAGCTCTGAATCGCGGTGGTGTCGGCCCGGATCGCCGATCGCAGCTGGCTGGCCTGTTGCTGATGCTGGGCGTAGCGGCCCGCCAGGTCGCCTCGACTCGCCGACGCGCCGACTGCGACAACAGCCACCGCCGCGACAAGCGCGGCCGCAATTCTCCAGCGTCTACACGCAGACGCCACCCGCTCGGGAGTGCAGGAACCAATCACCGGGTCGCGAGGCTAACCTGCCCGGCACGTCGTTCGCGACTGCTGCAAGCGCCGTTGCGAGACGCTCAGGCCGCCCCGCTGAGCCGCCAATAGCTCGTCGGGGCGCCGCGAGCCTATGATGGAGTGGTCGCCGTGGACTGGGAGATCGACTGATGCGAGAGGGCCCATGGACAGGCCGTTATCCGGCGGCCGCGGCTCTGGTGATCTTCGCGCTGGTTCCGTATCTGGTGCTCTCGGCGGCGCTCGAGCCGATCACGCCGATCATCGCCAGAGAGCTGCATACGAGTCTCCAGACGATGAGCCTCAGCTCGGGCCTGGCCAACGCTGGCTATGCCGTCGGGACAGTCCTGGCGGTTCTCTTGGCTCAGCATCTTCCCCAGCGTCGGATGTTGGTCCTGTATGCGGCGCTGTTGGTGCTCGGCTCGGTGCTCGCGGCGGCCGCTCCCGACGCCGGCGTCTTCATCGCTGGCCACGTGTTGCAGGGCCTTTGCACCAGCCTGCTGTTGATCGCGGCCGTCCCTCCGCTCGTCGTCGCGTTTCCCATCTCGAAGCTGCGCTGGACCGCGATGATCCTCAACGTTTGCATCTTCGGCGCGGTCGCACTGGGGCCGCTTGTCGGTGGCATCCAGGCCCAAGCCAACGGGTGGCGTCCGTTGTTTTGGATCATCGCCGGCATCGCCGCGGCGGCGCTGGTGCTGTCGCTGCTGACCTTTCAGGACGCGCCGCCGGCTGATCCGAGTGCTACTCGCAACCCTCTGCCGGTCGGAATGGCCGCCGCGGGTTGCTTGGCCCTGTTCTACGGCGCGTCGGAGCTGCTCACTCATTCGTTCCTCGACGCTGTGACGCTCGTGCCACTGCTGGGCGGGCTCGCGTTGATCGTCGCTTTGCTGGTGTACCAGTATCGCGCCCGGCGACCACTGCTGTGCATACGCCCCCTCGGCAGCACGCTCCCGGTGAGTGGGATCGTGGTCGCGATGTGCGCGGCGGCGAGTTCCATATCCGCAGTCGCGCTCGCCGCTGTCCTGCTCACGGACAAGTTCAGTCCCGTGCACCTGGGGCTGCTTCAGTTCCCCGAGTTCATCGCGGCGCTGATCACCGCGGTCCTGCTGGGCGTGGTCTTCCGGACGCGGGGGCTCCACTACCTGGTGCTTGGCGGCATGCTCTCCCTGATCGCGGGGATCCTGGTGCTGCAGTCACAGCTCCCGCCCACATCTCTGGCGATGGCGCTCGGGTCGGGACTGATCGGACTCGGGGTGGGCGGCTCGGTGGCGCCGGCGTTGTTCATCGCCGGCTTCTCGCTGCGCAACAACGCTCTGCAGCGCGTGTTCGCGATCATCGAGCTACTGCGGGCCTGCGCGGCATTTGCGGTTGGGCCGATATTGGAGCATGTGGCCGCGACGGTCGGAGGCAGCCGGACCGCCGGCACCGACACCGCGCTGTGGATCTGCTTCGGGATCGCGACCGGCGGCACGCTGTTCGCCGTCTCCCTGTACGCGCTGGGTCGAGTGCGCCCACCCTCGCCGGCGCTGGACGTATGGAGCAGCGGTCAGGCCCCGGCGTGGTACTCGCCGCCGCTGCTGGATCGAATCCGTGACTCCTCCCGGGCCACTGTTCTCACCGAGCCACTCGCCTGTGACGCGGCCGGTCGCTACGGTGGCCCGCGCGAGGAGGATGGGGCTGCTCCGGTGGCCGACCGTCGGACCGGCGCGGTGACATGAGCTCCGGAGATCTCGGCCCGGTGCTGTTCGCCTACGACGGCTCGGAGCTGGCCAAGCTGGCGATCGAGGAGGCGGGACGCCAGCTCGAGCCGGGACGGGATGCCGTGGTGCTGACCGTGTGGCGCCCGTTCGCGGTCGGGTTCATCCCACCGCACGAGCTGAAGTTCGACGCAGCGGCAACCGACCAGGTCAGAAAAGCGGCCGAGGAAACCGCCGCGGAGGGAGTGTCGCTGGCGCAAGCGGCGGGCTTCCGCGCCCGCAGTCTCGAGGTCGAGGAAGCGCCAACCTGGAAAGGCATCGCCCGCGTCGCCGACGACTACGACGCGAGCCTGATCGTTCTCGGCTCCCACGGCAAGAGTGGGTTCCCGGGCATCTTCTTGGGCAGCGTGGCCGGCGCCGTGGCGGCGCACTCGGGGCGCACGGTGCTCATCGTGCACAGGCGCGCCTGAATCGTCCCCCTTTTCGTTGCTCCCGGCTCCCCGGGCTCATTCGCCCGCTCGCTAAATGCTGATAGCCGACGACCCTTGAAGCCGGCGCCCTCGCGTGCTGAGCGCCGGTTGTTCGCCATCTCGTCTGGCTCACCCATGGCTGGCCGGGCCACCGGCGAGATCGTCGGCCTAGACCAGGTGAGGGAGCAAGGCGTTCGGGACCGCGAGGTTGAATATGGCGATGGCTGCGCAGACGATGGCGATGTTGCGTCGAGCCACCAGGCCGGAGTGGTGCGCTTGCCAAACGACGAAGAGGGCGAGAGCCGCCCCGAACAGCGGCGCAAAGAGCGCGAGCAGCAGCAGGACCACCGCAACGACGACCAGGTCGATGACTTTGTTGGTGATGCGCGGGACCTTGATCTGTCGCCAGCGCGGCCGGTTACCGGCGCTGCGGCGGTGAGCATCAAGATCAGCGCCGCATGAGGGGCAGGTGGCCGCGAACGGATGAATCGTCTCTCGGCAGTTCGGGCAGCGGTTCGCGCTTGGCATTGCACGCCACGGTAGCCCGCAACGCCGGAAATGCCAACCCGCCGTGGTTTCCCTCGAGGGCGTCGCGATGTCAAGGGACCTCAAATTTGCCCCTCGTGCGACCCACGAATGAGCAGACCGATCGCTTGGCTTCGAGTGGCCGAGGTGTTGAGAAGTGAAACTGCAGAAACACCCATCGGTGGTTTGCCGTAGTGAGGTGGTTGCACACTTCCCGCGGCAAATCTGCACGGTTCACCGGATGGTCAGCCCCACAACCGGGCTTACGATCAGGTCAAGTGTCCACATCAGGATACGAGGTCACTCCGGAACACGGAGTGGAGAGAAAGGAGGTTCAATGTCTGCCCTGAAGACCAACGGGGTGAGTACGGAGCCCGTGCGGGCCGTCGGGCCGAGCCCGACGTACGCGACTGAAGAGCCTTCGTACAAAGGCGCCGGATGGATCCTGTTCGCGGCGCTGATGTTCGTGATTGCAGCGGGCCTCAACGTTATCTGGGGCATCGCGGCTGTCTCGGCTTCACATTTCTTCGTTGCGAATGCGCACTACATCCTGAGTGATCTGAACACCTGGGGCTGGATCGCGATCGGGCTCGGAGCCGTTGAGGCTTTGACCGCGGTCCTGATCTGGCGCAGGAATGCATTCGGGCGCTGGTTTGGGGTCGCCCTCGCGGGCGTCGCCACGCTGGTAGCGATGATTAGCATTCCGGCTTACCCGTTCTGGTCACTGACGCTGGTCGCGCTCTACGTCCTGGTCGCGTACGGCCTTGCGCTTTACGGCGGCAAGCCCGCGCGCTAACCACGTCATTCGCCCAGCGCCCCGCCGGGTGGCCTCAAAGGAGGCCACCCGGCGGCATGTGTGCGCATCACCGCCGCTCCGAACGGGGGGACCACTCGAGCGAAATGAAACGGCGTCCGGAATCATCGACGGCTCACATCGGTGCGGGACCTCGGGTGACGCTTGTCGGTGTGTATTACCCCTAGGTCGAGGTGAGCTGGACGATGCCAAACGCCAGCACACCGATCCCGAATGCGACGGTGAGTGGTGCGACCACGGCTGGCCAGTGACCGGATAGCCAGTGGCCGATCGGTCCGAGGATCCGCTCGGCGCGCTCCCCCATTACCGCGATGAGCACCGCGATGGCGATCAGCGGGAGCGTGTAGATGACGCAGTAGAGGATGAGCAGGAGAAGCCTTTCGGCACTCGAGACGCCCGAGCCGACGATCATCGCGATCGCAGCGAAGTACGGAAACGCGGTGAGCAGCTCCAGCCCTGCGATACCGGCTCCCATGAGCGCAGCCGGCCGGTGCGCGTCGTGGTGGTCATCGCTGGCCTCGCCGTCGACGAGCGATCTACGGCGGATCCAAACCATCGCGCCGCCGACGACGAGGACGGCACCCGCGGCCGTGATCAGCCCGTACTTGACCATCCTGCCCGGCTTCGGGACGAGCGCCAGGATCAGGTCCCCGAGCCCGAGAGCGAGCGCGAGGCCGAACATGAAGGTAACGATCCACGCGGCCACGGTGAACGCGATCGTGCTCTGACGTGGGCGCTCTCCGGTAGCGACAAACAGCTCCCCGCCGATCAACGATGGGTTGATGCAGTCGGCGAGTGCGATCGCGACGACGGCAACCGCTAGCTTCAGCATGGTGTGCAACCCAGGCCGATCGCGTCGATCGACGCGTCGACGAGGTCGCAATCCCGGCGGTGCATCCGGCCGACGCTCGTTACAAGCGGGCTCGCGGCGGCTCCCGGCGTTTCACGACGTGACCCCGCATGCAACTGCGTGAGAAGTCCGCGTCGGCCGCGCCACCCGCTCACCCCAACTCGCGCGCGATCACTCGGTCGACCTCGACCGATTCACCGGATCGTGTGTCGGGATAGACGACGATCACGGTCGGCGCCCCGCCGAACCAGGCGCTCAGCTCTCCCTCGCCGACGTATTCGCCTGCTCGACGCGACCCGTCCTCCTGGATGACCCAGACAGGCTGCCCTTTGTGGAACTGACTGTCGCCAATATCCGTCACGGCGTGCGGCTCGTCAATCTGGGAGCTCTGAATGAAGAGAACCGAGCGACACGGTGCCGGCATCGATGCCGGCCCCCTGGAGCGCGGCGAAGAAGTGCTCACCGTGTGCTTGGAACTGCTCCTCGGAGTCCCAAACCTCGAACACGTGAACCTCGTCATCGCCGTACGCGGCATGAAAGCGCCGGCCTGCGGGCTGGCTGAGTCCCGAAGCCTCGAGGTCGCCGATGATGCGCTCGTAATCGGACTTGGACATGTTCTTGGCGGAGATATGGACCGCTACAGCCACCGCGCGCGAAACTACCGCGCCGTCGCCCCCGGAGGCATCATCCCAATCAGGTGATCGGCATCGAGAGTATGAGCGATGCCTCGGTGGTCGGAATCATCGAGGGCGAGGCCGAAATCGGAACTCGACGTTGTTGGCCGATTTCGCCGACGGGATGGCTTCAGTTCAGGTCGTGGGCCAGCCGAGCGCGGTCACCGGATAGCCTCGCGGTATGACCCCAGTGCCGCCCGCCAGGCATCTACTGCGCGCACGGGATTACGCCGACCGCCGCTACGCCGAGCCGATCGGCGTCGATGACATGGCCGCTGCCGCGGGTCTGTCGCGGGCCCACTTCAGTCGTGAGTTCAGCCGCACGTTCGGCGAGTCTCCGAAGGCCTACCTGATGACTCGTCGGCTAGAGCGGGCCGGGGCGTTGCTGCGTAACACCGATCGGTCGGTGAGCGTGATCTGTCTTGACGTCGGGCTGGTCGGCCTGGGGTCCTTCATCGTCAGCTTCAAGCGGCATTTCGGCCAGACGCCGACGGAGTACCGGGCGAGTTTCCCGCCGGCCTCGGCGCAGGCGGTCGTGCCGGCGTGTTACCAGCGCCTATACGGCCGTCCGCAACACAGCACAAACCGAGAAGACGCGACGACGGGGGTGCATTAGCTTCTCCGCACGGCACATCGCGCAAGAAAGGAGCAACGATGCACGTCCAGAACGCACAACTGTGGGTCCACGACCAGAACGAGGCGCTCGACTTCTACGTCGGCAAGCTTGGCTGGGAGGTCCGCCACGACGTCACGATGCCGGAGATCGGCGGGTTCCGCTGGCTGACAGTGAGTCCGCCCAGCCAGCCCGACTTCGCCGTCGTGTTGATGGCGATTCCGGGACCGCCGGTGATGGACTCAGAGACCGCTGAACAGGTCCGCTCGCTGATGGCCAAGGGGTTCGCCGGCACCGTGTTCCTGACGACCGAGGATGTCGACGGCGACTACAAGCGCCTGAGCGAAGCCGGCGTGGAGTTCACGACGCCGCCCACCGAGATGCCATACGGCCGGGACTGCGGGCTGCGAGACCCCTCCGGCAACTCGTTGCGGCTGGCTCAGCTCGCGCCGCAGTTCGCCACGGCGTAGCGGCACTACCCGCGCGCCGCGAAGTACTGCTCGACGGCCTTGGTGATGCCTTGAGCGATCACTTCTTGCCCGTGGGCGCTGTCGGCGATCGAGCCCTCGAATGGGTCGGTGATGAACAGCGGCTCGATCAGCGCCCCGGGCATCTCGCTTGGCGTCGAGAAGAACCCAGGGTCCGCCGGCCCAAGCAGCAGGAGGTGCCCGTAGGCCTCGGCCTTGCTGGCAAGCGATGTGCCGGGATCGCTGACCGACCCGAGCCCGGTGTCCGGCTGCACCCCGCGATCGGGGATCTGCCACCCCTGGGCGTTCATCGCGCCGAGCACGTCGTCTTGGACGAGCGTCGCCAGCCGCAGGTTGGCCGCCGCAAACGGGCGGTCGGCGTCGTAACCGGTGAGGCTCCCGGCGCCGCCGTCGCCGGCGTCCATGTAGATCCCGATCAGGACGTTGGCGCCGGCGTCGTTGGCGCAGATGTCGCGAGCGGCGACATCGCTGTGCACACCCGCTGCGGTCAGTCCGGTGCCGGACACATCGGCATTGGTCAACCGGACGACCGACTCTGCGCGAGTGCGCGAGACCACCACGCGAAAACCCTGGTCGGTCAGCAGCCGCATCGCATCGAGCTCGATCGGCAGCGTCACGTCAGCCTCATAGACAGCCTGGCCGGACTCGGTGCTGCCAACGGCACCCGGGTCGATTCCGCCGTGACCGGCATCGAGGAAGACAGTCTCGCCGCGGTTGCCCGAACTCGCCGGATACGCGACACACGCGCCCGAGCTGAAGGCGGACGCGTCAATGGCCTGTGCGCCACCTGAGCCATGCAGGATGAAGGCAACCGCGACCGCGGCGAGGAGCGCGAGCAGTGCGAGCCATCGGAGGCGGCGATGGGGACGGTAGATGGTCATCGGTCGCCGGACAGGATGCCGGATCCGGCGAAAGGTTCTCTAAGCGTTCTGTCGCCGCCAGCCCTCTCGGGCGGAGCAGCGCTTCGAGCGACCCACGGCGAGCGCTTCGCCGAGTAGAGGGTGGCCCTTGCCCACCGGTCCCGCTCGGGCATGAGCTCGGGCGTCACGGCGGACGCGGGTGGCTGAAGGTCAGGCGCCGCGGAGTAGGTTGGGGATGCTCAGCACCAATCGCGGCAGGTCGCTGCGAGACCGCGCGAGCGCATCGCGCAGGGCGGCATCCGCGCCGGATTCGATCGCCTGGCCATGGCCGACGAGTAGGCGCTCGGGCTCGAACGGCGCGAATTGCTTGCTTGGTGGGGTCAGGCGCAGCATGGGATGCACCCCGACCCGGCGCCCGAGCGCGAACGCCGGTGCCGTGCCGACCGCCTCGGCAACCACCAGCGTCTTACGCTCGGCCCACCACAGCGCGACCTCGCGCCAAGCTCTGTTCGAAATCACCGGGATCGACTGAAAAGGCGACCCGGCCGCCTTGGCCGGAAGGCGCAAGAGCGGGACGCCGAGCCGCTGCGCGAGCCGCTCGCAATCACGGTTGTGCCGGTCGAGCAGCTGCAGCACGCCGGCCGGAGTGCCGAGTTCGGCCACCGCAGCCAGCGCCTCCGCGTCCTCATAAGGGTCGATGAGCCACACCCGACCATCGTCGAGAAGCCCATGCGCGGCACGCGCCATCGCACCTCGCTCGATCCAGGTGACGCCAAGCACGTGCTGCTGGAGCGTGACCGCCATCGACCGCAACGATGTCAGACGCACCGCCACTGCGCGGCATCGGTAGGCTTCTGACGATGACGACACCGCGGCTCTACTACATGCCGCGGACTCGGTCAAGCCGCGTCCTTTGGCTGCTTGAGGAGATCGGCGCACCGTGTGAGTTGACCGAGATCACGGGGGCGCAGCGCCGCTCTGAGGAGCACCTGCGTCGGCATCCGCTGGGACGCGTGCCCGCGCTCGAGCTCGGGGACGGCACGACGATGTTCGAGTCCGCGGCGATTTGCCTCCAGCTTGCCGATCTGAACCCAGACGCTGGATTGATCGGTCCCGTCGGCTCGCCCGAGCGAGGGCTCGCCTACCAATGGGTCGTGTTCGCGGTCTCCGAACTCGAAGGGCCGCTGTTTCGCTGGATTCGCGACCTCCGCGAAGAAGTCCCCGACTCATCGGCCCACGATCGCTTCACCGAGGCGGCCGCCGCCATGCAGTCGGCGCTCGCTGAGCGTGACTGGCTCGTCGATGGTCGTTTCAGCGTGGCCGACGTGATGTGCGCGAGCGTGCTTCAGGGAGCCAACACCCGGGAGCTGCTGCGACCGTGGCCGGGACTCGAGGCCTACGTACAACGCGCCGAGGGGCGCCCCGCGTACGCGCGCTCCGCGGCGATCTCGGATCGCCCTCGCAGCTGAGGGCAGCTAGGCCGGCGCCGGGTCGCCGCCTGGTCGGTTACCGCGATGGCGCAGCCAGTCAAGTGCCACTCCGACGAGAATCGTGATCACGGCTGCGTTGATCGCTAGATCGGCGAGATTCAGGCTGCCTCCGGACAGGGTTGGCTTGATCCAGTCGACGACTCCGCCGCGCAGTGGTCCCGGGGCACGAAGGAGCCGATCCAGGAGGTTGCCGATCCCTCCGCCGAGCAGTAGGCCAATCGCGACCGCGTGGCGGGTGGTGCGTACTGAGCGCGCCGCGAGGAGGATCAATCCCACGGAAGCCAGACTGAGGACAGAAACCAGCACCGGATGCCCGCGCAGAATGTTGCCCGGCCCCGCAAAATTTCGATACAGCTCAAGATGGAAGTGCCCGCCGATCAGGTTCACGGTGCCCCGTCCGGCCAGGGCACGAGCAGCGATCGCCTTGGTGACAGCATCCAGTGCCACCACGATGCCTGCGATCGTCGCGATGAGCCGCAGCTGCCGCTGCCCGCGTCCGGCGTCTTCGGTCGACGGCATGATCGACATCGTCTCATGGCGCAACGGGCGCGGTCAGTCGCCGAATACTGACCAGCCCCGTTGGGTTCTCCTAGGACCTGATCTCGATCGTGAGGTCGAGTCCAGACTCCCCTAAGACACTCCTGGCGATGACGATGCCGCGCGCGTGCCGGTAGATGCCGGTACCGCCGGTGATCTTGAACGTCGTGGGTCCCTTGGATAGGAGGTTGATCACGAAGTCGTCGCCAAGAATCATCGAGCCGCTGATCGCGATCGTCTCGTCGCAGAGAAACGTGCTGCTGCCCGTGACTACGCAAACAACATCGCTGGACGCAGTCGCCTGCTCGCGGTGGTGCGTGTGGTCGCCGGCGTAGTCGTTGAACGCCGTGCTGACGCGATCGCCGACGGCCAGCCCTGAGTGCGGCGGCAGCAGGTGGCCGTTGGCGCCGCTGCTCCGCAGGTACACCCGCTTCGCGAAGTAATGCACCGAGCTCGCTTTGGCCGCAGCTGTCGATGCACCGACCGCCATCAGCGTTGCGCACGCGGCAATCGACACCACAGCACGTCCGGTTCGGCTCATGGTCGCGTTCTCCCTTTTGGTCGGTCTTTCCCTGGTCCGGCCCCCGGGTAGCAACGCACGTTAGCCCGGATAGGACGAAGCTGTGGGGGGGACCAGTCCCCTCCGCGTGCGCGAGAGGAGAAAATATCCTGCTTTGCGTGACGAGCATCCGCCCCGGCGCGCAAGACGGCTCGACCACGTCGACCCTTATGCCTAGTCTTGCGCCGATGGCTTCTCGTCTTGTGTATCTGTACGACGCCAGTCCGATCAACGTGCGCGACCGTAGGGTGCTGCTTCAGGAACAGCTGCGCCGAGCCGGGGTGCTGGACGACTGGGAGGTGAGAGCGACACCTAGTCGAAATGCGCTGCTGGTATCGCTCTACGCCGACGCAGCGCAACGACCCAGACGCGCGTCCGTCACGCTGATCGACCTGCGGGCCGAGACCGGCGATCTGGAGCAAATTGGCTTCAAGGTGTGCGACCGGCTCACGCGTCATCCGAGTCTGCGACGAGTGACACGGCCCGTGATCTGGAGCGATGTTCACACCGCCGCGAACCTGCAGTACGCGCGGGGCGTCGGGGCGGTAGCCATCGTCGACGACGAATGGGTCGATAGCGGAGGAGCCGACGCTCCGCTGGTGGATGTGCTGCGGTGGTCGTGGGCACAGCCCGCAGAGCGTCATGCGCATGCTCGCGCGCCACGTGTGTTCCCGCGGGACAGCAGTTCAGTTGAGGCGGAGGAACGCGAACGGCGAGAGCGGTTCGAGCGGTGGTTCGGCTATCCCCCCAGCGACCTCAACCTT
Source organism: Solirubrobacteraceae bacterium (assembly GCA_035504535.1). Lineage (GTDB taxonomy): Bacteria > Actinomycetota > Thermoleophilia > Solirubrobacterales > Solirubrobacteraceae > Palsa-465. Next base: position 825 of record DATJRS010000058.1, on the reverse strand, counting down.
GAGTTCGCGCTGTTGTGGGGTATGGCCGAGGCCGTAGAGCTCAAGCTGTTGCTCACGTCGGTGACTGAGGCTGGCCTCGCCCGTTCCGAGCGCGCGGCCAGGAGGCGGCTCGAACAATTGCAGGCGGCGATGGCCCCGGACGTCGAGGCGCTGGATAGTCCCGAGACGGCGCGGGCGGAGATCGCCCGGCGATTCTTGGCTGAGTCGGCCCCTCCGGAACCTCCGAGGTTTGATGAGCTTACGTGGCCCAAGCCTCAGCGCATCGCCGAGTTGCTCACGGCTCATCCGCAGCTGCGCGAGTGGGCCTTCCTGGTCGGCGAGGAGCCCGCACTGCTTGAGCGCTTTCTTGACCTGTACGAGCCTCCACCGCCTCACGCTGGCGCCGGTGTTCGGCACGAGGCCCTCGAGGGTGCCCTCAAGCAGCTCGCACGAGTGAGGGGAGCGACGTTCGCCCGGGTGCACGAGTCAGTCCACCGCGCGATATGGGCGGTAGAAGACGCGTTCTCCGACTGGCGCAACTACGGCGACCCGCTCACGCTGGGCTGAACCCAGGAGGGGGGTTCGCCCCCGTTGCAGATCGCCTGACCGGCAAGAAAATGGTGGTGAGTCCGGAAGCCGCGTGTTCTCGGCCTTCCAGGACCCGAACCGAACCACAGGAGGTTCTCTTCACATGCCAGTCTTCTTTTCACCGTCGAGCAGCAGGAGCGGGCGATTGTCGAGCGCTTCGGAAAGTTCGTTCGGGTCGCCGGCCCCGGGCTTCAGACCAAGACCCCGTTTGTCGAGCGGGTGGCGGGCCGGATGAGCCTGCAGGTCGAACAGTTGAAT
>DATJRS010000057.1:0-4985 GCA_035504535.1 Solirubrobacteraceae bacterium | reverse complement strand
TGTCGCTGGGCTCCGGGGCCGGGTGCGCGGCCGTGATGTACCCGTCCAGTGTCGCGGTGAGTCGGCTCGTGATCGGGATCGTTCTCCCCGCACCGTTCTTCGAGTCGCGGATCCGCAGCGTCCCCGCTTGCGTGTCCATGTGTTGAGCGACGCGGTGGGTGGTGACGGCGGGGGCGGTCAGCGGCAGCGAGCGTGGTGATGGGGAATGCTCGGCGGGCGGTCTGGCGGCAGGATGGTGGTGATCCTGTTCATGTTGGGCTCCCTCGCCGAAACCTTGACGGGGTGAGACGAGGGAGCCCGTGACGCCGTTGGAGGTCGTCGTGCTCATCGTCTCAGACGATCGTGCTGTGGTCGAGGCGGATCTCGCTGCCGGCCGCGTGTCGTGTCCGCGTTGTCGGGCGGGGGTGTTGGGAGGCTGGGGCTGCTCGCGGTTGCGGGTGGTCCGAACCGAGTCGGGGGTGCGGCGGTTGCGGCCGCGTCGTGGGCGTTGTCGCGAGCGGTCATGCCGGGCGACGCATGTGCTGCTGCCGGACGTGTGTCTGGCCCGCCGCAGGTACGTCGTGGGGGTGATCGGCGCGGCGCTTTTGACGGCAGGCCGGGAGGGTTATCGGCGGGCTGGCGAGCGACTCGGGTTACCGGGCGAGACGGTCCGCGATTGGCGACGTCGGTTGCGGTCGCGGTCAGAGCTGGTCAGCGCGCATTTCCTGCGGTGGATGTGGGCGCTTGATGCATCGGCTGATCTGCCGGCCGGGCAGGGGTCGCCGGTCGCTGACGCCGTTGAGGCGATCGGCGTGTGCACGCGGGTGGCGTCGCTTTGGTTGGGGCGTCGCTCGCCGTGGTCGTGGGCCTCAGCGCTGACGGCGGGCGGACTGCTGGAGATCAACACGTCCACGCCTTGGCCTGTGCCTGAGTGACCGTGATCCTGGCCGGTCGTTGCAGGTAAACGACAGGTCAGGAGGCGATGTGGACAGGGCGCAGGAGGTCGGGCTGTTCCGATGGAAGGTCATTGGCGAGGCGACGGACGTCTCGCTGTCGGCGCGTGAGCGCGGCCGGCTGGTCCGTGCGTTGGCTGAGCGTGAGCATCTGCACCCGGACGGGCGCTGGGTGCGTGTCGGGCGCAACACGCTGGACCGCTGGATCCGCGCGTATCGTGAGGGCGGGTTCGACGCGTTGGTTCCAGCGCCCAGGCGACGCACGAAGGGTACGCCGGAGCGCCTTGAGGTGGCGGAGGCTTTGCGGCGTGAGCAGCCGGCCAGGACGGCGGCGCAGATCCACAGGATCATCCTGGAAGCGCAGGGCGCGGCGCCGTCAGCAACGACGATCCAGCGGCACTTCAAAGCGGTCGGGCTGCCGTGGAAGAGCAGCGGCGTCGCGCGGGCGCTGGGTCGGTTCGAGGCGGTGGCGCCGAATGAGTTGTGGACCGGTGACGCGTTGCATGGCCCGATCGTTGACGGTCACCGCACGTTCCTGTTCTGCTTTCTGGACGACCACTCGAGGTTGTTGGTCGGTTACCGGTGGGCTGCACGCGAGAACGTCCTGAACGCGTCGGCGGCGTTGCGCGCCGGGATCGCCGCGCGCGGGGTCCCGAAGGCCGTCTACGTCGACAACGGCAGCCCTTTCGTGTCCGGCCAGCTGCTGCGGGCGTGCGCGGTGCTCGGGATCCGGTTGATCCACTCCACGCCCGGACGGCCGGAGGGGCGCGGGAAGATCGAGCGGGTCTTTCGAACGGTCCGTGACCAGGTGTTGGTCGAGCTTGAGGACCGTCCGCCCGCGAGCCTTGATGATCTCAACCGGATCTTCCAGAGCTGGGCTGAGCAGGTCTACCACCGCCGCGTTCACTCCGAGACAGGGCAGACACCATTGGAGCGGTTCCTCGCCCCGGGCCCGCCGAAGAGACCGAGCGAGCAGTTGCTGCGGGAGGCGTTTCGCTGGTCAGAGCGGCGGACCGTCTCGAAGACGGGGACGGTCGGGATGCACGGCAACACCTACGAGATCGACCCTGAGCTCGCGGGTCGCCAGGTCGATCTCGTGTTCGACCCGCTTGAGCTGACCGAGGTGCAGGTCAGGCTCGACGGCCACGATCGTGGTCTGGCGGTGCCGCGTGTGATCAAGCGGCACGTTCACCCGCGCGCGCAGCCGGCAGCGGAGAAGCCGGTCGCGCCGACTGGGATCGACTACCTCGGTCTGATCCAGAAGCGCCGCGAGCAGGAGCTGCAGCAGCGGATCGATTACCGCAACCTGCCCACCGCAGGCGACAAGAACGACGACGACAGCAGGGAGATGACGGCATGAGTATCGATCGTTTGCGAGCGCATTGGGGACTTTCCCGGACCCCGTTTACCAAGGAGCTGGCGACATCGATGTTGTTCGCGTCCGCCGCCCACCAGGAAGCGGTCGCCCGGGTCGACTGGATCATCAGCGAACGATCGCTCGGAGTGGTCTGCGGCGAGGTCGGCGCCGGCAAGACCGTCGCAGCCCGGGCTGCCACGGCGAACCTGGATTCGAGCCGGTACTCGATCATCTACCTCCCCAACCCTGCCGTCGGGGCGCGCGGGATCTATACCCAGATCGTCACGGCGTTGGGCGCGACACCACGGTTCTACCGGGCGACGCTGATCCCGCAGGCGACCGATCTGCTGGCGGCCGAGACTGCGGAGCGCGGCAAGACCGTCGTGCTGATCCTCGATGAGGCGCATCTGCTCTCCGCTGAGCAGTTGGAGGAGCTGAGGATGCTGACCAACTCAGAGATGGACTCGCGCGCAACATTCGCATGCCTGCTCTTGGGGCAACCGACACTCCGTCGCAAGCTGCGACAAGGCGCGTTCGCGGCGTTGGATCAGCGGATCGCGCTGCGTTCCACGATCGACGGGATGGACCGCAAGGAGACCGGCGAATACATCGCCCACCACATCAAGCTCGCCGGTCGCAGCGACACGATCTTCAGCGACGACGCGGTCACGCTGATCCACGACGCGTCCCGTGGCCTGCCGCGCGCGGTGAACAACCTCGCGACGCAGACGCTGATCGCCGCCTACGCGGCCAACAAGTCGATCTGCGACGAGAGCTCCGCCCGCGCCGCGCTGGCCGAGATGACCGCCGAATGACCGGCGAGGTCGTCTCCCTGTCAGGCCAACCGACCGGTGAGGGCCGGCCGCGGGCGCTGCCGGTACCGCCGCCACCAGCCGGCTGGCCTGCACCGCCACAGCAAGCTGCGTATCACGGACTACCGGGCGAGATCGTCTCCCGGATCGCGCCGCACACCGAGGCCGACCCGGCCGCGATCCTGACTCAGCTGCTGGTCTGCTGCGGCGCGCTGATCGGACGCGACGCGTACTTCCAGGTCGAAGCGACCCGACATCACCCCAACGAGTTCCTCGTGCTCGTCGGTGACAGCGCCAAGGCCCGGAAGGGCAGCAGCTTCGACCACGTCACTCGCCTCCTCGCTCACGCCGACCCGGCGTTCAACTCCCGCCTCTCGACAGGCCTATCGAGTGGCGAAGGCCTGATCTGGAGAGTCCGCGACCCGCAAGGCCAGGACCCCGGAGCGGTCGACAAGCGGCTGCTGGTGATCGAGCCGGAGTTCGCGACCGTGCTGAAGTCCACCGGCCGCGAGCTCTCGACACTCTCACCGACGCTGCGCTCAGCCTGGGACGGCCGGCCGCTCGCGCTGCTGACCCGCACCGCGCCCGCCCGCGCGACCGAGGCGCACATCTCGATCATCGGGCACATCACCCAGACCGAACTGCGCCGCCACACCACCACCGTCGAGATCGCCAACGGGTTCCTCAACAGGTTCGTGTTCGCAGCGGTCCGCCGGGTCCGGCTGCTCCCCGAAGGCGGTGACCCCGACCCGCTGAAGGGCACCGGCCTGGGCCGCTACCTCACCACCGTCCTCACGCACGCCCGCGCGGCAGGAAAGGTCACGCTCTCCCCGGCCGCCCGCGAGCTTTGGTGGCAGATCTACCCGCAACTCACCCAGCCTGCAGACGGGCTGCTCGGCCAGCTCACCGCCCGCGCCGAGGCGCACGTCGTCCGACTCGCGCTCCTCTACGCGCTGCTCGACGGACAGAAGACCATCGCACCCGAGCACCTCCACCCAGCGCTCGCACTCTGGCGCTACGGCAGCCGCTCCGCCGCCTGGGCGCTCGGCCAGGCAACCGGTGACCCGCTCGCCGAGCACATCCACACCGCGCTGCTCCGCTCACCCGACGGGCTGACCCGCACCCAGATCCGCGATCTCTGCCAACGCAACCTCCCCGCCGAGCGCGTCGAACACGCCCTCCACCAGCTCGCCACCGGCGGCCGCGCGCACCAAACACGGACACTCACCAGCGGTCGGCCAGCCGAGGTCTGGACCGCCGCGCCGGCACCCGGCGCCTGAACCACCGCCACTACGCGCGAGTGAGTCGCATCGGTCGCCCAGCACGCCCCCGCGCCACGACAGCGCCTCGCATCCCGCCGCCACCGTCGCGGCGACCGATCAACAGCGAAAGGGCGAAGCCCGGTCTCAACGCGCGACGCACCACCACGCGCACCCCGACCCGCCCGCCTTCATCGCCGCTGTTTCCACCTCCCGACCCTTTGGTCGTTCGGTCGTTCGCCTCCCCGATCACCATCCTGGATGACGCCACCATCACCATCCAGCGTGCACGTCAACAGGTCTCACGCCGCGGGATCGCGGAGCTCTGCGCGGATCTGTTTGGCGTCACGCTCTCAAGCGGCGCGGCCGATGCGATCTGCCAGCGCGTCTCAGAGGCGTTGGCCGGCCCGCACTGCCATTTGCAGGACTGGGTGCTTGACCAGCACGCCGTGCATGTCGATGAGACCGGCTGGCGTACCCGCGGTGAGGGCCGCGCGTTGTGGACCGCGAGCACTCCCGAGGCGACGTTCCTGCAGATCGCCCGGCATTGCAACCGCGAGCAGTTCAACAAGCTGATCGGCAGCTACGGCGGGATCGTGGTGTCTGATCGCTGGAACGGCTACAG
>DATJRS010000056.1:0-20756 GCA_035504535.1 Solirubrobacteraceae bacterium | reverse complement strand
ACTGAGCTATGGCCCCGCTTCAAATTCGAGTCTAAAGACTCAGCCGTCGAAATCGAAATCCCGGGGCGGGCGCTGCTCGAACCAGAGTCGGTCGTGATCGGGCGCGTCCTGAAGGAACTCCGGGGTGCTCTCGAGCACGTCGTCGTCCTCCTCCGGCTCGTCCTCGAGCTCGTACTCCTCGGTCTCCTGCTCCAGGTGCGGCGCAACCGGTGCTGGCGCCGGCGGAGGCTCGGCCGCCTCGGGCTCAGCCTCGGGCGGCTCCGCCAGGTCGGCAGGATGGGGCGCTCGCTCGACTTCCGGCTCGCGGAACGGCTCATCGTCCAGAAGCGCATCGCCGCCTGCCCCGTGAGCGGGCTCATATGGAGCCAGCTCGTCGTGGTCCTCGATCTCTTGCAGCTCCGGGTCCTCCTCGAACCGCTCCCACGGTCCGGGGTCGGTGGCGAGAGGCTCGGGGGCAAGATGCTCCTCGGAATCGAGGTGCTCCGCCTCCGGTTCTAGGACTGGCTCGGGCGGCGCCTCGCCCTCCCCCGCCACCTCCGGGCCGCGCCGCACCGGCCCCAGCGCCTCACGCTCGGCTCGCTCGATGTCGGCTGGGTCGGCTCCGCTGCGGCGTTTGAGGTCGAGGTGCTCGCGAATCGCGTCGTCAAGTAAACCCATGCTCCTTAAGCCTACCGGGGCTCCGGCGCATCCGCGAGCCGAGCTTCGGCGGCGACCGTACGGTTCTTGCCACGGCGCTTGGCTTCGTACAAGGCGCTGTCGGCGTCGGCGATCAGCTCATCCTTGTCGCCGACGGTGGACGCGGTTACGCCGACGCTGGCGGTGACGCGTAGAACACCGTTGCCGTCGGTTCTTCGCACGCGCAGGCCTGCGACCGCCGATCGGATCCGCTCTGCGATCGCGTGTGCGCCCTCTAGATCGGTGTGCGGGAGGATCAGTGAGAGCTCCTCCCCGCCATATCGAGCAGGCGAGTCCGCATCGCGGGAGTTCTCGCGGAGTACGCGCGCGACCTGCCTGAGCACAGCGTCGCCCTGGGGATGCCCGTAGGTGTCGTTGACCGCCTTGAAGTCGTCGATGTCGAGCATGACCAGACCGATGGGGTGGTGATACCGGCGGACCTGCTCGATCTCGGCGTTGAGAAGCTCCTGGAAACGGCCATGGTTCGCCAGCCCGGTCAGCTCGTCGGTGACGGCTTGGCGACGCACCTGAAAATGGAGCTCAACGTTCTCGAGCGCCAGCGCTGCTTCGGCCGCTAGGGAGCGGAGCACTTCGCGATCGTCGTCATCGAAGGGGCGCTCGCGGCGCGCCACGGTGATCAGTCCGTGCGCCCGGCGCTGCGGCTCGAGCGACCCGAGCGTCAGCGCCGCCACGCTCACGCCGGCTGCCTGCTCCTCGCCGAACCCGCCGTGGTCCAGCGCGGCTTGCTCCGCTCGCTGAACCGCACCTTCGAGCCCGACCAGGGAGCCCTCGCGCGCCGTCTCGGCAAGTGGCTCAGCGTCCGTGGATCTGACGCTCAGCCGACCCCCGTTCGCCTGCACGGCGTCGACCGCGGTCTTCAGCGCGACCTCAAGCAGGGCTGCCCGATCGAGGCTCGAGGCGAAGGTGTGGCCGGTGCGCCGGATCGCCTCCCGGAGTCTGGCCCGCTCCTGGGAAAGCTCATCGAGGCGCTGGGACAGCTCGGTCGACATCCGGTTGAACTCCTCGCCGAGCGCGGCGAACTCGTCGTGGCCCTCGACAGGCACAAGCGAGGAGAAGTCGCCGCCGGCGAGACGACGCGCGGCCTGCAGGAAGTCCTTGAGCCGAGCCTGGAGCGCGCGCGACGCGAGCAACGCGAAGGCGAGAGCAAGGGCCAGGAAGGCGACGATGAGCACCGCAGCGATCACCCGACTGCCGCCGAGCGACGCACTCGTCGCGGACAGCGCCGACAGAACCGTGATCGTGACCGGCGCACCATTGAAGCCTCTGAAGGTCTGCCCGACGGCGCGATATCCAACGCCCCCGACAGTGACGTTCGCATTCGCGGGTAGCGATGTGCCCGGGGGAACGTTGATGGTGGAGCCGATGAGTCGCGGGCCGTCTTTGACGGCAACCGCCACGCCGGGCGCAGCCAGGTCATGCGCGTATTGCGAGGCCGTGAGCTCGGAGACCGTCACGGTTGTCGACGGACCGGTGGCTGACGTTTTGAGGAGGGCCGCCCCGGGCGCGATCGCGGTCTTGTCGCCGACGTCGACAAGCACGGTCGAGGAGTTGCTCAACCTCGCCCGTGCGAGCCCGGCTTGTCTTGCCAGGCTTGCAAAACGGGTTGTAAGGGCATCGCCCTTCAACCGTCCCACGGCTCGTGCGAGCGTCTCGGCATCGGCGCGAGCCGCGGCGACTTCGCTCTGATAGAGACTGGCGGCCGCACTGGCAAGGCCACCTGCGCGGGCATCGGCCTTCCCCTGCTGGCTGTCGCTGATCAGCCGGAACATGAGCACGCCCATAGCGATCATCGGCACCACGACGATCAACACGAAGAAGGTTGTGAGGCGCGCGCGAAAGCTCATCGGGTCTCCCGACCGGTGCTCAGGCTAGCTCCCGGTCGAGCCGAATCCGCCGGTTGCGTCAGGCGCGGCGGGCGGCGCCAGTAGCGAGCCGGTTTACGCGCTCGGGGCTAAACTGTCCCGCAACCGCGTGGCATCTGCCGCCGCCCGGGGCTATAGCTCAGTTGGGAGAGCGCCTGGATCGCACCCAGGAGGTCGCCGGTTCGAGTCCGGCTAGCTCCACTCTCGGGAAGTGCCTGCAGTTCGGGGTCTTTGGGGTGCGTCACCATGGCGCGGACGCCAGTCGGAACTTCAGTGCGGGGTGCAAATGGGGTGCACCAGCTTCGGGAATGTCGCGACGAGCGCTCCCGGGCGCATCCCAGAGGTGGCCGAAGTTCTCGGCAGTAAATACGTGGGTCCTACGTCGGCGCCCGGCCGGTCCCGGTTTCGGTGCTTGCCGAGACGGCGCCACTCGCGAGGCCAGAGCCGCGGTCGGGTGCAAGCTCCGGCAAACCGAGCGCCCGTCGGATCGCCTCGGCATCTCCGTCTGATTTCACCCGATTCTTCGGGTTGTCGAGTCGCTGCAACGTGGCGAGCTTCAGCGGGACGGCAGCCTCACGGTCGACGTCGATGCGGACGCCCGGCTTCCCATAGCCCGGTACCGACCGGACCGTCACGCCGGTCACCTGAGAAGCGGGCACCTCGACTGTCGTCCAAAGGGTTCTGTATCGCAGGCCGCTCCGGTCGCAGGTGAGCCGAACGATCTCGCTGGCGGGCCCGCAGAGCGCACAGAGCAAACCGAACAGCACCATCAACACCTGGGCCGCGACGTCATGTGCGGCGAGAGCGCTCAATCCGAAGATGAGACCGAACGCCGTGAAGCCCCACGCGCCGCCTCGCTTCCCGGAGTCCGGCCGTAGCACGACGATCCGGCCGTCAGTCATCACGTCAAGGATCGCAGTTCGTTTGAGAGGCAGTGTCGCTGTATGCCAACTTGCAAGCGAACTCGGACGTTCGCGGCAATCACGAGCGCTCGATCCGCTGGATCAGAAGGCACGTGTCACGGCCTCGGCACGGCAGACGGTCCTGGCTGGTCAGACGCAGCGAACTGCGCGCGGCCAGCGCGTGCGGCTTTGACGTCGAGCACCGCCTGGTGCGCAAGCGCCTCGAGGCGTGCGCTGCGATGCGTCGACGCATCGGCGATCCGGAGCAGGTCAACGAGGCTGGCGACGCGGATCGCGCCGTCGGGCGTGTCGACGGGCTCGGATCCGCGCCAGAGATCGGGCAGTCCGCTCGTCCCCGCCGGTTTTCCGATGACGCGCAGGCGCGCGCCGCCGCTCAGCTCGTACTCGTCGCGGGCGACGCGCGGGCCGATCGCAGTGAGGAGCGGGGCGCCGTCCGCCGCCTGGGCGCACGCCTCGATGACGCCCCCGCCGAGAACCAACGGCCAGCCTTGGAGCGCGCCGGCGACCTCGCCGATCACGACGAGGTGCTGCCAGGAAACTCGCAGTTGGCCCAGTGCACTCGCGAGGTCGGGTGAGCCTGATGGCGTGATCTGCCGCAATCGGTCGAGCGGATCGAGCTCGAGCTGCAGCGCGATCTGCGACCACCAGGAGCGGTCTTCGACCACGAGGTGCGCTTCGAGGTGCAGCCCGCACGCGCCGGCGACGAGCTCGACGTCCTCGATGCCGACCTGGCGATCGCCGCGCTCCCACCGTGCGATCGTTGCCTGACGAAGCCCAAGGCGGTCGGCGAGCTCCCGCTGGGTGAGGCCCGCGCGGCGGCGAGCCATCAGTACATAGTCTCCGCCACGCATACCAAAACGGTATCGGCGGTGTGTACGGAAGTGTGTACAAAAGTGTGGAATGCAATTCCACACTTGAGGCTCCGAAAGGCCCCGCCGCATCAGGCTTTTACGAATCGCATCGGGCCCGACTACCCGCCCCCCACGTATGACGACGGGTGGGGTTCGGGTAGTCGGGCCCGAGGCTCTGGGTGGGGTAGGGCGGCGGGGCAGGCGGGGAGCGATGAGAGCGCGGGCGCTCAGGGCGAAACGGGGTTCCGAGGACAAGGTCCGAGACAGCATCCAACTGCGGTGACATGCTGTGTGGGGTGGAGATCCAAAAGCGTGTCCTGAAGGGTGGAGCAGTTCGGTGGAAGGTCCGTTGGAGGCAGGGCGATCGGTACCGGTCGCAGACCTTTGACCGCAAGGGCGATGCTGTGACGTTCGCCGCGGAGATCAGACGGCGGCAGCAGCTGGGGACGCTGGCGTCGATGGACAGTGGGCGGGTCACGCTCGCCGAGTACGTGATCAAGACGTGGTCACCGGCGTACGGGTCGAACCTGGCGCGGAAGACCCAGCTTCATTACGAGCAGCTGCTGATCAAGCACGTGCTGCCGGAGCTGGGCCCGCTGGAGCTCCGCTCGATCACGCCGGAGACGATCGCGCGGTGGCAGGCCGAACGCCTGGCCGCCGGCCACGGCCGCGTGGCGATCCGGCACTCCTTCGATCTGCTCGGCTCAATCCTCCAGCGCGTTCGAGAGCGGCCAGATCCAGAGCAACCCGGCGCGCGCCGTCCGCAAGGCGCCACGGCCGCGGCGCGCGGAGGTCCGACCACTGGCTCCGGCGACGATCGAGCGCATGCGCGCGGCCAGCTCCCCGCGCGACGCGACGCTGATCGCCGTGCTCGCGTACGCCGGACTCCGGCCGGGCGAGGCGCTGGCGCTCCAGTGGCGCGACATCCGTGACCAGACGATCTTGGTCGAGCGCGCAGTGTCGCTCGGCGAGGAGAAGGACACCAAGACCGCAGCGCACCGCACCGTCCGGCTCCTGCAGCCCCTCGCCGCCGACCTCCGCGAGTGGCGCCTGCGAAGTGGCCGGCCGGTCGCCAAGGCCCTCGTCTTCCCGTCGGCGACCGGCGCGCCCTGGAGCCTGCCCGCGTATCAGTCGTGGCGTCGACGCGCCTTCAGGCGAGCGCTCGACGGCGCCGACGTCGAGCACCCGCGTCCGTATGACCTTCGCCACTCGTTTGCCTCGCTGCTGCTGCACGAGGGCCGCTCCGTGATCTACGTCGCCCGCCAGCTCGGGCACGATGCGCGCCTGACCTTGACCGCGTACGGGCATGTGATGGACGAGTTCGAAGATCAGCCCCAGCTGGATGCCGTCACCGCGATCGCCGCTGCGCGGGCCGCGGCCGACACGGCTACGGCAACAATGTGAACGCCTCGACGTGCCGCGGCCGCACGACGCTGAAGTGACGGCGGTCAAGGGTGGCGATCGTCGTGGCACCTAAGCGCTCAGCCGTCGCCACGACTACAGCGTCTGTCGTCCCAAGCGGAAGGTCCGCGTACTGCTCGACCAGCTCAGCGGCCCGGTCCAGTTCGGCGAGCGTCGTCTCCGCCAGCGTCAGAAAGCCCGTCCCGAAGGACCGGAGGAAGGCAGCCTCCGCTACCCCGCCGACGTGCTCCTCGAGGAAGTAGCCAACCTCCGCGATGACGACAGCGGACACCAGCAGCGGCCCCGCTGCCTCCCTGAGCAGCTTGGCGCTGACCTCGTGGTGGGTGTCGCGGCGGTTCGCCGCTGCGACCAGCGGACCGCTGTCGACGAGCATCACCGCGTCTTGGACGGCATCTCGGCGCGCAGGATGTCCTTGACCCGTGAGGCAAGGTCCGGCGGGCCGTCGAAGCTGGCGAAGAACGCCGGCACTTCCTCCTCCGCGCGTTCGGTGGTCGCTGGCTCAGGATCCGCGACAGTGACAACCTCAATGTGGAGTCGCTGGCCGGCCTTGACGCCGTGCCGTCGGAACTCCGCCGCCAACTCGGCGTCGTCGTCAGGGAAGACCAGCTCCCACTCGTCGCGCGCTGTGCTCATGGCGTGAAGTCTAGCCTCGCCGCCCCACCCCGCCGCCCAGCTCGGGGGTGCATTTGGGGTGCATCAGGTTGTCTCCTCGTGTCCTCCGGTGTTCTCTCGTGTCCGCGATAAACCCCAAGCATGCAGGGATTTTGAGGACACGGCAGGACACGGCGAGACAAACGGATCTGGATCGCACCCAGGAGGTCGCCGGTTCGAGTCCGGCTAGCTCCATCAAGAAAGCCCTCCGGAGGGTTTTCTGTTTCCTGGGCTCACCGAAACAGCCCTGGTATCAAATTGGGCCTCAGACCATATGGAGGTTGTCGTCCGGTCAGGCTGATGAAGTTGGCCGGTCCCCCACGCGTTGTGGGGTGATTGAGCCGAGCGGGTGGCACCCCGCGCGGCGCCCACAACCGCATAGAGGAGCCGGCCATGGCCAAGGTTCGCAGTTGGGTTGGTCTTGACGTGCACGCGCGTTCGGTGCTTGCTGTGACGATCGATGGCGAGTCGGGGGAGCTGCGCTCGTTCCGGCTGCCGGGGTCGACGAGTGAGGTGGTCAAGGTCTGCTGCGCGCTGCCGGGTCCGACCCGCGCCGCGTATGAGGCCGGCCCGACCGGGTACGGCCTCGCGCGGGCGCTGCGCGCGGCTGGGGTGGAGTGTGTGGTCGCGGCGCCGGGGAAGATCGAGCGGCCGGCCGCGGATAAGGTCAAGACCGATCAGCGCGACGCGGCGCGGGTGTTGCGGTTGCTGATGATCGACGGGCTGCATCCGGTTCGGGTCCCGAGCGGCGAGGAGGAGGCGCTGCGTGATGTCGTTCGCGCGCGGGAGGCTGTCCGTGGGGACTTGATGCGCGCCCGACACCGACTGAGCAAGCTGCTGTTGCGTCACGACGTCATCTACGAGGACACCGCGAGCGCGTGGACGATCGCTCACCGCGGCTGGCTGACGAAGATCGATCTCGGTGAACGCGGCGCGCAGATCACGCTGCACGAGTACCTGGGCGCGATCGACGCGACGGTGATCCGTCGCGAAGCGCTCGAGAAAACGATCGCGGAGTTGATCCCCGGCTCGCCGTGGGAACAGACGGTCGCACGGCTCCGCTGCCTGCGCGGGATCGACACGCTTTCCGCGGTCGGGCTGTGCGCCGAGGTCGGCGAGTTCAAGCGGTTCCAGAAGGCCGGGCAGCTGATGAGCTACCTCGGACTGACCCCCTCCGAAGACAGCAGCGGCGAGCAACGCCGGCACGGAGCGATCACCAAGACCGGGTCACGGCACGCACGTCGGCTACTGGTCGAGGCTGCCTGGCACTACCGTCGTCCGCCCGCAAAGGGCCAAGCGCTCCGCCGCCGCCAGGACGGCCAGCCGGCCCACATCATCGAGATCTCCTGGCAAGCACAACGACGGCTCCACAACCTCTGGCAACGACTGGACAGCCAGCGCGGCAAGCGTCGCACGATCGTCGCGGTCGCGGTCGCCCGTGAACTCACCGGCTTCTGCTGGGCGCTCGCGAACGCCGACTGACCTGCGGATCGTGCACCACGTCGGCTGCAGAAGCGGCAGGACCCAACTGGCCACCACGCGCGAGAGCATCCGCGGTAATTCTGTGAGCACCGCCACCCCAGCGGTCACGCTCGACAACTCAGACTGCAGGGCTCTCACGACGAAAACCGGTCCTGCGGAGACGGTAGCCAACCCGTGCACCCGCGCATAAGAGTCTGACCGCGCGTCGCGCACCCAGCCAGACCTGCCGCCCCTCCAGCCGACAAAGATGCCCGCCCCCCGCGGGCATCCGGTGCTTAACCCTTGACACCCGAACCTCCATAAGAGAATTGGGCAGCAATTCGGCGCTGGGCCGGGGACGCGCGATCGCTGATCGTCCCGAGCCGTTCTCGCAATACAGGCCCTAGCCTTCCGCCTCCTGCGCGACGGTCACAACACCCGGCATCGATGGGCAAACCGCGAAAACTGCACGGCCCTGACCGGCGGATACTGGCTCAAAGTCACCGATCCCGGTAGACCCGCCCTCAGTCCCGGAGCGTGCTCTCCCGGTTCGCTAGCAGCTGGGAATGCCGGAGACCTGTGTAGGTGTGAACAAAAGCGATGTTCATGGCTACAACAAGAGCGAAGGAGTCATTTCAGTCAGCACGAGCATCTAGTCGTCAAAGCGCCGGCAGAACTCGAACTGCTCGTCTAACGCCCGACACGTCGCGGAAACCCGTCTTGGTCATTTCCTCGATCCCAGGTGCTCGGCGAGCCGATCGACCTTTCGCGTCGAGTGTTCACCTCGGCGTCCCGCACGATGGCGACGATCGCCTGCTTGGAGCGCGGGCGCGGCTCCAAGATGCTCGAGCAGTGGCTGGCCGGGCGGTCGCGGCAGCGCGATTTCCCCGAGCTCGGCGCCGATCTATCCGACGACTCGGTTTCCATGAGCTGCCGCGCGATCAGTACGACTGGCTCCCTTATGAAATCCCCAGCGCAGCCTGGTTGCCGCGGCCCTTGACACAGCCACCACACCGGCTATAGGTTCGCATTGGCGGTATGCGCCTTTAGGCACTGCCGAATCGCAACGTGGTCGACCTGGGGGAAAGCGCGTGGAGTTGACCTGCTCCAGTTTCGGGACGCGGCATGGGCGCGTCCCCCGGATGCTGGGTGGCTCGCCTGCGGATGACCGAACGGGTCGGTTCAATCCATTTGAGGAGTTGACCCATGTCAGTTTTGCCGCAGACTCCGGCGCCATCAGCTGAGCAGGACGACGCGGCGAGCAGAGCCGCGCCGGCCGTTGCGAGCACGCCGGCCAACGGCGCTCCGTCGACACCCCGGCCGGGGAACGGGGCCATGACCGCACTGGCCGGAGCCACGCCGCTGTCACACCGCGGCCGCGACAAGATTCACTGGGGCCCGGAGGTGTGGGCACGAGTCGATGCCGCCGTGACCGCGGAGGCGAGCCGATCGCGCGTGGCGGCTCAGTATCTCCCGATCCATCGCGTTCCGGAGCAGACGACCGTCGTTCCGTCGGACATCGTCGACTTCGAGTCTTCCGACGGCTCGGCGGTGACGTTCCCGGCGGTGGGCACGGTTCCGACGACACCCTTGGCCAATCCTCGCTGGAGCCCGCCGGCGAGCCCGTCGACGACCACGATCACAGCGCTGTCTGACGATGGGCTGATGACGAGATTGATCGAGTTCTGGGTCGAGTTCGCGCTCACCCCGCAGCAGGTCGAGCAGGAGGGCTCGCTCGGCGCCAACGCCCAGTCGCCCAACGGACCGGCCGCCGGCCTCCCGATGCCGGCGTCGGCATCCGGATCGCCCATGCCTGCGATGTCGGCGTCCGGATCGCCGATGCCCGCGATGTCGGCGTCCGGTCCCGGGCCTACCGACTCGTCGGTTCACTCGACGCTTCTGACGCTGGCGACCCGGTCCACCAACGTACTGGCCGACGCCGAAGACACGCTCATCTTCCACGGGCTCGGAGCGTTCAGCAGCCCGCTCTACGCGAACTTCATCAGGTGGCGGGCCAACGGGCAGCCCTCCGACTACGGATTGCTGAGCTACGTCCCGCCCATCGGTCCCCAACCGGCGTTCGGCACGATGCAGGCCGGTCAGGTGATCACTGTGCCGCTCCAGGCTCCGGTGCCACCGGCGATCACCACCACTCCTGGGGAGTACGGAGAGAACTCGTTCGGGGCCAGCGCAGGCGGGATCGCCGAACTGACCGGGAACGGGCAGTACGGGCCGTACGCGCTGACCTTGCACAGCGAACCCTACGCCAACTCTTACTCTCCGCTGCCGGACACCTTGATCGCGCCGGCATTCGTGATCTCACCGCTGATGACGGCCGGTTTCCGGGACTCCGGAACGCTCGACACGCCGGGCCTCGTCGCTGCGGCACTGGCGGAGCAGGCGGCGAACAGCGCGGGCAGCCCGAGCGCGGCCATCACCGCGGCCGCCCAAGCGGCAGCGACATACGCGATCGAGTACGGGGCGAGTCTCGACGTCGCCGCTGCGACAGCTGCGACGGCGGCGGCGGCCGCCGGGGCTCCGGAGTCGACCGCGACCTCGCCGCCGTATACCGCCAACTCCGCGCAGGCGGTCGGAGCGACCGCGGCATTCACCGCGGGCCAAGCGATCTCCGGGTATCCGCTGGTCAACGCCGATGGCGACGCGGTCACCAGCACAGGGGAGGTGGTGGTTGGCGCAAATGGCCTCCCGTCGTATTTCGGCTCGCTCGTGTCGCTCGGTGGCAACGCAGTCGACCTCGTTGTGGCAATCGAGCCAACGGTGGCGTTCATGCAGATCGACACCGACGGCAACTATCGCTTCAGAGTGTTCGAGCGAATCGCGTTGCGGATCAAGCAGTCTCTGGCTCTCATACGGCTCGAGTTCGTGTGATCGCGAGTCGCACCCGAGCTCGGGAACGCCTGACATAAGACCGTGAGCCAGACCGCGCCTCCGGCTGTCGACGGAGCGCCATCGGCGCCGACCGTGGTCACCGAGGCCGGTGCGCTCGTCCAGCCTCAGACGCTGTACGCCGCGACGTCCCAGGCGAGCGCCAGCGCGCTCATCAGCCAGCAGCTCGACGAATGGCTGCGCGACGCCGTCCGGCAGGCCATTGGGACAGTCAGCGACGACCTCGCCGCCGCCGTCCTGACCGCGTTGGCGGCTCTACACTGGCCGCCGGTCATCGGCCAGACGGTCGGCGCGGTCGCCGCCACCGTCTTAGTGCAGGCCGGTGCGGATCCCCGCGTGGCCGCGGAGGCCGCGGCCACGCGAACTCGGGTCATGGTCTCGGCGGGCGAGCCGGTGGCGAGCGCGTTGGGGATCGAGGAGCCCCTCGTCGACAACCCCGCGACCCACACGATCGTCACCATGGGACTCGTCGCGGCCTTCGCGGGGCTTGCTGGCCTCGATACGTCGGCGGCGCAACTCGTCGGTGAGCACAGCGAGGCGCTGCTGGCGAGCCCCGAGGCGACGTTGGACTCGCTCGTCATCCAGGGCTCGATCACTGAGGCGCAGCGAGGCTCGCTCGCGTCGGTGATCGAGCTCGCGAAGCTGACCGACGACAACCTGGTGCTGATTCAGGAGCTGCTGGCGCACGGCGTGAGCTCACCGGTGCAGCTCGTCTCGTGGACGGCGGAGCAGTGGCAGGAGCTGATCGACTCGGGGCAGATCCCGTGCCCGCCTGGGGAAACGCCTTCGTCATACGCGGAGACGATCCTCGCCGGGCTCGAGGAGACGTTTCCGGCTCACGCGCTGGCGAGCCACGCCGGCGATCGCCACCTATCGACGTTGCTGGCCCAGAATCCCGACCTCGATGTCGAGACGCTCAACCCGACGCGCGACCCGACGGAGCTGGACTGGACCGGCATCCCCTCCGCGGACCAGCCGCAGGCGTTGGCGGACCTCGGCTCCTACCAGCGGCTGCTCACGCTGGCCGACTCGACCGCCGACCGGATCGCGCTGAAGCGCGCCGGATACGACTCCGCGTTGACGATCTCCGAGCTGCCGGAGGAGCAGTTCCTCGCAACGTCCGGGCTCGATGAGGGCACCGCAAGGATGGTGTACGCCCGCGCCCACGATGCGGCGTCCTCGGTTGCCCATCATCACGCCGGTCTGCGGCACGTGGTCAAGCACGGCTTCAGCGACATGCCGGTCGGCAACAGCGGACCACTGCGCGACGCGTTGCTGCGGATCGAGGGCCTGGAGGCGCTCTTCGGGTCCCAGGACTACTGCGACTGTGATGACTCGCACTCCGTGCTCAGCCCCGCCGCGTACTTCGTCGACCTGATGCATTTCGTCGACACGCACGTCTCGAAACCGGTGTTCGTCGACCGCGGGCTCTCCGACCACCCCCTCCACCTCCGGCGCCGGCGGCCCGACCTGTGGGGACTCGAGCTCAGCCCGGAGAACACGAACACGCTCATCCCGTACCTCGACGTGGTCGACGGGGTGATCGAGCACTACCTGAACGAGGACGGAGGTGAGGGGATCTACCAGCGGCTCGCGGGTCCTGACCTCAAGATGTCCTTTCGGACGCCGTGCTCGCTCCCGTTCGGCGAGCTGGGCGTGTATCTCGATCACTTCAAGCTCAAGCTGGCGAACCTCTACCGGACGCTCGGCCTGCCCCTGAGTCAGATACGCCGAGCCACCCTCGGTCTGTCGCCGCCGGACGCGACGGTGATCACCTCGCCGGATCCGGCAGGGGTCACGGAGCGACTGGGCGGCCGTCGGCTCGGGGACCTGGAGGTGCAGGCTTTTGTGGACGCGACCGGGCTCGAGCGCGACCAACTCGACGCGTTGCTGGCCTCCCGCTACCACCCCGACCTCGGAGCGATCAAGCTCGAACGTCGCTCCGAGCCGGGCCAGTTCCAGAACGTCCCCGAGCGGCTCGTCAACCTGACTCCGGCCCGCCTCGACGTGATCTTCCGCTTCGTGCGGCTGTGGCGCAGCACGCCCTGGCAGGTCCTCGAGCTCGACATGCTCCTCGTCGCGGGGCGTGAGGCGCAGATGACCGCCCGTGACTTCGACGACCGCACGATCGACCTGCTCGCTCGGCTCTCGGACCTACAGGCGTCGCTGGCGCTCGACCCCCTCGAGCTGTGCGCCCTGATCGACTCGCTGCCCGAGTCATCCGGCCTCACCCACGAGCAGGTCCAGGCGGAGCCGCACCTGTACGAGCGCGTGTTCGATGTCAAACGGCTGTTTCCCGATCCCGACCGCTCACGCTTTCACCACGGCGCCCTCAACACGCGCGAGGCATCAGACCGGCGGATCGACTCGCGTTTGTCCCTTGTCGTCGCCGGACTCGGGATCAGCGATGCCGATCTGCAGACGCTACTCGGCGTGCTCGCCACCCAGCTCGAGCTCTCTCCCGAGGGGGACTTTCTGCTCGACCGTGGTCGCCTTTCGCTGCTCTACCGGCACGCGCGCCTGGCGGCGGGGCTCGGGCTGTCAATTGCCGACTTCGCCAGCATCCTGCAGCTCCTGTTCGATCCGGCCGAGCAGGCGCTCACGACGCTGGATCAGATCGAGCAACTCGTCGCGTTCGTCACCTGGCTCAAGGGCTCGCCGTTCACGATCGCGCAGCTGCGGTTCATCCTCGGCGGGGTTGCGGACGCCACCGTGAGCTTCTCCACCACCCCTGCGACGGTCGCCGCCCTGGTGCAGAAGGCCCAGGCCGCCGGCGCACCCGACCCGCGAGACGCGCTCAGGACCGACCTCGCGGCCTCGCTCGACGTGTCGCTGGCGCGCCTGACCAACCTGCTCGCGTGGATCTCCTCCGACATCGAGGGTCCCGGAGTCGCAGCCGCGCTTGCCACAGGCTTCGACGCGAACGGCATCCCGACGAGTCCCGGGGATCTAGGCCCGCTAATCGACCTCGGGCAGCAGCTCGAGCGGGTCGCGCTGCTGTTCTCGACCCTCGCGATCAGCGACCAGGACCTGGCGTATCTGACCGCGCAGCCGGCGACGATGGGCATCAGCTCACTGAGCGCGCTAACGCTCCCCGGCCTGCAGGCGGTCGCGCTGTACAGCACGTTGACCCCGCCATCGTCGCCGCTCACTGGCGACATCGACTCCTCCGCTGTCGTGCAATCGGCCTTGAGCGGCCCGGCCGGTACGGCCGCGCAGAACAACCGAGCGCTGGGACGGCTGTGGGGCGTCGATCCGATCCTCCTCGATTCCCTGCCCGGGGTCCTGCCGCCGGCCCCGACGCCGATCACGGCGCTGGGTCAGTTGCGCGCGGCGGCCGAGCTGTGCACCACGCTCGGGGTGCACGCGTTCTCGCTCCAGGAACTCGGTCGTGACGGCTCGTTCACCGAACTGAGCCGAGCTGCCGACATTGTTACAAGCGCGGTCGCGGCGAAGTACAAGGACGTCGATCAGCGCAACAAGGCGCTCAGCCCCCTCCAGGAGCGGGTCAACGTCATGAAGCGTGACGCGCTGTGCGACTACGTGATCGCGCGCCATGCGGAGCTCGGCTTCACGTCGCACAGCGATCTCTACGACTTCTTCCTGCTCGATCCCGACATGGGGGGGTGCTTCGAGACGTCATGGGTGGTGTGCGCGATCTCGAGCGTCCAGCTCTATGCGCAGCGCTGCATGCAGGATCTGGAGCAGACCGAGTCGGGTGGCCGTGACCACGTGGCCGCCGTCCACGTCGCACCCGAGCGGATCCCGGCGGACGAATGGGAGTGGCGCAAGAACTTCCGGGTCTGGCAGGCGAACCGCACCGTGTTCCTCTACCCGGAGTCGTACATCGATCCTGCCTTGCTGGACATCAAGACGCCGCTGTTCGAGGCGCTGGAGAACGCGCTTCTGCAACAGGAGATCACCATGGACACGGCCACGGACGCCTATCAGACCTATCTGACTCAGTTCGCCGAGCTGGCGCGGCTCGAGATCGGGGGGTCGTGCTACGACAGCGGCACCGACACGTACTACTTCCTCGGCCACACGCACCAGGATCCGGCGAGCTACTACTGGCGCACCTGGGACGGAACCACGTGGTCGCCGTGGCAGAGCATCAGCGTGGCGATCGAGGCGGCGACCGTGTCACCCGTGATCTACCTCGGAAGCCTGTATGTGTTCTGGGTCGACGTCAAGACGCAAGACAAGACGACGTTCAGCAATGGTGGCTCGCAGCTCGAATACTGCGAGGTGACGATCACGCTCAAGTACTCGATGCTCAAGCCCGACGGCAAGTGGCTGCCCCCGCAGCGGCTCGATGCCCTGCGGCCGCGTCTGGTGAGCACCGGTGCCTCGCCGTCGTCGAGCTCCTCGTCCTCCCAGACCGACCCGTCTCCTCCCCCGGGGATGATGTGGAACAACCGGCTGCCCGGCACCAATGCGGACGCGATAGCCGCGGCGATGGAGCTGAGCAAGACCTACGATCGGGTGTATCCCCGAGTGGTCGGTGACTCGCTGATCCTCCGCTACCTCAATGAGTACATGCCGATGCCGGTCCTGTGGGACCGCGAGCTCGACGTGTTTCGGAACCGGCTGCGCAAGAGCCGCGCGAGAATTCCATCGCTGCCGAAGGCCCCCTCGGTCCGGCTCTACCCCACGCTCAGCGCGGCCCGGCTCGGTCTTGCCACGAGCTCCTTCGCCAACGAGCCGCTGTTCGACATGGCCCTCGACTACAGCATGCACCCCCGGTTGTACCTGAGCGAGGCGTTCGTCTACAACTGGCTGGGCGACGACGAGCAAGGCCCCGAGCGACTGCTCAACCTTGTGCACAACCGGTATCCGGAGTCGGTGCTGAGCATCGATGGTCAGCGCTACCTCGTCCACGATCCCCCGGGGCTCGACGTGAGGGTGAAGCACCACTCGCGCCGTGAGGTCCATGGCGCGCCCGAGCCGCCCGAGCAGCTGAACGGTGGTGGCGATTCGCGCGGCGCGCATCCGCGCGCCGGTCACGCGCTGCGCCCGCACGAGCAACTCGCACGGGTCCGTCATGCCACCTCGATCGCGCGTCGCGCCGATCACCATGCGCCCAGCGAGCATCGGCAGCTGATCCGTCTCTCGACGACCAACGCCGACGATCTGGGCGAGGTCTTCGTGCGCCAGGGTCTCGAGCAGTTCTTCGCCCTCGAGACGCAGAGGCTTCACGAGCATCCCGTCGCGGTCAAGCTGACCGCGCGCTCCGAGCTTCTCGCGCCGCTCGATGATCCACGGCACCTCGATTTCGACGGCCCGATGGGCAACTACTACTGCGAGCTGTACGTCCATGCGCCGTGGCTGATCGGTCGATCGCTGCGGGCCAACGGGCAGTACGACGACGCCATCTGGTGGTTTCGGCGCATCTACGATTCGACCGCGAGCGCATCGCCCCACGACGCCAGGCCGACTGATCGCGTCTGGCGTTATATCGGCTTCCGTGATCTGACCGTCCCGGATCTCCAGGCGATGCTCACCAACCGGGCGGCGATCGCCGCCTACGACAACGATCCGTTCGAACCGCACGCGATCGCGCGGCTGCGACCCACCGCCTACCAGCGGGCGATCGTGATGGACACGGCCAAGACGCACTTGGACCACGCCGATGATCTCTTTCGCACCTTCACCATGGAGTCGGTGACCGAGGCGGGAATGCTCTACAACCTCGTGTCCGAGCAGCTTGGGCGGCATCCCGTCTCGCTTGGAGAGTGCCAAACGGTCACGGACACCGAGCTGAGCTATGAGAAGGTCGGCTCGGCCGAGCGGACCGGGTCGGAGTTCCTTCTGCTGCTCGAGAACTGGACCTACGCCAATCATCACGCGGCACGCCACCGTCCCTCTCACGCCCAACAGTCGCGTCGCAGCGTGCGCCACTACACGGCGGTCGCGCACGATCGTCGCCGCCGGCGAGAGCTAACCGACGCGCTCCGGCATGGTGACGCGCACCACGTCCGCAAGCGCCGGCCGGCCACCACCGACCTGCACGGCTCGCTTGTGTTCTGCGTTCCGCCCAACAGCGCTCTGCTGGCGCTCTACGACCTCGTCGATGACCGGCTCTACAAGATCCGCAACTGCATGAACATCGACGGGGTGCGCGAGCAGCTCGCGTTGTTCGCGCCACCGCTCGACGTGATGGCGCTGGTGCGGGCCAAGGCGGCCGGGATCAGCCTGGACGACGCGGTGGCCACGCTCGATGTTCCGCTGCCGCCGTATCGCTTCACCTACATGATCCAGCAGGCGCGACAGGCGGCGCAGATGGTCGAGTCAATCGAATCGCCGTTCCTCTCCGCGCTCGAGAAGAAGGACAACGAGGAGCTGACGCTCCTGCGGTCAGTGCACGAGCGGACCATCTTGCAGATGACGACCGCGGTCAAGACGAGTCAGGTGAGCGAGGCTCAGCAGCAGCTTCAGGCGGTCACCGCCCAGCTGGCAAACGTGCAGAATCGGATCGACTACTACACGGGACTGATCGCGGATGGACTTACCGCGTGGGAGACCACAGAGGAAGTCAGCCGCCAGGTCGCGAGTGGACTGCGGCTGGCGGAGATTCCGCTGCATCTCTCCTCAGCGATCGAATACCTGATTCCCCAGATCGGCAGCCCGTTCGCCATGAAGTACGGCGGCAAGGAGATCGGGGACGCAGGTAGTGCCTGGGCCAATTGGGTGGGGTCGATGGCAGGCGTCTTCGAGGCCGTAGCGGCAGCCGCCGGCATGGAGGGAACCTGGCAGCGGCGCTCAGACGAGTGGCAATACCAGCTGGTGCTCGCGCAACAGGAGTACGCACAGGTCCAGGCGCAGCTCGACGCCGCCCAGACGCGCGCGGACATGGCGCAGAAAGAGCTCGACATCCACAACACATCGCTGACCCAGGCGGGGGAGATCGATCAGTTCCTCAAGACCAAGTTCACGAGCCTCGGCCTGTACAACTACCTGGCCACCACGCTCACCGGCCTGCATCGTGATGGATACCACGTCGCGCAAGGACTCGCGCAGCGCGCGCAGCGGGCGTACGCGTTCGAGCGCGACGACAACACGCAATTCATCGCGAACAACAACTGGGAGCCCGGCAAGGCCGGCCTGCTCGCCGGCCAGAAGCTGTCACTCCAGCTCGAGCAACTCGAGGCCGCCTACGTCCAGAACAACACTCGCCAGCTCGAGGTCTCTCAGTCGCTCTCGCTGATGCGGCTCGACCCGCGAGCGTTGCTCAATTTGAAGGAGAGCGGGACCTGTGAGTTCAGCGTCCCCGAGCTTCTGCTCGATCTCGCCTACCCCGGCCAGTACAAGCGAGTCATCAGGTCGGCCCGCCTCTCGATCCCCGCCGTGGTCGGACCGTACACCTCGGTCAGCGCCAACCTGACCCTGACGAGCAGCCAGGTTCGCACCAAGCCGACGACCGACGGGGCCGCACTCGTAACCCTCCCGCCACCGCCGGCGTCAAGCATCGCCACCAGCAGCGCCATCAACGACGCCGGCCTCCACGAGTTCAGCTTCAGCGACGGGCGCTACCTGCCGTTCGAGGGGGGCGGCGCGGTCAGCAGCTGGCGCCTCGAGCTCCCCGACCAGCTGCGCACGTTCGACTACACGACCATCCCCGACGTGATCCTGCACTTGAGCTACACGGCACTCGACGACGACGGCTTCCGCACCACGGTCGAGACCGGAATCGTCAACGCCCTCACGAGCTACGCGGCGACCAACGGGCTCTACCGGCTGTTCAGCCTGCGCCACGACTTTCCCGACGCCTTCTACCAACTCTTGCACCCCGTCGGCTCGAGTCAGGCCACGACGATCACGCTAGACCAGCGTCACTTCCCTTACTTCCTGCAGAGCAGGACGCTAACGGCCGCGGGCGCGACGGTGTTCGTTGAGCCGACCGGTCCCGCGCCGATCGATACGACCGGGCTCACGATCTCGGTCGGCGGCGTCGCTGGCGGCCCGTGGTCGACACCGGCCAACACGAACCTCCGCGCTGCGGATGTCGCACTAAGCGGGCCGGCTCAGGCGTCATGGGCGGTGGACGTGAATCAGGGGCGGCTTGACCCCACTACCGTGGGGGACGTCGCTGTCTTGCTGAAGTATCTCGTCGTCTAGCAGCGAACTACGCGTAGCCGTCGACCGCTTTCCGACGAAGTGGACCGCGCATGAGAGCTTCCTAAGGCCGGATGGATGCGGTCGGCTAGCGACTGAACACCAGGGCATAGCGGTCCGGTTCCCTAGGCCAAGAAGAACTGGGAGTCGCTTCATGGGCGGCTGGAATCTTATACGTCGTTACGCGAGCTCCGGCCTGTATACCGGCCGCTTGGAGCGTTCGGACGAATTCGGGCGAATCGCCGACGCCTTCTGTGGTGACAACCCAACTGCCTCCAGGTTTCAGCCGCGCTAGCCTTGCCTGGACGAACTGCGCCGAGACTGGGAAAGCCCGGCCGAGAGGAAACGGATAATCTTCTCGAATCAGGTCAAACTGCGCAGTCGGGGGCAGGTCTTCCACGCGTCCCTGGACGAACGCGCCACCCGACTGCTGATAGGCCCGTGCTTCGGTAGTTGCGACCGGATTAACCACTGTGACATTTCCGCCCCTCTCAGCGACACCCACGGCGTAATCGAATTCGGATGCGGTTTCTGCGCCCACCACGAGGACATTAACCGGCGATCCACCGCCGGAAGCCGGAGGATCGCCCACCGCTGCTGGGCCGGCAACCGGCCCCTGCTGCGTCGGTTCCGACGCACCTGGCGCACTCGCCGTCGGAGTCGCCGACGCGACCGGCTTTCGCTGGGCCAGTACCACTGCTCCCGCTGCGACCGGCGCAAGCGTTTCGGCCAGGCCGACGAGCCGCCCGATGCTGGCCGCTCTAGCCGGATCCACTCCGGCAAGCAAGGCGACGCCTTCCGCGGCTTTTCCGATTGGGGTGCCCACGTCGAAGTTGGTGACCTTCTCGGCGACAACCCTCTGTCGCTCCTGCGCGACAGTTCCCTGGCGGCCGCTCGGGAACATGTAAACGGTGGGATCTTGGGGCGGTGGGGGCGCGACGCGGTTAATGAGCTCGATCGGCACCTTCTGGATGCGAGACCTGACCACGAACTGCCGGATCACTCCGTGCTTTTTCATGAAGTCGCCTCTGGTCATGCCCCCCCAGGCCATCGTGACGTAGTCCTTGACCTCGTCGACGGTTAGCCCGTACTTGGCGAGCTCGCCCGCGTCGGAAGATTCAAGCCCCGTTGCGTCGACAAGTCCAACCGGGTTCGAACGGCAATACCAGAACGGATTCACACCATCAGCGAGTCCCTTCGGGTCGGGGCTTGACCATCGGCAAAGCCACGAGGCGTAGTAGCGCGCTCCGTGATAGTAGAAGCCGGTTTCGTGATCACGCTCCTTCCCGGTGTAGCGGTAGCGTTTCAACGACACCTCGACTGCGCTACGCCCTGCCTGAAACGATGTCGTCCCATATGGAAGGTATTCTTCGTAGCTGATCAGAGACGCCATCTCATCGAGCTCGAGCACAGCCGACCCAAGGTGGTTCGTAAGCTGGAATCGGATCGCTGTGCTTGGGGTCGTGGCCGGGCCGGAGGTCACGGTGAGCGGGGTCGCATCGATCGTCATCGTCTCTGCCAAGCAGATCAGCCGGGCGGCATCACTGACGTGAAGGCTGGTGCGCTCAAGGGTGATCGCACCGGTGGGGTCGTACTCGCGGTAGATCTCGTAGCCCCCGAGGTAGATGCGCTGCTTGGTGAGCGTGCCGCCCTGGTTGGTCGTGGCCTTGGTCACCCGCTCGCCCGCGGCGTCGTACCGGTACACGGTCATGCCGGGCAACCCGTTCGCCACGACCTGGCTGGCGGTCGCCGCGAGCTGATCCTTCCAGTCCCACTGCATCACCGGCAGGTGAGGCATCTGGGTGATGTTCCCGTGCGCGTCATAGCTGTACGGCGAGGTGGTTCCGCTCACGGACGTCGAGGTCAGG
>DATJRS010000055.1:0-44803 GCA_035504535.1 Solirubrobacteraceae bacterium | reverse complement strand
GGAGTTGCCCAGGTTCTCGATCACATCCACAACGCGCTCCGGGGGGAGCTGAAGCTTTTCCGCCAGCGCGCGCAGAATCCTGCCGTTGGCCTGGTGGTAGACGAACAGATCGATGTCCTCGAGCGCCAGCCCGGCGGCCTCCACGGCGGCTACCGTGGCTTCGCCCATCCGCGCCACCGCATGGCGGTAGACCTCGGGTCCGTCCATGTGCAGCTTGCGGTCGCCGTGATCGATGTGGATGGCCGGCGCGCCGGATCCGTCCGCTCCGAGGATGATCGGGCCGATCCCGCCGAGCTCCCCGACGGCCGGACCAAGCACCACCGCACCGGCGCCGTCACCGAACAACGGCGCCGTGCGCTTGTCGTCCCAATCGACGATCCGCGTGGTGAAGTCGGCGCCGATCAGGAGCACGCGCTCGGCGCGGCCGGTCTCGATCTGGGCGGCGCCCAGTGATAGCCCCGACAGGAACCCGGTGCACGCGGCACCCAGGTCGATCGCACCCGCCCGGTCGGCGCCAACCGCGTGGGCCACGATCGGCGCAGCGTTCGGCATCAGCTCGTCCTGGGTCAGCGTGGCCACGAGCACCAGATCGACGTCCGCCGGGTCCATGCCGGCGCGGTCCAGCGCGGCCGAGCCCGCCCGGGCCGCGAATTCTGAGAGCCGCTCATCGGAGGCGGCGATCGGACGCGACCGGATCCCGGTGCGCGACACGATCCAGTCCTCGCTCACCCCCAGGCGCTCGGCCAGCTCGGTTGTGGTCAGCCGCGCCGACGGCACCTCAGCCGCCACCGACAGGACCGCCGGACGAGCCGGAGCGAACGCCTCGCCCGCGGCGTGAGGCCAGCCAACTGTGTGTGTGCGAACTCCCATTCTGGTATCACCCTACGCGGCACTCCGGGCGTGGATACACGTGCCCCGTGGACTTCCCCCCGTTCGGGGGGAGACGCGATAAGCCCGGCTTCACCGCCCTCCCCCATGACCCTTCCCAAGCCGACAGCCGCATCCGCCGCGCTCGTGACCGGAGCCTCGGCCGGCATCGGCGCCGAGATCGCCAAGCTGCTTGCAGCGCGCGGCTACGGGCTGGTGCTCGTCGCCCGGCGCAAGGATCGGCTGCTCGCGCTCGCCGGGGAGCTGAGCGAGCAGCACGGCGTCCGGGTCGAGACGATCGCGGCCGACCTGTCCAAGCCAACGCCGCGCGGCCGGATCGCCGGGCGGGTCCAGGAGCTCGGTCTCGAGGTCGAGATCCTCGTCAACAACGCGGGCTTCGCCACGGGCGGCGAGCCGTTCTCCGAGGCCGACCCCGAACGCGAGCTCGAGCAGGTGCGCGTCGATGTCGAGGCGGTCGTCGCGCTGACATCGGCCTTCTTGCCGGGGATGGTGGAGCGCGGCCGCGGGGCGATCCTGAACGTGGCCTCAACCGCGGGCATGCAGCCCATGCCCTACTCGGCCGGCTACTCCGCCGCCAAGGCATACGTCCTCACCTTCTCCGAGGCCATTCACCAGGAGGTGCGGGGCCGCGGAGTGACGGTCACCGCACTCGCGCCGGGTCCGGTCGACACGGACTTCTGGCAGATCGCCGGCTGGGAGGTCCAGGGCGGCAAGTCGTTCGAGCGCGCGGTGCCCGGCACGTTGATCACGCCCGAACAAGCCGCCCGCGCGGGCATCGAGGGGCTCGAGCACGGCGAGCGAGTGGTCGTGCCCGGCCTCCCCATCCGCGCGGCGATGCTGGCCAGCCGCTACATCCCGCACATGTTCAAGCTGCCGGCGCTCGAGCGTTTTATGCGACCCGGCGGCAGCGACTAACCCCGGCCCATTTCCCCGCACTCGACCCTCCGCGCGCGGTGAATTCCGGGTCAGTCGCGGATACGGCCCACGAGCCGGAACTCGGCCGCGGCCGGCCGTCGAATACGGGAATATGGGCCGCCTACGGCGGCGTCCGTGGGACCATGCGACCCCGTCCGGACGGGGTGGACGGCCCCACGGATGCCGCGAAGCGGCCCCTAACCCAGCAGGCCGATTCGCTGCGCGCGCTGCACCGCCTCGGCCCGGTTGCGCGCCCGCAGCTTGCGATACAGCACGCTCGTGTGCTCCTTCACCGTATGAGGGGAGAGATACAGCCGCTCGGCGATCTCGCGGTTGGTCGAGCCGCTCGCGATCAGGTCGAGTACCTCGCGCTCGCGTTCGGTGAGCAACGGCGCCGGCTGCTCGGCCTTGGGCGGGAACGAGGTCATCCCGAGCCCGACCCGGCGAACGGCCGCCGCGACCCGCGCGGCGTCCCAGTCCTTGGACACGAATCCGGAGGCGCCGGCCGCCCGTGCGGCTGCCGGCGACATCCGCCCGGCACCCGAGATCAGGAGCACGCGCGTGGCCGGCGAGGCTTCGCGGATCGCGGTCGAGAGCTCCGCGCCCGACTCGTCGGCCAGGAACAGGTCGATCAGCGCCACGTGGGGCTTGTGCGACCGGGCCAGCGCCAACGCCTCGGCGCCGGTGCGGGCCTGGAAGAAACGCTCCACCCAGGGCTGCTCGCCGAGCAGCACGCGAAAGCCCCAGTGCACGACGTCGTGGTCGTCCACCACCAGCACACGCAGCCGCCGGTCGTCCATCACTCGAAATGAAGCGGCACGACGAGCCGCACCCGCCAGCGATCCCCCTCGGCCCGTCCGTACTCGACCACCCCGCCCTGCTGAAGCGCCTCGAACGCCGCCAGCCGCAGCCCCATCCCCGGATCTCCGGCACTCGAGGCCACGCCGTCGTTGCGTACCTCAAGCGTGAACTCCTCTTCGTCGCGCGCGACCGCGACCTCGACCCGCGACGGCTCGGCGTGCTTGGCGATGTTGCGCAAGGCCTCGGCCAGCACCGACTGGGCCAGCGGCTCCAGGTCGGGCGGCACGCTCGTCTCCCCGCGCCAGTCGACCTCGACCACCATCCCCGGAGACTTGCGCACGCGGTCGAGCTCGGCGGCCAGCGTGGTTCCCGTCTCGGGCGCGAGCGGTGCGAGTGGGCGCTCGAGTGCGCGGCGCAGGTCGCTCAACGCCTCCTGCATCTCGATCCGGCAGCGCTCGCGCTCCTCGCGGTCGAGCGGCTGCTCGGCGCCCAGCACCAGCGACACACCGAACAGGCGCTGGAGGACGCTCTCGTGGATCTCGCGGGCCAGGTCGAGGCGGTCACCGAGCCGGCGCATGCGCTCCTGCTGGCGGGTGACGTTGCGGGCCGCGGCGACCAGCGCGGCCGTCTTACCGAGCGTCCAGAGCAGGTGGCGCTCGCCGTCGGAGAGCTCGAACCGCCCCCCGCCGCGGTCGGCGCAGATCACGCCGTATGCGTAGCCGCCCGCGCTCATCGGCGTGCACACCAGGGTGGTCACCCCGAGCAGCTGGGCGTAGGCCGACGGGACGGCTTCCTCGATCCCCTCTGAGATCACCACGACCTTGTCCTCGAGCAGCGCCCGCTGAGCGATCGGCGTGTTGACCAGCGTCGGCCGCAGCCCCGAGAGCTGCTCGAACGGGATCCCGTGGGAGCCGATCGCCCGCACCCGCCGGCGGGTCGTGTCGGCCATGAACACGGCGGCACGGCGCATCGTGGTCAGGCGGCAGATCGCCTCGCAGATCCGGTCGTAGAACTCGGTCGGCGCGGTGTGCATGTCGATCTCGGCCAGCAGCTCGACGAACACCTCGAGCGGCTCGACCCCGGCGAACAGCGACGGCGGCGGAGAGGCGATGGGTTGATCGACGCTCACCCGAACGACCTCAGCGCCTACGCGGCCACCGGCGCCTCGTACCGCCGAACGACCTCATAGAGAGTTGTTCGCTCGGCCGCAGGGCGTCCCGCGCGGTGGGCCGCGGCCACCAGCTCGGCCGGGGTGAGCCGAACCCCGTGATACGAACCCGCCATCCGGGAGATCGACTCCTCCATCAGGGTCCCGCCCAGATCGTTCACACCCCAGCGCAGCGCCTCGGTGGCCGCGTCCAACCCCATCTTGACCCAGCTGGCCTGCAGGTTCACGACGGTCCGTCCCAGCGCCAGCCGGAACGCCGCGGTGTGCTTGAGGTTCTCCTCGCGCGAGATCTCCTCCACCCCGTGGGTGCGTCCCAGCAGCGTGTGGAACGGGATGAACGACAGCGGCACGAATTCGGTGAACCCGCCGGTCCGCTCCTGCAGCTCGCGAACCACGCGCATGTGCTCGGCCAGTTCCCAGGGCTCCTCGACGTGGCCGAACATCACGGTCACGGTGGAGCGGACTCCCTCGGCGTGCGAGGCCTCGATGATCTCCACCCAGCGCGCCACCGGCAGCTTGTTGGGCGAGATCCGCTCGCGTACCCCGTCGTGGAGCACCTCGGCCGCCGTTCCCGGCGTCGAGCCAAGCCCGGCGTCTCGTAGGCGCTTGAACACCTCGCGCGGCGGGAGGCCGGACACGTCGCACATGTGCGCAACCTCCATCGGGGAGTACGCGTGGAGATGCAGCTGCGGTGCCTCCCGCTTGGCCACCCGAAGCCAGTATTCGTAGTCCTCGAGGCCCCAGTCGGGGTGAATCCCGGACTGCATGCAGATCTCGGTCGCCCCGAACTCGACCGCCTCGTGCACACGACTGACGAACTCCTCCTCGGAGTGCTCGTAGGCGTCCGGCGAGCGCCGCGACTGGCCGAACCCGCAGAACGCGCAGCCCACCGTGCAGATGTTCGAGACGTTGATGTTCCGGTTCACGACGAACGTGACCAACTCGCCGGCCAATTCGAATCGGAGCTCGTCGGCGGCACAGCGCATGTCTTCGATCACCGCTGGCCTGGTCTCGGCGAACAGCGCGGTGAGCTCCTCGGAGCTCAGCGCCAGCCCGTCGCGCGCCCGCTCCACCGCCCGCGGCGCGACGTCGTCGGCGAGACGCAGCTCAGCGCGCCGACCGGATCCACGGCGGGGAATGAACGACCAATACGAGGCCTTGATCACGTCCATCACCGGCCGCGAGACCCACTCGGGATCGATGTACTCGGGGTACACGCACAGCCGCTCAGACAGAGCCAGCCCCTCAACCCGCAGCCGCTTGCGAACCTCCGACGGCGACGGGAATGGGTGCTCGGGCGAGATGTGATCGCCGTTGGCGCTGAGTCCGCCCAGATCGGTGGCGCCGGCTCCGACCAACTCGATCCACCAGTGCGACAGGTTCGGCGGGACCTGGATCCCGACTCCCGGCATCAGTCGGCGGACCTCCCCGATCAGCCGCTTGAGATCCTCGACCGTGACCTCGCACGCCCACGCGGGAGCATCCAGGTGCGGTCCATCCCAGACTCCGGACTGCCAATACGAGCGCGTGGCGGCATCCGCGATCTGAGCCGGCTCGCGGCCGTAATACTTTTCGTGCGGGACGTAGTTCTGGAGGATGACCTCCTGGATGTGCCCGTGGCGGCCGTGCACCTCCGCCAGCGCCTCGAGCGCGGCAACCCGCTCCTCCTCGGTCTCCCCGATGCCGACCAGGATCCCACTCGTGAACGGGATCTTCAGCTCGCCCGCGAGGGCGATTGTCTCCAGCCGCACAACCGGATCCTTCGTCGGCGAGCCCTGGTGAACGACCAGATCCGGATTGATCGACTCGAGCATCAGCCCCTGCGAGGCGGTCACCTCGCGCAGACGCCCCAGATCGTCGCGAGAAAGCACCCCCAGGTTCGTGTGGGGCAGAAGCCCCCGCTCGAGCGCCCGCTCGCATACCCACACCACGTATGAGGTGAAATCCGCGTGGCCGTACGACGCCAACCGCGACGCCACCTCCGGATTGACCTCCGGCCTCTCCCCGGTCAAGACGAGCAGCTCCTTGACGTGATGGCGCGAGATCGCCTGATCGAGGATCCCCACCACCTCCTCAGGCGAGTACAGGTGGGCCTTGTGCGTCGCGAACGCGCAGTACTTGCAGTAGCACCGGCAGGTTCGCGACAGCGACAGCGTGAGGTTGCGGCTGAATGTGACACGTCGGCGCATACGCGCGGCTCATTCTAGGCAGGGCCCCAGGCGCCGCCGTCTGGCGCGGAGGAAGGCATCTTGATCGACGCTGAGGCGCCGCCGACCTTGCCATCTATGCTGCCCCGGCTGATGCGCCCAGCCAGCCGATCGAAGCTGCTCATTGCCTGCCTTCTCACCGCCGCCGTACTTGCGGGTTGCGGCTCGGCCGCCAAGACCACCCGCGCGAGCGAGCAGCTAAGGCCCGCCACGCTGATCCTCGACTTCACGCCGAATGCCGTCCACACGGGCATCTACGCCGCCCTGGCCGAGCACTACGACCGGGACGAGGGCGTCGATCTGCACGTGATCGCGCCCACCGCCTCGACCGACTCGATCAAGCTGCTCGAGACCGGCCGGGTGAACTTCGCGATCCTGGACATCCACGACCTCGCGATCGCGCGCCAGCAACACCAAGACATCGTCGGGATCATGGCGATCGTCGAGCGTCCCCTGGCGGCGGTGATCGCAGCGCCGGACGTCGGCTCTCCGAGCCAGCTTCAGGGCAAGACGGTCGGGGTCACCGGAGATCCGAGCGATACGGCGGTGCTCGATTCGGAGGTGTCAGGCTCGGGCGGGGATCCCCGTAAGGTCAAGACGATCACGATCGGCTTCAACGCGGTGGCCGACCTGCTGGCCGGGAAGGTGGCGGGCGCCACCGCATTCTGGAGCGACGAAGGCGTCACCATCAAGGAAGAGCGCCCGGGGTTTCACGTTTTTGAAGTCGATGACTATGGGGCCCCCTCCTACCCGGAGCTCGTCCTTTGCGTGACTCGCGCGACTCTGCAGCACGACCCGGCGCTCATTCACGACGTGGTCGACGCGCTCGTGCGCGGCTACTACTTCACGCTGTCGGACCCGGCTCGGGGCGCCCAGGACCTCGACCAGGCGGTGCCCGGGCTCGATCCCAAGCTGGTAGCGACCCAGCTGACCGCGCTGCTGCCGGCGTTCCGCGGCAACGGTGGCCGGGTCGGCGTTCTCGATACGGCGACGCTCACTTTGTGGGCCCGGTGGGAGGCGCGCTTCGGGATCGTCCGCGCCGTGCCCGACGTGACCAACACGTTCGACCCCAGCTTCGCCGCCGCCGCGGCGGTTCCCCCTTCCCTACGGCCAGGCTAACCGGCAGAATGGCCTCATGAGACAGGGGACTCGGCTCGTCGCCGGGGTGCTTGCCGCAGCCGCAGCCGGGGGTGCGGTGGTAGCCCTCGGCGTGGCGCTCCTGCTCGCGAACACCGTGAGTCTGCGCTCGACCGCGGACCGGACGCTGCGCACCGGGGCCTACCTCACCGCCACGATCAACCTCGAAGGGCTGGTGCTCGACGCCGAGACCGGGCTGCGCGGCTACGTGATCACCGGCCGGTCGCTGTTTCTGGCGCCGGAGCGAACGGCCGTGGCGCAGCTGCCGAGCGCCGGTGCCGCGCTTCAGCGCGCCGCCGCGGCCGACGGGGGCGCCTTCTCGGCCCAGGCCGCCTCGCTCCTCGACTCGGTCCACGCATACCTCCGTAGCTACGTGCCGCAGGTGCTCGCGCAGGTGAGCGCCGACCCGAAGGCCGCCCGCTCGTTTGCCACCACAGTCGAGGGCAAGCACCTGGTCGACGGGATCAGGGGACAGACGAGCGACCTCGAGCAGCTGATCTCCTCCCAACAGGCCGCACGCCAGCGCGCCGCCCATCGATCGGCGAACACGGCCGTCGCGGTCGGGGTGATCGTGCTGGTCGCGCTCACCGCGCTGACCATCGCGCTCGCCGGCATCCTCGGCTGGCTGCTCATCGGGCGGGAGCGGGCGCGCGAGCGGACCGAGGCGCTCTACCGCGCCAGCGAACAGACCGCGCTCACGCTCCAGCGGAGTCTGCTGCCGACGGACCTGCCCGACCTGCCTTCGTGCGAGCTTGCGATCCGGTTCGCTCCCGCCGGCGCCGGTGAGCTGGTCGGCGGGGACTTCTACGACGTATTCGCGGTCGGGGCCGATCGCTGGGCGGTGGTGATCGGCGATGTGTGTGGCAAGGGGCCGCAGGCGGCGGCGGTCACCGCGATGGCTCGCTGGACGCTTCGCAGCTTCGCCACGGCGGCGGCGCCGCCGGCCGACGTCCTGCGCAGGCTGAACGACGCCATGCTTCGCCAGCGACTCGAAGGGCGTTTCATCACCCTCGCCTACGCGCTGCTCGACCTCCGCGGCGACGAGGCGCGGGTCACCGTGGCGTGCGCCGGTCACCCGCCGGCGATCGTCGTCTCCGCGCTCGGCGAGCCCGAGCCAGTCGAGGCGTCCGGGGATCTGCTCGGGGTATGGCCCGACGTCAGGCTGCGTCAGGCCGAGCTCGAGCTGGGTCCCGGCGAGGCCCTCGTGCTCTACACCGACGGCGTCACCGATGCCGGGCCCACCCGCCCGGGCGTCGAGCGCTCGGCCGAGCAGCTGCTGCGCCGCCCGGGCTCGGAGCGCAGCGCCGAGGCGCTGGCCGACGCCCTGCTCGACGAGGCCGAGCAGCCGGCTGGGGTCGCGCGGGACGACGTCGCGATCGTGGCGGTGCGCTACGCGCCGCCCGAGCACGTTCTCGACGAGCTTCGCTTGACCGCCGGCTCCGCCGCGGCATAGTCTTCGCCTCCGGGGGTCCGGTCTGCACCCGATGACGGAGGTTGGGAAATGGTGAAAGCACGAGTCCTCGCCGCGCTCGGGACACTCGCGCTGTGCGCCGTGATGTTGGCGAGCGCCGGCGCGAGCGCCGCGTCGGCTGCCTCGGCGGCCCCCGGCGCACCTGGGAGCATGAGCTACTTCGACCTGGCGAGGAAGGACTGCGTCGGCACCGCGCGCAACACGACGTCCAAGGTGTGGTTCACGGTCGCCGACGGCGTGCTCTCGGACACGTACTGGCCGACGATCGACGCCACCAACGTCCACACGCTCCAGTACCTGGTGAGCGACGGGCACAGCTTCACCGACGTGCAGACGGATCCCAGTCAGATGAGCTATCGCGTGCTCCCCGACCCGACCGGGATGAGCTGCACGATCGTCGCGTCGAGCACCGCGCACCACTACAAGATCCTCACCACCTACATCACCGATCCGGGCCGCGATGCGGTCCTGATGCGCACGAGCTTCTACGGTCCGAGGGGCGACCACCTCTACGTGCGTCTGGACCCGCTCGCCGGAGGGACCGGCGGTGGAGCCGACCAGAACGCAAGCGCGACGAACCCCGAGAACGCCGGCGGCAACACCGCCGCGCTGGTCAACTACGACGGCCAGACCGTCCCCGTCGACTCCAACACGAACACGGTCACCGACGCGGTGAACCGCAACTACGCCGTGCCGACCTACATGGCGCTCGAGTCTTCCAGCGGCTTCTCAAGCGAGAGCGTCGGATACGCCGGCACCGCCAGCGACGGGCTGACGATGCTCGACAGCTCAGCGCACGCTCTCACTCCCTACACCCAGGCGCCGGACGGCCACGTCACGCTGACCGCTGAGATCCCGACCGGATCGCATCACCCGTTCACCCTCGCCCTGGGATTCGGTACGACGCAGGGTGGGGCGCTGTCGGTGGCCCAGGCATCGCTGAACCAAAACTTCGACCGGGTCTGGTCCGACTACGAGGCCGGCTGGCGCCGCTACGACGCCGGCCTGCGCAAACCAGCCCGGTGGCTCGGCCCGGCCGCGGTGCGCGAGTACTACGAGTCAGTGAACGTGGTCAAGGCGAGCGAGGACAAGACCTTCCCCGGCGCGATCGCCGCCGGCCTGGCCTCGCCGTGGGGCCAGTCGGTGCCGGCGGGCCTGTTCACCAACGGTGAGCCGACCTACTTCGGCTCCTATCGCGAGGAGTTCTCGCGCGACACCTACGAGGCGTTCACCGGGCTGCTGGTCGCGGGCGACATCCGGACCGCCCAGGCCGCCACGTACTTCCTGTTCGACAAACAGCAGCTCCCCAACGGCTCGATGCCGCGCAACTCGCTGCCCAACGGCGAGGCGGCACCCGACACCGGCGGCCTTCAGCTCGACGAGACCTCCTACCCGATCCTGATGGACTGGCAGTCGGGCCTCGCCCACGACAACTCGCTTTACGAGAACCACGTGATCCCGGCGGCTGACTTCCTGGTCGCGAACGGCCCGTCGGACGGGGTCGAGCGCTGGGAGGAGCAGTCGGGCTACTCGCCGTCGACGATCGCGGCCGAGATCGCCGGCCTGACCGCCGCGGCCGCCATCGCACGGGTCAACGGCGACCAGACCCACGCCGCGATCTACCAGGCCACCGCGGACGACTTCGCGCGGAACATCAAGTCCTGGACGGTGACCGACAACGGGCCGTACATCTCTTCGACCGTTCCGGACTACTTCATCCGGATCACCAAGGGGACCAATCCGACCACCGGCCAGGCCGATCCCGATGTCCCCTACGACTACACGCTCAACAACGGCAACACCACCGAGGTCGATCAGCGCTCGGTGATCGACGCCGGCTTCCTTGACCTCGTCCGGCTCGGAGTGCTGCCCGCCAGCGACCCTGACGTGCAGGCCTCGCTCACGGTTGTCGACGACATCATCGAGCGCCAGACGCCGAGCGGGCCCGGTTTCTACCGCTACGGCTACAGCTCGACCGAGTCCACCGACGGCTACGGCGACTGCTACCAGCCGAGCGGCTCGGACTGCTCGACGATCGGAGCTCCGTGGCCGCCGACCGACACCGGCACCGGGCATCTGTGGCCCGTCCTGTCCGGCGAGCGCGGCGAGTACGAGATCGCCGCCGGCGACTTCGGTTTCGCCGGCCAGCTGCTGACCTCGATGCGGAAGATGACCTCGGGGCAGGGGCTCGAGCCCGAGCAGGTGTGGGAGGATCCGGACCTGGCCGCCTCGCCGTTCGGCTCAAACCCGGCCACCGCCTCGATCGGCTTCACCGATGGCCAGCCCGCGGGCTCGGCCAGCCCGCTTACGTGGGCCCAGGCGCAGTACGCCCGCCTCGCCCTCGACCTGAGCGCGGGGCGCGACCTCGAGACGCCGAGGATCGTGAGTGATCGGTACGTGCGCCACGGGATGCCGGGCTCGCTGGCGATCACCGTGACCTCACCCGCCAGCGGCACGAGCGTGTCGAGCTCGACGCAGACCGTCACCGGGACCACGACCCCGGGCGCGACCGTCGTCGCCGAGGCCTGGCCGCCGACGGGCGGTGCCGCCCCGATCGCCTCGACCACGGCCTCGACCACGGCTGGCTCCTCCGGCGACTGGACCCTGACCTTGCCGGTCAGCTTCGGCACGACCACGATCACGGTCACCGCCACCCTCGGGCGCAGCACCGGCTACAGCCAGCTGTCGGTGACCAACGTCGCGCTGCCCGGGACCACGGTGCTCAACGTGCCCGATCCGGTCGGTGACGACAACGGCCCCGGGACCTACGCCTACCCGACCGCCACCAACGGCACCGTACCCGTGTTCCCCCCGGGGGCGTTCGACCTCACCAACCTGCAGGTGAACCAGACCGGTAGCGAGGTCTACGTTCAGGTGAAGATCCGCGATCTCGTGAACACCTTCGGCAGCGACTTCGGCGCCCAGATGCTCGACATCTACGTACATCAGCCCGGAGCGGCGAGCACATCGACCGCGGCGGCCTACCCCCAGATGAACTACGGCATCGCGCCGGCCGATGCCTGGAGCGAGCGTCTCGAGGCCCAGGGATTCGCGTCACCTTTGTGGCTCAGCCCTTCCGGGGCGTCGTTGGGCAACGCGCAGTTCGTCGTCGATGACTCGAGTGGCACCGCAACCCTGATCCTCCCCCAGTCCTCATTCGGCACGGTCGGCTCAGGCTGGGTGTTCACCGTCGCCCTGACCGGCCAGGACGGCACGCAGAGCCCCGCGCCGCTGCGTCAGTTCACCGCGACGCCCGGCGCGTACACCTTCGGCGTTTGCCCGACCAGCACGACCAGTAGCGGTATCTGCGCGCTGAGCCCCGACTCGGTACCCAAGGTGATGGACACGATCACGCCGCCCGGCGTCAGCCAGGCCACCGAGCTGAACCCGATCGACAACCCGAGCGGGGTCGAGCTCCAGGGGGTGACGGTCCCCTAGGCGGACGCGTCGCCGTCGAGCAGCCGCGCGACCAGCGCGCCGCCCTCGCGGGCCATCCGCGAGCGCGGGACGACCAGGTCGAAGCCGGCCTGCTCGGCGGCGGCGCGCACGTTCGCCTCGACGTGCGAGTAGAACGCCAGCGTCTTGACGCCCTCTGGCGCGAGCCCCCGCACCAGCGCAATCCGCCCTTCGGGGTCGGCGGTCAAATCGACCACAAGCACGTCGGCGCTCGTCAGCTCGGTCCGCAGCGCTTCCAGACCTCCCACCAGCACCGGCTCGTGTCCGGCCGCGCCCAGCATGCCCACCACGTTGGATCCGAACAGTAGATCGGGAACGAACGCTACGACCCGCGCCATCGCGTGCGCCTCTACTGCGAACGGATCCGGCGGAACTCCTCGCGCACCGACTCCGTCCGGCCCCACATCGGGTTGACCTCGACGCGCCCGGTGCGCGACTCCCGCACCACCATCTCGCCGTCGAT
Source organism: Solirubrobacteraceae bacterium (assembly GCA_035504535.1). Taxonomy (GTDB): domain Bacteria; phylum Actinomycetota; class Thermoleophilia; order Solirubrobacterales; family Solirubrobacteraceae; genus Palsa-465. The sequence goes on along the minus strand of DATJRS010000055.1, from coordinate 32,297 downwards.
CCCGGCATCGTCCAGCAGCGCCAGCGACGCGTGGACCGCCTGCGCCGAGGCGGCGTGGCCGAACCGGTGCGCCACCAGCAGCCGGAAGTGCCAGTCGTGCTTGGAGTACGGCTGCGCGTTGCAGGTGACGAGCAGCACGGCGGCGTCGACGTAGCGGCGCTCGTCGAAGATGCGCAAATCGAGCTCGAGGTCGGTCCAGTCGTCGGGCAGCGAGTCGACGATCTGCTGGAAGGTGTCGGCGAGCGCCATGCGATCGCGAAGGCTAGATGATCGATGCCGCGACCGACCGAGCGACCCCCTCTCGGCGTTCTCCGCGCAAGGTCTGCTGCGCCGACCCTCAGTGCATGAAGAACTGCTGGTACAGCAGGAACACGTTGAGCCCGGTGATCAGGCCCGCGCAGCCCCAGGCGAGCACGCTCGTCAGGCCGCGGTTGACGTGGACCCCCATTACGTCACGCCGGCCGGTGAACATCACCAGCGGGATCAGCGCGAATGGGATCCCGAACGAGAGCACCACCTGGCTCAGGACCAGCGCATCGGTTGGGTTCATCCCCACCGCGAGCACGATCAGCGCTGGGATCATCGTGAGCGCCCGACGGAGCATGAGCGGGATCCGGACGTTGATGAAGCCGCCCATCACCACCTGTCCCGCATACGTGCCGACGCTCGACGAGGACGCTCCCGAGGCCAGCAGCGCCACCCCGAACGCGAGCGCTGCGCCCCCGCCGACCAGCCGGCCGAACTCCATGTGCGCTTGCGGGATCGTGCTCAGGCCCGACAGTGCCGGGGTGTGGAACAGCTTGGCGGCGACCGCGAGCATCGCCATGTTGACGATCCCGGCGAGCCCGAGCGCGATGATCACGTCGAGCCGCTCGAAGCGCAGCACGCGCGAGCGCTCTCGATCGCTCCGAGTCGGCATGCGCCCCTTGGTCAGCGCGGAATGCAGGTAGATCACGTGCGGCATCACGGTGGCACCGATGATTCCGACCGCGATGTACACCGAGCTCGTGCCGTCCAGGCCGGGAATCAGCCCGTGCAGCGACTCGTGGACCGACGGGCCGATCCGCAGCGTCTCGTACAGGAAGCCCATGAAGATGATCCCGAGCAGCCCGCTGATGGCGAGCTCGAACGCCCGGAAGCCGCGCTTCTGCAGCTCGAGGATCCCGAACGCGATCACGCCGGTGAGTAGCCCGGCCACAAACAGCGGGACCCCGAACAGCAGGTTCAGTCCCAGCGCGGCGCCCAGGAACTCGGCGATGTCGGTAGCCATGGCCATGATCTCGGCCTGGATCCACATGCCCCAGGTGACCGGGCGCGGGAACCGCTCGCGCACCAGCTCGGGCAGGTTCCGATCCGTGACGACCCCGAGTTTGGCCGACAGGTACTGGATCAGCATCGCGATCAGGTTGGCCAGCAGCACCACCCACAGCAGGAGGTAGCCGTACTTGGCGCCGCCCTGAAGGTTGGTGGCGAAGTTCCCGGGGTCGACGTAGGCGATCGACGCGACGAACGCCGGTCCGAGCATCGACAAGGTGGCGCGCAGGCGGCCCTTGGCGAGCAGTTCTTCGAGCGGGCTGCGAGGAGCCGCACCGTCGCGCAGGGCGACGGATGCGCCGTCTCCCGCGACGCCCTCGAGAACCGGCGTCCGGATCGAGCTGCCCGCCGGCGTCACCGGCGGACCTCGACCCGCATCGCCTCGGCCAGCGCGCCGCCGAGCACCTGCACCCGATCGCCGAAGCGCACGAACAGCGGCCCGTCGAACGGCTGCTTGTCCACCACCTCGAGCTCATCGCCGGGCGCGATGCCATGGTCGGCCAGGAAGCGGAGCATCTCCGGGTCGGAATCGGACACGCGCACGAAGGTTCCGGTGGCGCCGGCCTGGAGCGACTGAAGGCTCTCGGTGGCGCCCTCCTCGATCGTCAACTCGCGGGTCGGTATGGGGTCGCCGTGCGGGTCGTGGGTGGGGTTCCCAAGCTTGGCCGCGATCAGATCCTCGAGCTCGTCCGAGAGCACGTGCTCGAGCACCTCGGCCTCCTGGTGCACCCGATCCCACGGAACCCCGAGCGACTGGACCAGGTACGCCTCGAGCAGGCGGTGATGGCGCATCACCTCGAGCGCCACGCGGCGGCCGTCCTCGGTCAGCGTCACGCCGCGGTAGGGCTGATGCTCGACCAGACCGAGTTCGCCCAGCCGCTTGACCATCCCGGACGCCGACGCCGCCGTGACCCCAAGACGCTCGGCGAGCGCGTTCGTGCTCACCGCCTCGGAGTCGCGCAACTCGAGCGCATAGATCGCCTTCGTGTAGTCCTCGATCGCCTGAGAGCGGCTGGCGTGTGCCTCTGGGGTTGCCATGACAAAAGTTATGGTAGGCCTAAATTTGAATTTTTCAAGTTTGATTTCGGTAGATGCAGGCATTTCGGTCGCCATTGCTCGAGGCCTATGCTGTTCGGAGGTGACCTCGATCGACACACTCCAGGCCGATTACCGCGCGATCACCGAGGCGTGCGGCCTGCTCGACCGCTTCGAACGGGGCAAGCTGGCGTTGACCGGCGGTGATGCCGCGGGCTTCCTCCAGGGCCAGGTGAGCAACGACGTCGAGTCGCTGACCCCGGGCGCGGGCTGCTACGCCGCGTTCCTCACCCCCAAGGGCAAGATGCTCGGGGACGTCCGGATCCTCAATACCGGCGATGAGCTGCTGCTCGACACCGAGCGCGTCGCGCTCCAGGCGCTGTTCAACATGATCCGGCGCTTCAGCATCGGCTATGCGGTGGAGCTCCACAAGCGCACGGTCGAGCGCGGGCTGCTGTCGCTAATCGGTCCGGAGGCCGTTGCCCTGACCGGTGCCGTGGCCCTGCCCGCGGCGGAGAACGCGCACATCCCCGTCTCCATCGCTGGCCACGAGGCGCTCGCCATCCGCACCGACGTGGGCGTCGACCTCCTGTGCGAGGCGAGCGACACCGAGGCGCTGCGCGCGGCGCTCCAGGAGGCCGGCGCGGTTCCCATCGGCGAGGCCGCCGCCGAGTGTCTGCGGGTGGAGCGCGGCCGGCCCCGCTACGGCATCGACCTCGACGACACCGTGATCCCCCAGGAGGCGGGTCTGAACGAGCGCGCGGTGTCGTTCACCAAGGGCTGCTACGTCGGCCAGGAGACGGTTGCGCGCCTCTTCTACCGCGGCAAGCCGAACCGCCAGCTGCGCGGGCTGCGTCTGAGCGGACCGGCAGAGCCCGGCGCGGACCTTTTGTCGGGGGGCCGGCCCGTCGGCCGCCTCAGCAGCGTCGCCGAGTCACCCCGCTTCGGCGCGATCGGCCTCGCCCTGGTCCGCCGCGAGGCGCCACCCGGCTCGACGGTCACCTCCGGCGACGCCATCACCGCTCAGGTCACAGAGCTGCCATTTCGCTAAGGCGCCGCCGTCAGGCGCCGCCGACCCATCTGATCAACCGGCTCGCGCCGCTCCAGCATCACCTGGGGGAGGTCCGGGTGCGAGGACAGGTACGTCGCGATGATGCGCAGCTCGTCGATCTCCTCCGGGGGCACGTGGGCGCCGAGTTCGCCGGCGTAGCCGCCTCGCCTCAGGGCCAGCCGGGTGCGGTCCTCGAGCGCGTTGTCGTTTTCAGCGACGGCGCCCCAATCCACGAGGCGGCCCCCGACGAGCCAGAACGCGTCCCGGCGGTCCCGATCGACCGGGTGCGCGGCCAGGACCAGCCGCGCCCGCGCATGCGTGGCCTCGAGCGCGCCGCCGAGGCGCTCGAGGATCACCCCGAGGCGACGCAGGCGCCGGCGCAGCCAGGCAGCCCGCTCGTAGTGCTGCTGCTGCGCCGCGGCGCGCATCTGCCCGCTCACATGCGAGAGCAGCCGCTCGCCCCCATCCCCTTCGGTTACGAACAGCCGCAACGCCTCGTCCAGGCGCCTGCGGTACAGGTTCGGGTCCAGATCGCCCAGGCACGGTGACAGGCAGCGCCCCATCTGCCCGTAGGCCGAGGGATGCTCGCGGAGCTTCAGCCGCCGTCCGCAGTGGCGCAGGGCGAACAGCGAATCGAGCTGCTCGACCAGCTCCTGGGCCAGCCGCCGGCCGCGCAGCGGCCCGATCGTGACCGCGTGCCCGGCGGCCGGCTCGGAGGACACGTCGAGGATCGGGAACGGGATATCGAGGCGGCAGCGGATGTAGCACAGCCGCTCGTCGCGCCGGGTCAGGCGGATGTTCCCGGGAGGCTTGTGGTGCTTGATCAGCCGGTTCTCGAGCACGAGGGCGCCGAGCTCGGAGTTCGTGCTCTGGTAGTCCACGACGGTCGCCTCGGCGGTCCAGGCCGCGGGCAGGCTGGAGGGCGCGAAGTGGGCGCGGGCCCGGCTGCGAATCGAGATCGACTTGCCGACGTAGAGCACGCGGCCGGCGCCGTCGCGGAACAGATATACGCCCGGGTCGCGAGGCAGGTCGGCGAAGTCGAGCTGCGGCGGCATGGTGGCGGCCGGCACCTTTGTTTTGCGGCCGACGGTCCGGCGGCGCCGGCTCCTCGTCAGCGCCACCGCGTCGGCGATCGTCAGTGCGTTCGCGCACAGCCGGGGAAAGAGCGCGCACAGCACACGCGCGCATGTCTCCGCGTCGGCCAGCGCGCGGTGGGCGATCTGCACCTCGATGCCGAGCGCGTCGGCGAGCACGGTCAGGCCCCGCTTATTCTGCAGCGGCAGGAGCTTGCGGGCGAGCGCCGCCGTGCACAGCACGGGCGGGTTCGGCCACTCGAGCCCGATCAGCTCGAACGCCCGCCGCAGCACCCGGCGGTCGAACGGCGCGTTGTGGGCGACCAGTACCCGTCCTTGCAGGCGCTCCGCAATTGAGGGCAGCACCTCCTCCAACCCGGGGGCTTCGGCCAGCATCGCCTGCGTGATTCCCGTGAAGCGCTGGATGCCCCGCCCGAGTGGCCGGTTGCAGCGCACGAGCGAGGACCACCGATCGTGCAGCTCCCCGCCGCCGACCAGCACCGCCCCGACCTCGGTCAGCTCGCAGGCCTCGCCGCCCAGGCCGTTGGTCTCGGTGTCCACGACGAGGAACTCCGCGGTCGCGGTGGCGTGCTCGAGCAGCGTCACCTGACGCGTGATACGCCCCGCGTCGGACGGCAAGCAAGCAGGATTGCACGCGCCTTGGACGTATTGGTCTAGATGACCGTTTGGCAGGGTAGGATCGGCGGACAATGCTCGGAAAGGAGGTGAAGTGACCACCACCGCGTTTGATCTCGACAAGCTCCGCGAGCTCGAGGACTCGACGCGCCGCGCTTGGATGACCTACAACGAGCGGCTGCGCGACCTAGAAGGCGACGAGTACGAGCGGGTCGAGAGCGATTCGTGGACTGAGCTGCAACGCGAGCTGCGTCGCCTTGAGCGCCGGAAAGCCTCGCTGACTCAGAACTCCACCTGAGCCGCCGGCGGCGGCATCCGAGCCTGGGACCGGACGTTTCGCGGGCCTGTATCCCGCGGCAGCCGCTCGGGTCGGCATCTGCCCCACTCCAAGCCGTCGCTGCCATCCTGACATCAAATGGTGTTGCGTTTCTCCATTTGGGTATTACGCTCGCTAGGGTTCGCGCCGGGACCGGGACTCCAGGCCACTCCCGGTGCCCTCAGGCGGTCTTGCGAGGAGGTGCTGGCGAGAGGATGCAAACCAGGACGATCGGGATGCTGGCGGCCAGCGCCCTCGCCCTGACGGCGTGCGGCTCGACCTCCAGCGGCGCCATCGCGCCACGACCACCGGCGCCGGTCAACCTCAGCGTGTACATCGACAACAGCTCGGTATCGGTGTCGCCCAGTTCGGTCGGTGCGGGCGCGGTGACGTTCATCATCACTAATCAGGCCGGCCAGGCGGAGTCGCTGGCCATCCTGCGCTCCGGCTCCCCGCCTGGTGACCCCCTGGCCAGCACGGGGCCGATCAACCCGCAGGCGACCGCCCAGGTCACGGTCAACTTCGCCTCCCAGGGCACCTACTCGCTGTCTACCGGTGCCCGAGACGCGGGCGCCGGGTCCTCGATCCGGCCAGCGTCGATCACGGTCGGAGCATCGCGGGCGAACAGCGACAACCAAGTCCTGCAGCCCTAGTGCGCCTGGTCTGATAGCGCTCACAACTACCCGCCTCGTGTGTGCATGCGCACACGAGCAGAGTGGTGCGGCTCGGGGAGCTACACCGCAGTAGCATCAGGCGCCTGGAGGGCGCTTCTCCAACCTACGAGGAAGGTGTACAACGAGTGGCCGTTGACCTGAGCCAAGTCGCAACCGTAGAGGCCGAGCCCGGGGAACTTCCCCCGACGATGGCGGCGTGGGTAATCCGCGAGGAGCGCCAGGGCGAGCCGACGGACGCGTTCCAGATCGAGGAGATCGAGGTCCCCGAGCCGGAGGCATTCGAGGTGATCGTCCGGGTCATGGCGGCCGGCGTGAACTTCAACAACGTCTGGGCGGCGCTCGGCGAGCCGGTGGGCGTGTGGCGCTACGGCGATCACCCGCGCTGGGGCCACCACATCGGCGGTTCGGACGCCTCGGGCGTGGTCTGGAAGGTCGGCCCGGGCGTCACGCGCTGGAAGCCTGGCGACCAGGTCGTGGTCCACTGCAACCAGGCGTCCTACGAGGACCCCGAGGTGCACGGATTCGATCCGCTCGCGGCCCCGAGCCAGCAGATCTGGGGCTATGAGACGACGTGGGGTTCGTTCGCCCAGTTCTGCAAGGTCCAGGCCCAGCAGCTGTTGCCCAAGCCGAGTCACCTGGCCTGGGAGGAGGCCGCGGCCTACGGCCTGACGTACTTCACCGCCTATCGGATGCTGATCGACCGCTGCCACCTTCAGGCCGGTCACCGCGTGCTGATCTGGGGCGCCGCGGGCGGCCTCGGGGTGTTCGCCACGCAGCTGTGCGCGCTGACCGGCGCGGACGCGGTCGGCGTGGTCTCGAGCGAGGAGAAGGGTCACCTGATCGAGCAGCTCGGCGCGGTCGGCTACATCAACCGCACCGAGTTCGCGGGGATGATGCGCCGCGGCGATGAGACCAAGGAGGAGGAGCTGGCGCGCTTCAAGGAGTCTCGGCGTTTCTGCAAGGCCGTCGAGGCGATCCTCGGCGAGCCACCCGACGTCGTGTTCGAGCATGTCGGCAAGGCCACCTTCCCGACCTCGGTGTTGGTGGTCCGGCCGTTCGGGAAGGTCGTCATCTGCGGCGCCACGTCGGGCTACCAACTCGACTTCGACGTACGCTATCTGTGGATGCGCCAGAAAGAGATCGTCGGCTCGCACTTCGCCAACGCCTGGGAGGCGACCAAGGCCAACCAGCTGATCGAAGAGTCTAAGGTTCGGCCCGTGCTGTGGCAGACGATGGGCTTCGAGAAGGTGGCGGAGGCGCACCAGCTGCTGCGCGACAACCGCCACCTCGGCAAGATCGCGATCCTGGTCGGCGCCACCGAGGAGGGCCAGGGAAGAACGGCCGAGGGGCCGGGCGCGATCCGCGCGGAGGTGGGAGCCTGATGGCCGGCGTGATGTGGGTCGAGTGGTACGCCACCGTGCTCAGGCAGGAGTCGTTCGCGGCGGACGTCGCCGCCGTCGCTCCCCTGGCCCTGCGCTACGGCGCGACTCAGTATGCCGTCCACCGCTCCCGCGACGACCGCTACAAGATCACGCAGATGGCGTGGTTCGAGTCAAAGCCCGACTGGTACAGCTACTGGGAGGGGCCGGAAATGATCGAGTTCCGCCGTCGCCACGGGGGCCGCTACCAGATCCCGATCAGCTATGTGTGGCACGACGAGCTGGTCGCCGGCGCGATGGGTCCCTCGGTTTCAGCCGATGCCGAGCCGGAGCCCGAGCCCGCCGCCCCGGCACCGCCGGCGCGAGCCTGACTCACGGCTCAGCCCGACCTGCAAAACACGACAAGGCCCGGCTTCGTCGCCGGGCTGTAACGGGCTGCGCACGCGTGGAGCCTGTCGCACAAACCGGCGGCGGGGCGGTTCGTTGTGTCTCGGTCACTACGCACCGGACGGGTTACGCGACCGGTGCCTGAACTTTGGCGATTCAGTTGACGTATCCGAGACTCAATCGCCAGAGTTTGCTCGATTCACGCGGTGCGTGCACCCACGGCTGATTGCCCTTTGTGAGCCGGTCACAAGGGCCACGAGTTATGCGACACCCTCGTGACATGCGCTGCACGGCACGGTGCCGAGCGAACCGGTCAATGTCGGGTTACGCAGCACGGGACCGGGAATAGACAGACCGGCGCCCCAGCGCAATTCCAGGACCTATCCTTAGCTCCGCCGTGACCCGCACGCACAAGATCGCCAATTTGATCGGCGTGCCGTTGCCGCTGGTCGGTCTCCTGGCAGCGATCGTGCTGCTCTGGAACCGGGCCATCGGACCACTCGAGCTTGGACTCCTCGTCGGCCTCTATCTGCTCACCGCCCTCGGGGTGACACTCGGTTATCACCGCATGTTCACCCACCGCGCGTTCGATTCGAGCCGCGTGTTCCGGGCGATCGTGGCCATCCTCGGGTCGATGGCGGTACAGGGATCCGTGATCACCTGGGTCGCCGACCACCGCAAGCACCACACCTTCACCGACCAGGAGGGCGATCCGCACTCACCGCACCTGGCCGGACCGGGTTTCTGGGGGGCGGTCAAGGGTCTGTGGCACGCCCACGTCGGCTGGCTGTTCGAAACGGTTGGCACCGCGGACCGGCAGCGCTTCGCGGCCGATCTGCTCAGGGACGGGGTGATCCGAGTGATCGACAAGCTGTTCTTCGTGTGGGTGGCCCTCGGCCTGGCGATCCCGTTCGCGCTCGGATGGGTCGTCGGCGGAGGGATCGGCGCAGCTCTCACCGCGCTCCTGTGGGGCGGCTTCGTCCGGGTCTTCCTGCTCCACCACGTGACCTGGTCGATCAACTCGGTGTGCCATTTCTTCGGTCGCAAGCGGTTCGACATCGAGGACGAGTCGCGCAACGTCTTCTGGCTGGCCCCGCTTTCGATGGGCGAGGCCTGGCACCACAACCACCATGCCTTCCCCACCTCCGCGTTCCACGGACTGAGCCGCTTCGAGCGCCTGGCCGACCCAACCGGTCTGCTCATCTCGCTGCTCGAAAAGCTCGGGCTTGTCTGGAACGTCGTCCGGGTCAGCCCCGAGCGCCAGAGCGCCAAGGCCCTCCCCCGCGGCGCCTAGCCGGCCGGCGCTCCCCCCGCCGCCCGATCCCCGAACCCGAAATTTCCGCCATTCCGGAGCGCCGGTGCCGCTAGTTCCGGATTTCTCGTGTCCAGCCCGAGTTATCCGTCACCAGCGCGCAGCACCGGCGCCAATGGCGGAAATTTCGGCGTGGTAGCGGCGAGCGTGAGCAGCCTTAGGCCGACTCGAGCGGGGCCATCGTCAGCCCGGCTCCGTTGAGCTGTTCCCAGTACTGCTCCGCCTCGTCGCGCGGACCGCTCCAGACGATCGCACACCCGCTCTTATGGATCTGGTCGGCGAACCGGTAGCCCTCGGCGAGGGACACGCCCGGGATAACCCGCGAGAGCGTTTCGGCGACGTGGTCGAAGGTGTTGTGGTCGTCGTTGAGCACAACCACCCGCCACAGGCCACCCACGTCGCTGCCCGGTCCGCTCAGGCGCGGCAGCTCAACCGTCTGCGACATCCGGGCCCAGGATAGCTTTATCTGAGGGCGTCAACCCGAGCTGACCGCCTCCGCCCGCTTTCGCCAGTAACGCTCCAGACCGGCGTACAGCTGGTCGGGTGGCGCCGCCTGCTCGTACGCGGCGGCCGTCTCCGGGTCCACGCGCCCGGCGACCTCGGCTCGCACCCGTTCTACGAACGAGTCGCGCTCAGAATCCCGCGCGATACCGGCCCAGAAATCGAGCCCCTCCGACAGCTCGGACAGCTGCGCGTCCACGTCATCGCTGGCGCCGAAGTGAGTCATCACCAGCCGGCGCGGCTTCCAGGCCGCGATCCGCTCGATCGATGCGTGCCACTTCTCGACGTCGATATCGGGCGGTGGGCTGGGCGGGATGGTCAGCGGCGCGCCGTCGATCCGCACACCGCCGACGTCGCCCACGAACGCGACGCCGTCCGGCGAGTGCAGGAACGACACGTGGTGGGAGGCGTGGCCCGGCGTGTAGGCGACCTCGAACGCCCCGTCGAACAGCGTCTCGTCGCCGTGCAGGATGCGCAGGTTCTCCTCGGGAACCGGGAGCATCTCGCCCCACAGGCGGTCCATATCCTCGCCGTAGAGCATCCGCGCGCTCTCGACCAGCCGATCGGGCGAGACCATGTGCCGCGCCCCCCGCTCGTGCACGTACACCTCGAGGTCCGGCCAGCGCTGCACCAGCGACCCGCTCGCTCCCGCATGGTCGAGGTGAATATGGGTCAGCAACAGCGCACGAGGACGAGCGTCGCCCAGCCCGGCAAGCAGCGTCTCCAGACACGACGTCGGCCCCGGATCGATCACTACGTCGTCGACCACCCAGGCGCCGATCACGCGCGGGCGACCCAGATGCATGACGTCGATCAGCTGCATCTGCTCGAGGTCAGATGCCTCTGGTGACGCGGTTGGGCGGCAGCCAAATTCCTAGGTCGTCTCGGTGTCGTCTTCGGGTGGCTCGATGACCGGAAGTACCGCCGTCGACTCGATGTCCGGATCGCGGTCATCGTCATCAACCGGCACCTCGTCCGGCAGAGCATCCTCGTCCGGCACCTGTACCGGGGCCGGCTCGGCCCGGGGGTCCTCCTCTGGAGTGACCCCCTCTTCCACGGCCCCGAATTCCTCCTCGTCCTCGGGTGCGAGCTCATCACTGGGCGCGACATCGGTCGTCTCGGCGCTCGCCGGATCGGGCGGGAACCGGTCAGCGGCCGAGTCGGTCAGCGTCAACAGCTGACCCGCGAGCTCGCGGGTGTCCTCGACGATCCGGTGGCGCTCGGCCCAGATCCGGTCGGTCTCGGCGTCCAGCTCGCGCACTCGATCCTCGGCGCGCTGGATGATCTGCGTCGCCTCCTGGCGCGCCGTCTCGAGCCGGTCCTCGGCCTCGCTGCGCGACTGGGCGGTGATGTTCCCGGCGGTCTCGTGGGCGCGCTGGAGAATGCCCGAGACCTCCTCCCCCACCCGCTCGAGCGCGCGCCGGACCGCCGCCTCGGGCGACCGCGTGGCCTGTAGCTCGGCGACGAGCTGACTGGTCTTCTGAACGTAGGCGTCGACGGCGAGCCGGTCGTACCCGCGCAGGGCGCTCGGAAACTCGACGTCGGCGACGGCCGGGACGGGATCGTCCGGAAGGGTGGCCAGCGGAGCGGTGATCTCCTGCATGATCGCGTGTTCGCTGGAAGCTGAGCTCTGATCGGGCATGACTCGCACGTTACAGGGTGCTGAGATACCCACCCCAACGTGCAACCGGCGCAAACGATCATTCATACAATCGAGCCCCATGCCGGAGATGCCCTCGCCTCGCCTCCCCGAGCCTGACCGGCCGTGGATGATGCGCACGTACGCCGGGCACTCGGACGCCAAGCGTTCCAACGAGCTCTACCGGCGCAACCTCGAGAAGGGCCAGACCGGGCTCTCGATCGCCTTCGACCTGCCCACCCAGACCGGCTATGACCCCGACCACGAGCTCGCCCGCGGCGAGGTCGGCAAGGTCGGCGTGTCGATCGCCCACCGGGGCGACATGGCGACCCTGCTGGACCAGATCCCGCTCGACCAGATGAACACCTCGATGACGATCAACGCCACCGCCGCGTGGCTGCTCTCGCTCTACGTCGTCGCCGCGGAGAATCAGGACCCGCCCACCGCCGAGAAGGACCTCCAGGGCACAACCCAGAACGACATCCTCAAGGAGTACCTGAGCCGCGGCACCTACGCCTTCCCGCCGGGCCCGAGCATGCGGCTGATCGCCGACACGATCGCCTACACGGTGCAGCACATCCCCAAGTGGAACCCGATCAACATCTGCTCCTACCACCTCCAGGAGGCGGGGGCGACACCTGTGCAGGAGATCGCGTTCACGATGAGCAACGCGATCGCGGTCCTGGACGCGGTGAAACAGCGGGTCGCACCCGAGCTCATGGGGAACGTGTTCGGCCGCATCTCGTTCTTCGTCAACGCCGGCGTGCGGTTCATCGAGGAGCACGCCAAGCTGCGCACGATGGGCGTTCTGTGGGATGAGCTGGGCCGCGAGCGCTACGGGGTCGAGGACGAGAAGCAGCGCCGCCTGCGCTACGGGGTGCAGGTCAACTCGCTCGGTCTGACCGAGGCGCAGCCTGAGAACAACGTTTACCGAATCGCGCTCGAGGCCCTCGCGGTCACCCTGGGCCGCGGCGCCCGCGCCCGGGCGATCCAGCTGCCCGCCTGGAACGAGGCTCTCGGCCTGCCTCGGCCCTGGGACCAGCAGTGGTCGCTTCGGCTGCAGCAGATCCTGGCCTACGAGACCGACCTGCTCGAGTATCCGGACATCTTCGAGGGCTCCAAGGTGATGGACGGGCTGGTCGCCGAGCTGCTCGAGGGCGCCCGCGAGGAGATGCACCGCGTCGCCGAGCTCGGTGGGGCGGTCGAGGCCGTCGACTACATGAAGGGCTCACTGGTCGAATCGCAGCGCCGGCGCTGGCAGCGGATCGAATCCGGCGAGCAGGTCGCGGTCGGCATGAATCGCTTCACGTCGACCGAGCCCTCGCCGCTGACCGCCGGGGCCGACGGCGGGATCCTGGTCGTCGACCCGGAGGTCGAGGCCGAGCAACGCAAAGCTCTCGAGCAGTGGCGCGCGACCCGCGACCAGGCCGCGGTCGACGAGGCCCTCCAGGCCCTCGCGGCAGTCGCCCGCGACGACTCCCAGAACATCATGCCGGCGACGATCGCGGCGGCCCGGGCCGGCGTCACTACCGGCGAGTGGGCCCAGACGCTGCGCGACGCGTTCGGTGAGTACCGGGCCCCGACGGGCGTCGGCGAGGCAGCCCCCGCGGACACCCAGGATCTCGCGGAGTTGCGCGGAGAGGTCGAGAAGCTGAGCGAGGCGCTCGGGCGCCGGCTCAAGTTCCTGGTCGGCAAGCCGGGGCTCGATGGGCACTCCAACGGCGCCGAGCAGATCGCCGTCCGAGCCCGCGACGCGGGGATGGACGTGGTGTACGAGGGGATCCGCCTCACCCCGACCCAGATCGCCACCTCGGCCGCGCAGGAGGGCGTCCACGTCATCGGCCTCTCGATCCTGTCCGGCTCGCACCGAGAGCTCATCCCGAGCGTCCTGGACGCACTCCGCGAAGCCGGCGTCGAGGACGTGCCGGTCGTGGTCGGCGGGATCATCCCCGAGAGCGACGCCGAGGCTTTGCGCGAGGCGGGCATCGCCGCCGTGTACACCCCCAAGGACTGGAACATGAACGGGATGATGCGCGCCATCGTCGAGCTCGTCGCCGAGCGTCACGGCGTCGAGACCGCCGTGGGCGCTTGAAACTCACCCCTGCCCTGCCAGACGGACGCGAGCTCGGCAGGCGGCTGCGCGAGCGCGACCTGAGCGCAGCACCGGCGGCATTGAACCTGATCGAGAGCCGCTCGCCGAACGCGCGCGGCCCCACTCAGCAGCTCCTGGCCGAGGTCTCCCCCGCTGCCCTCGGCGCCGAGGCGCCCGGACACGTGATCGGCGTGACCGGACCCCCCGGGGTCGGGAAGTCCTCGCTGCTCAGCCGGCTCCTCGCCGAATGGCGCCGGCGACACCGGTCGGTCGCCGTGCTGGCGGTCGATCCGAGTTCGCGGCGCTCGGGAGGGTCGTTGCTGGGCGATCGCGCCCGCATCGAGGCCGACCCGCGCGATAAATCCGTGTTCGTTCGCTCCACCGCGGCCGGCAATCGGCTTGGGGGCCTCGCTCCCGCCACGCGGGCGGCCGCCGCGGCGCTGGCAGCGGCGTTCGACGTGGTGGTGATCGAGACGGTCGGGGTCGGGCAATCCGAGACCGAGGTGGCCGACGTGGCCGACACGGTGGCGGTCGTGCTTCAGCCGGCGTCGGGCGACGTGCTTCAGTTCCTCAAGGCGGGCATCATGGAGGTCCCCGACGTGCTCGTCATGACCAAATCCGATCTTCAGAGCCCCGCGCGCCGGGCGCTCGCCGACCTGAACGCGGCGCTGCTCGCTCTCGGCGCGACCGACACCGCCGTCTGTCCCGTTTCGTCGGTGCCGCCGCCGACCGGGATCGACCGCCTGGTCGACGCGCTCGACGCCCACCGCGCCAGCCTCGACCTGCCGGCGCGCCGACTGCACGCCCGGCGCCGGCACGCCCTCGAGGACTTCGTCGCCGAGCACGGCGAACGGGGGCTGCGTGCGCTCGGAGGACGACTCGAGGCCCAGCGCTGGCTCGAGCGACAACGCCCCGAGCTCGACGTACCCGCACTCGCGCACGCGCTCGAAGCCCGGGTGGAGGAGCAGCCATGAGGGTGGTTCGCAGGCGCCGGGCCCTGCCACGCCGGATCGTCCTCCCCGGCGAGCACCTCCTCGACGGGCAAACCGCGTTGCGCGCCTGGCGCGACTCCGACCTCGACGGGCTGATCAACGCCTGCCAGGATGCGGATATCTCGCGCTGGACCCGCGTCCCGTACCCGTACGGCGTGAGCGAGGCCCGCGCCTATCTGCTCTCGCGCCACGACGCGTTACACACCGGGACCGGGGCGCCGTTCGCGGTCGTCTCCTCCGAGGACCGCGACCACCTGCTGGGCTCGATCTCGCTGATGCGTTTCGCGTGGCCGCACCTCCGCGCCGAGGTCGGGTACTGGCTGGCCGAGGAGGCGCGCGGCTACGGGCACGCCAGCCGGGCTCTGCGCCTGATCACCGCGTGGGGGTTCCGCAGCCTCGCCCTCGAGCGAATCGATCTCATGGCCGCCACCGGCAACCCGGCCTCACAGGCGGTCGCCGAGCGCTGTGGCTTCACCCGGGAGGCGGTCCTGCGCTCCTACCTGGTCGGCCGCGAGGGTCGCCAGGACATGGTCGCGTTTGGTCTGCTGGTCACAGATCACGCCCAGTCAACCGGCCGCACCAGCTAGCCTCTAGCCATGGCGCTTGAGCCACTGCGCGACGGACACGGCCGTCTGATCGGCGATCTGCGGGTGTCGGTCACCGACCGCTGCAACTTCCGCTGCCAGTACTGCATGCCCGCCGACGGCCTGCCCTGGCTCGAGCGCGAGGAGATCCTCACCTTCGAAGAGATCGCCCGCGTGGTCGGCCTGTTTGGCGCCATGGGCGTCCACGACGTCCGCCTGACCGGAGGCGAGCCGCTTGTGCGCAAGCAGTTCCCCCGGCTGGCGGCGATGCTGGCCGGCCTCGATACCGTCGAAGACCTGTCCGTGACGACGAACGGCTTCCTGCTCGAGCGCGACGCGGAAGCACTGGTTCGCGCCGGCATCAACCGCTTCAACGTCTCGGTCGATTCGCTCCAGCGCGACCGCTTTTTTGAGCTGACCCGCCGGGATGCCCTGCCCCGGGTGCTGCGCGGGCTTGAGGTCCTCGCCGACTACCCCGAGGCCCATCCGATCAAGATCAACGCCGTGGCGATGCGCGACTTCACCGAGGAGGAGGCGATCCCGTTCGCGGAGTTCGCCCGCCGGACTCCCTATGAGGTGCGGTTCATCGAGTTCATGCCGCTGGACGCCGACCACGCCTGGACCGCCGATCAGGTGCTCACCGGCGAGGAGATCCGGGCTGCGATCGACGCCGTCTATCCGCTGGAGCCCGAGCCGCGCGAGCGCCACGCCACCGCCCGCGTCTACCGCTTCAAGGACGGGCATGGAAAGATCGGCTTCATCAATCCGGTGTCCGAGCCGTTCTGCGGTGACTGCAACCGGGTTCGCCTGACCGCCGATGGACGCCTTCGCACTTGTTTGTTCTCGCTCAATGAGACCGATCTGCGCACGCCGATCCGGGAGGGCGCCGACGACGGTGAGCTCGAGCGGATCATCCGCGACGCCGTGTGGCTCAAGGAGCTAAAGCACCACGTCGGTGAGCCGGGCTTCGTCCAGCCCGCGCGCAGCATGTCCGCCATCGGCGGCTAGGTCAGACCGGGGGCTCTCGACACATGCCAAGACGTCTGCGCCCGATCGGACACGAGGACCGACTGAGCGTCGTCGATCACCTCGACGAGCTGCGCAACCGCCTGTTCGTCTGCGTCGGGGTGCTGGCCGTCGTGTTCGCGTTCTGCTTCTGGCAGAACGCCCATCTGCTCAACATTCTCAACGAGCCCCTGAAGCATCTCTCCACGACCGCGAAGAACCACATCAGCGGCATCACCGGCGATCAGGTCGGCGAGCGTGGCCACCTCCTCAATGCAGCCGGTGACCTCCAGCAACTCGGGCATTCCTCAACCCTGGCACCCAGCGATCGCGCGCTGCTCTCAGCGGCCGGCTCGCAGATCGAGAGCGCCGCCAAGGCGCTTCCGTCGAAGTCCCCCGGTCCGGTCCCCGTGACCCTGGGCCCCGGTGAGCCGTTCACGGTCTCGCTCACCGTTGCCTTCTACTTCGCGGTGCTCATATCGATACCGGTGCTCCTATACGAGCTGTATGCGTTCGTGGTCCCGGCGTTCAATCCCCGCGAGAAGGCGGTGGCCCTCCCGATCATCGTCGTCGCGCCGCTGCTTTTCGTCGCCGGCGCCGTCTTCACCTACTACATCGTGCTGCCCGCGGCGATCAGGTTCCTACAGGGGTACAACGCGGCGCAATTCCAGGCGCTGGTGCAAGCGAAGCCCCTATATTCGTTCGAGGTGCTGACGATGGGAGGCGTGGGGCTCGCGTTCGAGATGCCGCTCATACTGC
Source organism: Solirubrobacteraceae bacterium (assembly GCA_035504535.1). Lineage (GTDB taxonomy): Bacteria > Actinomycetota > Thermoleophilia > Solirubrobacterales > Solirubrobacteraceae > Palsa-465. The sequence continues at coordinate 15,548 of DATJRS010000055.1, read as the reverse complement.
TCGGCTTGCGCGCCGCGGGGGTGATCAACGGGAAGACGCTGACCAAGTACTGGCGCTACGCCCTGGTGGTCATCGCCATCATCGCCGCGGCCATGCCCGGGTCGGACCCGGTGACGACCGGCCTGGAAGCCGCCCCGCTCGTCGTCCTCCTGGTCGTCAGCATGATCGCGCTCAGGGTGGCCGATTGGCGGGCCGCTCGACGCGCGGCAGCCGAGGAAAAGCAGCAGCAGCCTGGGGTTGGCGACTTCTCCTAGACCCCCTCGGCAGCCTCCAGCCACAGCAGCTACTTAACCCTTTCGCAAGACTCGCCCAGCATCATCTGGTCTCGCAGATGGTCCTACTGTTGCTGTTCGCCCTGATCGCCGGCGCGGGGACGGCGATAACGCCCTGCGTGCTTCCGGTCGTTCCGGCCTTGCTGGCGTCGAGCGCCACGGGCGGCCGCCGTCGCCCGATCGGGATCGTGCTCGGACTCGGCGCCACGTTCACGATCGCGATCGTGCTCCTGGCCCAGCTGGTCAAGGGCGTCGGCCTGGCCAGCGGCGCCGCCAGGACGCTCGCGATCGTGGTGCTGATCGTGTTCGGCCTCGCGTTGCTGATCCCCGACGTCACCGCCCGCCTGGAGGCGCCGCTGTCCCGGCTGGCTCGCTTTGGGCCCAAGACGCGCGGCACCGGCTTCTGGTCCGGGCTCGCCGTCGGGGGAGCGCTGGGCTTCGTGTGTGCGCCGTGCGCCGGTCCGATCCTGGCCGCGGTCACCTCGGTCAGTGCCTCGAGCGGCGCGAATGCGCGCGTGGTGGCGGTCGCGATCGCCTACTCGGTGGGCCTGAGCGCGGTCATGCTGGTGTACGCCTTCGCCGGCCGCGCGGTGATCAACCGGATCCGCCACGTCGGGCGCGGCTACGGCGTACAGCGCGCGCTCGGGGTCGTGCTGCTAGCCACCGGCGTCCTGATGGTCTTCAACGTCGACGTCCGCTTCGAGGAAGCGCTGGCCAAGGACACCAGCCTGCCCGCGATCCTGGTCGATCCGACGCGCTCGCTCGAGAACTCCAATGCGGTCCAGAAGCGCCTCGCCTCGCTGCGACCCACCTCGCGCTTCGTCACCGCGCAGAGGGCGGCTTCGGTCACGCCAGTCTCGACCGAAGCCGAGCGCGAGGTGGCGATTCCGGGCGTGAAGACCCCCTCGCTGCCCGATCTCGGCACCGCCCCCGAGTTCGCCGACACCCAGGACTGGTTCAACACACCCGGTGACCGCCCGCTGACCCTCAAGGAGCTGCGCGGGCACGTTGTCCTGATCGACTTCTGGACCTATACCTGCATCAACTGCCTGCGCACGCTGCCCTATGTGAAGGGGCTCTACGCCCAGTACCACAAGTACGGGCTCGACGTCATCGGGGTCGAAACCCCCGAGTTCACCTTCGAGCAGGAGGCCAGCAACGTCCGCCAGGCGATCGCGTCGGACGGGATCAAGTATCCGGTCGTGCAGGACAACAAGTACGGCACCTGGGACGCCTGGCAGAACGAGTACTGGCCGGCCGAGTACCTGATCGACGCCAAGGGGCAGGTGCGCCACTACCAGTTCGGAGAGGGCGACTACAAGGAGAGCGAGGCCGCCGTGCGCGCGCTTCTGGCCGACGCCGGGGCCACCTCCCTGCCACCGCCGATGACCGCGACGGCGATCATGCCCTCGGCGGGACTGGGCACGCCCGAGACCTACCTGAACACCCAGCGCGAGATGGGCTTCACCCCCTCCTTCCAGAACGGCGTCCACAGCTACCACGCCCCGTCGGGCCTCAACGTCAACCAGTTCGCGCTCGGAGGCGCCTGGGACGCGTCATCGGAGTCGATCACGCCGGCCGCCTCGGGCGCCTCGATCTCCGGGGCGGTTCAGGCGGCCAAGGTCTACCTGGTCCTGACCTCGGCCGGGAACGTGCCCCGCCAGGGGCACGTGCTGCTCGACGGCCAGCCGCTACCCAACGCCCACGCCGGCGCGGATGTCAAGAACGGCGTCCTCACGGTCACCGGCGAGCGGCTCTACTCGCTGATCTCGTTCCCGACGGCGCAGCAGTTCGCCTTCACCGTGCAGCTGCCTCCGGGCGTCACGGCGTACGACTTCACATTTGGCTAATTCGCCGGCGGTCGAGCATCGCCGCGGCCTGAAGCAGATCGTCGGGCGTGTCGATGTCGAACAGCTCGTCGGGATCCTCGACCTCTAGCAGTACCGGCTCGATCCCCGCGACGATCTCCATGAGCCGGCCGTTCGCCGCTCGGGCAGCGGATGAGAGCAGCTCGAGCGCGCGAGGCTGGTAGCACCCGAGCAGCGGCTGCATCCGGCCTTCCGCACACGCGACCACTGCCGGGGCTCGCCCCGGATCGGCCTTGACGAGACGGCGGATCAGCTCGGGGGTGACGAACGGCAGATCGCCGGCGCACACCAGCACCGGACGGCCCCCGGCCAGGGCGAGTGCCTGGGTGATCCCGATCACGGGATGGCGCGGACTCTCGGGCTCGATCCACACCGCCACCCCGGACACGGAGGGCAGCTTTGTGCCGGCCTTGGCAAGGATTGCCACCTTGCTCAGCACCTGGCCGACGGCATCAAGCGGATAGCAGATGAGCGGCTTGCCGTCGAGCTCGACCGTCGCCTTCTGTCCGCCGATCCGCAGACCCGCACCTCCCGCCATGATCGCGCCGACTGGCCTTGATCGGAACCGCATCAGCGGGCGTCTCCGTGCAAGCTCACACGGGGATCGTAGAATCAGGGCGATGGAGGGCTCAACCTCTGTTCGAAGCTGGCTCCGTTGCTACCGGTGCTGGTCCCAGAACCTCGAGGTGCAGGTGCACTACGAGGGGATCCACCGGATCGACCCCGAGACCGGTGAGCGGGGCGAAGTGGTGGACGAGATGCAGGAGGCCGTCGTCCAGTGCCTGGAGTGCATGCACGACCAGCCCCACCTTGGCTTCCACAACGGCCGCGTCGAGCCGATCGAGGACCGCTGGGAGCGAATGATCGCCGGCACACCCTGGGTGGCCTCGTGCACGGTCACGGTCGACGCCGACGATGTCGAGACCTGCTCGGGGCCCGAGGCCGGCGACGCCCTCTCCTACGCCGCCTTCGGCGATCACGGCACGCGGGAGTTCTTCACCCACGTCCGCTTCCACAAGCACGACGATGACCGGATCGTCGTCCACCTCCTGGTCGAGCTCTACGCCCGCTCGGCCGACGAGGCCACCGAGGTTCTGGAGGACGCCGCCCGCGGCGCTCTGGCCATCACCTCGCTTGCCGAGGAAGCGCGTCCGCCCGCATCGACAGGCGGCGGCGACTCCCAGCATTGACCCGTTCGTAGACCTCCATCACGATCAGCGCCAGCGCCACCGGCACGGTCGCCGGGAGTTCCGCGATGACCAGGAACAGCAGGTCGAACACCGCCGCGATGGCCAGCGTGAGCAGCGCCGCCTGCCACTGCCGCCGCCACCGCGCGGCGAGTACGGCGCCCAGCAGCGCGGCCACGAACAGATCGCCGTAGCCCATCGAGATGGTCCCGAACAGCTCGCTTTGAAGCTGAGGCAGCCCGGCCGGCGGCTGGGCTGCCACCAGCGTCGCGTTCGGGGCCTGCAGCAGGTCCGAGAGCACCAGCCACGTATCGGCGGCCGCCATCAGCACGATCCCGGCCTTCAGCCACGACGGCGGGGTCACCGCGGCCAGCAGCACGCCGAGGGTCACGCAGCTGAGGGCCGATAGCAGGGCGCCCGACGCCTCGCCGACGAGCGAGGTCTTGATCGCCCAGGCGGCCACGAACAACGGCACCGCGAGCACGGCCGCCCACGGTCTCGCTCCCCGCATCGCCCAGCCCAGCGCCACGGCGGCGAGGATCGGCACGGCAATCAGCGCGAGCCAGGTCAGCCCGGTGGCCGTGTCCGACACGTACCGGATCGCGAAGATCACCACCACGATCGAGCCGATCGGCACAAACGCCCAGCCGCGGCCGCGGAAACGCTCCATCCAGGCCGGTCGCGCGATCGACCGCGGCCCAGCGACCGTCGCCGCCTGCAACGCGAGCATGCCGGCGTCTGAGGGGATGAACGGGAGCGCCACGCTGCTGAGACTACGCGGCGCTGATGAGAGGCGACGAAGAGCCGCTACGCGCGCAACCGCCGCTCGAGCTCGGCCAGCTGCGCCTTGAGCTCGTCGGGGAGCCTGTCGCCGAACTTGCCGTAATGCTCGTGCATCTGCGGGAGCTGCTCGAGCCACGCCTCGGGGTCCACCTCGAGCAGCTTCTCGACGGCCTCGCGCTCGATTTCGAGCCCGGTCGTGTCGATCCCGCCCTCGCCGACCGGCGGCACGAGCCCGATCGCGGTGTCGTTCGCCTCCGCCTTCCCTTCCAGGCGTCGGAAGATCCAGGCCAGCGGGCGGCAGTTCTCGCCGAAGCCGGGCCACAGGAACTTGCCGTCATCGTCCTTGCGGAACCAGTTGACGTAGAAGATCCGAGGCAGCTGCGCCCCGTCGCGCCGGCCGGTGTCCAGCCAGTGCTGGAAATAGTCGGCCATGTTGTACCCGCAGAAGGGCAGCATCGCCATCGGGTCAAACCGGAGCTCGCCGACGTTCCCGGTGGCCGCGGCGGTCTTCTCCGAGGACATGGTCGAGCCCAGGAACACGCCGTGCTCCCAGTCGCGTGCCTCGGAGACGAGCGGGACCACGGTGGCGCGCCGGCCGCCGAACAGCATCGCGTCGATGGGCACGCCGCCCGGCGAGTCCCATCGCGGGTCGATCGACGGGCACTGGGCGATCCGCACCGTGAACCGCGCGTTCGGGTGGGCAGCCGGCTTGTCCGAGCCCGGCGTCCAGTCGTCGCCGCGCCAGTCGGTCAGGTGGGCCGGCGGCTCCTCCATCCCCTCCCACCAGATGTCGCCGTCGTCGGTCTTGGCGCAGTTGGTGAACACCACATCCTGCCCCAGCATCTTCAGCGCGTTCGGGTTGGTCTTCTTGCTCGTGCCGGGGGCGACGCCGAAAAAGCCTGCCTCGGGGTTGACGGCGTACAGCCGGCCGTCCTTGCCGAACTTCATCCACGCGATGTCGTCGCCGATCGTCTCGACCCTCCAGCCCGGCAGCGTCGGGATCATCATCGACAGGTTGGTCTTGCCGCAGGCGCTCGGGAACGCGCCCGCTATGTACTTCGAGACCCCCTCGGGCGAGGTCATCTTCAGGATCAGCATGTGCTCGGCCAGCCAGCCCTCGTCGCGCGCCATGACCGACGCGATCCGCAGCGCGAAGCACTTCTTGCCCAGCAGCGCGTTGCCACCGTAGCCCGAGCCGAAAGACCAGATCTCGCGGGTCTCGGGGAAGTGGACGATGTACTTGTTCTCGGCGTTGCACGGCCAGGGCACGTCCTGCTCGCCGTCCGCCAGCGGCGCCCCGAGCGAGTGCAGACAGGGCACGAAGTCGCCCTCCTCACCGAGTTCGTCCAGTGCCTCCTGGCCCATCCGGGTCATGATCCGCATCGAGGCCGCGACGTAGGCCGAGTCGGTCAGCTGGACGCCGATGTAGGAGATCGGCGAGCCGATCGGTCCCATCGAGAACGGGACCACGTACATCGTCCGTCCGCGCATCGAGCCCTGGAACAGCTCCGTCAGCGCCTGGCGCATCTCCTCCGGATCGGTCCAGTTGTTGGTCGGGCCGGCGTCCTCCTCGCGCTCGGAGCAGATGAACGTTCGGTCCTCGACGCGCGCCACATCGGCCGGGTCCGAAAGCGCCAGGTAAGAGTTCGGTCGCTTGGCATCCGACAGCTTCTCGAATGTGCCCGCCGCCACCAGCGTCTCGGCGAACTGCTCGTACTCCTCGTCTGACCCGTCGCACCAGTGGATGTCGTCGGGCTGGGTCAGCGCCGCGACCTCGTCCACCCACTCCTGTAAGCGGGCGTTGTTGGAGTTCGCTTGGTGCGTCGGTGCGGTATGGGCCATGAGGTTTCAGCAACTCCTAAAGTCAGGGTGGGCCGCCAAGCCTACCCGGGCGGGAACGAATATGACCGGCTCGTGGCCTAAATCCGTACGGTTACGTACTACTCCACGTTGGCCTCAGCCGAGCCCCCACCATTGCCCGATACCCCGTTCTGTTTCCTTGGAACGAGGACCAGACGCTTGAACTCGGCCACCAGGACGCCATCCTGGTTGAGCACACGTGTGTGCACTCTCACAGTTCCGCGGTCCGGTTTGGACTGCGAGGGCTTGACCTCGAGCACCTCGGACTCGCAGAAGAGGGTGTCGCCATGGAACACCGGCGCGGGGTGCTTCAGCTCCTCGGTGGCCAGGTTGGCGATCGCCTTGCCGCTCACGTCGGAGACGCTCATCCCGAGCGCCAGCGAGTAGACGAGCGGACCCACGACGACGTTGCGGCCCTGCTGCGACTGCCGGGCGTACACGTCGTTGATGTGCAGCGGATGGTGGTTCATGGTCAGCAGGCAGAAGAGGTGGTCGTCGCCCTCGGTGACGGTCTTGGCCGGCCAGTGCTTGTACACCGCGCCCACCTCGAACTCCTCCAGGTAGCGACCGTAGGGGTGCGCGCCGCTGGCTTCGCGCGCCGCCTGGTCGGTGTCGATCCGGGTCGCCGCCTGCTCAGTGTCTGTTTCGGTCATTTCAAGAGAATGCCAAGGCGCGACACTGTTTGCGCCCCCCATCTAACGTTCCGGCCATGCGAAACCCCCGTGACTTCGGAAAACCACTGGCCATCGGCGCGCCGACGCCGGTGCTCGAGATCCCGTTCAAACCCTCCCGGATGATCCACTTCCTCGACTTCTCGAACGAGAAGATGGTGGCCAAGGTGCCCGACATCGCGCCCACGGTCGACATCCTGCTCGGCAACCTGGAGGACGCCGTGCCGGTCGACCGCAAGGAGGCCGCGCGGGACGGGCTGGTACGTGTGGGCAAGGAGATGGAGCTCGGCGACACGCAGCTCTGGACCCGGGTCAACAGCCTCGAGTCGCCGTGGGTGCTCGACGACATCACGACGCTGATAAGCGAAATCGGCCACAAGCTCGACGTGATGATGATCCCCAAGGTCGAAGGCGCCTGGGACATTCACTATGTCGATCGGCTGCTGGCCCAGCTCGAGGCGCGCGCCGGGCTCGAGCGCCCGATCCTGATCCACGCGATCCTCGAGACCGGCCTCGGCGTGGTCAACCTCGAGGAGATCGCGACTGCCAGCCCCCGCATGCAGGGCATGAGCTTCGGCCCGGCCGACCTGGCCGCCTCCCGGCGGATGAAGACAACCCGGGTGGGCGGCGGGCATCCCGGTTACCGCGTGATCAACGACCCCAACCCACACAACCCCGACGGACCGCGAGACACCGCCCAGCAGGACCCGTGGCACTACTCGATCGCGCGCATGGTCGATTCGTGCACCTCCGCCGGCATCCTTCCGTTCTACGGCCCCTATGGCGACATCCGCGACGTGCAGGGCTGCGAGACGCAGTTCCGCGCGGCGTTCCTGCTTGGTTGCGTTGGCGCCTGGTCGCTTCACCCGGTCCAGATCGAGATCGCCAAGAAGGTGTTCAGCCCGGATCCCGAGGAGGTCCGGTTCGCCAAGAAGGTGCTCGAGGCCATCCCTGACGGGCGCGGCGTCCACATGATCGACGGCAAAATGCAGGACGACGCAACCTGGAAGCAGTGCAAGGTGATGGTCACGCTAGCCGAAATGCTCGCCCAGAAAGACCCCGAACTGGCCGAGGCCTACGGGTTCGACCGCGTGGCGGCATAGAGTCTCAGGGACATGCGGATCTCGGCCAAAGCGGACTATGCGGTACGCGCGGTGGTCGAGCTGGCCGCTACCGATGACGAGAAGCCGGTCAAGGCCGAACGGATCGCCATCGCGCAGGAGATTCCCCTCAACTTCCTCGAGAACATCCTCGGGGACCTGCGGCACGCCGGCATCGTGCGAAGCCATCGTGGCGCCGAGGGCGGCTTTCGCCTGGCCAAGCCAGCCGAGGAGATCACGATCGCCGACGTGATCCGGGAGGTCGAGGGTCCGCTGGCCAGCGTCCGGGGCGGGCCCCCGGAGGAGACCTCCTACCTGGGCGCGTCCGAGGCGCTGCCGCGGGTGTGGATCGCCGTGCGGGCCAACCTGCGCCGGGTGCTCGAGCACGTCACGGTCGCCGACGTGGCGAGCGGCAAGCTTCCGACCGACATCGATCGGCTGGCCGAGGACCCAGAGGCCTGGGTCACGCGATAAATCGATGCTGCGGCTAGAGGCTGACGCCTCTAGCCGATAATCGGATGCTGCGGCTAGAGGCTGGCGCCTCTAGCCGGTTAACGCCGCCTCTTCTCCCGCGACCGCGGCCTCGGCCGCGTCGCCGGACACGGCCGCTTGCATCGGCGGGCGGACGTAGACGATGTCCCCCTGGTTGATCTCGAGCTGCTCGGCCTGGGACCGGGTCAGCTGGACCCGGGCCGCCTCGCCGCCCTTGAGCTCGAGCTCGACCCGGACCTCGAACCCAAGGTGGACCACGCGCTTGACCATCGCCTCGATCAGGCCCGGGTCGGCGGTCAGTGAGATGCTCACGTCGTGCGGGCGCACGAGCTTGCCGTCGACAGTGCTGACCGGCCCGAGGAACCCCATCACGAATGGGCTGGCCGGCTTGTCGTAGACATCGCGCGGGGCGCCCACCTGCTCGATCCGGCCCTTGTTCATGACCGCGATCGTGTCGGCGACCTCCATCGCCTCCTCCTGATCGTGGGTCACGAGCACCGTGGTCACCCCCTGCTCGTCGTGCAGCCGGCGCAGCCAGCGCCGCAGCTCCGCGCGAACGTTGGCGTCGAGCGCACCGAACGGCTCGTCGAGCAGCAACACCTGCGGCTCCACCGCGAGCGCGCGGGCGAGCGCCATCCGCTGCCGCTGTCCGCCCGAGAGCTGGTGCGGCCGCTGCTTCGCCCATTGCGTGAGCCCGACGAGCGCCAGGAGCTCCTCCACCTTCGCCTGCACCTCGGACGCCTTGCGCTTGCGAATCTTCAGGCCGAACGCGACGTTGTCGTATACGGTCATGTGCGCGAACGCGGCGTAGTGCTGGAACACGAACCCGATACCGCGGTCCTGGGGACGGGCTCGCGTCACGTCCTGGCCCGCGATCCGGATCGCCCCGTCGTCGGGCTCCTCCAGGCCGGCGATGATCCGCAACAGGGTCGACTTGCCCGAGCCGCTCGGCCCGAGCAGCGCGGTCAGCCCGCCCTCGGCCACATCGATCGACACATCGTCGAGCGCGACGAAGTCGCCGAATCGCTTCGAGATCGCGTCGGCCTCGATCCTCATCGTGCGTCCTTTCTGCGTCCGAACAGTGTCATCACGAGCAGCACGGCGATCGAGAGTACGGCCAGCTCGGTCGCTGCCGCGTAAACACTCGTCGTTACCTGGCCGCCGATCTCCGAGTCGCGCTGGTAGACGAGCAGTGGCAGGGTGAGCGTCGAGCCGGCCACGTTGGAGGAAACGACTAGCACCGCTCCGATTTCCCCGAGCGCTCGCGCCGTCGTCAGCACCACTCCGTAAGCCACGCCCCACCGGATGTTCGGCAGCGTCACCCGCCAGAACGTCTGCCACGAGGAGGCGCCGAGGGTGGCGGCCGCCTGCTCCTGCTCCTCGCCGACCTCGCGCAGCACAGGGGTGACCTCGCGCACCACGAACGGCAGCGACACGAACACGGTCGCGATCACCATCCCGGGGACCGCATAGATGATCCTGATCCCGTTGTTCAAGAACACGCTGCCGAACCATCCCCCCTGGCCGTACACGAGCAGCAGGGCAAGCCCGACGATCACCGGCGAGACGACGAACGGCAGGTCGATCAGCGCGTCGAGGATCGCCTTCCCCCGCGAGTTGCTGCGCGTCAGCACGAGCGCCGCCCCCACGCCGAAGATCGTGTTCAGCGGGACCGCGATCGCCGCGATCAGGATCGTCAGCCACAGCGCGCTGATCGCCGCCGGAGTGGTCATGTACGCCCAGGCGGTGCTGAAGCCGTGCTCGAAGGTGCGCCAGAAGACGACGCCGACCGGAAGCAGCAGAAGCAGCCCGAGGTAGACCAGCGCGATCGCGCGCAGCGACCAGGCGGCGCGGCGGCTAACGACCAACGCGGCCTCCCAGGCGTCGAATCGAGAACAGAACCAGCAGCGAGAGCAGCATCAGCACGGCCGACAGCGCGGCCGCGGCCTGCTCCGAGCCGCTCTCGATGTCGGCGTAGATCACGATCGACGCGATCTGGACCTTGCCCGCGATCAGCGCCAGCGAGCCGAACTCACCCACAGACCGGGCGAACGCGAGCGCCGCGCCCGAGAGGATCGCCGGTCTCAGGGCCGGCAGGATCACCCGGCGAAACGTGGTGGCATTGGAGGCGCCCAGCGAGGCCGCCGCCTCCTCCACCTCGCGATCGAGCTCGATCAGGACCGGCTGTACCGACCGCGCCACGAACGGCAGCGTCACGAACAGCAGCGCCACGACCACCACGCCGCGCGTGTAGGCCAGGTGGATCCCAACCGGGCTGTCGGGCCCGTAAAGCGCGATCAGCGTCAGTCCCGCCACGATCGTCGGCAGCGCGAACGGCAGATCGATCAGCGCATTGATGAAGCGCTTGCCCGGAAAGTCATCGCGGACCAGCACCCAGGCGACGAGCGTGCCCATCACCGCTCCGACGGCGGCAACGATCAGCGAGGCACCGAGCGTGATGGCCAGCGCGCGGAGCGCCAGGGTGTTGTCGATCGAGCTCCACAGCGACCCGAAACCCGACGAGAACGCCTTGACGATCACCGCGGCCAGCGGGATCAGCACGAAGATGCTCAGGTAGAGCATGCACACCCCGAGCCCAAGCCCGCTGCGGCCCGCGCGAACGTGAGGGCGTGCACGGGCCGCACCCGGTGCTGGGTGCAGAGATGCGGTTCCGGCCGACGTGACCGGTGCCGGCTGAAGCTCAGCTGGCAGTCGGCACCCCCGCGGCCTCCTCGATCTTGGTGACCGAGCCGGTGGACGGGGCGAAGAACGCCTTGCTGACCTTGGTCCAGCCGCCCAGGTAGTCGATCGTGAACAGCTGCGGCGGCGTCGGGAACTTGCTGGCGAACTTGGACGCCACCGACGCCAGCACCGGCCGGTAGCCCTTCTCGGCCCAGATCGTCTGGCCGGCCGCCGACCACTGCCAGTTGACGAACGCCTGAGCCTGGGTGGCGTGCGAGCTCTTGGCGGTGACCGCAATCGGCGTCTGGATCAGGATCGTCTGCGGCGGATAGACGATGTCGATCGCGTCGCCCGCCTTCTTGGCCGCCAGCGCGTCGGACTCGTAGTCGAGCAGCACGTCGCCCTTGCCGCCGGTGAACGTCTGGAGTGCGGCGCTCGCGCTCGAGTCCTGCACGCTGACGTTCTTGGTCAGGAGCGTGTTCAGGTAGGCGAGCGCCTGCGCCGGCGTTTTGCCCTCCTTGAGCTCCGCGCCATAGCCGGCCAGGATGTTCCAGCGCGCGCTGCCGGAGGTCGACGGGTTCGGCGTGATCACGTCGACGCCCGGCTTGATCAGGTCATCCCAACCGGTGATGTGCTTCGGGTTGCCCTTGCGCACCACGAAGACGACGACCGAGTCGCTCGAGAAGCCCTGGTACGGGTTGGCGTTCCACGTCTTGGCCACGATCCCGTCCTTGACCAGACGGGTCATGTCCGGCGTGGTCGAGAACTCGACGACGTCCGCCGGCTGGCCAGTATCAACCGCGCGGCTCTGCGAGCCCGAGGCTCCGAACGACTCGCTGAAGCCGACGCCCTTGCCGGCGGGGGTCTGGGCAAACGCCGCGGTCAGCGCGTCGAAGGCCTTCTTGGGCGTGGAATAGGCGACCAGATTGAGGTTGACGCTGCCGGAACCGCTGGTCGCCGCCGCATTGCTCGTGGTCGCTCCGCCGCTGCCGCTGCTCGAGCTCGTCACGTCCGAGGAACCGCCGCAGCCGGCGGCGAGGCCGGCAACGCAAATCGACAGAAGCGCGAGCGCAGCCGCGCGCGCGGTGCGCCGGCCAGGCCGGCGCGAGGTGAGTCGGCGTGCTCGTGTTGTCATTTACAACCCCTTAGATGGGACGGGTTTTCAAGGTTTAAGGGCGCCGGCGGAGTGCAGGCCGGCCGGCGTCGAGGGCTAGAACCCTTAAATGAGACGGAAGTATCGCACTTACCTCATCGAGATTACCAGACCAATCGGCTTTATTTGCTAGGTGGAGTTTCGGCGCCACGACCCGGCCCGGCCCCATCCGAGCCGTACTTTCTCGACACTCGCGCCACCCCACACCGGTGAATGCAGGTTCAGTCGCGTATGGCGCGACTTTCTCAGCACTCGCCGCAGAAGCGGCCGCGAGTGCTGACTTAGCCACCCGAAACGCTGCGGAAAGCTACGCCACCGTAGGTCCAGCGCGACCTCGTCCGCTTCGCTCCGCTACCCTCCGGCGCCCCGATGCGCTTCTTCGAGTACGAGTCGCGAGCGATCGTCGCCAAGGCCGGGATCCCCGTCACCAAGCACGGCTTTGCCAAGACGGCGGATGAGGCCCGCCGGACCGCCGAGCAGATCGGCGGCCCGGTCGTGATCAAGTCCCAGGTCCTGAGCGGCGGCCGGATGAAAGCCGGTGGGGTCAAGTTCGCCGACACGCCCGAGGAGGCGGCCCACCACGCCGAGCACATCCTCGACCTCGAGATCGGCGGCCACATGCCGCGGGGCGTCCTCGTCGACGAGCGCGCCGCGGTCAAGCACGAGTACTACGCCGGCGTGGTCTGGGACGGAATTCGGAAACGGCCGGTGATGCTGTTCTCCGACATGGGCGGGATCGACATCGAGCAGGTGGCCGAGGAGCACCCCGATCACGTCGCCCGCCGGCACTTCTCGACGAACCGGCCGTTCTCTGACTGGGAGGCCAAGCAGCTGATCGCCTCGCTGGGGATCAGCGGCAGTGCCCTGAACCGGCTGACGCCGATCATGGCCCGGCTGGCCCGGCTGTTCCTGCAGTACGACATGACTCTGGCCGAGATCAACCCGCTGGGGGAGACCGAGGAGGGCAAGTTCATCGCGCTCGACGCGCATATGGACATGGAGAACGAGGCCCGCCCCCGCCAGCAGCGGCTGCTGCACGAGCTCGGCGTGGGCTATGAGGAGACCCGGCTGGCGCGCGAGCCGACGCCGTTTGAGCTCGCCGGCGAGCAGGTCGACTCCCAGGATCACCGCGGCGTGGCCGGGAACGTGACCGAGTTCGACGGCAACCTCGGCCTGGTGATCGGCGCCGGTGGCGGGTCGCTGACGCTGTTCGACGCGGTGCGCGCCCACGGCGGCGACCCGGCGAACTACTGCGAGATCGGCGGCAACCCGTCGGTGCGCAAGGCGTGCGGTCTGGCCAAGCTCGTGCTCCAGAAGCCGGGCGTGGACAAGATCGCGGTGATGATGTCGATCGTCTCCAACACCCGGGTGGACATCGTCGCCCGCGGCGTGATCAAGGCCTGCGTCGAGCTCGGCTACGACCCGGCCGAGAAGATCGCGATCTTCCGGATCCCCGGTGCCTGGGAGGAAGAGGGCTTCCAGATCCTCGAGCGCTACGGCGTGGAGTACGCGGATCGCAGCGTCTCGCTGCACGAGGCCGCCCGCCGCGCGGTCGAGAAAATCCAAGGAGCCGCAGCCTAAGTGTCCATCCTGATCGACGAGAGCACGACCTTCATCGTGCAGGGGATCACCGGCCGCGAGGCCGTGAACCTGACCCGCGAGTGCCTCGACTACGGCAGGGGCGCCAAGATCGTCGGCGGCGTCACGCCGGGCAGGCTCGGCCGCGACGTCCACGGCGTGCCGGTGTTCGACACCGTGGGCCAGGCGGTCGAACACCACGGCTCGCCGATCGACGGCTCGGTCGTTACCGTCCCCCCCGCCTTCACCAAGGATGCGGTGTTCGAGGCGATCGAGAACGGCGTCAAGCTGGTCGTCATCGTGACCGAGCGTATCCCCCGCGGCGACGTCGCGCAGATGGTCGAGCTCGCCGCCGAGCATGGCGCCCGCATCATCGGCCCGAACTGCCTCGGGATCATCGTCCCCGACGTGATCAAGATGGGCGGCATCGGCGGTCCCGCCAAGGACGCCGCGAAGTCCTACTCCCCCGGTCCCGTCGGCGTGATCTCGCGCTCCGGCGGGATGACCACCGAAATGTCCTCGACGCTCACCGCCGCCGGCCTCGGACAGTCAACCGCGGTCTCGATCGGCGGCGACGCGATCATCGGCTCGACCTACGCCGAGCTGATGCCGCTGTTCGAGGCCGACGCCGACACCGAGGCGATCGTCATCTACACCGAGCCGGGCGGCCGGATGGAGGCTGAGCTGGCCAGGTGGGTGACCGACAACAACTCGCGCCTGCCGATCGTCGCGTTCATGGCGGGCCGCTTCATGGACGAGATGCCGGGGATGAGCTTCGGACACGCGGGCACGATCGTCGAGGGGAAGGAGGACACGGCGACCGAGAAGATCGCCCGCCTGGCCGACGCCGGGATCGTGGTCGCCGAGGAGATCTCGGAGATCCCGCAGATCGTCAAGGACCGGATCGGGGCGAAGGTATGACGCCAGCCCTGTTCATCGCGGTCGAGGTCGACGAACCGGTCGCGAGCGACCCCGGGCTCGCCGCCAAGCTCGCCGAGGTGTGCCCGGTCGACATCTTCCACGCCGGCCCGAACGGCGTCGAGATCGTCGAGGACAACCTCGACGAATGCGTGCTCTGCGAGTTGTGCATCAACGAGGCGCCGGCGGGCACCGTGCGCATCGTCAAGCTGTACTCGGGCGAGACGCTCCCGGCTTCGTCGTAGCGGACCCGGACGCGGGGCGCATCAATCGCTGCCTGGCCGCGGCGGTCAGCGGCCGGTACGTCGCGCCCGAGGCGTCCAGGTACCAGGCCTGCTTGCCCTCCTCGGGCTCGGGGACGCCGGCCGCGCGCAGCTCCTGCGTGACCGGCCTGAACCAGGTCGTGACTGGAATCCGGTCGACGACGTGAACGAGCGCCGGTCGCTCCTCCCGCTCGAGAACCGCTAACGCGCGGCCGATCTCGCGAGCGGTGAGCTCGCGCCCCGCGCGCAGCGTGACCGCCGCCACCGCGATCTGGTGACCGCCCGGCTCGCGAGCCACGCCGTAGGCAGCCGCGAGGTCGATCGCGGGAACCGCGCCGAGCGCGTCCCGGATCGGCGTCGTGAAGACGGGCCCCTGCTCGCCGTGGATGACATCCCCCGCGCCGTCGACCCTCCAGTAATCGCCATCGGCATCCCGCCGAAACAGGTCGCCGGTGACGACCCACGCGTCACCCCGCGCGAACAGCGAACGCAGCGGCGTGATGCTGAGCGGCTCGTTGGGACTGACGCGCGCGAGCAGCATTCCGACTTCGTCGACCGCGCAGCTCTTGGCGAACCCGTCGCGATCGAGCACCAATCCCTGCGCCTCGAGGTCATAGGCGGCGATCCTCACCTCGGCGCTCCCGGGCAGGCGCCGGCCCATCGAGCCGAGCTTCGCGCCGCGGACGTTGATGAGGATCGCGCCGGCCTCGGTCGAGGCGTA
>DATJRS010000054.1:0-21556 GCA_035504535.1 Solirubrobacteraceae bacterium | reverse complement strand
CATGGTCGATGTGACCGATGGTCCCGACGTTGACATGGGGCTTGTCGCGCTCGAACTTGGCTTTCGCCACTTTGGTTTCGCTCCTTCTATTTCAGTCGCCTAAGTTCGTCCGAGGACGAACTTATGCAGGATATAAATTTGGGGCAGTTGCTGCTGCAAGGGCTCACGCGGCGGCCTGCCCTTGATCGCCGATCACACGTTCTGCGATGTTAGGGGGGACTTCCTCGTATCGCTCGAATTGCATCGTGTACGTGGCACGGCCCTGCGTATTGGACCGCACGTCGGTCGCGTACCCGAACATCTCGGCCAGCGGCACGTAGGCGGTGATGACCTGCGCGTTGCCGCGCTGCTCCATCCCGTTCACGTGGCCGCGCCGGCGGTTCAGGTCGCCGATGACGTCGCCCATGAACTCCTCGGGGGTCACCACCTCGACGGCGAAGATCGGCTCGAGCAGGATCGGCTTGGCCCGGGCCACCGCCGCCTTGAGAGCAAGCGAGCCCGCCACCTTGAACGCCAGCTCTGAGGAGTCGGTGTCGTGGTACTTGCCATCGGTCAGCGTGGCGCGTACGTCCACCATCGGGTAGCCCGCACGCGGCCCGTTCTCCATCGCCTCTTCCATGCCCTTCTCGACTGCCGGGATGAACTCGGTCGGGATCGACCCGCCCCTGATCTTGTTGACGAAGTCGAATCCCTCGCCGGGCGCCGGCTCGACGTCCACGTAGACGATGCCGTACTGGCCCGCGCCACCGGTCTGGCGGACGAACCGGCCCTCGACCTTCTCGGCCGTGCCCTTGATCGTCTCCCGGTAGGAGACCTGCGGGCGGCCGACGTTGGCGTCGACCTTGTACTCGCGCAGCATGCGGTCGACCAGCACCTCGAGGTGCAGCTCGCCCATGCCGGAGATCTCGGTCTGGCCGGTCTCCTCGTTGGTCCGGACCTGGAAGGTCGGGTCTTCCTCGGCCAGGCGCGCCAGCGCGGTCGCCATCTTCTCCTGATCGGCCTTGGTCTTGGGCTCGATCGCGACCTTGATGACGGGCTCGGGGAACTCGATCGTCTCGAGCTTGATCGGCTTGTCGGGCGCTGCGAGGGTGTCGCCGGTGACGACCTGCTTGATCCCGACCGCGGCGGCGATGTCGCCGGCGTGCACGTCCTTGAGCTCCTCGCGCTCGTTGGCGTGCATCATCAGGATGCGGCCGACGCGCTCGGTCCGGCCCGTGTTCACATTGAGGATCCTCGCGCCCGCCTCGAGCTCACCCGAGTAAACGCGGAAGTAGGTGAGCTTGCCGACGTACGGGTCGGCCATGATCTTGAAGGCCAGGGCCGCGAACGGCTCGTTGTCGTCGGCGTGGCGCACGGCAGGCTGCTCGTCTCCGTTGCTCGATCCCTTGGCCGGCTCGACGCCCTCCACCGGCGGCACCTCGAGCGGGCTCGGCAGGTAGTCGAGGACGGCGTCCAGCAGCGGCTGCACGCCCTTGTTCTTAAAGCTTGAGCCGCACAGCACGGGGGTGATCTCGATCGCCAGCGTCGCGTGGCGGATCGCCTGCTTGAGGCGCTCGGGCGAGATCTCCTGCTCCTCGAGGATCATCTCGGTCAGCTCGTCGTCGTGGTGGGAGACCTCGTCCAGCAGGTGCTCGCGCGCGGCGACGGCCTCGTCGGCCATCTCGGCCGGGATGTCGATGATGTCCTGCTCCTTGCCGAGCTCGTCCTTGTAGATGATCGCCTTCATGCCGATCAGGTCGACGATGCCGCGGAACTCGGCCTCGGC
Organism: Solirubrobacteraceae bacterium; assembly: GCA_035504535.1. Taxonomy (GTDB): domain Bacteria; phylum Actinomycetota; class Thermoleophilia; order Solirubrobacterales; family Solirubrobacteraceae; genus Palsa-465. Next base: position 19,791 of record DATJRS010000054.1, on the reverse strand, counting down.
GCCGATCGGCAGCTGAACCGGGACCGGGTTGGCGCCCAGTCGGTCGACCATGGTCTGCACCCCGCGGCTGAAGTCGGCGCCGATCCGGTCCATCTTGTTGATGTAGGCGATTCGCGGAACCCGGTACTTGTCCGCCTGGCGCCATACGGTTTCAGACTGGGGTTCTACGCCCGCGACGGAATCGAACAGCGCGATGGCGCCGTCGAGCACGCGCAGCGAGCGCTCGACCTCGACCGTGAAGTCGACGTGGCCAGGCGTGTCGATGATGTTGATCCGATGGTCGCGCCACTCGCAGGTGGTGGCGGCGGAGGTGATCGTGATGCCCCGCTCCTGCTCCTGGGCCATCCAGTCCATGACGGCCGCACCTTCGTGAACCTCCCCCATCTTGTAGGTCCGACCGGTGTAATACAGGATGCGCTCAGTCGTCGTCGTTTTACCGGCGTCGATGTGGGCCATGATCCCGATATTGCGAATCTTGTTCAGGGGGAACGTACGAGGCATGAGGTCTGTAACTAGGGCTTTTAGGGGGGCTGCGATTTATCGGTCGTTCGCGGTCAAAATGCACCGGTTTCCCGGCCAAATCTGCGGACATGAAAAAGGGCCCATCGGGCCCAATCACGACGCAGATGTCGGGAAGGGGCGGGTGTCTATCTCGTGGACGACTCCATTACAAAGATCCTGCGTCCCCGGAAGCGCGCGCACATGAGCGCGCGACCCGAGGCACACAGCGAATATAGCAGAGGTTCTCAGGCGTTCCGGCGCGTTTCGCGGCGTCTGCGACGGCACGAATCCACCCCTTCGACGGGCCGTCTGTCGGGCACCGGAGCGGTCGTCCTGGTGGCCGCGATCGGCGCGCTGCTCGTGCTCGTCGCCCAGTTCATCCCGCTCTATCACGTGCACGTCCCGACCAGCTCGGCTCCGGTCAAGACGGTCGGTACCGGCGCCAACCACGGCTGGGCACCGGTACCGATCGCGCTCGTCTGCCTCGCGCTCACGTTCGCCGTCTACCGCTATGGCAACCGGACCGCTCTGCTGGGTCTGGCCGTGCTCGGCGTAGCGACGCTGCTGATCGCGCTCCTCGGCGACCTCCCCGACGCCCATGCCACCGGGTTGATCGGCACAAGCGCGAGCCAGTACGTGCAGGGAGTCTCCTCGCCCAGCGCCGGCCTCTACCTCGAGACACTCGGGGCGGTGCTGCTCCTGCTCAGCGGGGGCGTGGGGTTCCTGATGCTGGGATCGACGCCCGCCCGCATCGAGCCAACCCCACCCGGCCGGATCGAGCCCGAGTCCGGTGGCGGTACGGCGCCGGACAACGAGTCCCAGCAAGCCGACCCAAACGGCTCCCGTTCGTCTAAGGGTCCTCTTAGTCTCAGGGACACCGGACGGCGGAAGTGGTCGGCATCCTGACACCGGGTGCAGTCGAGTTGCGACTCGAGCGGAATACGCCGTTACCCTTGGAAAACGCGAGGGTTGTCTCACTGCAGCCCCCGGTCCCGTGTGGTGGGCAGCCCTCGCGTTTAGTTCCGGGGGCCGCGTCTCTGGCGCGCCGCGCTCTGAGTAATCAGATCGACGCGTCCTCACCGCAAAAGCTCTAACGAGCAGAGCGGCGGGTCATCACCGCAGAAGCTCTAACGAGCCCACGGACCCGGGCCGCGGAGCCGGCTGTCGCTCCCGGACGCCTCGCGACACGACCACCGCCGCCCAATAATTCAATCGCCGAGCGAGGCGCCCGGGAGGGACAGCCAGCGGAGCGTTTACCAGCGGTAGTGCGCGAAGGCCTTGTTGGCCTGCGCCATGCGGTAAATGTCGTCCTTGCGCTTGAACGCGCCGCCCTGCTGCTGCTGGGCGTCGAGCAGCTCGTGCGCCAAGCGCTGGGCCATCGACTTCTCACGGCGCTGGCGGGCGAACAGGACAAGCCAGCGCACGGCGAGCGTGCGAGCCCGGCGGGCCGGTACCTCCACAGGCACCTGATAGGTGGCACCGCCGACGCGGCGCGATCGGACCTCCAGCACCGGCGTGAGCGCCTTGATCCCAGCCTCGAGTTGCTCGACCGGGTTCTTGCCGCTCCGCTCGCCGAGGATGGCCAGCGCGTCGTAGACGATCTGCTCCGCCACCGACTTCTTGCCGTCCAGCATGACCTTGTTGATCACCTGCTGGACCAGGCGATTGCGGTGAACGGGGTCGGGCTCGACGGGCCGGACCTGGGCTGCTGCGCGGCGCGGCACTACTTGGCCTTCACGCCGTACTGGGAGCGGGCCTTCTTGCGATCGCCCACGCCCGCGGCGTCAAGCGTGCCGCGGATGACCTTGTAGCGGAACCCAGGCAGGTCCTTGACGCGGCCGCCACGGACCAGGACCACGGAGTGCTCCTGGAGGTTGTGGCCCTCGCCCGGGATGTAGGCACCGACCTCCATGCCGTTGGTGAGCCGCACGCGGGCCACCTTTCGAAGCGCCGAGTTCGGCTTCTTCGGCGTGGTCGTGTACACGCGCGTGCACACGCCCCGGCGCTGCGGCGCCGCAACCTTCTTCTTGCGGCCCTTACCGGACTTCAGGCCCGGGGTGGCCAGCTTCTTCTTCGGTGGGGTGCGGCCCTTGCGGACCAGTTGGCTCGTAGTCGGCATGCGGGTCGCGACTTTAGCAGGGGTGCCTGGGCGGACTGTTTCGATCGTGTGGCGACGCCGGCGGGCAGGCCGACCGGCTTGCCGGTCCGGACCATATGGTGCAGAACCCGCAAAACCGCCCCCCGGCGCGGCGCATCCGGGACATAGGCGCCTCACGGGCGCTTATGTTGCAGAAACGGGTGGCGTGCGGGCACTTTTGGGACTTTTGCACCCCGAGCCCGCGCCCGCCATGTGGAACGCGACAAACCTGCTCCCGCGCCGCCGGCTCGGCGACATAAGCAGTGGGTCCGTGCTTATGTCGCCGTGGCGGCGGCAATCGGGTCGCTTTGGCGACTCTTGCAGGTGGTCCGCGCGACGCAGACCGGGCCCGAACCGGACCGGACCCGCGAACTCGACATAGAACTCAGGCGGCGACGCCCAGCGCCTCGTCGACCGAGACGCTCGTCACTCCCACCGCTTCCGCCACCGGCGCATAGGTGACCTGGCCGCCGGCCACGTTGACGCCCAGCTTCAGCCCGGGGTTCTCGTTGATGGCCGTGAGCACCCCGGCGCTCGCCAGATGCTGCACGTAGGGGATGGTCGCGTTGGTCAGCGCGGCCGTCGAGGTGATCGGCACCGCGCCCGGCATGTTGGCCACGCAGTAGTGAGTGATCCCGTCGACCTCGTAGGTCGGGTTCGAGTGCGTGGTCGGGTGCGAGGTCTCGAAGCATCCCCCCTGGTCGATCGACACGTCGACCAGCACCGCCTGGCGCTTCATCAGCGACAGCTGCGCGCGGCTGATCACGTGCGGCGCCTTCGCCCCGTGGACGAGCACCGCCCCGATCACCAAATCCATAGCGGGCAGCCGCTGCTCGATCTCCAACGTCGACGCAAAGCACGTATCGGCCCGGCCGCCAAACGCGATATCGAGCTCCCGAAGGCGATCGATGTTGCGGTCATACACGTACACGGTCGCCTCCATCCCCAGGGCGATGAACGCTGCGTGCATCCCGACCACCCCGCCGCCGATGACCATCACGTTGGCCGCGGCGACGCCGGGAACGCCGCCGAGCAATATCCCGCGTCCACCCAAAGGCTTCTCGAGCATGAACGCCCCCGCCTGGGTGGCGATCTTGCCCGCCACCTCGGACATCGGCGCCAGCAGCGGTAGCCGCCCCCGCGTGTCCTCGACCGTCTCGTAGGCGATGCAGGTCGCACCGGACTCCATCAACCCGTGGGTGAGCGAAGCGTCCGCCGCGAGGTGCAGGTAGGTGAACAGGACGTGGCGGGGCTCGAGCCGTGCCACCTCGGGCGGCTGGGGCTCCTTGACCTTGACGATCATCGTGGCCTCTTCGAACACGGCGTCCGCGTCCGGGACAATCGTCGCCCCCTGCGCCACATACGCCTCGTCGGTGATCGCCGATCCGACCCCGGCGCCGCTCTGCACGAACACCTCGTGGCCGGCGTCGGCCAGCTCCCGCACTCCGGCCGGCGTCAGCGCCACCCGGTACTCGTCCGTCTTGACCTCTGTTGGAACCCCGACCTTCACGCTAGGACCGCCTTCCCGTGCTCAGGCGCCGCCGTCAGGCGCCGCCGTAAATTCCCGTTGATCTGAATGACAAGTTCATGCCACCAGCTGGCGCCCGCGCAGCGCCAGCCAGAACTCGATCCGGTCCCGGGCCGAGGACAGGTTGCGACCCGTCAGCTCCTCCACCCGGCGAATCCGGTAACGCAGCGTGTGGCGGTGGCAATAGAGCCGCTTCGCCGCCCGCTCCCACTGCCCGTTCTCCTCGATGAACGCCTCGAGCGAGCGCATCAACTCGCCGCCGTATGGCCCCTCGCTGGCCTCGATCGGCCCGAGGATCGAGTCGCAGAACAGCCGTAGCGCCTCCTCGTCCTGGAGCGACAGGAGCAGCTGGAAGGAGCCCAGGTCTTTGTAGGTCGCGACCCTCGGCCGCGACCCCGAAGTCGACCCCGATCCATTGCCGTTCGCGCTCGCCGCCACCCCCAGGCCTAGCGCCTCCATCGCACAGCGGGCCTCGTGAAAGCTTCGCCGGGCGTCGGACGTCGGCATCGCGCGCCCGATGCCCACGCGCACCGACGAGTCCAGCTCGCGCTCGGCCACCGCCGCCACGCGGTCGCCCAGTGCGAACAGCTCCTCGTCGGGACCGCCGGCGACCAGCGCGCAGGCCAGCTGCCCGACCGAGGCGACCAGCGCCGGCGTCGCCTCCTCGCGCAGGCCGCTCCACAGGGCGGCCTCGAGCGAGGCGGGCGAGATCCGGGCGTCGCCGTCGCGCCCGAGGACGATCGCCGCCACCCGATCGGACAGGCCGAACGGACCGAGCCGGCGCCCCAGTTCGGACCCTGACAGCTCTCCGCTCACGATCGCGTCGAGCACGTCACCGGCCAGCCGGCGCTCGGTGTCGCCCGCCACGCGGGAGCGCAGTAGCTCGAGCGCCACGATCGTGACCGCCTGGTGCAGAGTGAGGCGGTCGAAGTCCGACAACGGCCCGGCGTCCTTGACCGCCACCAGCCAAGCCTCGGGCGGACGGACACGATCCCGGACGCCATCCCGCCCGCCCTGAGCGGAGCCGTTTCGCTCCGGCCGGGGCGCACCGTCGGCCGCGACCGGCAGGGCCAGCCCCTGGTTGCCCTCGAACAGCGAGGGCACGAATGCCCGCGCCTCGCGCCGACGAGCTCGTTCGCGCACCTCGCCGCGCAACGTCTGCAATGCCACCGGGTCGATCTCCCGGCGGAACGCGTGTTGCTGCAGCGGCTCCCCGCGCGAGTCGAACACGACCACTGCCGCCCCGATCAGGGTGGCCAGCGCGCTCACCAGCGCCTCCAGGCCGCGCTCGGAGAGAACGAGCCGCTCGAGCCGCTCCTGCGCGGCCAGGGCCCGGCGCAGCACCGCGTACTGCTCGTTGACCAGCTGGGTGAACGCCGCCTCGGTGATCGCGATGAACGGCAGCTCGTAGGGCACCTCGAACACCGGAAACTCGCGCTCGGCGGCCACCTCGAGCAGAGCCTCGGGCACCGTGGGGTGCTTGAAGCCGGTCCCGAACCCGAGTCCGGCCAGATGGTGGTCGGCCAGCCGCACGGCGTACTCCCGGGCCTGCGTCGGGGTATCGAGCTGCATGCCGGTGGTCAGCAGCAGCTCGCCCCCGGACAGCCATGGGGTCGGGTCGAGGATCTCGGAGATGTGCACCCAGCGGACGGGCAGGTTCAGGCTGCCCTCGCCGGCGACGAGCCGGACGTCCAAGTCGCGCAGCAGTTCCCTGACCGTCAGCATCCGAGCGCCCCCGCCGGTCCCCTACTCGCCGCTGGGCGACCGGCGCCGGTAGGAATCGCCGCCCCCGCTGTGTACCTGCATGCGCTCGCCAGCCTCGGTGAGCACGCCGCGCAGGATCTCCTCGATCTCGCCGAACTGCTCGGGTCCGGCGATCAGCGGCGGCGAGAGCTGGATGACCGGGTCGCCGCGATCGTCCGCCCGGCAGATCAGGCCGCGGCGATACAGCTCTCCGGACAGGAAGCCGCGCAGCAGCGTCTCGGACTCCTCGTCGTTGAACGTCTCCTTGGTCTCCTGATCCTTTACCAGCTCAATCGCGTGGAAGTAGCCCGTGCCGCGGACATCGCCGACGATCGGGAGGTCGCGCAGGCTTTCGAGCATGTCCCGGAAGGCACCCTCATTGGCGCGCACGTGCTCGAGAATGCCCTCGCGCTCGAACACGTCCAGGTTGGCCATCGCGATCGCCGAGCACACCGGGTGCCCCGCGAAGGTGAACCCGTGGGTGAAGCTCTCCATCCCGGTCGAGAAGGGCTCGAATACGCGATCCGACGCGATCACGGCGCCCATCGGCGCGTACGCGCTGGTGATCCCCTTGGCGGTGGTGATCATGTCGGGGAGGTAGTCGTACTTGATCGCGCCGAACCATTCACCCAGCCGGCCCCACGCGCAGATGACCTCGTCGGAAATCAGCAGCACGTTGTACTCGTCGCAGATCTCCCGCACGCGCTGGAAGTAGCCCTCCGGGGGCACGAAGCAGCCACCGGCGTTCTGGACGGGCTCGAGGATCACGGCCGCGACCGTGTCCGGCCCCTCGAACTCGATCTTCTCGGCGATCGACTCGGCGAACCAGGTCTCGCTGATGCCGGGGGCCATGCGGAACGTGTTGGTGTTGGGGACGTGGTGGTCGCCGGGCGTCAGCGGCTCGAACGGCTGGCGCAGGCTCGTGATGCCCGTCGCCGACAGCGCGCCGAGGCTGGTCCCGTGGTAGGCGATCTCGCGCGCGATCAGCTTCGTCTTGTTCGGGTTGCCCGTGACCTTGTGGTACTGGCGCGCCAGCTTGTAGGCCGACTCGACCGCCTCCGAGCCGCCGCTGGTGAAGAACACGCGGTTCAGGTCACCGGGAGCGAGAGAGGCGATCCGCGCCGCGAGCTCGATCGCCGGCGGGTGCGCGTAGGACCACGTCGTATAGAACCCGAGGTCCTTGGCCTGATCGGCGCCGGCCTGGACGACGTCCGCGCGGCCGTGCCCGATGTTCACGCAGAACAGCGCCGAGAGCGCGTCGAGATAGCGGTTGCCGTGCTCGTCCCAGACGTAGCATCCGTCCCCGCGGACGATGATCGGAACCTCGGCGTCGTCGTAGGCCGACATCCGCGTGAAGTGCATCCACAGGTGGCGCTTGGCCAGCTCCTGGAGCGTGCTCTGCCCGGTTCGAACCGCTTGCTCCGTACTCGCCATCCCGTCCCTCCAAATGATCGTTCGCCGTTTTGTACAACCGTAGCGGGACACAGGGGCCAAGTGCAATTGTGCGACTCGGCAGGTGCGGCCCCCAGCGATTTGCCGATCAGGAGTTTGATGATGGGCCGCCTGCGGCGGCATCCGTGGGGCCGGACGGCCGGGCGTCCATGCCCGGCCGGGGGATCGCGATCAGGCCGCGCGGCACGGATGCCGCGCGGAACCGGCCCCACGGACGCTGAGCGAAGCGAAGCCCCTATTAAGCGGGGGCGGGTGCCACAGCGGCGGCCGCGCGGACCGGCGCCGGCATGAGCCAGGCGGCCCCGACCACCAGAGCGAAGGCCAGGCACTGGAGGGCGACCGAGACCGGGCTCGTCGGGAGCGGATCGCCGAACACGATGAACCCGCCGACGATGCCGGCAACATTGGCTGCGGTGCCGGTGACCGCGATCACGGGCACGGCGTCCCCGTCCTGGAAGGCCTTGGCCGAGGCGTAGAAGGCCACGACCGAGGCGGCGATGCAGATGAACAGCCAGGGCGAGATGAGGCCGGCCGCACCGTGCGCCCCGACCATCCCCGAGATCGCCTTGATCGCGACGTCAGACACACCGAACAGCATCCCCGCGGCTCCACCGAGCATGTAGCCGTGGTGCTCCTCGGGGGCGCCGATCCTCGGACCGAGGATCAGAAGCGTGCCGGCGCCGATCAGCGCCGCCTCGAAGCCGATCAGGCCCGGGGTCGAGAACTTGGATTGGGCGCCGTGGGCGGCCGGGAGGGTGAAGCCGAGGAGCATCAGCCCAACCGCGGTCAGCGCGAGCCCGATCCACTGCCGCCGGCCGAGCCGGCAGCCGAGCATCTGCTCGGCCATCACGGCCAGCAGGACCATGCCGCCGGCCAGCACCGACTGGACGAGCGAAAGCGGGGCGACCGACATGGCCGCGACGTGGAACACCCAAGCGCCGGCGCCGATGACCCAACCGATCGTGAACAGCGGCGAGGCGAACAGTGCCTTGGCCGACTGCCATGGGCGACGCATGTCAACCGAGGGTGCCGCGCAGGCTCCCCGGTGCTTGTACAGGAAGCCAATGTTCGTGGTCAGGGCGCAGGCGAGCGCGAGGAAGATGCCGAGAAGTGAGCTCATTGCTGGGTGGCAGGCGTGCGATCCGTGCTCGCCTCACACCCGTCTTCGGCAAAGCGCGCGGAGGGCTTGAGCGTAGCGGCCGGAGTACGGCGAATGGCTACCCGTGAGAGCATCGGGCCAGTCCTAACGAGGGAACAACATCACGTGCCGAGGGAACACGCAGGCCATACAACGGAGGATCTGGACGCGGATTCGCGCGATGGTCCGAAATCCCGACCGCTGCTGCTGGTCGACGTGGACGGCGTGATCTCGCTATTTGGTTATGACCACGCGTCGCCGCCGGCCGGGCGCTACCAACTGGTCGACGGGATCCTTCACTTCCTATCCACGACAGCCGGAGAGCACCTGCTCGCTCTGGCCGCCGAGTTCGATCTCGCGTGGTGCACGGGCTGGGAGGAGAAGGCCAACGACTACCTACCGTCGGCGCTCGGCCTGCCCGGCCCGCTGCCCCACGTGGTGTTCGATCCGGCGGGGCGCCCAGCCAACGCGCACTGGAAGCTGGGCGGGATCGACCGCCACGTCGAGTCCTCGCGGCCGCTCGCGTGGCTCGACGACGCCCACGACGACGGCTGCCGGTCCTGGGCGCTGGCCCGCCCAGGACCGACGCTGCTGGTCACCACCGACCCGGCGGTCGGGGTCACCGACCGTGAGGTGGCGGCGCTGCTGGAGTGGGCTAGGCGCTTGCCGTGACCGAGAACACCGGCGGCAGGCGCGTCGCCACCGTGGACCAGGTGGCGCCGGCGTCGCCGGTGCCGAACACATCGCCCGAGGTGGCCCCGAAATACAGCTGCAGCGAATCACCCTCCCCGACCTGGCCGAAGGCGCGCCGCAGCACGGTGAGGTAAGCCTCGCGGTCGGGCAGCCCGTCGCCGCGCGGCGTCCACGATTGGCCACCGTCACGTGTCTCGTACACCCGGACGGCGCCCTCAGGCGTGACGCGGTCGAAATCGCCCGTGAGCGGGATCACATAGGCGCTGTCGGGATCGCCCGGGTCGAGCGCCAGCGGGAAGCCGAAGTCCGAGGGCAGGCCGTCACCGATGTAGCTCCAGTTCTGGCCGGCGTCGTCGGAGCGGTAGACACCCCCGTGGAACTGGATGAACATCCGGCGGGGATCGCGCTTGGCGCGTTCCATCCGGTGCACGCACAGCGGACTCGAGTCCTCGCTGACGTCATCCGGCAGGTATCTCGGGCGGATGCCGTGGTTCCCGCGCCGCCAGGTCTCCCCGTGGTCGTCGGTGTGCCACACCCCCGCCGCCGAGACGGCGACCGCGAGCCTGTCGGGCTCGTCCGGCCACGGCACGATCGAGTGCAGGCACAGCCCGCCGCCCCCCGGCTGCCAGTCCTCCTCGACCCGGTGCTGGCGCAGCGCGGCGTTGAGCTCCCAGCTCTGCCCGCCGTCGCGGCTCTCAAACAGCACGCCCGGGTCGCCGCCCGCCCACAACGAACCGCCCTCGCCGGGGACGATCACCCAGATCCGCTCGAGCGCCTCCTCGCCGCCCTCGGGGAGCGCCACGCCCTCGGCCTGCATCCATTCTCCGCCGGGATCGTCGGCGAACCAGATCTTCGGGCCGTAGAACGGCGAGGTCGATGTGGCGATCACCCGCCCGCTCGCCGGGTCGCGCACCGCGAAGTCGATCGGCTCGCCCGGGAACGCCCGGCAGCGCACCTTGAATTCGCCGCCCGGGTCGCCCTCGAGGACGAACAGGCCCTTCTTCGTGCCGACGGTCAGCTCCGTCATGGTTTACGCCCCTCCTGTGATCGCGGGCAGGACCTCGACGCGGTCGCCCGATTCGACAGCGGTCTCCGCGCGGCCGCGCTCGCCGTTGACGAACACGTTGATGTGCCGGCGAATCACCCCACGCTCGTCGAGGATCCAGCCGGTCACCGACGGGTGCTGTTCCTCGAGGCCGCGGAGCAGCTCGTGCACGGTGCCGCCGCGCAGATCGAGCTCGGCCCGGTCGCCGGCCAGGCTTCTCAAAGGTCCATGCAGGCAGACGACAGCCATCTGGCTCCTTAGACGGTGATCGAAGCCAAAACTAATCGCTCACCGGGAGCCTGGTCGGAAAAACGAACCAGGAGGACGTTTTTTCGACCAGGCCTAGTCGAAGACCCCGTGGCGGCCCGCGCCCGACCGGAAACGCTGCAGGCCCGGCTGGACGTGCTCCAGAGATCGCAGACCATGAGCGAACTCGTTAGCCAGCGCGGCCGGCTCCTCCAACCCCTCCCCCTCCAGGAGAGCAAGCCGGTCTTCCCGCAGGCAGCGCTGCGGGAACCCAGCCAGCTCGGCCGCCAAAGCCTCGGCGGCGGCCCGGCTCGTCCCATCCGGCACGACCCGGTTGACCAGGCCGAACGACAGCGCCTCCGACGCGTCCACCGGCCGCCCCGTCAAAACCATGTCCATAGCCCGCGACGCCCCCACGAGCCGCGGCAGCCGCACCGTCCCGCCGTCGATCAGCGGCACGCCCCAGCGCCGGCAGAACACCCCGAACACCGCGCCCTCCTCGGCCACCCGCAGATCGCACCACAGCGCGAGCTCGAGGCCGCCGGCGACCGCATACCCGGCCACCGCCGCGATCACCGGCTTGGACAGCCGCATCCGGGTCGGACCCATCGGCCCGTCCCCGTCGGCGTCGACCCGGTTACCAGCCGGCGTCCCCACTGCTTGGAGATCCGCGCCGGCGCAGAACACGCCGCCCTCGCCGTGGAGCACCGCGACACGGGCTTCGTCATCCGCGTCGAAGTCCCGGAACGCGTCCGCCAGGGCCAAAGCCGTCTCGCCGTCGACCGCGTTGCGCCGCTCGGGCCGCGACAACAGCACCGTGTAGACCGGCCCGGAGCGCTCGACCCGGACCGCTTCGCTCACCGGGCCGACGCTCCGATCGCCCGCCGCACGAAGGTCCCGATCGCGTCGACGACCTGATCGGACCCACCCACCGACGACAGCGGCCCGACCAGCGCCTCGCCGCAGCCTCCGACGAGCGCCGCGGCGGTGAAGGCGACGTCCTGGGCGGGAATCTCGCCGGCCTCGATGGCGGCCCCCAGCTCGTCCGCGACCAGAGAGGCATAGCGCTCGCGATAGGCAAGCCGCTCGGCGTCCACCAACGGGTCGACTGGCTCGGCCAGCAGCGCCCACGCCAGCCGGCGGTTCTGAAGCGCACGCCGAGCGAAAGTCGCCAGCACCGCCTCGAGACGATCCACGGCGGCCGGGCCCGCCTGCTCGGCGGCTGCGCGCATGGCCCGCTCCTCTCCCGTGCACACGGCCCGGAACACCTCGAGGAACAGCTCGGCCTTCGAGGCGAAGTGCCGGTAGACCGTGCCCGAGGCGACTCCCGCCCGGTCGGCGATCGCGGCCACCGAAGCGGAGCCGTACCCGCCTTCCTCGATCAGCTCCCGCGCGGCCGCAAGCAGACGCTCCCGGGTTGCGAGACCCGCGACCGTGCTCACGCCGCGAGCGCGCGGTCGATGATCCCCCCCGCGTCGACGCCGGATGGGAGCGTCCCGTACACGCGCCCGCTCCCGTCGGCCAGCCTGGCCGCACAGAAGGCATCGGCCACCGCCGGCGGGGCAAACCGCACGAGCAGCGAGCCCTGGAGCGCCACGGCCAGATTCTCGACGACCCGGCGCGCCTCAAATTGCGGCTCCCCAACCGTGAACACCTCAGAGACCTCTGAGCGAACCCGCTCCAGATGCGCATCCAGCCGGGGATCCGCGCCGGCCGCCAACGAGCACTCATCCAGGAACGCGGGCAGCCCCGCGGGCTCCTTGACCACCGCGCGCAGCACGTCGAGCGCGGCCACGTTCCCCGATCCCTCCCAGATCGAGTTCAACGGCGCGTCCCGGTAGAGCAGCGGGAGCCCCGAGTCCTCGACGAAGCCGTTGCCGCCCAGGCACTCGAGCGCTTCGGCCGCGTGCGGCGCCGCCCGCTTGCAAACCCAGTACTTCATGACCGCGGTGGCGAAGCGGCGGAAGGCCACCTCGGACTCGGCGTCATACGCGCGCGCGACCCGGAGCGCGGCGACGGTCGCGGCCTCTGACTCGATGGCCAGATCGGCCAGCACATTTCGCATCGCCGGCTGGTCGACCAGCAACGCCCCGAACGCGGCGCGATGGCGGGCGTGGTGAATGGCCTCGACCGTTCCGCGGCGCAGCGAGGTCGTCGCGCCGAGCAGGCAATCGAGCCGGGTGTGGTTGACCATCCGGATGATCGCGGGCACGCCGCGCCCCTCCTCGCCGACGAGCCTCCCGATAGCCCCGCGGAACTCGACTTCAGAGGAAGGCAGTGACCGCGTGCCCAGCTTGTCCTTCAAGCGTTGGAACTCCATCCCGGGGCCGCGCTCGACCAGGAAGCACGACAACCCTCCCGGGGCTTGGGCCAAGACCAGGAACACGTCGCACGGCGGATAGGAGCAGAACCACTTGTGCCCGTGCAGCTCATACGCGTCCCCCCCGGCCGGCTCGGCGCGCGTGATGTTCGCGCGTACGTCCGAACCGCCCTGGCGCTCGGTCATCGCCATCCCGGCGAGCGCGCCACGCTCGTAGTCCGGGAGGGTCAGCCGCGGCTCCCACTCCGCGGCGAGCTCGGGCGCCCCGTCGCGGAGCGCCGGCACCGCGGCGTAGGTCATCGACACCGGGCACATCACCCCGGCGTTCGCGTTGCTCCACAGCATGAACAGTGCCGCCCGCACGACGTGCGCGCCCGGCCGCGGATCGCGCCACGGGAGGCTGTGCAGCGAGCGCTCGACCGCGCCGCGCAGCAGCCAGTGCCACGAAGGATCGAGCTCGACCTCGTCGATCCGGTTGCCGTAGCGGTCGTGGGTTCGGAGAATCGGGACGTTGCGCTCGGCGCGTCGCGAGTGCTCGAGCGCCTCGACGCTCCCGGCCTCGGCCCCGGCCTCGCGCGCGCGAACCAGACCCCAGTCCCCGCCCTCGCGCTCGAGTGCCTCGCGTAGCGCGTGATCGATCTCGAACAGGTTGACCGGCTGGAGTGGCGGGGCCTGGTTGAGGACCTCGCGTGCCGGATCTCTTACGTCGACCGTCGCCATGTGAATCCGGATTCACATGCTACCGCGGCGACCGCGGCTGTCAACGAAGCCGTCTCGGGCGCCCGCGCATGCGGTCGAGGCGAACCCGGCCCGAACCCTCGGATGGATGCACCGGTCCGGTGCGCTCGCCTCGCGGCCGCTCGTCCACGGCCGGTCGAGCATGCTCCCGCTCGGCGCGATCCCGCTCCAGCGCCGCGTCCACCCGGGCACGCTCCTCGCGCGCGCGCTCCTTGTCCTCGGTCAGCCCGACCTCGTAGAACACCAGCGCGGTCCCCTCGACGAGCCCGAGCGCGACCAAGCCGAAGGCCAGGTTCTGCCCGAGCCCACCGCTGAACGCGAACGCGGAGGCGATGCCCGCGATGACGAGCAGCGCGGCGGAGCCGAAGCCTACGATCCGGGATCGTCTGCTCAAGCGGCCCCGCCGGCTGTCATCGCTAGTTACTCGTCTGACTCGTCGTCGGTGTCTGGGACGTCAAGCTCGGCGAGCTCATCGACGAATCCCATATGGGAGCGACCGTCGCCGATGCCCTCCAGATCGGACAGATCGGGCTCGGGTCCGCCGAACCCGGTCAGGCCCTCGCCGTCGGTGAGACCAAGCTCGGCCGCCAGATCGTCGTGATCGAGCAGGCCCACGTCGTCCATGCCGCGGGGCAGCGGCTCCGCCGGTTCGATCTCGATCCGCCGGTAGCGCTTCAGCCCCGTGGCGGCCGGGATCAGCTTGCCGATGATCACGTTCTCCTTGAGGCCGACGAGCCGGTCGATCTTGCCCTCGAGCGCGGCGTCGGTGAGCACCTTCGTCGTCTCCTGGAAGGACGCCGCCGACAGGAACGAGTCCGTGTTCAACGAGGCCTTCGTGATCCCGAGGATGATCTCCTCGGCCTGAGCGGCCTCGCCGCCAGCGTCGAGCACGGCCTTGTTGACGCGCCCGTACTCCTGCCGGTCGACGAACTGCCCCGGCAGCAGGTCGGTGTCGCCCTTCTGGTCGACCCGGACCCGCTTCATCATCTGACGCACGATCAGCTCGATGTGCTTGTCGTTGATGTCGACGCCCTGGGACTTGTAGACCTCCTGGACCTCGCGGACCAGGTAGACCTCGGTCTCGGTCCGCCCACGCACGGCCAGCAGCTCGGCCGGGTACAGCGAGCCCTCATTGAGCTGCGTCCCGGGCTCGATCTTCTCGCCCTCGTTCACGAACACCCGCGTCCGTCGCGGGAACGTGTTGCGGTGCTCCTCACCGGTGTCGTCGGTGATGACGATCGTCACCGCCTTGTCGGACTCCTCGATCGAGACCTTGCCGCCGATCTCCGCGATCTTGGCCAGTCCCTTCGGCTTGCGTGCCTCGAACAGCTCGACCACGCGCGGCAGACCGTGCGTGATGTCCGCGCCGGCGACGCCGCCGGTGTGGAACGTCCGCATGGTCAGCTGCGTGCCCGGCTCGCCGATCGACTGGGCCGCGATGATTCCCACCGCATCGCCCAGCTGCGCCAGTTTGCCGGTGGCCATGGAGCGGCCGTAGCACGCCTGGCAGACGCCGGTCGGGGCCTCGCACTTGAGCACCGAACGAACCGGCACCGTGATCACGGTGCCCTTCTCGGTGTCGTCGTGCCAGGACTCGAACAGGTCGGCCAGCTCGGCGCGGTCGATCTCCTTGCCCTTCTCGACGATCACCCGGCCGCGCTTGGTCGTGACGTCCTGCGCCGCGATCCGCCCGATCAGGTTGTCGTTGGGCTCACCGGTCGGCCGCAGCCCACGGCTGTCGGCACCGGCCTCGAGCTTGGACACCGGCATGTCGATGTACTCCTCGGTGCCGCAATCCTCCTGGCGGATGATCACGTCCTGAGAGACGTCGACCAGACGCCGGGTCAGATAGCCCGAGTCCGCCGTACGGAGCGCCGTGTCGGCCAGACCCTTGCGGGCACCGTGGGTCGAGATGAAGTACTCGAGCACGGTCAGGCCCTCCTGGAAGGAGGCCTTGATCGGACGCTCGATGATCTCACCCTTCGGGTTGGCCATGAGGCCGCGCATGCCGGCCAGCTGCCGGATCTGCGAGAACGACCCGCGGGCTCCGGAGTTGGCCATCATGTAGATCGGGTTGAGCTCGTCCAGGTGGTCGTACAGCGCCTGCCCCACCTCGTTGGTGGCGCGGTCCCAGAGCCCGGTGACGAGCTCGTGCCGCTCCTCCTGGTTGATCTCGCCGTTGTCGTACTGGGCCTCGATCGCCTCGAGCTCGGACTCGTACCGCGCCAGGATCTCCTGCTTGGTCGGCGGCGTCTGCACGTCGTTCTTGGAGATCGTGACCCCCGCCTGGGTGGCGAAGTGGAATCCGACGTCCTTGAACGCGTCCAGCACCTGCGAGATGGTCGGGGCTCCATAGAGCTGGACCAGGTCGTCGACCAGCTTGGTCGTGTCCTTCTTCTTCATGGAGCGGTTGACGAACTCATACGAGTTCGCGTCGAAGCCGTCGCCCAGCGCCTCGACCAGCGCCCGCTCGATCCGGTCGTTCCACAGGATCCGGCCGACCGTGGTCAGCACGTGGCCGCCCTCACGACCGAGTGGCCGGTACTCGGCCAGGTCGTGGAGCTTGACCACGCCGTGCTCGTAGGACCACTCCGCCTCCTGGGCGGTGCGGAACACGTGCGGACGCGGGTCGTGGGTGGACGGGTCGATCTTGGAGAGGGCATCGCCCTCGGGCCCGTAGGTCAGGTAGTAGGCGCCCAGCACCATGTCCTGCGACGGCGTCGCCAGCGGCGCCCCGTGCGCGGGGGACAGGATGTTGTTGGCCGACAGCATCAGGATCCGCGCCTCGGCCTGCGCCTCGGCCGACAGCGGCAGGTGGACCGCCATCTGGTCACCGTCGAAGTCGGCGTTGAAGGCGTGGCAGACGAGCGGGTGGACCTGGATCGCCTTGCCCTCGACCAGCACCGGCTCGAACGCCTGGATGCCCAGGCGGTGAAGCGTCGGCGCGCGGTTGAGCAGCACCGGATGCTCGTGGATGACCTCCTCGAGCACGTCCCACACCTCCGGGATCATCGAGTCGACCATCTTCTTGGCCGCCTTGATGTTCTGCGCGGACTTGCGCTCGACCAGCCGGGCCATGATGAACGGCTTGAACAGCTCGAGTGCCATCAGCTTCGGCAGCCCGCACTGGTGCAGCCGCAGCGAAGGCCCGGACACGATCACCGACCGGCCCGAGTAGTCAACGCGCTTGCCGAGCAGGTTCTGGCGGAACCGCCCCTGCTTGCCCTTGAGCATGTCCGAGAGCGACTTCAGCGGACGGTTGCCCGGTCCGGTGACCGGACGGCCGCGCCGGCCGTTGTCGAACAGCGCGTCCACCGCCTCCTGGAGCATGCGCTTCTCGTTGTTGACGATGATCTCGGGCGCGCCGAGGTCCAACAGCCGCTTGAGGCGGTTGTTGCGGTTGATGACCCGGCGATACAGGTCGTTCAGGTCGCTCGTGGCGAACCGGCCGCCGTCGAGCTGAACCATCGGGCGCAGCTCCGGCGGAATCACCGGCACGGCCTCGAGGATCATCATCTCCGGCTTGTTGCCCGAGTGCAGGAACGCGGAGACGACCTTCAGCCGCTTGACCGCGCGGGCCTGCTTCTGGCCCTTGGCCGTCTTGACCTGATCCTGCAGATCGGCCGCCTCGGCCTCGAGGTCGACCTGCTGGAGCAGGTCGCGCACGGCCTCGGCACCCATGCCGCCACGGAAGTACTCGCCGAAGCCGTACGGCGAGCCGAAGCGGTCCTTGAGCTCACGGAACGTGGTCTCATCGTTGACCACGTCCTTGGGCTTCATGGTCTTGAACAGCTCCCACACCTGACGCATGCGCTCAGCCGCGTCCTCGATGTAGGCCTCGGTGTCGTCGATGTCGGCCTGGATCGCCTTGCGGAGGTCCTTGAGCATCTTCTCGCGCTCCTCGTCGGAGAGCTTTTGGATGTTCACGCCCAGCGACTCGGCCCACATGTGGTCGTCGTCTGAGAAGTCGCGCCCGGTCTTGCCGGACTCGAGGTGCTGCTCGCGACGCGTCAGCGACTCGCGCAGCTCGAGGATCCGCTCCTCCTTCTCGGCCGCGTAGGCGTCGAGGACCTTGTTGACCTCGCCCTCGAGGTTGTCGAGATCCCGCGCGCGCGCCTCGTCGTCGATCCAGGTCACGATCGAGGCGGCGAAGTACAGGACCTTCTCCAGCTCCTTGGGCGCCATGTCGAGCAGGTAGCCGATCCGGCTGGGCACGCCCTTGAAGAACCAGATATGGCTGACCGGCGCGGCCAGATCGACGTGGCCCATGCGCTCGCGGCGAACCTTCGAGCGCGTGACCTCCACGCCGCAGCGCTCGCACACGATCCCCTTGTAGCGGACGCGCTTGTACTTACCGCAGTAGCACTCCCAGTCCTTGGTCGGACCGAAGATGCGCTCGCAGAACAGGCCGTCCTTCTCGGGCTTGAGCGTCCGGTAGTTGATGGTCTCCGGCTTGGTGACCTCCCCTGAGCTCCAGGAGCGGATCTGCTTGGAGGAAGCCAGGCCGATCTCGATCGCGTCGAAATTGTTGATGTCGATCAAATCGATCCCTTCTTGGTGTCTCTAAAAAATCTCTTGTCTTAGTGCGGGGTGGGGCTGACGCGCGGTCGGGAGTTCGGCGTCAGCCGAACTCCCAAGCTAATGGCGCTCCGCGCCATTAGCCGTCGTCGCCCACCGGAACGTCGTCGTCTTCGATCATCGAGTCGTCGTCGTCGGAGGAGAAGTCCTCGTCATCGAGGTCATCGCCGGGCTCGACGTCGCCGTCGTCCTCCTCGGACTCCTCGTCCTCGGAGGCCTCGTCGGGCGAGTCGCCTTCGCTGTCGGTCGTCTCATCCGCGGCGGCGCCGTCGGTTGCCCGCACGCCGCTCAGATCGATCCCGAGCTCCTCGGCCGCGCGCAGGAGGTCGTCGTCCTCCTCGCGCATCTCGGCACGCTCGCCCTCTTCGGAGACGACGTTGACGTCGAGCGCCAGCGACTGCATCTCCTTGAGCAGGACCTTGAACGACTCGGGGATCGAGGGCTCGGCGATGTTCTCGCCTTTGACGATCGCCTCGTAGGCCTTGACGCGGCCGACCGTGTCGTCGGACTTGATCGTCAGCATCTCCTGGAGGGTGTACGCGGCGCCGTACGCCTCGAGCGCCCACACCTCCATCTCGCCGAAGCGCTGTCCGCCGAACTGCGCCTTGCCGCCCAGTGGCTGCTGGGTGACCAGCGAGTACGGGCCGGTCGAACGGGCGTGGATCTTGTCGTCGACCAGGTGCAGCAGCTTCAGGATGTACATGTAGCCGACGGTCACCTGCTCCTCGAACGGCTCACCGGAGCGCCCGTTGAACAGCGTCGTCTTGCCCGAGGCTTGATCGCCCTCGCGCCGGCGCTTGTCGACGTCCATCCTGATGCGGCCCTGGTGCTCGTCCTGCCAGCGAACGAGCGCCTCGTCGACATCGCGCACGGTGGCACCGTCGAACACCGGCGTGGCCACGTACACCTTGGCTGGGTCGGGGGTGGGCGGGTGGGAAGTCCCATTTCCATGGGCCTCCTTGTACGCCTGCGAGCCGTCGTTGTACCAGCCGTTGGCCGCCACCCACCCGAGGTGGGTCTCGAGGATCTGACCGAGGTTCATGCGGCTCGGCACGCCGAGCGGATTCAGGATCACGTCGACCGGGGTGCCGTCCTCCAGGAACGGCATGTCCTCGACGTCGACGATCTTGGAGATCACGCCCTTGTTGCCGTGACGGCCGGCGAGCTTGTCGCCCTCGGCGATCTTGCGCTTCTTGGCCACGAACACGCGGACCAGCTCGTTGACGCCGGGCGGCAGGTCGTCGCCCTCATCCCGGCTGAAGGTCTTGACGTCGATGACGACGCCGCCCTCGCCGTGGGGAACCTTGAGCGAGGTGTCGCGGACCTCGCGCGCCTTCTCCTTGAAGATCGCGCGGATCAGCTTCTCCTCGGCGGTCAGCTCGGTCTCGCCCTTCGGCGTCACCTTGCCGACCAGCAGGTCGCCCGACCCGACCTCGGCGCCGATGCGGACGATGCCGCGATCGTCGAGGTTGCGCAGGGACTCCTCCGAGCGGTTCGGGATGTCGCGCGTGATCTCCTCGTCGCCGAGCTTGGTCGTGCGCGCGTCGATCTCGTACTCCTCGATGTGGATCGAGGTGAGCTCGTCGTCCTTGACGATCCGCCGCGACAGGATGATCGCGTCCTCGAAGTTGTAGCCCTCCCAGGACATGAAGGCGACCAGCAGGTTCTTGCC
>DATJRS010000053.1:0-3549 GCA_035504535.1 Solirubrobacteraceae bacterium | reverse complement strand
GCGCTGGAGACCGCCGTGGCCAGCGGCTTGGCGGCCCTGGTCCGCCGCGGCGAGGAGATCCTCGACGTCCGTTCCGGTCACGAGACCGAGGTAATGGCCGGCTGGAGTCCGACCGGCCGCTGACCGGCCGCGCCCTTAATTATGCAGAACGGACCGTGGTACACGCCCCGGTCAGCCGGGACGGCACCAGCGGCACGTCCCTAGGCGTCCAGTTCAACTTCCACCGTCGCGAGCCTAGCTGCGAGGGCACTGCGACCCCCATCTAGGCGGGACATCCCGACCGATCTTGACAAGGTAACCCCTAACGGTTAAGGATAGTACCCTAACCGTTAGGGGGTTCGAGCGTGCAGCAGGAAGTGGTGCTGGCGATGCTGGCGAAGGAGCCGTCCCACGGCTACGAACTGCGAGCCCGCCTGGGCCGGGCGCTCGGCCCGCTGGCCGAGGGGATCAGCGAAGGCCAGATGTACGTCACGCTCACCCGGCTGGAGAAGGGGGGCTTCGTCGCGCGGCTCGACGCGCCGGCCGAGCGGTCCGATCGCAAGGTCTACTGCCTCACTCCCGCCGGCCAGGAGCGGGTGATGGCGTGGATGTCGGACGTGAGCTGGCCGCGGCCTGACCTCGCCGAGTTCCACATGAAGCTCATCGCCGCCGCGCAGAGCGCACTCGCGGACCCGATCGGCCTCATCGACGCGCAACGTCGCGACCTGCTGGGCCGCCTGCGAGACGTGGGGCGCGCCGTGATGGAGGAGCAGAAGGACTCCGACGCGGCCCTGCTCCTCGAGGGCGTCGTGCTTCGCCTGCAAGCCGACCTGCGCTGGCTGCAAGCCTGCGAGATGGCCTGGACGAAACGGAGAACACGGCAATGAACACCTCACCCACCGCGCTCGTGCACGCCAGGGGTCTGCGCAAGGAGTACGGCAGCGGCGAGGGCCTGGTACGCGCGCTCGACGCGGTCGACCTCGACGTCAACCGCGGCGAGGCCGTGGCGGTCATGGGCCCGAGCGGCTGCGGTAAATCCACGCTGCTCCACCTGATCGGCGGGCTCGACCGGCCTACTGCCGGTCAGCTGACGGTGGCGGGGCAACGCGTCGACCAGCTCTCCGAACGCGCCCTCGCATACCTGCGCCGCGATGAGATCGGCTTCGTCTTCCAGGCGTTCCACCTGATGGACGAGCTCACCGCGGAGGAGAACGTCGAACTGCCCGCACTCCTCGCCGGTTGCACGCCGGGCGAGGCTCGTGCTCGCGCCACCGCGCTCCTGCAAGAGGTCGACCTCGCCGATCGCGCCCGGCACCTGCCCTCGATGCTGTCCGGGGGCCAGTGCCAGCGCGTTGCGATCGCACGAGCACTCGCCAACGATCCGCAGCTCGTGCTGGCCGACGAGCCGACCGGCAACCTGGACAGCGCCTCGGCGTTCGACGTGCTCCGGCTGCTGGAGGGCTTGCACGCCAGGGGCCTGACCCTGGTGATCGTCACGCACGACGAGCGGGTCGCCGCAACCGCGGACCGGTTGATCTCGATGCGCGACGGAGCGTTCATCGACGAGACACGGCTGACCGGCGGTTCGCAAGGGCACCTCGGCACCTTCGCGGAATGGGAGCACCTCGGATGAGAGCGAAGGGGAGCGTCATGAACCAACCGCGCCAGCCGCGCCGCGCGGGCGGAGTGAAGGGGCGGGCGCTGCTGCTCTCTCGTCTCGCGCGGCGAGACATTCGCCACCACTTCGCCCAGGCACTCCTGCTCGTCGTGGCCATCGCCGTCGCGACCGCCACGCTCACGATGGCGCTGGCGCTCAACGGCGTGACCGGCCATCCCTACGCCGAGACGCGCGCGGCGACCAAGGGCCCCGACGTCGTCGCCTACCTGACGTCGGCCTCCCAGGCGAAGTCCCTCATCCATGCCTCCGGGGTCGCGTCGTCGAGCGGCCCGTATCCCGTCGCCTCGGCCACTGTCCGCTTCGACGGGCGCTATGCCGACGTCTTCGCCGAGGGGCGCACCGCGGCGCTGGCCGCGGTCGATCAGCCGCTGCTCACGGCGGGGAGCTGGGTGCGACCGGACGGCGTCGTCATAGAGCGCACCTTCGCCGACGCGCTCGGCGTCTGGGTCGGCGACCGGGTCACGCTCAACGACAAGTCGTTCACGGTCGCCGGGATCGCGGTCACCGCAGCCCAGCCGCCCTACCCGAACCTCTGCCAGGGACCGGTTCTGTCTCTTCCGCTCACCGCCACGACCGGCCTCTTGATCTCCTCCGACGCCTGCTCGTCGCTCAACATCACTTCAGGCAACCCGCTCGACATCGGAGTGATCTGGACGACCGAGGCGGACGCGATCGGGCTGACGTCGAAGGCGAACCCGCTCACGATGTACGCCCTCAACCTCAAGCTCGCCAACCCGAACGACGCACAAGCCTTCGTCGATCAGCAATTCGAACGTGCTGCCGCCGCCGGTCCCAATGGGCCCAGCGAGAACTTCACGAGCTGGCAGGAGGTCGCGTCGACGGACGCCTTGCTGGTCAAGGACGAGCAGGGGGTGCTGAAGCCGGGTGTGCTCCTCCTCGCGCTGCTCGCGATCGCGAGCGTGGCGGTCCTCGTCGGGCGTCAGCTGTCGGAGTACGCCCGGCGTGTCGGTCTGCTGAAGGCCGTCGGCGGGACGCCGAGCGTCATCGCGGCGACCTTCCTCGCCGAGAACCTCGCCCTCGCGCTCTGCGCCGCAGTGGTCGGCCTCGTGGCCGGATGGCTGGCCTCGCCGCTCCTCACCAGCCCCGGCGCGGCCCTCATCGGCACCGCGGGCGCACCGGCGATCTCGCCGGGCACGATCGCCGGGGTCGTCGGCGTCGCGATCGCGATCGCGCTTGCCGCGACGCTCGTCCCCGCCGTCCGCGCCGCGCGGAGCAGCACGGTCGATGCGATGAACGATGCGGCGCGCCGACCGCGGCGCAGGGGCACCCTCATCCGGATCTCGAGGAAACTGCCGATCCCGGCCCTGTTCGGCCTCCGGCTGGTCGCGCGACGACCTCGCCGTGCACTGCTCAGCGCGGCCAACATCGCGGTGACCGTCACCGGCATCGTCGCCGTGATCGCGTTCCACACCGCCGTGGACAGCAAGCTCTCCGCCGCAAGCGCACTCGCAGCTGGGGGGCTGTCCGACCCGGTGGTCAACCGGGACGAGCAGATGCTCACCGTCATCACGATCATGCTCGTCGCGCTCGCAGTGCTGAACGCCCTCTTCACGACCTGGGCCACCGTGCTCGACGCGCGGCGCGCTTCGGCACTCATGCGAGCGCTCGGTGCACGGGCGAGACAGGTGAGCTCCGGGCTCGTCGTCGCGCAGGTGCTCTCAGCGTTCCCCGGCACTATCGTCGGCATTCCGCTCGGTCTCGGCCTCTTCAAGGCGGCCGTGAAGAGCGGCAGCCTGCCACCGCCGCTCTGGCTCGTCGCAACCGTGATCGGAACGCTCGCCGTGATGGCCGCCCTCACCGTCGTCCCGGCCCGCATCGGTTCGATGCAGTCGATCGTCGAGGCACTTCAATCGGAGGCAGCCTAAGGCTGG
>DATJRS010000052.1:0-8406 GCA_035504535.1 Solirubrobacteraceae bacterium | reverse complement strand
TTCTTCGTCGGCACGATCAGCGCCGCGCAATACATCCTCGGACGGGTATGGGCCGCCGTCCGGGAGCGTCGAGCGCCAACACTCGGACGGGCGCCGGCTGCCGCGCCAGCGTCATGAAGCACGACCGCCTCACCAGAGCTCCCCGCATAGAGCCAGCGGATCAACATGAGATTCCGCCTTACAATCGTGGCATGGAGCAGAACCCAGACGCGCATCGATGGATTGAGCGAGCGCTCGACGCGCTCGCCGACGCCGGTTACCGTCGCGGTGGCGCCCGCCGAGAGCTCCTGGCGCTGATGAGCGAACAGCGCTGCGCGCTCTCCGCACTCGAGATCGAGGAAGCGCTCGCCAGCGGCACCCGGCGCGTCTCGCGGGCAAGCATCTACCGTATCCTCGAGGAGCTCGAGGAGATCGGCGTCGTTCAACGCGTGGACATCGGCTCCGGCATGAGCCGGTTCGAGCCCGTCCGCCACGGCCGCGGCCACCACCACCACCTCGTCTGCGACCGCTGCGGACGACTGGAACCATTCTCCGACGAGGGACTCGAGCGCGCGATCAAGCGCCTCTCCGACCGCGTCCCGCTCGAGGTCGCAGAGCACGAGGTCGTGCTCCACGGCGCCTGCAACGCCTGCGCCGCCTGAACAAGGGAGGCAAACGACGCCCGCACCGCGTATCACGGAGCCGCCGATCGTGCCGCGCCTGGGCAGGGAACGGTGAAACCGCAACGCCCCAAGACTGCTCGGTCTGTAGGCGCGCCCGCCGGTTGGATGGATTCGCTTAGCGGCGTCCCGCGGGCCGGCGGCTCCGGTCGGTCATGCCACACCTGATTGCCGGCGCTCTATGAGGCGGAGTCCGGCACGCCGCGCAGGATCACCTCATGACTCGTCAGGCGCATCCCGAGGCGGCGGCCGACGGCGGCGATCGCGTCCTCGAGCGCCTCGTCATCAAACGGACGGACCTCACCGCTCCGCTCGTCGACGATGTGATGGTGATGGCGCTCAGGATCGGCAATCTCATACCGAGCGATCCCATCGCGCCCGTCCAGGCGATGCAGCAACCCCAGCTCGAACAGCTCGTCAAGCACCCGGTAGACCGAGGCCGCCGAGGCCGACCCCTGCCGGCGAAGCAGATCTGTGATCTCCTGGGCGCTCATCAGGCACTGCCCCTCCCGCGCGAGCAGCTCTACCACCGCCGTGCGCGCCGCTCCCGCTCGCAGCCCGGCGCCGTTCAGCCGCCCCTCCGCACGCTCAAGCCAACGGTCACGGACGTCGGTGTCCATACCCCAAAGACTACCGTAGATGAGAGCAAGTCCCATCTACGGTAGTCTTCGGGGCGGAACTACTACGGCACCCTTGTGGCCCAACCGGTCAGGCGTGCACCGTGACCGTGCCGTGGTCATCGCAATGCCCGCCGTGCGGGTGATGGAGATGCTCGCCGACGAGATAGTCGACGTGATCGCCATGGGGAACCCGCTCGTGACCGCAATCGGGGCCATGAACATGCGCGGCCTCATGCCGACCGCAGACGTGCTCGGGCGTGCAATCCGCCGGGTTAGCGGCGCCTACCCCGAGGACATGCTCGTCGACGTGATCGCCGTGGGGGTGATGCAGATGCCCGTCATGCAGATAGTCGACGTGGCCCTCGTGCTCGATCGCCGTGTGCCCGCAATCGGCTCCATGCGCGTGCGAGTGGCCTGCGTGAATGCTGTGCTCAGAATCAGTCATGGCCACAACCATAGATCCGGCCACACCCGCCGCCAAATCGGTGGGGATGAGAAGCACTCTCACATCGTGTGCACCGAGCTTCTCGACCGATGCCGTCCGGAGAGTCGAGAACGATCCTGGTTCAACGCCCGCATCAGCCCCACCGACTCTCATCTTCCTATTTCGCCTCTCCCAGCCACAAGTTTCGTGGCCGGATCCAGAACCGCTCCCGAGCCTAAACGAACAAAACCATGCCACCGGCCAAAGCGGGCACACGCCTCGACCGCCGGCCTCCCGCTTCGCGCCAGAAGCGCGACCCCTCGGACCAGGCTTGGTGGCTCATGTTGAGAAGCACGCCATCGTTGCGGGGGCCCGGCCTAACAAGGCGTCGAACGACACGTTGTGCGGCTCGTCGCGCTCAGCTTCCTCGTGCTCGCCTCCCACATCGCGCACGCGATCCGCACCCTGATCGCCGGCGAGCACCCCCACACGAGCTGGCTCGGCATCGGACTATCTGTCTCCAGCATCATCGTCATGCCCCAACTCGGCAAGGCCAAGCACCGCATCGGCCACCGCCTCGGATCCGGCGCAACCGCTGGCGAAGGCACCCAGAACCTTCTCTGCGCCTACCTCGCCGCGGGAGTGCTCGCAAGCGTCGCGCTCAACGCCCGGATTCGCCTCTGGTGGGCCGGCCCCGCCGTGGCGCTCTCCATCGCCGCCCACGCCATCAAAGAAGCCAGCAAACCTGGCGGGGCGCCAGTTGCTGCCGCGGCCTCCCGATCGACATCAACCGCACCGGCGGCTGCGCCGACGACTGCTGTCAGTGATCGGTTTGGACTTGCCCGATCCGCCGCGCGCCAACGAGCGAGGGTGGGATCGCATCACAACGACCGAGCAGGCAGGCGCTCCCCGCGCACACGATCACCCGGCGTCCAGACATCCTTTGATGTCCTGACGAGCCCACCGGCGCCGACACCCCCCCCAACGCGCGCCGACCGGCGTGCCTGCAGAGATCTCGTTAGCGATCACGTCGAAGCAGTAGTCCGCGGGGAGGTTGGCCCGACCCTCCGTGTTGAGCAAAACCGAGCGCGTCGCCGCCAGCGTGATCGGGGTCCCACACAAACTCGTGCTCGGCCAGCAATCCAACACTGTCCCGCCCCGCCACCATCCTCCTGATTGACCCTGGCAGAGCGTGAGCCTGGATTCAGAGTGCTGGTCCGGACGAACAGCAGCGGCGGCGCGGCGCTAGCCAGACCGCTGCACCGCCCGGGCATTGCACAAGTCGATGCAGCTCGCAGCGGGCGGCGGGGTCCTCACAGCTGCTCTGCGAGGCGAAGCAACAGCGGCCCCTGACGGCGTGCCGCTTGCTCAGACTCGCAGCCGCAACCGTCAGCAAGCGCCGGCGGTGACGCCCGGCCTGCGGTGGATCGCCTCAGAGCAGCAGTCAGAGCCGCCCGCCTCGCGTCGTCACTTTGCCACGATCTCGATAGCGAGCTTTCCGCCGCCCCGGTTGCCGCCCGCTGATCGAAGCGGTCACGCCGTCGATGTCGCCGGGCAGGGTGCGCGCGGCCGGTGTCGGACAATCTCGGCAGCGCCTCACCCTCGCGCAGCACGGCCCCTCTGGTCTGAGAGCGGTCGCCCGGGGCGGCGGCACCGACCGCGGCGGTGGCGAGCAGGCCACCGCGGAAGCGAGCGCCGCGTCGGCGTCGAGGTCGCCCTTGGGCAGGATTCGGAATGTCTCGCCATTGCGATGGCGCCGTGTCTTCCGGCATCGCTGACAAATGCAATCCCGGACGAGATCGGCGGCGCCTCGCTACTCAGCGGTTGCCGGGGGTGCCGACCTCGAGAGGCGGGACCGCCCCAAATGGAGTCCGGTCGGTGGGCGTCCCCGTCGGCCCGGCTCTGGCGGGCTGAACTCAGGAGCCGTCGGGGTTCAGCCATTCCGGCCGGTTGTGGTCCCGACGGACCTTAGCCCGAGGAACACCTTCCATCGGGCCGTTGAACGCCCACAGAATCTGCGATATCTCGATGCCCGTGTCCGTCGCCAGGTCTACCGCGATCTCCTCGAGTTCCTCCGGGAACTTGTGCCCGAGCATCATCCCGCCTAGCGCGTCTCCGTACACCACGAAGGCGTACCCGTCGTCTTCGCTGACCTCGACGAAGCGGAACTCGTGCTCGTTCTCCCAGTCGATGAGCTTCACGAAGAAGTACTGGCTTGCATACTGGCGCAGGTGCCGGCGCCCCTGGTCAGCTCCAGGGAGCCCCACATTCAGCGACAGGGAGACATGATGCTCACCGGCTAAGCCAGTCTTCGAGTAGCGCACCGCGCCTGATCGGGAGTCCGGATGACGTTCTGTTAGCTGCGCTTCGACGGTTCTGGTCAGCTTCTCGCGGTCAAAGATCAGGCAAACACCGCGGTGGTTGTCGGCGTAGTGCTGCCACAAGGGCGATCTCGCCCAGCCCATCCCGAAACGGCGATCGGAGTCCTGGATCTGCGTCGCCCACGGGGAGTCGACGCCGAGGCTAAGGAGCTTGCTGTTTTGCCGTAGGCGCGAGAGGATCGCCTGTGCTTCAACATGGGCGAGACCGCTCTCCCTGAGCGCCTCGTCGTCTCCGGGCGGGAGCGTTACACCCGCCCCGATGGCTGGGGCCTCGGCTTCGAGCGGGTCGCTCATCAAGTGGTACGGGCTGAGACGCAACTGCCCAGTGGGAAGGATGTGCTCCGACGCTGTGTGCCAAGTGGTGTAGTGGTAGAAGTAGCGGTCTGGCTGCATCAAGTCCATGGACTGCAGCGTGACGGGCCCGACGGCGGATCGACGTTTGTCCCGCATGTCCGAAGGGACTCACGCCAGCTTGTGGTGATCTCGGGGGGCTGGCGCCCTTCACGGGGACGAATCCCGCGCGACGTGTTGGGTCGCTCTCAGCCAGAGAGTCTCGTCTCGCTGCCGGACTCGCCGTACGCGGTGACTACCTAGGCGAACGCGCGATCGCGTTCGCGACAGCCGGACAACAGGCGCCGCGGGCCCTTCTCCCCCCGCCAGGAACCGCGGGTCGTTCGCGAGCGCCGAGGGCAGGTCGGTTGCTTCCGGCCATCGCTGCGCCCTATGCAGAGCGCTGGGACAGCCTCCTCGAGATGTCCCACTCGCGTTCCAGGTAGGCGACGATCGCTTCCTCGTTGCCCGCGAGGGTCGCGAACCGCTTGTCGAAGGCGTTCGATAGCCAGCTCACGTTGCGCGGGCCCAGCCTTTCCTGGTCCTGCTCGATTGGCGGCGAGGCTTGGGTGGGGCCGCCGGCAGTCAGGTATCGCTTTCCGGATTTGCAGATGGTCATGTCGGCCGAATGACCGCGGGTGGGTGGCTATCGTGGCGGCATGGCGCGGGTAGCGAAACAGTTGCTAGGGCAGTTCGAAGAAGACACAGCCTACGAACGGTTCGTGCTGGACGCCATCGCCACTGCTGGTCAGCCGCCGCAGCCGACCCCGCCCCCTCGCGACGACCTCCGCGGCGGCGGCTTGAGTATGTTCCGTCATGCCTCCGATTGGCTCGCAGCTGACTCAGTGGCACAAGCCATCGGCCGTTTCCGGCCCCTCGGGTTCGGGGCGGCCTACAAGGTCATCGACGTGCTCGTCGAGCTTGTGATGCGACTCAACGGGGCGCCATGCCCTAAAGGACGATGGACGTTCGCGGAGAAGCAGAAATACGTGAAGGCGAGTCGGCCGGCGCGTGTCCCGATCCCCCTTCAAGTGCCCAGAAGTCACTGGCCCAGAATCATGGGACTCTATGGCGCGTTCCTCGAGCCGCGCCACGCGCTCGTTCATCGGCGCGCGACGGTTCAACCGGACGGTGCTTTGGCGGCGGTGTACCGGTCAGGTCAGTCGGTCCCATCGGTGTCGAAGGACGAGCAGGACGCCTTCGTGCAGCTCACGCGGGAGGTTGCATCCGCTGTCATCAGCGCCGATGCCGGGCGAAGGCGCCGCGGTCGAATTGCCTGGAACCTCGACCTCCTTTACCGGCATCACGGTCAGCGCAGGCTCGGCGCGCGAAAGCCGCGAGCGGCAATCCGCGAAATCCTTGTGAACCTCGATCCCGTTGGTCCGGGACGATGGAGGCTCGACGGAAACCTGGTTCATACGCATCTCCGAACTCAGGGGGAGGCGCCAATCGACGCCGACCTGATCGCCTATACGACGGACGGCACTGCGTGCCGGGCTATCTGCGACGAAGTTCCAGACGCCCTGATCGAATTCAACGAAGCAGACCCGCCGGATTGGCTGCAGGTACGTAACACTGGCACGGAGTGACGCGCGCGCATTCGCGTCGCCACAGCTCCCAGCCGTCGCCATCGCATTGGCGACCAGGCGCGACTTTCCGAAGAATGGAGTGCTAGCCGCCCGCCGCAAGCGCTCTGCGCCGGGGGGCGGTCTCCGCGGACTGCTGGTTTTTACCAGTGGAGCGAGGTAGTTGCCGTGACCGGGTTAGGGCGTAATCCGGTGGCGCACGCCCGGCCGTCCGACACCTGCTCTGCCTTCGTCAGGAATACCTCCGTCGCGACGCCGACTCCCCGCTGAACGCGGAACGCATGCATCGGAGCCACGGCCCGTTCGCAGCCCCCGCCGGGGGTACTTACGGAGCGCAGAACATTAGGCATCTGCAGCGTCGCCATAGGCAGCGAGCGCACGCTCAGCTTGTCCACCCACATCGTTCAGCCACGAGGGGGGCTTCCCAGGCCCGACCAGCGTGGCCCGGCGGATGGCTTCGACGGCGGTCGAGGCTTCACTCCAGTCGGTCTTCCCCTCGCGACGCGCGAGCCAGAACCAAGTCCAAGACCGCCGCTGCTTTAGGCCTTGCATCTCCTGGCGAACCACCTGGACGGGACCCCGTGGCGTGGGCACGGTGATGATCTCGGACCGATTGCGAACTGCGCCACCTCGTGCCATACCGACGACAGCGTAGTCGTCGACGACGTCCGACCCGCTCGGATGGGCATTCGCTGCGATCGGGTCGATCGATCAACGTCGCGAGCGCTCGCTAGCGTTGGGGAACTGTATTTCCCTGACCCATCCGGCCGGGCTCCCGGCCGCACCCACGGGGTATGCGAATGGGGAAACGCTCGGGGAAACTGCCGTATTCGGCCGGGCTCTGAGCGCGCGGCCCCATCCGCGAAGCCTAGGGGTAGTACGTGTAGCGGTGATTGCCCATGTAGATGGACCCGCCGCATACGACGCTGTAGTAGTCGTTGCGGTTTGGGCCAGGCGGACCGAGACGCCGGGCCGGCTTGCCGGTGTAGTACTGGCGCATCGATGTGTATTCGCGGTGGCCGGCGCATAGGCGGATGTGGCTGAGCTGCACGACGATTGGGCGCGTGACGAAGTGGCCGGCGCCGCAGGTCGTGGTGCAGACCCACATGTGGCCGACGCCCTTGGCGCTTGCGTGCGGCTGGTTCCAGCCGCTCCACTTGAGCTGGTCGTCCCAGCCCATGCGGCCCTCCTCGATGGTCGCGGGCTGGTACAAGAGCGGAGCGGTCGAGCCGAGCGGCCGGACGAACACGTTCGCGGGTACGTTCAGGGTCGCGGTGTAGCTGTCGTTGAGCCCGAACGCGTCGGTCACGATCAGCGTCGCCGACCAGCGACCCGGGAACGTGTACGTGTGGGTGGCGACGGGGTCAGCGCCGCTGTCGTACTCAGCGCCATCGCCGAAGGACCAGCTGTAGTCGACCAGGCTCCCGGCGCCTGCCGCGGCGTGCGACCCGATCGCGTCGAAGGTGACCGTCTGCCCCGCAGAGGAGCTGCGGAAGGTGGCGACGGGGGGAGCGTCGATGACGAGTCGCTGGCTGGCCTGGCTGCTCAGGCCGTCGCTGTCGGTCACGGTCTCGCTCACGTCGTAGGCTCCGGCTTGAGCGTAGGTGTGCGTGACCGCATCGCCTCGGCCGGCGGCGCCATCTCCGAAGCTCCAGACGAACGAGGCGAGGGCACTCCCGTCGTTGCTCTGGCTCTGATCTTGGAAAGTGACCGCCGCGCCAGGGGCCGGCGGCGGCATGAGGCCGAGTTCGTCGGGATAGAGCCAGTCGATGAGGAACGTGACGGTCGGCGGGCCCGAGGAGACGGTGATGCTCTGCGAGGTGCTGGCGGTCCCGGTCGAGTCAGAGACTGTGAGCGTGACGGTGTAGGTGCCGGCCTGGTCGTACGGCTCCTCGACGTCCTCGCCGGCAGCGCCCTGCTGGGCGGGGTCGCTGTCTCCGTTGCCGAAATTCCACGCGTACGTCGCGTCGGGCGCTGCGACCGACGAGCTCGCGTCGAACTGCACCCAGGTGCCAACGGTCACGCTGCTCGACGGGCTGACCGTGAAGCTCGGCTGGGGTGCGGCCTGCGCGACGCCCGGCACCAACAGCGCACCGAGCGTGACGGCGGCCGACACAAGAAGCTGCGGTGCCTGCCGGGCGAGTCGCTTGCGTGCTTGGCTATGAGCCCTCATTGTTGCCCCCAGCGCTTCGTGCGCCCTGCGAGCAAGATACCGCCTTGGTGCCCTTCTGGCTAATGGTGGTGCCAGGAGAAACCGCCGTTGCCGTGGAAGCTGTCGCGGGCCGCTTAGGAGCCGACAGGGAGAGAGGCCAGGCGCGCCTCACGCAGGCCGCCGTCGGCGTCCACGCGCGAGTACACGATGCTGACGGGCCGCCCGATCAGCGTGCTGCTGCGAGCGCCCGCCAG
>DATJRS010000051.1:0-122421 GCA_035504535.1 Solirubrobacteraceae bacterium | reverse complement strand
TCGTGCTGGACGCCGTGGCCGGGATGAATTTGGGCGAGTTCTATGCGGCGTATCGGGCCGATGGGGTGGGTCGCCGGCCGTATGACCCGGCGATGCTGGTCGCGCTTCTGCTGTACGGGTATTCGCGCGGGGTCCGCTCGGCGCGGAAGCTCGAGCGGGCGTGTGAGGAGGACGTCGCGTTCAGGATGATCGCGATGATGGAGACGCCGGATCACGCCACGATCGCCCGGTTCGTGGCGCGGCATGAGGCGGCCCTGGCCGAGTTGTTCGGGCAAGTGCTCAGACTGTGTGATGAGGCGGGGCTGGTCAGGCCGGGGGTGGTCGCGATCGATGGGACGCGGATGGCGGGCAACGCGAGCCGCGAGTCCACGCGTGATTTTGGGGAGATCGCGCGGGAGATCCTGGCTGAGGCGAAGGCGACCGATGAGGCCGAGGATGAGCTCTATGGGGATGAGCGCGGGGATGAGTTGCCCGAGCAGTTGCGCACGCGGGAGGGCCGGGCGGAGTTTTTCCGTCAGGCGCGGGAGCGGCGCGCGGTCGAGACACCTGAGGATCAGCGGTTGGAGCCCGAACCGGAAGCGGCTGAGGAGGCAGGGTTCGAGTTCGATGTCGAGCGGATCGTGGCGCGCCACCAGGGACGCAAGGGGTGGACGCGGGAAGGACACCGTCAGCTTGAGCAGCGCCGCTGGGAGGATCCAGATCCTGTTCCTCGCGCGCGTGAGGATCGGTTGCTGCTCGCGGGTGAGCGCCTGGAGGCCGAGCGCGACGCCCAGATCGCGGCCAACCAAGCCTATGAGGTCTACCGCCAGAACGGTCGCGATAAGCAAGGCCGGCGGCTCGGTCGACGCCCCAAGGAGTGGGTCGCGCCGGAGATCCCCGAGGGAGTGGTGAGCGTGACCGACCCTGACACCCAGCGGATGAAAGCCAACAACGGATTTGTGCAGGGATATAACGCGCAGGCGGTCGTGGATGAGGGTCAGATCGTGATCGCCGCGGAGATCACCAACACCCCGGGCGACTTCTCCAACCTGAATCCGATGATCGAGGCGGCGATCGGCGAGCTCGAGCAGGCCGGCGTCATCGAGCGACCCGAGCTCGCGCTCGCCGACGCGGGCTACTGGAACGAGCAGCACATGGACGAGGTGATCGCCAACAAGCACATCCAGGTCCTGATCCCCCCGGACTCGGCCGGCCGAGCCGAGCCGCGGCCGGGGTGGTCCGGCGGGCGCTACTCATGGATGCGGACCGTGCTCGGATCGCACGGCAAGCTGCTCTACCGAAGACGGATCCAGATGATCGAGCCCGTGTTCGCTCACACCAAGCACAACCGCACGATCACCCGATTTCACCGCAAAGGCAGGATCGCGGTGCGCACCGAATGGCGATTACTGATGGCAACCCACAACCTCACCAAACTCCACCGCCACCAGCTCACCGTCGCCGGGGCCTGAAACAGGCCCCAGGCGCTCGCACCGCCAAAACGGAGCCAACAGCGTCACAACTGCCCCTCACAACGGGAGGGGTTGCGCGACAGCCTCGCGACGAAACGAAGTCTCGCGACGACGCGGTGCTGGCCGGTAGCGAGGAAGCACAGCGGCCCGCGCCCGCTATCGGCCTGACTGCGGCCGCATGAAGCGATCGCGCGACGCCTCGTGACAGCGTCACCGCTATGCCACTCGAGAGGAGCCACGACGTGCTCCTCGGGCTCGGGGCGGAGTTTGTCCGAAGGAGTAGTAAGCCGGCTGGCTCGCACGTCGCGCTTTTGTGGCCAAGCGGGCGCGCGGTGGCCATCCCTGACGCTGCTCAGAATTCGTCTATACGGCAAGCCTGGGTCGTGGTCCTACCGTTCTGGGGCGCCCGCGTTGCCGGCCAACTGCGCTGCCGGTAGCGGCTGCATGGATTTGAGCCGGCGACTGTTTCGGCTGGCTGACCGGCGCTTTTGTTGTCGGGCCAGCTTCGAGACGCTTGTCTTTCTCGAGAACCGGCGGCGTCCTGGTGGCGGGTGGTGGTTGGTTGGGGTTGACGCGTCCCGGGCGAGGTCGGAGAATCGGCTTTTCCCTAGAGGAGGTGGTCCTCGATGTCGTGGAGTCTCAAAGGGAGCTATGTCGAGACTTGCTCTTGCGAGCTGATGTGCCCCTGCAACCTGTCGTTCGACCACGGGGCCACGTACGACTTCTGCCGAGTGACGTTGGCCTTCAAGATCCGTGAGGGAGAGGTCGAGGGGACTGACGTCAGCGGCTTGAAGGTCGTGGCGATCGCGGACACGCCTAAGGTGATGACGGAGGGTAACTGGCGTCTTGGGGTGTTCGTAGATGACCAGGCAACCGACGAGCAGTCCGAGAAGCTGGTTCAGGTCTTCAGCGGGCAGCTCGGGGGTCCGATGGCCGCGCTCGCGCCGCTCGTCGGCGAAATGCTCGGGGTTGAACGTGCTCGGATCGAAGTCGACGACGACGGGCTGCGGCACACCGTTCGTGTCGGCGACGCGATCGACTTTGAAATCGAAGACATCGTGCCGTTCGGCGTGGAGACCGGCGAGCCGGTGCGCTTTCAGGGCATGTTCCATCCGGTCGGCTCGGATCTCACGATGGCCGAGGCGAAGCGGTCGCAGATCGACGCGTTTGGCATCAAGTACGAGGGCAAGACGGGGTTGTCGAAGTCTGAGTTCGCCTGGGCGGCGTAGCGATGAGCGCGGCAGTATCCGACCAGCGGCACGCTCCCTCCGGCGGGCTATCCCCCGCGTTCGAGGCCACGCGCGCCCGCTTCGGCTTGGTCGCGCTCCTGTTAGTCCTCGCCGGGCTGGGCTGGTGGTGGACCATCGATCGTATGCAGGGGATGGATAACGGACCGTGGACGGACCTCGGCACGCTCGGGTGGTTCCTCGGCGTTTGGGTTGTCATGATGGCCGCGATGATGTTCCCGTCGGTGGCCCCGACGGTGGCGCTCTACTCGCGCATGACACGGCAACGATCGCCGATGGCGCCGCTCGCGTTCTGCGCGGGGTACCTTCTCGTTTGGGCCGCCGTGGGTCTGCTCGCGTTTGCGATCGCGGTAGCAGGAGGGTGGGTCGCCGGGGGGGTGCTGCACTGGAGTCGTGCCGGCCGCTGGATCGCGGGCGCGACGTTGCTCGTGGCGGCCGCATATGAGTTGACCCCGCTGAAAAACGTGTGCCTAGCCAAGTGCCGCAGCCCCCTCGGCTTCCTGATCGGCTCCTGGCGCGAGGGTCTGCCCGGCGCGCTCGGGATGGGCGCCAAGAACGGCGCCTGGTGTGCGGGATGCTGCTGGGCACTGATGGCCTCGCTGTTCGCGCTCGGCATCATGAGCATCGGCTGGATGGCCTTCGTCGCGGCGCTGATCGCGGTCGAGAAGCTACTCCCGTGGCGGCGCGTCGCGACTTACGGGACCGCCGCAGTGTTGCTGGCGCTAGGTGTGCTCCTTCTCGCCGCACCCGCCTCGACCCCAGGCTTGACGATTCCAACCAATGGCTCGATGTCCCAGATGAATCACATGGGACGGCCGGGTGACATGGCGCCGTCGGGACACATGAAGCGGCCCGGAACAATGGGAGAGCCCCGCTCGCCGGGAGAGATGAGCTCCTAGCGACCCGATGGCCTGGAGAGGCCATAGCGCTACCGCGATCTCGAGGGTGGGCTAATCCGAATAGTCGAAGGTCGTGCCGTACCCGCAGACCCCGCGATAGCTAAACGCGAGGGGACCATCCCCAACGACGAGTTCGTCCGCGACAAGCTCCTCGCCGGCTCGGTCGTGCCCCGGGATTACGCACGTCACGGTCTGCTCGCCTGCGTAGCGATCCCGGATTCGCACGCTGATGTGATCGCGGATCCTCAGCCGTTGACGACGGCGCGTGTGATCGACGTCGATCTCGACTGGGCGGACCGCCACTGGATCGCCCCCCTTCCACGCCCAAGGGAAATGTGACATGGCGTCCCCGCCGAGCCGACCCGTGAAGATTGCCTCCAGAGCCTCACGTTGCGGCTCCGATGCAGCTGCATCGAGGTACAGCACCCACGTCCAAGGAGAGCCGGGCTCATCGTCGCTGTAACGAATTGCCATTGCCACCGGAATTCCCGAAAGCTCGGTACCGTTCGCGGTCCCGTCCTCGATTAGCCACGAGAGCACGCCCATGCACACGCCATGAGTCGAGCGACCGCCGGCGACGCCATCGATCCGCCGACACGGACAGATCGCGTCACAGTTGCAAGATTCAAAGTAAGTGCCGCGAATCCTCCAGCCCACGCAACCACGATAACGCTTCGAGGCGCTCGGTCAGCCACGCGTGAGGATGCGGCCACAAGACGGTTGGATCCGCAGGCGAAGCGTGAGCCGAGGCTCGGCGGGCTTCTGGTCGGCGAGCACGCACTGAGGGGTCAAGCCGCGGGCAGCCGGACGGCTGCTTTGCCACGGCACTCGCTCGTCCGGGCTCGGCCCGTCGAGACGATCGCGATGCATCGAAATGAGCGGCGAATTCACTGTCCGCCGAAGCAGCCGCAAAGCCGTTGGAGCGGCGAGGTGAGACGCTAAGCACACGTGGCCGCTCCTCGCCGAACCCGGCCGCGAGCTGTGGCCCGAGGGGTAACTGCTTCACTGAGGTGTCAGACAGCAGCGCATGCCCGGTCCGACAGGCAGCGGAACGCCGGTCCCACTGTTCAGGGCGCGAGTTGGTAGTGCAGGAGCAGCGTCATTTGGGCGTTGGCGACGCTGGTGATCGGCCCGAACGGGTTGCTGGGGCCGGCGGCGAAGGGGTTGGTGTTCGCCGGCGCTGAGTGTCGAGTTGGGAAGACGAGGACTCCCGCGACGC
The DNA here is from genome assembly GCA_035504535.1 of Solirubrobacteraceae bacterium. Taxonomy (GTDB): domain Bacteria; phylum Actinomycetota; class Thermoleophilia; order Solirubrobacterales; family Solirubrobacteraceae; genus Palsa-465. Next base: position 117,605 of record DATJRS010000051.1, on the reverse strand, counting down.
CTGAGTCGCCGCCTGTCAGCAGTCCGAGCCAGTAGGTGCCAGGGCTCAGGTGCAACTCCTGCGGGAAGAACAGCGGGTAGAGCGTCGACGCGCTCGTGGGGCGGATCGTCACCGGCTTCGTCGCCGCGACGAGCGTGCCGGGGGTGCCGTTCTGGTCCGCATAGACGATGCCCCGCACCTGCTCTGAGCCGGGAGCGCCCGTCGGCGTCAGTGCCAGTCCCAGCCATTGCGCGATCGCCGGCGAGAACAACGAGTAGTCGTTCACGAGCTTGACGTTCGCGTCAAGGACGGCCGTGTCCGGCCCCTGTTTTAACTGGCCGAGGAAGCTCTGGCACGGCCCGTTCCCCAACCGGATGTGCGGCGCCTGATAATCGAACGGAGAGCCGAGCGCCACCCCGTCGAGACGGTAGGCGATCCGATACAGGCCAGGACCTTGACTGGCAGGGCAGGCGACGTTGAGGTCACGCAAGCCGAGACCGGTGGGATGCGACAGTGGGAAGGTGGTGCACTCTGGCGTGGCGGCACCCGGCGGTTGGACGCAGAGCTGAGCCGACTGGGCGGGATTGGTCGTGGCCAGGAAGGTCGAGAAGGCCGGCTGGTTCGGCGCCGGAGCGTTCGAGGTCAGGATGACGACGCAGTACGCCTTTCTCACCGGGCCTGCGGCGCGCGTGGCGCACCGGTAGGTGACCGATTCGCCCGCCGTCAGCGGCACCTGCACCGATTCCGGCAACGTGTTCGACGTCGTATCGACGGTGTCCTTCTGAGAGGAAATGGTCGTTCCCGCGCAAGTGTCAGCCGTGGTCCAGATCGTGCCGCGGACGGTGGCCGACGCGTAGCGCCCGCGAGTCGTGAACCGCCCCTGGGCACTGGCGTGCAGCAACCGCAATACCCGCGTTGATAGACCCGCGGCCCGAGCCGAGCTCCCCCGCCCGGACACACACACGGTGGGGCGCGACCCGCCGGTCAGGATCAGATTCGTCTGGCCGCTGCGAGCCTGCTGCACGATGAACGCGCCGCCATCGAACACGCCCTTCTGGAGTCCGGCCACGGCGGGACCCTGAGAGGTGAGATCGACCGTCCCATGGGTCGTGTCGATGCGCGACCCGACCGGTACCAGCATCTGATGCACGAGCGCCAAGGAGCGAGACGCCCTCGGCAAGCGCACGAACACGTGCCCGCTGACCGGTGCCAGCTCGATCGTCCGGCCGAGGCTCGGCCCGCTGACCGTGCTGGCCGACGCCGACCAGACGCCGAGTGCGCCCAGGACAGCAGCCAACGCTCCGATCAGCGACGCCACCGCCCAGATCGCACGCTTCACCCACGGCTGTCCACTTGATTCGTCTTTCACGGCCGGTCGTGGCGACGAGCCTAACCCCCGCCCGCGAGGTGATGCAAACGCGCACGCCCGCCGTCAGCAAGTGCGTCACCCCAGTCCGTGAGTCCGCACGCTCTGTCCATGGGCCGACCGCCACGCGTCGGGGCGGACGATCGCATTCGCAAACCGGCCCGGCTCGATGTGGACGAGCGCGTTGGCGCTAAGCAATCGTCCGGCCGCGACCAGCCGGGCTATAGCAAATGCCACGAACGCGATGACGGCGCCCACGCCGGCGCGACAGTCGCCTTCGGATGACCCGGATGTCGCACGGTCACAAAGGCGACCGAGCAAGCGATCCCTGACCATGCTCCGGGCGATTTGCGAGACGACCTTGCTGAGGGGACACGACACGCGATGCAACGCCTGCGGCGAGCGGCTTGCTGCCGGCGAGCTCGCCGCGATCATTCGGACCTCGGGCACGATCGTCTGTCGCGGCTGCGCCGATCGTCGGGCGGGCGAGGCGTGAGCACGCCCGCCAGGCCCTCGGCGTGGTCGGCACGGTCCTGGCGCGCGTGATCGAAGAGCCGCAGAGCACCAAGAGTTGGGCGCACGGCGCCCGCGGTAAGAAACGCACCGCCGACCGCCTTGAGAAGCACCTCACCGAGCATCCGGTCAAGCTGCTCCACGACCGACGGATCCCCGGTCACGGCAGGGCCAACCTCGATCATCTCGCGGTCGGACCCGGTGGGATTACCGTCGTAATAGTCGAGCGCCTCCGGCGGCGCCTGCCGACGCTTGTCGGTCCCGAGCACCGGATTCGCCGGAAGCCCGAAGGCGTCAGCGCGGCAGCCGTACGTGAACATCGCGGCAAGCACCTCCCGATGCTTGTTCACGTTGCGTTAGCCCTCATGGTCGAGCGAGCGGAGGAAGTCGCTGACTTCTCTGGTCGTGACCTCAGCTGCCGGGCGGTCACCGAATGCCTTCAAGGTCCTGCAAGGCAGGACCGTTTTGTTTGGTCGGCAGCGCATGGCTGCCGCGCACCTAAAGACAACGCACGGCGTATCTAAAGCGACGTAAGCGACCGCGCGCAAGCTCGTCCGATTGCTCGATGTGCCCGCCGCGTCTTTACCCCAGGATCCTCTCTGGCCGCGATCGGCGGCCGTAACCGGCATCGGCACGAATGAGAGGCAGGTCCATGAAGGCAAACCAGCTCAGCATCCTGCGGCGCGGCAGGATGGTGGGGATCCTGGCCAGCGTTGTTGTTCTTGGCGGGGGCTACGGAGTCGCGGTCGCCGCGACCGCCGGGGGGCCCGTGGAGTCCTCTGGCGAGATCCACGCCTGCTACACGTCGAGGGCGTTCTTCCACGGGTCACACCCGGTGGCTCTGCAAGACGCGGGCACGAACTGCGCTCGGAACGAAACGGCTATCGCCTGGAGTCAGACCGGTCCCGCCGGCCCTCCGGGGGCCGCGGGCGCACAGGGCCCGGCCGGCCCTCAAGGCACCGCCGGTCCGCAGGGCCCTGCAGGAGCGCCCGGGCCGGGCTACCAGTTCACGACGACCACCGGCAATACCGGCCCCACTCTCACGAGCGGCGGAACCTACTTTGTGGACCTAAGCACGAGCGTTGACAACCAAACGAGCTCGAACCTTGGAACGTGCGCCGTCGAAGCGACAGCCGACAACACGCCTGGGGACCTATTCGGCTCGTTCACCGAGCCGTGGGAGATATCGATCGGCGATGCGGCAGTCGTCTCGATGACGGGAATCATCGCGGTCCCCTCTTTCGATGCGCCGGCGACGCTGGCGCTTACGTGCTCGGACGCGTCGGGGAACAACCCCATCACCCCGGAGGGCTCCACCTGGTGGGTATCACCCATTAGCGCGACGGCTGGGACGACTGTGTCGGCGTCCGGGCAATAGCGGACCTTAGGCGGCATTTGGCTGTGACTGGGCGAACGGTTCGATCGCACCGCAATCGGACCGAGCGCCCAGCGCCGTGCCTTCACCCGCCTCAGACAGGCAGCTCCCTTCCCAGCCACCCCTCGTAGAACCCCCGGAGGTCGGGCACGAAGTCGTGTATCGGCGGATATCCCGGCGGCACCGCCTCGACTTCCAGTTGCGTGCAACACCCGGGGCAGAAGTACTCGCGGATCTCCTCCCAGGCGGGGTCACCGTGCATCATCCTCGGGTAGATCTCGAGCAGCTTCTCCTCGGTGTCGCGGACGTGGATGAGTGCCTCGAGCTTCCAGTTCTCGGTGTGGTCGCAGAAGTCGTGACCGCAGTGAAAGCACTTGATCACATAGCGACCGCCGCCCGCCGAGACGATGCACATGTGTTCCCCGTAAGGCAGGACGATCCTGTCGGGCCACGGGGCCCGCTCCTGAAGCAACTCGAGGTAGGTGTCGAAGCGGCCGGGATCCTTGTAGCCCGATTGGATCGCCCGGACGGTGTTGCGATCGAGTCGCTCGTCGAGGAGGTCCGCGAGCATCTGCTTATCGACCTTCATCGCGTTCAACCCTCCGCGCTCGGCGCCTGCGCGAGCATCGCCTTCGATATATCCACGGTCGGAGTCGGGACCGGGAAGTCGAAGTCCTCCGGCAGATCCCAGAATGCCCGGAAATCCGCCGCCCACCGGTCCGAGAGCCGCATCGACTCCGCGTACATCCGCTGGACGTGGCCGCCAAAGTCGCCGTTGCCCGTCGCGTGCGCCAGGATCCGCTCGCGCTGGCCGGCCATCCACTCACGGACGGGAACAGCCTTGGCCCTCCGCTCGGAGCGGATCTCGGCCCGCCGCGTGGCCGTCGCTTCGCGCTTGACCGACCAGCGACCTTCTCCATCGCATTCAGCGACCGCGCCGTAGACCGACTCGGCAAACCGCGGCAGCAGGAAATCGCCGTTGAGATCCTCTTCCAGGTGCTCGGGCTTGCGGTCGAGGGGGTCGCCGAGGCCGTCGCCGCCGTGATACACGCAGACGTACAGATCGCCCTGCTGCATCAGCTCGGGCAGAGTGAGCGTGCGCTGATCGAAGTCCCGCCGACCCGTGACGAGCCGCTCGACGTTGGATTTCTCCGGATCGCCATCGTGGGTCGGGTAGGGCGCTCGCGCCGCGATCAGCTCGAACACATTGGTGTCGCGGACGTTGTGCCGGTAACCAGCCGACCCGGGATAGCCACCCCACAGCCCCGAGTGACAGTGCAAACGGGAGTGATCGATGTTCTGGATCTCGTAAAACGGCGTCTTCCACGCCAGTCGCAGGGTCTCGTACCCCGAGCCACCACGACGCCTCCCCTGCCCGGCCGTCGACGCCTTGACTCTCTGTCCGAGGTACAGGAAGGGTTCGATGATCTCCCACATCTCCATGTCACCCATGTCCCCCTCCGGGTTCCACATCGCCGCCCCGTAGTCGAGGCCGTCGAGGACCATCTTCGCCCCTCCGCCGCAGCACGACAGGCCGAAGTTGGTCGTCGCCGACTGCTGGCCGAAATGATCGATGCCCCCGCCCTGGAAGACGTTCGAGGTGAACGGATACGGCGCCAGTACCTCCTCGACAAACCCTCGCGCCTGCATCCCGCGCGACAGGCTCTTGATGAACCCGGTGAAGCTCGGGATCAGAAACCACCAGGCTATCCCGGTCGATGCGGCCGGGTTGCAGTGGTTGGTCCAGGTGCCAGGCGGGAAGTGGGTCCGCAACCCCATGTACGCACCGTCGTTGATCTTCTCGTTCGGGATCAGCGTCTGGGTGAGTTGAACCCAGATCGCGCCCTGCATCGCCGACGGCGTGCAGTTCATGGAGTGATACCCCCACGACGACGATCCGTCGTAGTCAAACTCGAGCACACCTTCCGGGGTGATCCGAAGCTCGGTGGGCGCGTGCATCAGCGTGTCGACTCGCGCGTAGGAAGGCAGCTGCTGCTCGGCCGCGAACGGGACCTCGTTGAAGGCGACGGCCCGGTAGCGGCCCGGCACCGTCATCTCCATCAGCCGGCTGCGGAACGAGCGACGGCCTTCCTCGAGCACTTCGCGGATGAAGCGCTTGTAGGTCTCGATCCCCTCCTCGAGGATGACCCGCTCGACCGCCTCGCGCGCCATGTGACAGCCCGCGACGCGCGTGCGCTCATCGAGCGTCCAGTACATCGGCGTCCGTGTGCCGCGCAGCCCCGCCTGGACGTGGTCGCGGAACAGCCGATCGCTCGCCCCGATCTTGCGCGCCGGGATGTCGATCCCGTCCTCGTAGCGAGAGATCGGACCGACGGGGACCGAGCCCGGCGTCTTGGCGCCGATGTCGATCTCATGTGTCACCCCGGCCGCCCAGCCGATCAGCTCCTGCTCCCAGAAGATGGGCACGATCGTGAGCACGTCGGCGTTGTGCACATCCCCGATCGAGGCGTCGTTGTTACAGAAGATGTCACCGGGATTGATCCCGGGGTCGTCCTCGTAGCCCGCGCGGATCATGTGCTTGATCGCGTCAGAGGCGGTGTGGACGTGGACGATGATTCCGCGCGACAGCGCGATCGAGTCGCCCTCGGGCGTGTAGAGCATGAACGACAGCTCACCGATCTCCTTGACGATCGGGCTGGCGGAGATGTTGAGTGCCGTCTCGCGCGCCGACACGAGCCCACCGCGCAGGCGCGAGAAGATCTTCTCGTAGCGAATCGGATCGCCGCGCTGGAGAACGAGCTCGTCGAGGCCCCAATATCGACCCGTCTGCGCAAACAGGCGCTCCTGCTCGGCCAGCATCTGTTGCACCGTCCGGCCGTTCCAGCCAATCGGTGTCACGGTGGTCGGCTCGAGCGCCTGGCTGGCGTCGGTCAAAGCCATGGCCTCAGCTCTCCTTGTAGTCGAGATGGAAGATGCGATGCTGGTCGAGCCTGGCTCTGCGTTCGGGTGGGATCGCGAGCGTGTCGGCCGGCGACTCGACGATCGCCGGTCCGGCGATGACGTTGCCGGCCCTCAGATCCGACTGCTCGAAGATCGCGGTCTCGAGCCATCCGTCTCGCCACCACACCTGCCGGGAGTCCTTGGCGCTGGTTGGCTCGGGATCGGCGAGCGGCTCGACCGGGAGCGCCGGCTTCTCGGCCGCGACCGCGCCGGTAACCATCGCGTGCGTAACCAGGTAACCGAGCTCCGGTGATTTCGCGGAGCGGGCGTAGATCTTTCCGTAGGCGTCCTCGAACGCGGCAATCAGCCGATCGATATCCGCGGCACTCTGCAATTCCTGCGCCGGCGAGTAGATCTCGATGTCGTTCAGCTGACCCGCGTACTGCATCCGAACCAGGTGGCGGTAGGCGACCTGGTCCTGAGGCGCGCCGGACTTGGCGAACTCGGCGGTGACCTGACGGCGCAGCGCGTCCCATGCCTGCTGGATCCCGGCCGCGGCGGCTTGCTTGGCCTCGGCCCCGGCGCCCGGGGGAATCGGCAGATCGATGGTGACGTCGTAGCGGTACTCCAGATCGGCGCAGGCACAGCCGAAAGCGGAGAAGCCGGCGGCCCATGCCGGCACCAGCACGTCGCGATACGGGGTGCGGTTCGTGTATCCGGCGACATGCAGGGGTCCACCCCCGCCGTAACAGAACAGCGCGTAGTCGACCGGCGAGTAGCCCTTGCCGAGCACCTGCCCGGTCGCCTCGTACTGAAGCGTCTCGTCGAACAGTTCGAGGATCCCTGCCGCAGCGTGTTCGACCGACAGACCGAGGGGCCGGGCAACCTGCTCCTCGATCGCCGCCCGGGCACGCTCCACGTCGAGCTTCACGTCACCGCCGAGGAAGTAGTCGGCGTTCAAACGGCCGAGCACGAGGTTCAGATCCGACACGCTCGGAGTGTCAATCGCCCCGTCCGGCCAGCAGACACCGATCCGGGAACCCGCGGAATCCGGCCCGAGCTCCGGGCGGTTCGAGTTGGGGTTGATCCGGACAAACGATCCGGTGCCGGCGCCAATCGAGTCGACCCGGATCATCGGCAGGTTCAGCACGTAGCGCCCGAGTTCCGGTGTGGGCGTGATGTGGTACTCGCCGTCGGTGATCAGCGCGATGTCGAACGAAGTGCCGCCGATATCGGTGCACACCACGTTCGGGAGCCCGAGCTTCTCGGCGAGATAGCCCGAGCCGACGACGCCGCCGATCGGCCCCGAGATCAGGGTGCGCGCGAGCTCCCGCGCATGCACCGAGATCGTCCCTCCGTGCGCGGCCATGATGCGCAGGTCGAACGCAGCGCCCGCGGCCTTAGTCACGCCGTGAACGCGTTTGAGCTGCTCACGCGAGGGCTCGGCGGCATAGGCCTCGATCAGGGTCGAGTTGAGCCGCGGGAAGTCCCGGCGCATCGGGTAGAGCTCGGAGGAGAGAAACACGTCCGGGCGCTCACCGTTCAACCCACGCTGCCGGGACACGTCATCGATGAGCTCGCGGACCCGCTGCTCATGCCTCGGGTTTCGCCACGAGTACAACAGACACACCACGATCGACTCCACCCCTCCGTCGATCAGAGCCTCAGCGGCGGTTCGCACCTCGTCCTCGTACAACGGGATCGCCTCGTCGCCGAACAGGTCGATTCGCCCGCGGACCCCGCGCATGAGCTCGCGCGAGACGAGCGGCTCGTTGTGGAAGTGCGTGGCCACGTGCAGGCGGTCTGAGTAGGGAAACGACAGGTACGTCTGAATCCCGCGCTCGAGCTTGAAGTAGTCCTCGAGCCCGCCCGACACGATGCACCCGACCTTTCGTCCGGTGCGCTCGAGCAGCCGATTGAGCATCGCGGTGCCCGAGTAGATCCCGGAAACGATCTGCGGGAACGCAACCTCTGGGTCCATCCTCCAGTAGCGCAGCGCGTCGTCCGCGGAGCGCATAAAGCCGACGGATTCGTCCTCTGGCGTCGTCTGGGCCTTACCGACGACGAAAGACCCCATCGCGTCGACGATGAACGTGTCGGTCATCGTCCCGCCGGCATCGATGGCCAGCACACGAGGGTTTCGTTCACCAGTCGCCATTGGGGGCTCCTCTCTTCGCTCCGGAACCGATCGTATGCACGCGGCTTGTGGATGCGAATGTCCTCAGCGCTCGGGAGGCTTGTGCTCTCGCACCAAGCGCTCTAACGTGAGCCGGTGCCGATGGAGAGTCCCGGCAGCGGTCCGATCCTGGATGTCGCCCAGGCGATGGGTGAGGACCTGGACGGCGTGGCGCACCAGCTGTCGGGAGTGATCCACGCTCAGATCGCCGAGCTCGACGACGACCTGCTGCTCGGAACCCACGAGAGCTGCCGCTCCAATCTGGACACGATCATGACGATGCTCACCGACGGCACGCGGCCGTCGATGGCGAGTCCGCCTCCGGAGGCTCTGGCCTACGCCAAGGAGTACGTCCGGCGCGGGCTCGGTTTTGAGGTGCTGCAGCGGGCCTATCGCATCGGACAAGCCACCCTGTCGAGGATGTGGCTGCAGGAACTCCAGATGCGGACCGTCGATGCCGTCCAGCTCGGTGACACGTTCGGGTTCTTCAACGACTGGCTGTTCATCTGGGTGGAGACACTCGAGAATCGCCTCACCGAGTACTACATGGCCGAACGCGAACGCCAGCTGCGTGGCACTTCAGCGATGCGGGTCGAGCAGGTGCGGGTCATCCTCGAAGGCGCGGTCGTGGACGCCCGCAGCGCGAGCGCCCGGCTCAAGTACGAACTGGATCGCAGGCATCTGGCCTACCTCGTGTGGCCCGATGAGGCGACGATCGATGCCCCCAACGGCAACCTCCTGTTTGCGGCGATGGAGCACGTCGCGGCCGACGTCGCGGACCTGCTCGGCGCCAGCGATCACATCTCGATCCCACTCAGTGGCTTCCTGGCTTGCTGGGCGGGATTTCGCGAGACGCCACGCACCATGACTAAGACGGCGACGAGCGTTCTTGACCACCTGTCGCAGCGGGCGATCTACGTAGCGCTGGGCGAGCCCGGAGAGGGTGTCAGTGGTTTCAAGCGCAGCCATGAGGAGGCACTACTGACCCGGCGTGTGCAAAGGCTGCGAAGCAAGGAGACGCGAACGGTGTGTGTGCAATTCTCCGACGTGGCGCTCGAGGCGATGCTCACCCACAGTCGCGAGGAGGCGCGCCGGTTCGTCCGCCACGAGCTCGGCAAGCTCGCGGATGCCGACGAGTCCGCGCTGCGGTTGCGCGCGACCCTGGCCGTGTTCCTGGAGGAGCAGGCGAGCTTCGTCGCCGCGGCCGAGCGCCTCGGAGTCCACAAGAACACCGTGGCCTATCGAATCCGCCGCGCCCAGGACCTGCTCGGGCGCGACGTCAGGGAGCGCCAGCTCGAACTGCAAACGGCATTGCGCATCGCCGACCTCGGGCTGTAATCGGCAGCCACCCGCGACCAGCTTGGAGTTCCCACAGTCGGGTGCCGGGCGCCGCATGTTGTGCTCCTGCCCCGCGGTCAGGATCGCCGTTATGCCCGCGATGCTCGTCCACGGAAACCCAGACTCACACTTGCTGTGGGAACTTGTCCAGCAGCACCTCGACGGACACGACGGCGAGGTGATCGCGGTTGACCTCCCGGGCTTCTCGGAGCCTGCGCCGGCCGGGTTCACCGCGACCAAAGAGACCTACGTTGAGTGGTTGATCGACCAGCTGGTGCCACTGGCGCGCCGGGCCGGGCCGGTGGACCTGGTCGGTCATGATTGGGGCTCGCTGATGGTTCAGCGCATCGCCTCGGTCCGCCCGGACCTGCTGCGGTCGGTGGCGGTCGGGGGAGCCGCCGTGGACACTCAGTACCCCTGGCACTCGATCGCCCAGGTCTGGCAAACGCCCGGAGAGGGCGAGCGCTACATGCAGCAGGACCTCACCCCGGAGGTCTCGGTGCCGTACCTGATCGAGAACGGGATGCCGCGCGAGTACGCCGAGCGCAACTCATGGCTGGTCCCGGGCAACAAGGACTGCATCCTCGCGCTCTATCGCTCGGCCATAGAGATCGGCAAGGAGTGGCAGCCGGGCGTCGAGCAGATCGAGCTCCCGAGCATGGTCATCTGGGGCCGGCACGATCCCTACGTCGAGATCAAGTGGGGCGAGCGCCTGGCTGGGCGAATGGGAGCCGAGCTGGTCGTGCTCGACTGCGGGCACTGGTGGCCGTTCGAACAGCCGCGCCAGACCGCCGAGGCACTACAAAAACTCTGGCGAAGCGCCGCCGCCTGACAGGAGACTAGGTCAGATGCTCGGTCTCGTTGAAGGAGACCAGCATCCAACGGAGGTCGGGCATGCGCACCACGCGGCTGATCGATCCGTTAGCCGACCCCAGAAACGCAAACGGCGTGCTGCCGGTCACGCGCCGGCAGATCTCCGCGATGACGGCGCCGTGCACCACGACCACCACCACGCGCCCATCGGTCGCAAGCTCCGCGGCTGCCTCCAGTCCGGCGTCGACGCGCGCGGCGAACTCGTCGCCGCCCTCGGCTCCGGGGATGAGGTCCCAGCGCTGCTCGCGCATGACGCGCTGGAACTCGGGATCGCCCCGCGAGCCGCGGTCGTGGATTCCGTGTCCCTCCCACTCGCCGAGGTAGATCTCGCTGAGGTCCGGCACGATCGCCGGCACCAACCCGTGCCCGGCCGCGATCGGCTCCGCCGTCTGGAGCGAGCGCCGCAGCGGGGTGGCGACCACGGCCGCCACAGGTTCGCGGTCGAGCCGCCCGACGAGCGCGTCGGTCTGCTCAAACCCCTGGACGTTCAGGTCGGGGTCGCTGCGTCCGGCGATCAGGCCATCAGGTCCCGGCGGGTCGACCGCCCCGTGGCGTACGAGCAGGATCTCGCGCGCTCCCGGAGGAGCCGAGAATGGCTTCTGGAAGTCGATCCGCATGGCGACCGTTCCGGAGCGAGGCTCACCTCCCGGCGGTGACCGACGGCTCGGCCACCTTGACGAGCAGCTTGCCGGTGTTCACGCCGTTGAACATCCCGGCGAGCGCATCGAGGGCGTTGTCGAAGCCGTCGACGATCGTCTCGTCGTGGCGCAGCTTGCCCTCGGCGTAGAGGGAGGCCAGATACTCGGCCGCGGGACCGAACAGCTCGACCTCGTCGGAGACGATGAAGCCGCGGACGGTGAGCCGTTGCATCAGGATCTGGCCGATGTTGCGCTGGCCCTCCCAGTCACGGCCGGCGTTGTCGTACTGGGAGATCATTCCGCACAGGACGATCCGTCCCCGGAAGTTCATCCGCATGAGGATCTCGTCCAGGATCTCTCCGCCGACGTTTTCGAAGTCGACGTCGATCCCATCCGGTGTGGCCGCCGCGAGCTGATCGCGCCAGTCCGCGGCGCGGCGGTCGACGGCCGCGTCGAAGCCAAGCTCGCCGACCAGATGACCGCACTTCTCGGCGCCGCCCGTGATGCCGACGACGCGCGCACCCCGGGCCTTGGCGATCTGGCCGACCACCGACCCCACGGCACCGCAAGCAGCCGAGACCACGAGGGTCTCTCCCGAGTGCACGCCTCCGATCAGCTCGAGTCCGATGTAGGCGGTCAGCCCGGTGTGACCGAGGGCGCCCAGGTAGGTGCTCAGCGGCGCCCCCAGGGGACTGGGCAACGGGGCCAGCGGGCGGTCATCGCCCGCCCCGGTGACGCGGTACTCCTGCCAGTCGGTGTAGCCCGAGACGAGCGTCCCCACCGGCAGGTCGGGATGACGAGAGTCGACGACCTCGCCGATCCCGATGCCGCGCATGACGGCGCCGAGCTCCACGGGGGGCGAGTACTGGCGCATGTCGCTCATCCAGAGCCGGTTTGTGGGGTCGAGGGAGAGGTACAGCGTCCGCGCCAGGGCCTGCCCGTCCTCGAGGGGCGGGACCGGCTCGGTGCTCAGCTCCAGGTCGGCGGCCTCAGGTGCGCCCACGGGCCGGCGGCGCAGTCGATAGGCCCGGTTCTGCACAGCGCTTGCGTTGATCATCGCCGGGACTAGGAGGCTTGGGCGGCGGTTTCCCGGGCCAGGTCTGACTCCAGGAGCCCCGACCCCCGGTCGCGCAACGTCCGCGAGTTGCGCTGAGCCAGTTCATAGCTCGCCTGGGCCCGCGGGTCCTCGGCGTGGTGCTTGACCCAGTTGTCATCGTCGAGGTGGCGCTGGTCCCAGCCCTCGGGCCGGAAACCCTGCGCGAGCTGGTTGCACTCCTCCTGACCCAGCTTTCCGCGGGTCGTCGTGTAGCCCGCTCGCTTGCTCGGCAGCGAGGAGGTCCCGGGGCGCATCTTCCCCACGGTGGAGGTCCACTCGTCGTCGATCAACACCGAGTACGGGATCGGCGTCCACATCTCGGCGCGGCCGTCGTTGTGCTTGGCCATGTGGTACTCGCTGCCGTACTGCGAGGTCAGCGAGACCAGCCCGACGATCTCCGCGATCAGGTGGTTGCCGTACTCGTCGTTCAAGAGCGGCTTGAAGCGCTGCGCGCGCTCGTCGAGGGTGAACCAGTCGTCCTGCTCGTACACCCCGGCGGCGTGAGCCAGATCCTTGAGGACCGCGAAGTAGACGAGCGCACCGGCGTCGATCATCTGCTCGCGCGTCCAGCCGGCCATCATCTTCCACATGCGCGTCGTCGCCTCGGCCATCTCCTCGCGGGTACGGTCGAAGAAGTCGGCCAGTTCGTCGGCCGAGCCCATCGCCACTGGCTGCCAGCCATCCGACAGGAAATCCGACGTGTAACACCCGAGGGCCACGATGTTCTCGGCGTCGTAAGCGGGAGTGGCCTCGAAGCTCCCCCAGTCGTCCACGATGACAAAGTGAGTGTCCTTCATGATCACCGGGAGGGTGAGGTTGTTGTAGCCGACCCCGGAGGCGACCTCGTCCATCCACGGGTAGTCACACTCGGCGAGATCGACCATGTCACGCACGAGCATCTCCCCCGCCGCCGTGCGGTACGGCCCGTGGTTGTTGAACGACAGGCGACATTCGCAATGCGAAAGGAAGCCGTAGGCCGAGGCCGTGGCCATGAACTGACCGAAGCTCTGGTGCAGGCGGTCACCCGGGGTGACCGGGAAGGCATCGGCCTCGAACACCTGGGCCTGGCGCTCGGTGAGGATCTGACCCCGCTGACCCGCGTCACTGGCCAGCTCGTGGGAATGGGCGCGATGGTAGGCGAGGTTGATCCGGTCACAGAAATCGAGGACGAAGGTGATGTCGTCGATCGCGTCGGTTGGCTTGAGCATCCCCATGTCGAGGAGGATCTGGCGACCACCCAGGTAGAACTGGGGGATCAGGCCGAGGGTGATCGTGCTCGTGTAGCTACCGTCGAGCCGGGCCCGGTCGCCGAGCTCCTCGGCCGGCATGGCGGCGTCGATCTTGCGCAGCAGCTCCGGCCAGCGGTACCAGGCGTTCAGGTAGGAGAGCGAGATGTAGGGATTGACAGGGAACAGCTTGCTCTCCTGGACGGTGCGCGTCGTGCACTGCCAGAAGAACGCGTCACCGGCCTTACGCGACCAGGCGTTGGCTCGGAGCAGTTGGTGGTATGACAGGTTTGCGGGCATCGCTGGCTCCTCAGGCTGTCTTGATGATCCGGGCGCGCTGCGCGCGTGTGGTCTGGGCATCGGCGTAGGCGTCGGCGGCCGCCTTGGAGTACTCCACGACGATCTCCTCGCCGTCCTTCAGGCCATCGAGCTCGACGGCCATCAGGCAGGGAACCCCGTACTCCCGGGTCAGGATCCCCAGGTGCGAGCGAATCGTGCCGCCCATGCAGAGCACGCCCGTGAACTGGCCGAGCACGGGCGCGGTGAGCGTGCCGCCGGAGTCGTCGATCACCGCGATCGTCCGCTCGGGCACGCCGGCGGTGAGCATCTCCATGACCGTCTCGACCTTCGAAACGAAGCGCGCGATCCCGGTTACGTCGGCCTTGGCTCGGAAGACGTTGTCGCCCGTGCCGAGCACGGGGCGACCCTCCTCGTCCACCGCGCCGGTACCCGTGGCGGCGGGACCAGCCTGCGGCTTGTACTTCTCCGGCGCCTCGGCCACCGATACGTTGGCCGACATCTCGAACCGGTAGCCGGTGGCCAGGAAGTCGGCCTCGACCTTTTCGAAGTCCTCTCGGGTCAGCTCGAAGGCAGGGTCGTGGACGCAGTCCTCCCACGCCCTGCCGGAGGCCGCGAAACGCTCGGCCACCAGGGCACGGATCGCCGTGTGGAACGCCTCGACCGTCGGAGTGGCCGAAGGGCGGGCCCACTTGTCTGGGTAGGGGCGCGCGACCGGCGCCGCGGTGTCCGTCATGTCCTGTCTCCTCTCTCTGTGTTGCTCAAATCAATCCTCCAGTCCCGCCTGCGCGAGTCGCAGAAGGAGGACCTCGGGCCGCTGCCCCGGCAGCGGCACCACCGTCTTCACCCCGGCGACGATCGCCGCCCGGGCACCCTCGGGGCTGTTCAGAACCGTCCCCCGGACCGCCCGCGCTCCGTGGACGCCCGCTTCCAGGGTCGCCGCGTCGACGGGATGGTCGGGCTCTAGCCGGAGTCCCAACCCGTCGAGGTCGCGCACCTCGTCGACCCCCTCGCCGACGGTCACCGGGCTGCGTTCCCGTGCCCATCCCAGAAGTTCCGCCAGGCCGGGTACATCGTCGGCATCTGTCTGGCGGGTGGGAAGCCGTCCGGCGTAGACAACCCCGCCGCTCCCGTCGACAGTGACCTCGGAGCCGACCCATCCGCCGGTCACCCCGTCGCCGACCCCCACGACGCTGGGCCGCCCCAGGGCTCGCGTGACCACGGCGGCATGGGAGGTCGCGCCGCCCCGCTCGGTCACCACCGCCACCGCCTCCACCATCGCGTCCACATCCTCGGGGCTGGTGGTAGGGCGCACCAGGACGACAGGCCCGCCCTCCCCGGAGCCGGACCCGGCACGAGCATCTGGCGCCGCCCGCCCGCTGCTCACCCCGGGACAGGCCGGAGTCCCGCGCGCGAGCACCTCAGCGCCGGCGAGCGTGTCGGGTGCGAGCGTCGGGGCGAGCACGGCCTGGACCTGCTCCGGGCTGACCTGGCGCAGCGCGGCCTCCGGGCCGGTCACACCCTCCCGTACGAGGTCGGCGGCGATCCGCACGGCCGCGAGTGGCGAGCGCTTGGCGGTCCTGGTCTGCAGAAGGTAGAGGCGACCCGCTTCGATGGTGAACTCGATGTCCTGCATGTCGCCCCGCTCGGATTCGAGCAACTGGGCGGCCTCCATCAACTCGGCATGCAACTCCGGCAGCTGCTCGGCCAGCTCGGCGACCGGCCGCGGATCGTGCGTGCCGCTCACCACGTCCTCTCCCTGACCGCCGGCGAGCCACTCGCCGTAGACCTCCGGCGCGCCGGTGAGGGGATTGCGCGTGAACACGACGCCGGTGCCCGAGCGGCCGCCCAGATTGCCGAACGCCATGGCCTGGACGACGACGGCGGTGCCCCCGTCCTCGGGGATCCCCCAGTGGCGGCGGTAGGCGACCGCGCGACGGGACGACCACGAGCCGAACACCGCGTGGATAGCGGCGCGGAGCTGCTCCCACGGATCCCCGGGCACCGCCTGGCCGGTGTCCTTTAGCACGGCCGCGCACACGGCGGCCGGGTCATCACCGGGGTCGACGTCGGCACCGAGAACGATGTGGCCGAACTCATGGCAGAAGCGCGCGTGCGTGTCGCGCGCGAAACCGGGGTCCCCCGACAGGGCGGCGAGGCCGCGCTCCAGGGCGTCGGTCATGCCGAGGTTCAGGACCGTGTCCATCATGCCGGGCATGCTGATCGCCGCGGCCGAGCGGACCGAGACCAACAGCGGCGATGCCGGGTCCCCGAAGCTGCGCCCGGTCTCGCGCTCCAGGTGCTCGATCCCGGCGCGCACCGCCGCCCACGCCTCGGCATCCAACTCACCGCCGGCCGCGTGGTAGCGCCGGCACTCGTCGATTGGGAGCACGAACGCCGGCGGTACCGGCAGACCGAGGGCGCGCATCTGGGCGATGCTCGCGGCCTTGTTGCCGACCTGCTCGCGGCCCGGGAGGCTGGCGCCGTCGAGGATCAGGATCCGCTCGGACACCTGCGTCATGGCTGCTCTTCCCGCTCGCGTCCGAGCATCCGCAGCAGGTCCTCGTGCAGCTCGTACCACGTCGTGTGGTAGGAGGCGATGCGGGCGCTTGAGACCCAGTCGTACTCGCCCGCGAGCGCGCGATCATAGGCCACCTCAAGCCGTTCCCAGTAGCGCCCGAGCCGCGGCTCCAGACCGGCGAATTGCTCCAGCGGCCGTTCGGCACGCTCGTGCAGGCCGCCGAGCCGGTCAATCACCTCGGTGTCGTAGTCGTGGTCGGAGTGGTCGTTGGGGACGCGCTCGCTGCCCGCCGGCATCATCTGCCAGTCGGTCATGAGGGCCAGCAGCTTGCCGTTGATTCGCTCAAAGCCGGCGTAGGCCTCGCCGGCCGCCGGGTCGGACCGGAAGCCGGCGAAGGCGTCGGGATAGCGCTGCTCGAGCCAATCCCGCCCGGCCGGCGTGACCATGAAGGTGCCGTTGGCGCCGACCACGCGCCCGGCCTGCACAGCGGCGTCAAGGGCGGTGGCGATCTCCTTAGATGTGGCGCCGAGCAGCTCGGCCACCGCGGTGGCCGAGCCCGCCTTCTTGATCACCAGGCCGTGCACGGCAAGCAGCTCCGGATCGGTCATCGGTCCGCCCCCGCATCGCCCAGCAGGAGCGTGACGAGATCGTCCGGTCCAGTGGCCACGGCGGCGGCGCCCGCCGCCATCAGTTCCTCGGCGGTTCCGTGGCCCCAGGCGACGCCCACCGGGAGGACGCCGGCGGCGGCGCCGGCGAGCACGTCCACCGCGGTATCGCCGACCATCGCGGCCCGCTCCGGGCTGACCCCAAGCGCCGCCAGTGCCGCGTGCACGGGGGCTGGATCCGGCTTGGCGCCAGGCGCCTCGCCGGCGCAGATCGACACGTCTACCAATGGTGCGAGTCCGAGCCGCAGCGCGTCGGCGTCGAGGCGGGGGCGGCCCTTGGAGGTCACGACGCCCACCGCCATGCCGGCTTCGCGCAGGCGCTCGAGCGCGACGTCCACCCCCGGGAAGGGGCGGGTCGTGTCGGCGAGATCGTCGTAAGCGTCCAGGAAGGCCGCGGCCAGTCGCGCTTGCGCCTCGGCGCCGGCGCTCAACGTCGGCCAGATGTCGGCACTCGGGCGGGTGAACACGATGTCCTCCTCGGACCGCCCGACCGGGAAGCGGCGTCCCAGCACCTCCATGGTGCTCCGGTGCCACGCGGTCAGCAGGGCCAGGCGCGAGTCCGACAGGGTGCCGTCCCAATCAAACAGGGCGGCCTCGAGCACGGGGCGCCGGGTTTGAGCGCGGCAGACGGCGCTCCCGGTCGCGGTCACCCGGCGACTCCATCCAGGTGCGAGATGTCGTTGAACGACCGCAGCAGCCAGGTGCCGTCCGGCCCGATGACCAGGCGCGAGATCGAGCCGTTGTCGGAATGGACGAAGGCGAACGGGCGGCTGGCCGTGGCCTGACGGCACGCCTCGCCGATCACCGCCCCGTGCAGATAGGCGACCGCGCCGCGATCCGGTCCGGTCAACGCGACGATCCGCTCGATCCCCGCGCGAACGCGGCGCGCCAGCGACTCGGCGCTCTCACCGCCCGGAATCAGATCCCAGCGCTCCTCTGCGTGAGCACGCAGGACGATCGGATCCCCGGCCGCGGCGCGCAGGCGGTACTCGCCCCCCTCCCAGTCGCCGAGCGAGACCTCGATCAGCTCGTCGATCACCACCGGGTCCAGCGCGAGCGCGGCAGCGAGCGGTGCGGCACTCAGGTGGGTACGGCGCAGCGGCGTCACGAACAGCCCGTCGATCGGCTCGCTCGCCAGGCGGCGAGCGGCCGCCTGCGCCTGGCGCTCACCCGCCGGGGAGAGCTCCGGGTCGCCGCGACCGTTGACGAGCGGAAAGGCGCGCCCCCGGACGGCGTCGGCGGAAGCCCCATGGCGCACGAGGATGATCTCGGTCGATCCGACCGGCAGCTGGAACGGCCGCTGCGACGCCGCGGAGCGGTACTCGACGGAGTTCTCGGGCGCCGCCTGGGTGGGGCGCTCAGTGACCATCGGGCGTGACGAGAACCTTCAGCGAGCGGTCCTTCTCGAGCTGGACCTCGAACGCCTGTCCGATGTCGTCGAGACCCAGGACATGGGTGACAAGCGGCCCGACCTTGACACGGCCGTCGCCGAGGAGGGACACGGCCTCGGCAAAGTCCGACTCGGTATAAGCGATGCTGCCCTGGAGTCGGATCTCCTTCTGAACGAGCGCGGTGGGATTGAACGTGATCGGATCGTCGTAGAGGGCGAGCACGACGATCGTGCCGCCGGCTCGCACCTGCTCGAGGATCGTCGTGGCAACGGCGGGGACACCCGTGCATTCGAAGATGACGTCGACCTCACCGTCCGCACCGAGCAGTTCCCGAAGGCTCTCGCCCAGCTCGGCGCGTCCGTCGAGCACCTCGGCGCCGAGCTCTCGCGCCGCCCCGAGCCGCAGCTCGGATACGTCGACGCCGATGACCCGGCCGGCGCCGTAGGCGCGGAGCGTCTGGACGACCTGCTGACCGATCGTCCCCAGTCCGGTGACCACCGCGGTCGTGCCCTGGACGGGAGCCGCCAGCCTGACGGCGTGAACGGCCACAGCGAGCGGCTCGACCATCGCGCCCGCCTCGTCGGCCATGTCGGGGTCCAACGCAAACACGTTTTGGCCGATCGTTGCCTGGGGGATGCGCACGAGCTCGGCGAACGCTCCGGGCTTGCCGTAGGCGATGCCCTGCGTCCAGGCCTTGGCGCACAGGTTGTACCGGCCCTCGGCGCAGCGGGGGCACTCGTGACACGGCTGCAGCGGCGAGGCGGTGATCCGGTCGCCCACCGAGATCCCCTGCACCTCAGGGCCGGCCTCGACGACCGTGCCGACGAACTCGTGCCCCATGACCTGCCCGGGTGCGACGAACGAGCCATGCAGGTAGGTATGGAGGTCGGACCCGCAGATGCCGCACGCCGCGACGGAGAGGACGACGCCGTCGGCGCCGGCCCGCGGCGTCTCGACCTCCTCGACCGACAGCTGTCTGATGCCCTGGAACACGGCAGCCTTCATGTCGCAGCGAACCTCCTCGCGACGTCGGTTGAGCTCATCGGAGCATCCTGCCGACCGGAGGCTCGCCGCGCCACCCGAAGAGGCCCTTGAGCTTGGAGATTTTCCGACTCAGGGGGCGGTGTAGCCACCGTCCACGCTCATCGCCGTACCGGTGACGAACGAGGCTTTCTCCGAGAGCAGCCATACGCACGCGGCCGCGATCTCGCCCGCCTGGGCGAACCGTCCGATCGGATGATTGGCCACCGCGGCTTGAACCGCCGCTTGGTCGCCGCCGAGGAGGTTCTCGAAGAGATCGCTCACCATCGGCGTCTCGGTGTAGCTCGGACACATCGCGTTGACCCGGATGCCCTGAGGGGCGAACTCCACCGCCGCCGCCTTCGTGAGCCCGACCACGCCGTGCTTGGCCGCGACGTAGCCAGAGGCGCCGGGCCACCCGATCAAGCCGGCCGCCGAGGCCATGTTCAGGATCGCCCCGTTGCCGCGGGGGACCATCGCCCGCAGCTCGTGCTTGGTGCACAGGAAGACGCCGGTGAGGTCGACCTCGAGGATGCGGCGCCAGTCGCTCGCTTGAACATCCGGCGTGAGCGCGACCACGCCGAGAATGCCCGCACAGTTGAAGGCGCCGTCGAGGCCGCCGAGCGACTCGACGGCCGCGGCTACGCCCGACTCGACGGCGGACTCGTCGGTGACGTCGCAGTGCCGGTAGCTGGCCTGGCCCCCGGCGTCGCTCACCTCGGCGCAGACCGCCTCGCCCGCTTCGTCGTTGAGGTCCCACAGGACAAGCCGCGCGCCCTCGCGGGCGGCCTCCAGGGCGGTGGCGCGGCCGATGCCGCTCGCCCCGCCGGTGATCAGCACGCCCTTGCCGTCGAGCAGTCCCATTTCTCAGCTCCCTCCTGCGGCGCCGCTGAGCACGCGCTCGCGGAGCGGCTTCTTGTCGATCTTGCCGGTTGATGTCTTCGGAAGTTCGGCGACCACCTCCCAACTGCTCGGCACCTTGAAGGCGGCCAGGTTCTTTCGGCAGTGGGCCTCCACCATGTCCACGGTCGTCCCTGTCCCGAGCACGAGCACTGCGTGCACCTCTTCCCCACGCACCTCATCGGGGCGGCCGATCACGGCGGCGCCCTCGACGCCGGCGTGCTCGAGCAGGACGTCCTCGATCTCGCGGGGATAGATGTTCTCTCCGCCGCGAATGATCATGTCCTTCTTGCGGTCGACCAGGAAGAAGAAGCCGTCGGCGTCGCGGTAACCGACGTCGCCGGTGTGCAGCCAGCCATCGCGTAGGGTTTCGGAGGTGGCCTCGGGCCGGTTGAAGTAGCCCTGCATGACGTTGGGGCCGCGGACGCACACCTCTCCGAGCTCTCCATCGGGCGTCTCGCGTCCCTGCTCATCCATGACCACGACCTGCTGGCCGCGCGTGGGGATGCCGATCGAGCCGATCTTGCGAGGCCCGAGGAACGGGTTGATGGTCGAGCAGCAGGTGCCCTCCGTGAGCCCGTAGCCCTCGAGCACCTTGACCCCGAACTTCTCCTCAAAGCGCCGGAACAGCGCGGGCGACAGCGGAGCGGCGCCGCAGATCACGAAGCGCAGGGTGTTCGTCTCCGCGGCATCGGCCCCGGGCGCGTGCAGGAGGGCGGCCAGCATGGTCGGGACGGCGGAGAAGGTGACCGGCTCGAACGCGGCCACCGTCTCCCAGAACGTGGAGGCGGAGAAGCGCTCCCACATCGCGATGCGGGCCCCGATGAGCAGGGGCACGACCGTCGTCACCACCTGCGCGTTGACGTGGAACAACGGGAGGACCATGCCGAGCGTGTCGCCCTGCCCGAGTGGCACGGGCTCGGCCAGCATCCAGGCATTGGCGAGGTGGTTCCCGTGCGAGAGCATCGCGCCCTTGGGCCGGCCCGTCGTACCTGAGGTGTAGACGAGCGAGGCGAGCGTCTCCGGACGGACCGGCGCCGGACTGCCCACCGCTCGCGCCGTGCGCAGCTCGGCCAGGGGGTCCGCGGCGCGCTGGTCGATCGCGATCAGATCGCGAAGGGCAGGGAGCTCGGCCCGGTACTCCGCGAGCCCGCCCGCGGAGGCGATCTCGCACACGACGACGCTGGCGCCCGAATCGCTGAGGATCCCCGCCTGCTCGCGACCGGTGAGATCGGGGTTCACCGGGTTGAAGACCGCCCCCAGCCACAGAATCGCCCACCACACCTCGAGGAACTCCGGCCCGTTGCGCAGGACGACGCCGACGACGTCGCCCTGGCTCACGCCGATCGCGCGGAGCCCTCCGGCGATGACCGTGACCCGCTCCGCGAACTCGCCCAGCGTCCAGCTCGTCCGCGCGTCGCGGACGAACGGGTGCTCGCCGAGCTCGCCGACCCTCGTGACCAGAAGGGCCGGCAGCGTCCGGGCATCGGTCGCGAGAACGGATGGCATGAATCGAGCGCGCATACTCACAGGGCGCGCCATCGTCCGCACCCGGCAATCGCTGGCCCGTTTGTGCCCTTCACAGGGGCGACGCGCCCCAGTTCTTGCGCTCAACGGGCGAGAAGAGTGATCGTCACGAGCTCTCCGGCCGCGCGCCCGGTGCGTCCACAGCTGTAGGCGAGCGCGGTACGCGCGCCCGGGACCTGCACCCTTCGCCCGTCCCCTCGCAGCTGAAGGGCGAGGCTCGCCACCTGGGCGATGGCGGCCGATGCGGGACGCTCACCGAGACTGAGCAGGCCCCCGCTGGGGTTGACCGGAAGCACGCCGCCGAGCGCGGTGAAGCCACTGGTGACGAGTTCCGCAACCGGCCCGCCGGTCACCCAGCCGAGGCGGTCATACGCGTCGAGTTCGACCGCCGCGGTGACGTCGTGGACCTCGGCGCAGTCGGTGTCTTCGGGCCCCAGGCCGGCCTCGCGGTAGGCCCTGGCCGCCGCCGAGGAGACCGCATCGCCATCGCCGGCCGCCACCGTCGACGCCAGGACCGTCGGCCGTGCGGCCCCCCGGCTGGCGGCGGCCGACGATGTGAGGACAATGGCCGCCGCCCCGGCGCCCGTACCGGCGAGCATCGAGCGGGTGAGCGGCCAGTCGAGCGCTTCGCTGGCCAGCACCTGTTCGGCGCTGATCGTCTGGGCCAGGCCGCGCTCGGCCCCGTGGCGATGGTTCTTGACCACGACACAGGCGAGATCGTTCGGGCTAGCGCTGAGCCGGCCAAGCACACGGCGCGCCTGGAGCGCTCGCCGGTGCACGACGGCCGGGTCGGGCCAGGGCCGGGTGGCTGCGGTATCGACGCCCACGCACAGGACGGCGTCGTCGGCCTCGAGCCGGATGGCATGACAGGCCATGTGGAGAGCCTCGGTGCCCGACGCGGCCGCGTGCTCGGCCAGCGGATGGCCGAACGCGTCACGTGATGTCTCGCGTCCGGTGTCGAGGCTGCGCAGGCCGACCCGAGCCCCCACCGCGGTCGGTCCCTCCGCGCCGCCGGAATCCGCCGTGCCGATGAACGCGGCGGTCAGGCGTCCGGCGTCGAGCCCGGCGTCGCGCAGAGCATCTCTGGCCACGGTGCGGGCGAGCGCGGCCGCGCTGAGCCCTCCCGAGCCGTCGTGCACCGCGCAGCCGGCGACAACGACTCCTCCCACGGCGTGCTTAGGCCCGGCTGGTCGGACGCCGCTCTGACTCCCGCGCTTCCATCATGGCTACCTCCAGGCTCAGGCCGCGCTGCCGCGTCCACTGCGGGCATGGTGACCGCAGGCCTCACGCCCGGACGTGGCCGGCGGCGAGCGCCCTGTGCTAACTCCAATTGAGGTTCAGGAGACCGTGCCCACCACCTGTAACCCGGCCGCCGCCTCCCGCTGGTTGCGCTCCTCCAACTCATGCGGGTCGACCGCGCCGGAGAGGGCGAGCACGACCATCGAGAGCCGGGCCGCCAATTGCGCGTCGGGATCGTGCGTGATCGCGAGCCCGGTGAGCTCCTCGATCCGAGCCAGCCGGTAGCGAATCGTGTTCTCGTGCACCGCCAGCCTGGCTGCGCAGCGCCGGACGCTCGCCATGTTCTCGAAGAAGCAGCTCAGCGTCGCCAGGAGGTCCCGCTTGCTCTCGTCGCGCACGAGCACGCCAAAGGCCGACTCGGCGAACGAGGTGACCGCGACCTGGTCGGCCTGGGCCAGGAACACCCGCCCGAGTCCGAGCTCCGGAGCGGTGAACACGCTCTGTCCTTCGGGGGTCCCGAACCGGCAGATGCATTCCACGATCTGGCGCGCCTCGGCATGCCCGTCCGGATAGTGCTCCGGGGTGTCATACGCAGACGAGATGCCGGCGACGAGATTGCCGCCGACGGCGGCGCAGACCGCGGCGACGTGCGTCTTGAGCATGACGAGGAAGGCGCCCGGCTCCGCGTCGAGCGGTACCTCGACCAGGACGCCGACGGCTTGCCCGAGCGCAGTGGCCTGCACGGCCAGATCGGGCGCGACCTCGCGGAAGGCAGCCGCCACCGCCCGGAAGTCCACCCGCTGCTGGTCGCGCGTCGCGAGCACGACGACGGCGTGGAGACCGTCGAGCCGGACGCCCAGACGGGCGGCGCGGCGAGCGACGGTCTCTGGATCCGAACCGGAGGTGAGCAGCTCGGCGGCGAGTGAGGCTCCGGCGTTCCAGTCGGCTTCAACCGCCCGGCGCTCGTTGGTGGCGTAGAGCACGATCTGAGTCGACGCCCGGCGAAGCATGAGCATGTCGGCCGTGCTGAAGCGGACCCGGTGTTCCATCAGCACCAGATATCCCCACAGTTCGCCGTCGATCTCGATTGGAGCCACCAGGTGCCGGCGCGAGATCCCGGCCTCGGGAACCGGGGGCACCACCGATACGCGCGCTCCCGCCCCGGCGGCGATGGCATCGCGCACGGCGGACGCATTCATCTGCGGAGGCTCGAGCAGCGTCGGGCGGGCCTGCTCGTTTCCCTCGGGTCCGGCCGCGGCGAGGCGGCGCAGATTGGCGTCGTACACGGCGCATGGCTTGCCCTGCATCTGTGCGATGGCAGCCACCAGGCGGTCGAGACCGGCGCCGGAGACGACGAGCTCGCTGAGGCGCTCCTCGAACGTGCTCACGCGACGCAGGACGCGCACCCGCGCCTCGGCCGTTTCGAGCTTCTCGGCGAGCTCGGCGCGCAGTTGAGCGGCCATCACAGCTGACGCGGCCAGACCGGCGAACGCGCACGCGCGCTCCGCGTCGAGCGGGGTGAAGTGATGCGGGCGGTCGACGTTGTCCACGTAGATGATCCCGATGACCTGATCGCTGCAGCACATGGGCACGGCCATCATCGAGCGGATGTTCCAGAAGCGAGTGTTGGAGCGGATCATCCGCGGATCGTTGTAGGCGTCGGCGATGATCACCGGGCGCCGGGTCTCCAGCAGCTCGCACGTCATTCCGTCGGCCGGCATGCCGGCCAGCGATCGCTTCACATACGGCTCCATCTCGCGCACGCACCCGTCGGTGACGCGTCCGCGGAAGAGGCCGCCCTCGGCTTCTCTGAGATAGATCGAGCAGCGGGCGACGCCAATCAGCTCGCGCGTGGCGCGAGCGATCACGCTGAGCACCCCGTCGACACTGGTCGCGTTCAGGGCGGCGCTCATGCGCACGAACGTGCCGACGGCTTCGCTGTAGGGGTCGGGCGCCGGCGTAGGCTCAGCGTCGGCCGGCGAAGGGGCTGTGTCGGGGTCCGAAACGATCATCGATGCTCTTCTCCCTCTCCTCCGGATTGCGCTCGCTCAGGCGAGCAGATTGCGGGTGGCCAGGGCGTAGATCTCGGCCGCGCGAGCGACCTCCTGGATTTCGATGTGCTCGTCAACGCTGTGGGCCTGCTCGAACTCGCCAGGGCCGAACGTGATTGCCGCCGGCGCGCCGAAGCCGTTCCCGTCGGGACGCATCAACTCGGCCCCGTCGACCCAGCCGCCGTTGAACTTGCGCACCTCGCCGGCGTCTCCGGTCACCTCGGCGATCGCCTGGCGGAGCGCCTGCACCCCGGGTGCGGCCGGATCACACTCCCCGGGTCGCAACCACAGGCGGCCACCCCCCATCGGGAGCAGCTTGCGCTCGAAGCGGACCTCACCGTCTTCCTGCTCGAGCTGGCGCAGGAACGCATCGAGCGCGTCCCCGATGTCCCGCAGCCGGGTGCCGCTTGGGGACAGGATCGACAGCACCGCGTCGCAGCGAGCCGGGATCGCCCAGCCCCCACCCGGCTGGGTACGGATGGCATTGGTGGTGACTCGCGGCTCGAACCACTGCGAGTCACCACGCGGCAGGCTGATCCGGCCGGCGTCGACCGCGGTGACGAGCTTGGCCATCTTGGTGATCGCGTTGATCCCGTGCTCGGGTTCGGTCGGATGCGCGGTCCGGCCAATCGCGGTGATCTTCCAGGTCGAGATGCCGGGGTAGGCGATGTCGATGCCCCGGCAGCTGGTCGCCTCGGCCGAGAACAGGGTGCCCAACCGCTCCGTCACCCCGAGGTCGGCCATGAGGGTCGCTCCGCGGAAACCGATCTCTCCGTCGGAGTCGGACATGTAGTAGATCGGGCCGTGACGTGGGTCGCCGGATCGGACGAGCGCCTCGATCGCGGTCAGCATCGCGACGTCGGAACCCTTGGAGTCGACCGCGCCGCGCCCGTACAGGACGCCGTTCTGCACCCGGGCCTTGAACGGGTCCCCCGACCAGTCGGCGGCCACCGCCCCCACCGTGTCGTAGTGGCCGTCGAACATCACGCCGGGACGCGTGTCGTCCTCGCCCTCGAGCACTCCGAGCACGAGCGGCATCGGCTGCCCTTCCACGGCGTAGTGCTCGACCGTCATTCCGAGCTCGCGCAACCGGTCGCTCAGCCACAGGTGGGCCGTGGTCTTCTCTCCCACGACGCTGCGGATCGACACGAACTGGCTCAGGAGCTCTTCGCAGCGGCCCGGTGAGACGGTTAGGGAACTCGTCGTTTGCTCGGTGGTCACGTAAGTGTCCTTTCGCGGTCGCGGGAGGTGACCGAGGTCGGGGAGGCATGCAGTTGGGGGTGTTCGCGCAGGCTCATGCCGCCGTCCACGGGCAGGCACACCCCGGTGATCCAGCGCGCGGCCGAAGAGGCGAGAAACGCGACCACGTCGGCGATCTCCGCGGGCTCGGCGATCGCGCCCAAGGGCGTCTGGCCGACGAACGCCTCCGACACGCCGGGCCGGTCGAGCTGGGTGTTCATGAGCGGGGTGCGGACGACGCCGGGCAGCACCGCATTGGCGCGGATGCCGCGCGGACCGAGTTCGAGAGCCGCGGAACGGATGAGCGCCTCGCTCCCGGCCTTGGCCGCGCAGTAATGGGCGAGACCCGGGACCGGGGAATGAGAGTCGATCGAGGAGACGAGCGTGAACGACGCTCCTCGTGCCATGTGAGGAGCGCACAGCTGCAACACGTGGAAGGCGCCGTCGAGGTTGACCGAGCGCACCAGCTCCCACTCCCGGACCGTGATGTCGAGCAGCGGGGTGACGCGCGCCGTCCCGGCGGAGTAGACAACCGCGCCGAGTGCGCCCGCTGTGGAGGTGAGGGTCTCCACGGCGGCGGCGATCGCCGTCCGGTCTCGAACGTCGAGCGTGAGCGCGGTGCCGTCGCCGGGCTCGGGAGACAGGTCGGCGATCCGAACCGTCCAGCCGGCCGCGGCGAGCGCCTCGCTGCAGGCGCGGCCGATACCGGATGCGCCCCCAACCACGAGCGCGGCACCGGGCGGCCCCCCGCTCACGTCCGCCACGTCATCGCCCCCTCGAGCAGCGAGCACAGCTCGCCCACGGCCTCGGCTCCGCGGGCACCGTCGATCACGCGATGATCGATGGTCAGCGTGAGGGCGAGGGTGGGTACGAGCGCAAAGCCGCGTCCTTCGCGACGGACCCGCTCGAGCACACGCCCCACGGCGAGGATCGCGGCCTCGCCGGGGTTGAGCATGGCGACGAAGCGGTCGATCCCGAACGCCCCAAGGTTGGAGATGGTCACCGCCGCGCCCTGCATGTCATCGGCGCGCAGCCGGCCGCTACGGGCCTCGCCGACGAGCCGAACGCGTTCCGCGGCCACTTCGGTCAGCGTGCGCTCGTGGACGCGCCGGATGACCGGGACCGCCAGGCCGCGATCGGCGGCCACGGCGAGACCGATGTCGGGCCCATCACGGCGGCCGATACAGGGTTCCGGCACGCCCTCGGTTACGTACGAGGTGGCCAGCGCGGGATGGCGAAGGACAAGCTCCCCCACGGCCTGAACCAGCATGTCGTTGAGGCTCGGCCGTACGGCTCCTGGGGCGGGAGCAGATAGGGCGTCCTTGCTGGCAAGCAGCCAGGCGGCGTCGATCTCGCGCTCCAGCGAGAACTGGGGGATCACCTGGCTGGCGGTCATCCGGCGGGCGATGGCGCGGCGCGTGCCGCTGAGTGGGACGAGTTCCACGAAGCCGTTGGGCGGGGTCGGTTCGGCGGCCGGGGCAGCGCCGGGTTCGGCGGCCGGGGCCGCGCCGGGCTCACCGACCGAGGCGCGCTCCACGTCGGCCAGGGTGATGCGGCCCGACGGACCGGTGCCGGTCACGGTCTCGAGCGAGACTCCGAGCCGGGTGGCGGCACGGCGGGCCACGGGGGCGATCCGCAGGCGTCCGTAGCCGTTGCGTCCGTGCGCCGCGGGCGCGCGAGCAGCGGCAGCCGGGACCTCGTCAGTTTGCGCCGAGCGCTGGAGTGATCCGTGATCGGCGCCCGTGGCCTGCGGCGCGGCGACCGTTTCCCCGTCGCTCAGCGTGACCAGGACGGCCCCGAGCGAGACCACGTCTCCTTGGGAAACGGCGACGGCGGCGACCGTCCCATCGCGGGGGGCGGTGACTTCGGTCAGCGCCTTGTCGGTTTCGATCTCCACGAGGACCTCCCCCGCCGACACCGACTGCCCGGACACGACGGCGACCGTGACGACGGTGCCTTCCGTGACCTCGAGACCCATCTGCGGCATGACCACGGGCGTGATCAACGGGAACCGATCCTCTCCTCTCGTACCGGAAGTGGTCCCTCCGGCCACTTTGGTCCGACAGCAGGACCATAAAACGAGCGACTTGCGGCTGTCAAGCCGATTTGGTAAGAAGTTTTGTCAGACCATCCGACCGAAATTAGAGGCAACCATGGGCACCTTCTCTGAGCCCGACGAGCCCGGTGTGGGGCGCTCGCCGGTCGCGCGCTACGAACGGATGGCGCTGATCCGCGCCTTCGAGCTGGCCGTGTCAGCGCTCTATCGCGACAGCCAGCTGCCCGGGTTTGTTCACACGTCGCTCGGACAGGAGGCGGTCGCGGTCGGCGTTTGCTGGGAGCTGAGGCCGGCCGACTACATCGCCACCACTCATCGCGGGCACGGCCACTGTTTGGCCAAGGGCGCCGACGTGAACGGGATGATGGCCGAGCTGTTTGCCCGGGCCACGGGGCTGTGCCACGGTAAGGGCGGTTCGATGCACGTGGCCGACCCGGAGCGGGGCATTCTGGGCGCCAACGCCATCGTGGGAGCGAGCGTCCCGCTCGCCGTCGGCGCCGCGCTCTCGAGCCGGCTGCTCGATCAGGGACGGGTCAGCGTCGCGTTCTTCGGCGAGGGGGCTGTCAATCAGGGGGCCTTCCACGAGGCAGTGAACCTGGCGGCGATCTGGGATCTGCCCGTGGTGTTCGTGTGCGAGAACAATCGGTACGCCGAGTTCACGGACTCGAGCCGGATGACCCGGGTCCAGGGCGTCGCCCCCCGGATGGCGGCGTACGGCATCACTGCCCATGAGGTAGATGGCAACGACGTCGAGGCGATGGCCACGGCCACGGCCGCCGCGGCGGAAGAGTGCCGGACCGGCCACGGTCCGGTTCTCCTGGAGGCACTCACCTACCGCTGGCAGGGCCACTACGAAGGCGACCAGCAGCCGTACAAGCCGGCCGAGGAGGCCGACCTCTGGCGCCGGCGCGACCCGCTCGCGCTCGAGCGCGAGCGGCTCCTCGCGTCCGGCGCGGCGCCGCCGGAGGATCTGGACGATGCGGATCGGAGCGCCCAGGAAGCGGTCGAGCGGGCCGTCGCGGAGGCCCGCGAGGCGCCGGCTCCCGACGAGCAGGAGGCTTTCGCCCATGTCCTCATCTAGTCCCGCCACCGAGGCGGTGCGCTACATGGACGCGCTGAATGCCGGCATGGCCGAGGCGCTGGCCGAGGACGACCGGGTCGTGCTCATGGGTATCGATGTGGGCGCGGGCGGCGGGATCTTCACCGTCACCCGCGGACTTCATGAGCGGTTCGGCTCGCAGCGCGTGCTCGACACGCCGATCAGCGAGATGGGCTATGTCGGCGCCGCAGTGGGCGCCGCCATGACCGGGCTACGGCCGATCGTCGAGATCATGTTCATGGACTTCGTCGGCGTCTGCCTGGATCCGATCATCAATCAAGCGGCCAAGCTCCCCTACATGACAGCGGGAAAGGTGACGGTGCCAATCGTGTTCCGGACGCAGACCGGGGCGGGGCGAAGCGCCGGGGCGCAGCACTCTCAGTCGTTGGAGGCGATGTTCGCCGGCGTGCCCGGCCTCAAGGTCGTCATGCCGGCAACGGTCAGTGATGCGCACGACCTACTGCTTGCGTCCGTGCGGGACTCCAATCCGGTGCTGTTCGTGGAGAACCGCCGCCTCTACGGCATGCGAGGGAGCCTCGGCGAGGATCCGCTGCCGCTCGGCCGTGCCCGCGTCGCCCGCTCGGGCGATGAGGTCACCGTGGTCACGTGGGGGCAGACCCTTCGGGAATGCCTGGCTGCGGCCGAGCAAACGACGGTCTCGGTGGAGGTAATCGACCTCCGCTCGCTCGTCCCGCTCGACATGGAGACGGTGCTGGACTCGGTCTCCCGGACGGGCCGGCTGCTCGTCGTCCACGAGGCGGTCCAGGACTTTGGGGCCGGCGCAGAGATCGCCGCCCGCGTGGCCGACCAGCTGTTCGATGAGCTCCTCACCCCGGTCCGCCGGCTCGGAACCCCATGGGTGCCGATGCCGTTCAGCCCTGAGCTGGAGCGGAGCCTGCTGCCCAGCGCCGAGGCGATCGCGCGCGCGACGGAGCAGCTCCGCAGCGAGGGCTAAGCTGAACACCCGATGAGCACCGAGGACACAAGCTTCATCCGGCAGCGGTTACGGGTGCCCCGGGCCTACGAGCAGCTGGCCGAGGTGCTGCGCGATCGGATCGTCTCGGGCGAGCTGCGGGAGGGCGAGCGCCTGCCCTCGGAGCTCGTGATCGCCCGCCAGGCCGGGGTGAGCCGGTCGACCGTGCGGGAAGCTCTGCGCACCCTCCAGGAGGCGGGGCTGATCGAGCGAGCGAGCGCGAAGATGATGGTGGTCAGTGGCCACCGGGACGACTCCGCGCACCGCGAGCTCGCGGCGGTCATGCGCCGGCGCAACGTGACCTTCGCCCACCTCCACGAGGCGCTTCTGGTTCTCGACCCGGAGCTCACGCGGCTGGCCACCGAGCGGGTCGACAACGGCGACATCCGGGCCCTGCGCCAGAACCTCGATGCCCAGCAGCGCTGCCTGGACGACTTCGCCGAGTGGTCGCGGCTCGACGACGAGCTGCACACGATGATCGCCGAGATGAGCCGCAACCCGGCCCTGATCGTCGCGCGCACACCGATCTCAAAGCTGCTGCTGCCGGTCCTCTACCGCTTCATCCAGTCCTCGGCCCTGACCGTGGCCGCGCTGCGCTACCACCACCGCATCCTGGCTGAGATCGAGACCCGCGACTCGGGACTCGCCGCCGAGGTCATGCGCCGTCACGTCAACGACTTTCGCATCGCCTGGGAGAAGGCGGGGCTCGATATCGATCTGCCGATCGCCGACGGCTCCCAGGACCCACTCGTGGTCCCGCGCGCCCGTCTCGCCAGGTCGCTGTAGGACTTCCAACCTCCCGCCGCGAGCCCTTCCGGGCGCTTGCGGATTGGCGAGTAGCGTCGGGCGGGACGATGGCCGTGAGCTCTCATCCGCTGGATCGCCGAGGGCGGTCGGCTCCGTCTCGAGCCACCGGCCAGTGGCCGGAACGGGCAGATGACTTCAGCCAGGCCCTGGTGCTGCCGGTCGGACTCGTCGTCGACCGGCTTGGCCCGGCCTCCAGCGGCGCGCTCATCCTCATCCGCGAGTTTCTGCGCCTGGCCGACCGCGCCGGCTTCACCACCCTGACCGAACCGTCCGCCGCAGGGGGCGCGGGTCTGTCCGGTGGCGAGGCGTGCCGCATACTCATCATGCTCTCCGAGGGCGACGCGGCGCTGGGCGCTTTGATCGCGCTCTCGCGCGCCCCGGCTCGCTGCATCGCCGCGGCCCGACGCTTGGAGCCGGGCAGCCGCGGTCACATCGAGGTCCCGTTACCGATCAGCGACCGGGCGGGATGCTTGGTTCCCCGTGGTCCCGGTCAGCTGCGCCTGCGGCGCGAGGGGTCCGGATGGCGCCTGTCTGGTTTCACCCGAGACGTCCTGTCGGGCGCCGCCATTGCCTCGCACGCGGCCGTGGAGTGCTGGGTGCAGGACGGTGGCGCGCATCCCGTGGTGGCGATCGTCCCGCTGAACCGGCCCGGGGTTCGGCGCATCCCGGCTCCGCACGCGTCGGGACGCCGGGCGGGCGCAGCGGCAGCGCTTGCCTTCGATGCTCTCTGGCTCGAGCCCGAGCGGGTGCTCGACGCGGACGAGGGCGGCGCGGGGCGGCTGAGCTCGTGGTTGCGGGCCACCGGGCATCTGGCCGAGGCGCTGGCGGCGCTTGGCGTGGCCCGGGCTGCTCACCGCGGGGCCACTCGATGGCGCGCCGAGCACGGTCTTGCACCGGCGCCGTCGCTCGGACGCCTGGGCTGGCGGCTCACACACGCCGAGCGCGCGCTCGAGGTGCTCTGCGTCCGGCTGGAGACCGACGCCTTGGGCGAGCTTGGATCGGTGGCCGTGCAGGCCCTGGGGCTTCGACGCGGGATCGCGCAGCTGGCGGTGGCGCTCAGCCGTTGGGCGCTGCTGTCGTGCGGCAGCGGTGCGGTCGACGCCGAAGGCGTCCAGCACATGGACCGCACCCGGTTTCACCCCGAGAAGCTGTTCCGAGACGCACGGGCCGGTCGCCCGGCTCCGAGCGCCGAGGACCCTCCGGCGGCACGACTTACCGCATCACCCTCATCTAACAGGAGCATGTCATGGGCTACGTGAAGACTCCCGAGGAAATCAGCGAAATCGAGCATGCGCTCAGTCATCCCAGGTTCGTCAACGGCGAGATGCTCTCGATCGATTTCCTCACCGATCCGGCCGTCGTGGCGGAGATCCTTCCGCCCCCGCTGCAGCCGGGTGAGCAACCCGTCATCAACGCGATGGTCGGCCGCTGGCAGTCAAACTGCGTCGGCGACTTCTACGGGGGCGCGCTCTACGTGCACGCCCGCTACGGCGAGCTCGCCGGCGCCTACGTCCTTTCGATGTGGATGGACGGCGACATCCCCACGATCTACGGCCGGGACGTGTTCGGAGAGCCCAAGAAGCTTGCCGAGAGCCGGCTGCACCGGCGCGGGCATCGCTACCACGGCTACGTCGAGCGCCATGGCGTTCGCCTGCTCGAGCTCGAGGCCGACCTGCCCGAAGACCGCGGCCCCGGCGAGGCCGAGGGCATCAACTTCAACTTCAAGGCTCGCCCGGATGCCTCGGGCATCGGGCTGCAGGAGGACGCGATTCTCACCGTGGCCCGCTTCCAGATCACGACGCGTGTGCAACGGGTGGGTACGGGAAGCCTCAGTTTGCGCGGCACTGTCCACGATCCGGTCGACGAGCTACCCGTGCGCGAGGTGCTGCGGGCGACCTACACCGAGTGCGACCTGATCGGCCAGTGCGAGGCGGTGGCGAGTGTGGCCGCCGAGACATTCCTTCCGTTCCACTACGGGCGTCACGATGTATGGAGCGCGCTCGACACCGAGCGCGCCATGCTCGTGCCGGTCGGATAGCTCACCGGGACCGGCCCGTGGAGCTCGTTTACGAGTTCACGATGAGCGCCGAGCTGGCTCCGTCGACGCCCGTCGGGCTCGGCCCGTTCGGCGAGCGGCGGATCCGCAAGGTGCTCTCCGGGAAGGTGAGTGGTGAGCGGATCCACGGCACCGTGGATACCGGCGGTGGTGACTGGATTCTCACCGGTCCCGACGGCTACGGGCGGCTCGACGTTCGTCTCACCATCATCACCGACAACGGTGCTCACCTGTACGTTCAGTACTTCGGGGTCATCGAGTACAACGAGGCGTCTCTGGCCGCGAACGCCGGCCAGAGATCCAGCGATTACTCCGAGCATTACTTCCGCACCGCACCACGGCTGGAGACGGGAGATGAGCGTTACGGGTGGGTGAACCGGACGCTGTTCCTCGGTGAGGGCCGCCTGCACCCGGGTCCCATCGTCGAGTACCGGGTCTACCGCGTGACTTGAGCCGGGACTAACGGCGCAGCTCGACGGCGGTGTCACCATCCCGGATGGCGACCCGGCGAGCGCCGCGCACAGCCAGTGCCTGCTCGACGGCCTCGGGAAGGAGCCCACCAACCGGGTAATCGGTCCGCATCGGGCCCGCCGCCCGAGTGGCCTCGACGTCCTCCTGCGGCGCGAAGTGCAGGCGAAACAGCTCCTCGTCCGAGACGCTGGTCGTGCCGGCGTACGCTTGGCGCACCTCGTCGAGCGTCATCTCCGGCCGCTTCCAGCCGGCCAGCGCCCGGCCTCGGGGGGTGCTCAGGATGCGGTCCACCACGTCGGGGTCGATCGGGGCCGGAGGCGACCCGTATGCGCCCTGAACGTAGAGGGCGAGTTCATCGATCGTCGCCGTGTAGCGCTCGCCGGCGATCACGTTCATGAGGGCCTGGGTCCCGATGAACTGCGAGAAGGGGGTGGCGCTCACCGGGTAGCCGAGCTCCTCGCGCACCCGCGGGATCTCGTCCAGGACGGCGTCGAAGCGATCGTCCATCCCGTGCTGGGCGAGTTGCGCCTTGAACGTTCCGGTCATGCCGCCGGGCAGCTGGTGATCGTAGATGCGGACGTCGTACTCGCGAACGGCACCGCCGTGCTCGTACCCCTCCCGGGCCGCGACGGCGGCCATGTGGCGAGCGACCGGCTCCAGCGTGGACTCGTCGAGACCATGCGTGTGGCCCGCGGAGGCGAGATTGACCAGGGTCATCTCGGTTGAGGGCAGCGACGGTCCGTTGGCCATCGGCCGGCTCGCGGTGTGGAGCCTGCGGACACCGGATTCCAAGCCGATCAGGTAGTTGAGCGGGGCCAGGCCGGTCGTGTTGTGGCAGTGCAGCTCCACCGGCACCGGACCGGCCGCCTTGACGAGCGCGGGAAGCAGCGTCCGTGCCCGTTCCGGGGTGAGGATTCCCGCCGCATCCTCAACGTAGATCGCTGGGGCCACTCCCCAACTGACCATCTCACGGACACGGGCCGCGAACCAGTCGTCGGTGTGCAACGGGCTGATGCCGTACATGACCGCGGGCACGGGCTGCGCTCCGGCGGCGTGGATGACGCGGGCGAGGCGCTCCATCTCCGGCATGTCGTACAGGCAGTCGTAGATCCAGAAGCTGTCCAGACCCATCCGCACCATCGTCTGCAGGTAGAAGTCGATGATCGAGTACGGAGAGATTCCGTAGCGCCCGCTCGAAGACGGGCGCACGCCGCAGCGCGTCCGGGTCGCGCCCAGCAGGCGCCGGATGTGGGGGAAGGTCTGAAGTGGATCCTCGCGCAGGTAGCGCAGTTGAACGGTGAAGAACGAGCCGCTCGGGACGTCGACGTAGGCGTATCCGGCCCGGTCCAGGAGGGGGGCCGGCACCGTGGCCATCCCACCACGGATGCGCATACCCCACAGACTCTGGGGGCCGTCCCGCAGCGTCTGGTCGACGAACTCGACTTGCACTACTGCCCCGGCTAGGCGGGGACGACGGGCTCGCCGCTCGTCAGGTAGGCGCGCTCCACCTCGTCGATGCGGGCGCGAGCCTCCTCGCCCGAGAGCGAGAGTTGGACGCGGCCGCGCCGCATGACGATCGCGCGGTCGGCGTATTGGAGCACCTTGTGAGCGTGCTGTTCGACGATCAGGACGCCGGTGCCGTCCTCCTTGGCCGCCGTGCGCACCGCCTGGAGCAGGCGGTCAACCAGCAGCGGGGCCAGCCCGAGCGAGAGCTCATCGGCGAGGAGGATTCGCGGTCTGCGGGCCAGAGCCCGGGCCAAGCTGAGCATCTGCTGTTCACCGCCCGAGAGCAGGCCGCCCTTCACCGACAGCCGCTTTTCGAGTTCTGGGAAGAGCCGGCAGGCCACCTTCGGGTCCAGTCCGGCGACCCGGAAGTTATCCCGGGTCGAGAGGCCCTTGAAGACCGACCGCTCCTCGGTGACATACGACATCCCGTTGCGGGCCCGGCGGAACAGCGGCGCGGTGGCGGGCTGGCCGTCCAGGCGGACCTCCCCCGAGATCGCCGGAAGCTCGCCGCTCAGAGTCAGCATGGTCGTGGTCTTGCCGGCTCCGTTCGGCCCGAGCAGGCAGGCCACCTCGCCCTCGCGGACCTCGAGGTCGAGGTCGTGCACCACCGGCTGGCCGGCGTAGCCGGCGCACAGCTTGGTCGTTTCGAGCACGGCGGTCACGATTGCACCTCCGTCGCCGGCTTGCGTTCTGCGCCGTCCCGCGGGGCCCCCGCACCGGCGCTCGAGGGCGTGGCGCTCGTTCTCGCCCGGACCGCCTCCTCGGGCTCGCCCAGGTAGGCGGCGATGACCGCCGGGTCGTTGCGAACCTGCTCGGGGGCTCCCTGGGCGATCTTGCGACCGAAGTCGAGGACGACGATCTCGTCGCACACCGACATGACGAAGTTCATGTCGTGCTCGACGAGGAGGATCCCGATCCCCCACTCCGAGGCCAGCCGCCGCACGACGTCGGCGAGCTCGCTGGACTCCACATCGCCCAGGCCGGCCGCCGGCTCGTCGAGGAGCAGGATGCCGGGCTGGGTCGCCACGGCGCGGGCGATCGCCAGCAGTCTGCGCTGACCGTAGGGCAGATCCTCGACCAGCCGCTCGAGATCGTCTTCCAGGCGGAACTCCTTGATCGCGCTGACCACGGCCCCGGGCAGCGGCGGCGCGAAGGGATAGACGAGATCGCGCAGGTAGGACACCGAGTCACGCGGATCGCTCGCGGCGCGCAGGTTGTCGAACACGGTCGAGTCCTCGAACAGCTCCAACGACTGGAACGATCGCCCGAGGCCCGCCCGGGCCCGGCGTTCGGCCGACCACCGGCTGATGTCCCGCCCGTCGAGGCTGAGCGTCCCCGCTGCGGGGCGGGCGAAGCCCGTGACCGCATCGATGAACGTGGTCTTGCCCGCTCCGTTCGGGCCGATCAGTCCGATGATCCTTCCGGGCGGGACGACCAGGGAGACGTCGTCGACGGCGACCGTCCCGCCGTAGCGAACCGTGATGCCGGTGGCCTCGAGCGTCTGGGGTGCCACCCGCTCGATGTCTCCGACCGAAGGTAGCTGCACCCGGGCTCGCTCCCGCGGACGCAGGAAGGGGATGGCGCCGCTCAGCCGGCGGCGGAGCCAGGCGATCTGGGCGATCGACTCCTTGGCGATGCCGTTCTGGTTGAGCAGGACCAGCAGGATGATCGAGACGCCGCCGATCAGGGGGATCCACTTGCCGAGACCCTGGCTGATCGACTCGAGGACCTGCTGATCGAAACCGCCCGGGGTGAGGGTTCCGCCGATGAGCGGCCCGAGCAGGAAGCCGATGCCGCCGACGACGGTGTACCCGACATCGCTGATCGAGTTGAAGTTGGCGAACTCCGAATAGGTCACCGCGGTCGACTGGAAGGCGATGAGCATGCCGCCGAGGGCGGCGATCGACGCCGACAGGCCGAAGGCATAGAGCTTCACACCTCGCACGCTGATCCCGAGCGCCGCGGCCGCCCGCTCGTTGGTGCGTACGGCGATCATCCGCCGTCCGGTGCGCCCCCGCCGGATGTTGCCCACCGCGAGGGTCACGATGACGAGGAGAACCAGTACGAAGTACGCGTATCGCGCCGGGTGCGGCGCGGCGTCGATGTTGAACCCGGCGATCGTCGGCGAATGGATGATCGTCCCGGCCACGCCCCCGGTGAGATTCTGGTTGTCGAACAGAATGACCTCGATGGCGGAGCCGAGCCCCAGGGTGAGAATGGCCAGGTTGATTCCGCGGGTGCGCACGGCGGGGATGGCGAACAGCATCCCCAGAGGGAGCGCGGCCACGACGCCCGCCACGCAGCCCAGCCAGAATGGCCACCCGTCGGCCGCCATCAGGCGTCCGGACACGTAGGCGCCGAACCCGGCGATGGCGTATTGCGCCAGCGAAAGCTGCCCGGCGTAGCCGGTGAGCACGACGATCGAGAGCAGGACCATCGCCACGGCAAAGGTCACGGTGATCGCCTGGATCCAGATTGCCGGCGTGAGCGCGATCAGCACGACGGCGACCGCAACCCCGAACACGAGGCCGCGCCAGTTGGGACGTCCGGATCCGATTGTCGGCAGGCGCTGCAGGAGGTAGTCGCGCAGCGGGAGTGCGCGGCCCCGGATGAGCATCCAGACGACGATGAGCAGCAACGGGAACGAATCGCCGACGCCCGGCTGGTGGATGTAGCGGTCGCCCTCGGCCTGTGCGATGCCCATCACCAAGCCGGTGATGAAGGCGATGGGGAACGATCGAAAGCTCGCCACGAGCGCGGCCGCGGTGGCGGCGAGCACCAGATTGGTGAGAACCTCTGGCTGCAGGGTGATGATCGGCACGATCAGGATCGCCGCGAGGCCGGCCAGACCCGATCCGAGCGCCCAGTTGATCGTGGCGATCCGGTCCGGCGACCAGCCGAGCGAAGCGGCCGAGCGCTGGTTCTCGGCCACGGCGGTGGTCCCGAGGCCAAACTTGGTGAAGCGATAGAGCAGCCACAGGCCCACGGTCAGCGCGAGTCCGATCGCGAGCAGGATGACCCGGTCCGAGGAGAGCGTCACCGACCCGAACAGGTGCCAGATGTGCAGCGGCAGCGCGCTGGGGACGAAGCGGGGATCCGCGTTGTAGCGCAGCACCGCGATCGCCTGGAGCGTGACCATCACCCCGAGGGTGGCGATCACTCGCATGATCGGCGACACGTTGCGCAACGGCCGCATGATGAAGATGTGGACCAAGGCCCCCACCAGCGCTGAGGCAAGTACTCCGAGCACGAGCGCGGGGATGAACGCCCATCCCGCGTTCTGGGTGAGCTCGTACTCCAGA
Source organism: Solirubrobacteraceae bacterium (assembly GCA_035504535.1). Taxonomy (GTDB): domain Bacteria; phylum Actinomycetota; class Thermoleophilia; order Solirubrobacterales; family Solirubrobacteraceae; genus Palsa-465. The sequence continues at coordinate 79,004 of DATJRS010000051.1, read as the reverse complement.
TACGCGCCGACCATCCCGATCGCGCCCAGACCGAAGTTCAGGACCCCCGATCCGCGGTAGATGACGATCAGGCCCTGAGAGGCCAGCGAATACAGGGCGCCGACGCCGATCCCAAGGAGCGCGAACTGGATGACTTCCTGCATACCTCAGCCTCCTCCGTGGGACAGCCACTCCCGCCCCGGGGCCCGTCCGGAGCGGGAGGGATGTCCCGTTTGCGGTTACTTGCCTTCTGCGAGGGCGGACACGTCCTCGAAGGAGTTCGTCAGCGGAACGATCTTGCCGTTCTCGACCTTGCTGAAGACGACCGACTTGTTGAAGATGCGGTCATATCCAGCAGGTCCTCCCTCCTTGTTCCATGGCTCGGCGAAGTTGATCGGCGGGATCATGCCCGGCAGGTTCACCTTCGCGGTTTGCGCGGTCGTGTAGAACGTCGCGTTGTTGATCGGCCCCTTCATGGTTTCGACGATCTGCTTGAACGCCTGGTAAGCGACCCAGGTGCCCAGACCGCCGAGGCTGTTGTAGTCCTGCGTCATGTCGGCGTGGTACTGCGACAGCGCCGCCCGGTAGTCGGCCCACTGCGGCAGCGAGATGTCGGGATACATGCCCGCGATCACGTCGCCGTTGGTCGCCGCGGTGAATCCCTTGATGGACACCGCGTCGAGGTTGCCCTGCGGGCCGTACATGCGAGCGTGACTGCCCGACTGCGCGTACGCCGCGTTCCACGCGATGTACGGAGTCTCTGAGACGATCATCAACAGACAGTCAGTCCCGTCCGCGGTCGCCTCTCCCACTTGTGTGCTGTAGTCCTGCGCCGTGGCTGGGAGGCTGACGTATTTGTAGATCTTGGTGTGCAGAGCTGTGGCCGCATTGGTCATCAGCGGCTCGAACGACTCAGCGCCCTGGATGATCACGCCGACCATGTGCTTGCACCCGTCCTGCACCGCTCGCTGGACCATGCCCACCGCATACAGCGGCTGATTGCCCAGCGGGAACGAATACGGGCTCGTGAACTCGTCCGACGACACGGCACAGCAGTTACCGAAGTAAGCCGTGTTACCCGCCGCGAGAATCGGCAGGATCGCGTTGCCGGTGAAGGTGAACGAGCCCAGTACGGCCACGGCATGCGCCGCTACCGCCTGACGTGCGCACGCGGCCGCAGCCGTCGGCGTGCCTTGAGCGTCACAGAATTGCTCGTTGAGCTTGTGACCCGCCACGCCACCGTGCGCATTGATCCAGTCGGCGGCAACGCGCGCGGTTTCCTCGATGTTCTTGTACTGCGGGCCCTGCGTGTGGACGTCTGCGAACGTGTACACCGTCAGAGGCGAGCCCGAGGCCGTGTTCGTGGCGGCGGCGGCGGCGTTCGTGCTCGAGGACGTTGCGCTCGCCGCACTCGAACTGGTCGAGCTGCTTGAGCTCCCGCACGCGGCCAGGGCCAGCGCCGCGATGATCGCGGGGGCTACGAGATACCACCGGGGTCCGCGGCAGCTCGCCCCGATGCTCCTATGTGATGGCACCTGCCAAACCTCCTGATCTGAGCGCGGCGTGCAGCAGCGCCTCGAATAGCGATGGCGGCACGTTAGGCGGGCGTGGACAGGCGCGAGCGGCCTTTCGCATCGACGGCTGGAGAAGTCACGAAGCCGGCGCCGCGTGAACTGCGTCAATCGCCCTCAAGGGCGCGAACCTAACCTCACGCTAACGACGATCTGAGGAGCGTCTTCATGGACAAGGCCGCATTTGCCACGTCGTTCTCCCAGCCGGTCGGTCCGGGATTCGCCTACGCGCCGCCGCCGTATCTGTACCGCGGCGTCGAGGACATCTTCATCGCGTACGAGGCCGACCGGGACAACGTGGAGTCACTGCTCCCGCCCGGGCTCGAACCAGCCGACGAGACCCCCGTGTGCCTGGCCTGGGGTCGGTGGATCCCGTTCTCCAGCTTCGGCCCGTACCACGAGTCATACGTCATGGTCCGCGTCCTGCTGGACGGCGAGACCTACCTCTATCAGCCCTTCATCTTCACCGACAACGAGATCCCGCTCGTGGCCGGGCGCGAGCTGTGGGGGTTCGCCAAGAAGCTGGCCACGATGCATCGGACCTCGGGCGGCGCCGGCACGCCGTTCGGCGAGCAGATGCTGTTCACCACCGAGCGGCCCGTGGGGCAGCGAATCGTGACGATGGCGATCGCCTGCGAGCAGATCGCCGAGCCGGCGCAGCTCGACGACCTCCCCGTGCTGTCGCTGCGGCTCATCCCGCATGCCGAGCAGGGCCGGCCGCCGTCGGTGTGCGAGCTCGTCCGGCTCGACGTCAGCGCTCATCTGCGACGCAGCGCGGACGGCACGCCGATGCTGTTCACCGGCCGCGCGTCGATCACGATGGACGCCCGGTCGATCGTCGATCCCTGGCACCTCCTGGCGCCCACCCGGGTCATCCGGGGGTGGTATGGAGTCTTTGACTTCGACCTACATCACGGAGTGGTGGTCAAGAACTACCTACAGGACACGTCGATCTGGTCGGCCAGCCTGGCCACGCTGGCGTGAGCGCTCCCGGCCCCGCGGGTCGCAGTCGCAGCTAGCGCCGGAGCGAGATCGTCATCTCGCCTTGGCTGGCCGTGACCACGCGGGCCGTGCTCGTCGCGAGCACCTCACGCATCCAGTCAAGGCCCTGAGCGCCGCCGAGCGGGTACACGGGTCGGATCGGGTTGTCGGCGGCGTACATTCGGTCGACGTCCGGGCCGGGGATCAGATACCGCAGCAGAAGCTCTTCGTCGGACAGATGCGCACCGTAGTCCTTGCGGATATCGGCCAGGCTCGGCTGGGCGGGCGGTGTGTCGCGAACCTGTCGGCCGCGCTGGGTCGAGAAGGCACGGTCCAGGAGCTCGGGATCGAGCGCGCCCGGCGGTGGACCGTAGTGACCGGCCAGGTACATGAGGTTCTCGTCGGGGATCACCTTGTAGCGCTCACCCTGCACGACGTTGAGCAGCGCTTGGATGCCCACCAGCTGGGAGAACGGTGTCGCCATGATCGGGTAGCCCATCTCGGCGCGGACCCGCACCGCTTCCTCGAGCACGTGGGGTAGACGCTCCTCCATCCCGTAGGTGGCCAGCTGGTTGCGCAGGGTGCCGGTCATGCCGCCGGGAAACTGCTGCTGGACCGCGGCCACGCTGTACTCGACGGGGGCGCCGATGTGGTGGTTGTTCTCACGGGCAAGTGCCGCGAAGTGCTCGGACACCTCGCTGAGGTGGCTGTCGTCGAGGGTGACCTCGTGGCCGAGGCGACGCATGTTGTCGATCGCCATGGCGGTCGAGGGCATCGAGGGACCGTTGGCGAGCGAATCGACCGCCGTGTGAAGGATGTGGACGCCCTCCTCCACTGCGGTGATGTGATTCAGCGTTCCCATTCCGGTGCGGTTGTGAAAGTGCGCCTCGAGCGTGGTGTCGGGCGCCGTCTGGCGCATGAGGCGAATCCAGCTGCGGGCCCGCTCGGGATGCAGAACGCCCGCTTCGTCGCCCAGGATGATGGTGGCCGGAACATCGCTGGCCGCGAAGCGCCGCATGAGCTCGGCGTAGTGCTCGTCGGTGTGGACGGGGGAAAGGCTGAAGTTGAGCTGGGGTGAGGGGGTCATTCCCGCATCCCGGGCGATCGCCGCAACCTGGAGCATCTTGTCGACGTTGTGCAGGCAGTCGAAGATCCAGAAGCTGCGGATGCCGTGCTTGGCCAGCGTCCGAACCCAAAGCTCGACGATCGCATCCGGCGTGACCCCCATGCCGACGACGCCGTTGGACCGTGTTCCCGCGCGCAGCGGAGTGCGGGGGAAGGCGGCACGAACCGCGTCGAGCCCCGCCCACGGATCCTCGACGTTGTAGCGGACCTGCACTTCGAAGGGCGAGCTCCCGGTGAGATCGACGACTCGATAGCCGGCCGTGTCGATCCGCTCGGCCACAGGCAGCACGTGGCCGGCGCGGATGCGCATTCCCCACAGGCTCTGCTGGCCGTCGCGCAGCGACTGATCGATGAATTCGATCCGGGCCATCAGGCGGCTACCGCCTTCTCGGTCCAGGCGGGGAGGAACGTTTCCTCGAGCCACCGTGTGTGCGTCCGCCCCGCGCGGACGTCGGCGTGATCGAGCACGTCGAGGACGAATGGCGCCGTGGTCTCGACGCCGGCCACGCGCAGGTCCGCGAGGGCGCCGCGCAGGCGGTCGATCGCCGCCTCCCGGTTCGACCCCGAAGCGATCAGCTTCGCCAGCAGGGAGTCGTAATACGGCGGGACGCTCCACCCTTCGTAGCACGCCGTGTCGATCCGGATGCCCGGGCCCGACGGCGCCTGCCACCGGGTCACGGTTCCAGGCACGGGCATGAAATTCTGCTCCGGGCGTTCGGTGTTGACGCGGGCCTCGATCGCGTGTCCGCTCAGCTCGACCTCAGACTGGCTGAATGACAGCGGGGCACCGCCCGCGATTCGCAGCTGCTCGCGCACGATGTCATGTCCGGTCACCAGCTCGGAAACCGGATGCTCGACCTGGAGCCGGGCATTGATCTCGAGAAAGGCCCAGGTGCCTCTGTCCTGATCGACCAGGAACTCGCAGGTCGCCGCGCCGGTATAGGCAAGCGAGCCGATCAGGGCCACGGCGGCATGCAGGATCTGCTCGCCCACGCCGTCGGGGAGGTCGAACGCGGGAGCTTCCTCGACCACCTTCTGGTAGCGCCGCTGCAGGGTGCAGTCGCGGTGGCCGAGGTGGACGACCTGGCCCACGCCGTCGGCAAGCACCTGGACCTCCACATGCCGTGCCCGGGTCACGAACCGCTCCATGAACAGACGGCCGTCGCCAAACGCCTGCCGTGCTTCAGCCGACGCGGCGATGAATGCGCCGGCCAGCTCGCCCGGCTCGTCCACGCGGCGCATGCCGCGCCCACCGCCGCCGGCCGAGGCCTTGAGCAGCACCGGGAAGCCGAGCCGCTCGGCCGTGTCCTTCGCCTCCTCCACACCCGCCAGGACATCCGAGCCATCGCCGACCGAGATCCCGAGCGCGCGGGCGCTGGCCCGCGCCATCGCCTTGTCGCCGCTGCGGCGCATCGCCTCCGCCGTCGGACCGACGAACGCGATCCCCTCCTCGGCGCAGCGGTCCGGGAGCTCGGGCCGCTCGGAGACGAAGCCGTACCCGGGGTGCAGCGCATCGCAGCCGGCGATGGTGGCGGCGGCGAGCAGCCGCTCGATGTCGAGGTAGCTCTGAGCTGCCGCCGCCGGGCCGATGCAGATCACCCGGTCGACCATCCGTGTGGCCAGGCTGTCCCGATCGGCGTCGGAGACGGCAAGGACGGTCTCGAGACCCTCCTCCCGGCAGGCTCGGGCGATGCGCACGGCGATCTCCCCGCGGTTCGCGATCAGGACCCGGCGCAGCACGGAGGCTCAGCCCTCCGGATCGATGACGATCAGCGTCTGGCCGAACTCCACGGCGGCGCCGTTCTCGGCCAGAATCGCGTCCACGCGCCCGTCGCTCGGGGCCGTGATGTGGTTCATTAGCTTCATCACCTCGACGATGGCCAAGGTGTCCCCGGTCGCCACCCGGCTGCCCACCTGGACGAAGGGAGCGGCGCCCGGGGCGGGTGCGCGCCAGAACAGCCCCACGGAGGGCGCGGTGATCTCGACGCCGTCCGCCACCTGTCCCGTGACCGTGGGCGCGGACCCGGTACGCGCGGGCGCGGACCCGGTGGCGGGCGCGGGCTCGGACTCGCGAGCCGATGCGCCGTTGCCGCCCTCCGGGACGGCGGTGCTCGGCGGGGACGGCTCAGAGACAGCCGGCGCCGAGCCGGGCAGGCTCCCGCCGGCAACGGACGGATGCGGGAGCGCTTCAGCGCTCGCGTCGGGCCGGCGGGACACGTAGAGGTGGTCGCCGCCGATGGTCACGGTCATCTCCTGCCAGTCGCTCTGCTCGAAGGCTTCGAGCAGAGCCTTCATCACTTCCGCTTCCATCCCGGATCTCCGTGCATTCTCAATTCTGGTGGGCCTGCGCGGACGCGCGACGGCAACCACCTGGCGCAGACATTGTGGCCCTCCCGGGCGGTCCGGCCCCTGCAGAGAGAGAGCCCACGGCTGGAGTTTCTCCCAAGCCAACCCGCGGCGGCGCGCTGCGCGGCGCTCGCGGTGCTCGATGATCGCGCCATGGATCGTCTTCGGGCAAGGCGCCACCGTCGGCGGCTAGGGTGACCACGGTCGATGGCGTGGACGTGGTGGGCTCAGCCGCCGAGGCCGCTGCGCTCACCCGTCCCCCGCTGATCGTCCTGGACTCACTCGAGGCCTGGCTCGACACCACTGGACTCGGGGCGGGGCCGATCGAGCTGGTGTCCCTGCCGGGCGGCCATTCCAACGTCACCATGCTGCTCCGGCGCGACGGCCTGGAGGTCGTGCTGCGACGCCCGCCTCGCCCGCCGCTGCCGCCGGGAGCCCACGACATCCTGCGTGAGGCGCGGCTCCTCCAGGGGCTGCAGTCGACTGCCGTGCCCGTTCCGCGGATCATCGCGACATGCGCCTCCGAGGTGGTCATGGGGGCTCCGTTCGCGATCATGGAGTACGTTCCCGGCGAGGTTCTCGGCGCCGCCCTGCCTCCGCTACTCGACGCACCAGAGGAGCGCCGGCGGGCCGCCGAGGCGTTCATCGATTGCCTCGTGGGGGTGCACAGCGTCGATGTCGCCGCCGCCGGACTCGACTGGCTCGCCCGCCCCGGCGACTACCTGGAGCGTCAGCTTCGCCGCTTCAGCGGCTCCTGGAAGATCAGCCGGACGCGCCGGCTGACCGCCATGAACGAGCTCGAGCACGATCTGCGCGCGAGCAAGCCCCAGCATTCGGTGACGACTCTGATCCACGGTGATGCCAGGCTCGGCAATGCGATCTTCGCCCCCGAGCCGCCGGCTCGAGTGGCGGCGCTGCTCGACTGGGAGATGGCGACGCTTGGCGACCCCCTGGCCGACATCGGCTACCTGGCCGCCGCTTGGACCGACCGCGGACAGCCGGATCCGCCGATGTTCCACCTGTCGCCGCTGACGGCCGCCGAGGGCTTCCCGACGCTCGGTCAGCTGATCGCGTATTACGGCGAGCGCAGCGGACGAGCGGTCGACGATCTGGGGTGGTACACCGCCTTCGCCTACTGGAAGTCGGCGGTGTTCATGGAGGGCAACTACCGTCGCGCGCTCAGCGGCGGCTCGGATGACCCCTTCGCGCTGGGGTTCCGCACCGGCGTCGAGGAGCTGGCGCAGCTGGGCCTCGCGGCGCTCCGGGGCAGGTGAGCCGGCCTTCACCGGAAGGTGAGCAACGCCCGCTCTGAGCCGAGGTGCCCGTGTTCGCCGAAGCTGAGCAGGCGAAGACCGGAGCGCCCGCAGAGGATGGTGCAGACGGCGGTGTTCAGCGTCATCCGGTTGAGCGCGACGAACCCGGTCGGGCGGGCATCGAGCAGCCCGCTGACCAGCGCGGCAATCACTCCTCCGGACGTGACGACGACGGCCGTCTCCCCGGCTCCGAGGTCGCGGGCCACCCCGTCGAGCGCCGCACGGCTGCGAGCCCTGAAGGCGGGCCAGCTCTCCGCGCAGCTCGTGTCCGGACCGGCGGCCACCCACGCTTGCAGCGCACGGTCGAGGACATCTTGAAAGGCCACGTTGCTAAGACCCGGCGGCGCCCCGATATCGGACACCCCGGCCGCGCCCGGGCCGGGACCGTGGCGGGCCAGGACGTCGGCCGAGTCGTACTCGTTCCAGCGCGGGTCGCGCTCGATCGGAGCTCCCCGGGCCCGGAGGCGCGGGCATGCTTGCGCCGTGTCGATCTGCCGGCGCAGGGTGCCCGCGACGAGCCGCGCAGGGCCATGAATTCGCTCGCTCAGGTATTCGTCGAGCCGCGCGGCCTGGGCGTGACCGAGCGTCGACAGCTCGTCATATTGAGCTGCCCCGAATGAGGCCTGAGCGTGGCGAACGAGCAGCACTGTGGGCACGGGACGGCTCACCCTATCCAGTTGACCGCCCGGACGGTCAACTCGTAGACTGCCGTCGTGGCCACCGTTTTCGCGCTCAACGACGAGCAACGGATGCTGCGCGACATGGTCCGTCGGTTCGCCCGCGAGGAGGTGGCGCCGCTGGCTCGGACGATCGATCGGGAAGAGCGCTTCCCGCGGGAGAGCTGGCAGCGGGCCGGGGAGCTCGGACTCCTCGGCATCGCCGCTCCTGAAGCCGACGGCGGTAGCGGGCTCGGACTCGTCGAGCGGGTGATCGTCGCCGAGGAGCTCGCCGCTGTCTGCGTCTCCACGGCCGCGACGATCCTTCACCAGGCCGACCTGGTCGTGCCTCGGCTGGCCCGGCATGGATCACCCGCCCAGCGAGCCGCCTGGCTGCCCGGCCTCTGCGACGGCTCGCTGATCGGCTGTTTGGCCATGACGGAACCCGAGGCGGGTTCTGACGTCATGTCGATGCGCACGACCGCCACCCGGACGGCCGATGGCTGGAGCCTGCGGGGGACGAAGGTGTTCATCACCAGCGCCCCGGTGGCCGACCTCGCGTTCGTCTACGCATGCACGGACGGACCGGGTTCTCGCGAGCTCGGGCTGTTCGTGATCGAGACCGGCCGACCCGGCATCACTAAAGGACGAACCTTCCACAAGATGGGCTGGCGCGGCTCGCCCACGGGCGAGCTCGTCCTCGATGACTGCGAGATTCCGGCCGAGAATCTGATCGGTGCGCCCGGGGAGGGGCGGGCCATCATGTTCGCCGGCCTCAACAGCGAGCGCGTCGTGATGGCGGCTGAATGCGTCGGTCTCGCGCAGGGGGCGCTGGATATCGCCACGGGCTACGCACAGGAACGCCGCCAGTTCGGGCGGCCGATTGCCGACTTCCAGCTCATCCAGGGCAAGCTCGCGATCATGTACACCGAGATCGCAGCCTGTCGAGCCCTGGTCATGCAGTGCGCCGTGAGCGCGGACAGCGAAGGCGAGGCGGGACTGACCCTTCCGTCCGCCGCCTGCAAGCTGTTCGGGGCCGAGATGGCCATGCGCGCCTGCACCGAGGCCGTCCAGATCCTCGGGGGCTACGGATACACTGACGAATTCCCGGTGGAGAGGTTCATGCGCGACGCCAAGCTGATGCAGATCGGGGGCGGCACATCCGAGATCCAGCAGCACATCATCGCGCGCGGACTCCTCCGCGATCAGCGCGTCCGGACTCGATGAGCTCGACTCGCGCGGCCCGGCGCAGCCGCAAGGACGACATCCTGCGGTGCTTCGCGGAACTGGTGGCTGAGCGAGGCTATGACGCCGTCAGCCTGCGCGACATCGCGGCCAAGCTCGAGATGAGCAAGGGCACGATCTTGCATCACTTCGGCACCAAGGAGCGGCTGCTGGAGCAGGTTCACTCCGACTACATGCGACGCCGTCTCAGCGAAGCTCGCCGCATCCTGGACGAACTCGACGCACCGGTTGACCAGGCGCGAGCCTTCGTCTATCAGCTCATGTACGCCCAGGCCGAGGACCGAGCCGCCACGGTCGCCTTCGCGCGCGAGATCGTCCGCTTCGCATCCGAGCCGCTGATGGCAGATGTGCGCGCGATGCGCGACGAGTACAGCGGCATGGTCCGCGACACGATCGCGCGCGGCGTCGAGAGCGGGCAGTTCGCCGCCGTTGACCCCAGCGTCGTCGCCCTCCAGGTGTTCGGGATGTGCAACTGGAGCTGGACCTGGTACCGGCCCCATGGACCGCGCACAGCGGAGGAGATCGCCGAGATCTTCTGCGCGACCCTGTTCGACGGACTCCTCAGCACCCGCAGGACGCGGCGTCGGGCCGGCGTGGCGGAACTGGTCCGCGCGATCATGCAGGAGTCGCCGGATTGACAGCCCCTTGAGCCGCTGACGCGACCGGCCCGAGGGGCTGCTCTGAGAACATCCCGGCGGGGCTCAGCAGTTGCACCCCGAAGCGCTCCTGCATTTCTTCGGCGTCGCGAATCCCGGCTTTCATCTCCGGCGAGTCGAGCGCCCGCTCAAGCACGGTGGCGCTTTCGAACCAGAGTTCGGCCACCCGGTGAAACGGCGACGCTTCACCGTGCAGACCGTCCGAGGTCCGAGTCAGAACCAGACGCTTCAGTCCCGGAATTGCCGCCGCCAGAGGCGCGTGCACGTCAACGTAGTGGCGCTCGAAGGCCTCGACGTCCTGCGGGTGAGTCCAAATTGCGTAGAGCTTGTACATGACCTTGCTTTCCGGGGTTGATTGCTAGGCCATCGTCTGGCCGCCGCTGACGTTCATCGCCTCACCCGTGATGTAGCCACCTTGGGACGAGGCCAGGAAGCCGACGGCGCTGGCCACGTCCTCCGGCGTCTGGAACCGGCGCAGCGGAATCGTCCGCAGGACCCTGCGTTCGTACTGCTCACGGGTGATCCCGGCCCGGGCCGGATAGACATCGAAGATCCCGCCGCGCACATCGAGCAGCGGGGTGAGCACGGTGCCCGGGCAGACGGCGTTGACGGTGATGCCATGCGGCCCGAGTTCGTGCGCCATGACCTGCGTGAGCCCGACGGCGGCGAACTTGGCGGCACAGTAGGCCCCGAGCCACGGCTGCCCGAGCTTGCCAGCCTGCGAGGCGATCGTGATGATGCGACCGCCCTCCCCCTGCTCGATCATCCGGCGCGCGGCCGCCCGCGAGCAGTTGAACACCCCGGTGGCCATCACGTCGAGGTTGACTTTCCAGTCGGCGTCGGTCAGCTCCACCACCGGGCCGAGGCCGATCGCCACGCCCGCGTTGTTGACCATGACGTCGAGGCGGCCGAACCGCTCGACGGCAAACGCGACGAGCCGCTCGGCCTCATCGGAGTTCTGCACGTCGCAGCCGCAGGTGGCCACCGCGCCGATGCCGAGACCGGCCAGCTCCCCGGCCGCGATCGCGAGCTCGTCGCGGCGAGCGCCCTGATAGTCCGGATGACTGCTCATCGGCCGTTCGAGATCCGAGACGACCACCGCGCAGCCGTCGGACAAGAGCTGCCTCGCGATCGCGAGGCCGATCCCGCCCCGGCGTCCGGCGCCGGTGACGATGGCAACCCGTGCGGCTTGTGTCGGGGCTTGCGACATAACTTGACCGACCGGGCGGTCAGCGTAATAGGATGATCCAGCCGCATGGAGTCCCACCCGATCGACGAGTTGGAGATAGGCCAATTCGCGGAATCCGCCAAGACGGTCACCGAGACCGACGTAGCGATGTTCTGCGCCATCAGCGGCGACTTCAACCCGATCCACGTCGATGCCGAGTACGCCGCTCGCAGCCGATTCGGAGCGCGAGTCGCCCACGGCCCGCTCACCCTCGCGCTCAGCGCCGGGTTGCTCGGAATGCACCTGCCCGGCCTCGGGAGCGTGGCCGTGAGCAACCACATCGAGTATCGCCGGCCCGTCTACATCGGTGACACGATTCGCACGCGGGTCGAGGTGGCCGCGCTCGAGCCCGACCGCAACCGGGCCACGATGGCGGTGACCTGGACCAACCAGTCGGGCGAGCTCGTGGCCGAGGGTGAGGTCGTGCTCAAGCCGCCCCCGGCGTCGGACGCCTGACATGGAGCTCCAGCTCGTCATTCGAGGCGCCGGCACCTGCCGCTACTTCAAGTCGGCTCCGGTCGACGACGCCACCCTGGTCAAGCTCTTCGAGGCTGCCCGCTTCGCGCCCCAGGGCGGCAACCGCCAACCGGTGCGGTGGATCGCCATCCGCGACCCCGAGGTCAAACGGCAGCTGCGCGACTGGTATCTGGTGCCGTGGAAGGCGTACATGGCGCGGACCCGGACCGGCGAGATCCGGGTCGAGGGACAGCGCGCGCAGCGCATGGTCGAGGACTCTGACCACATGGCCGAGCACCTCGACGAGCTCCCGGTGCTGCTCGTCGCCTGCGCGGTGATGGCCGACATCTCGGCGGTTGATGCGCAGCTGCCCCGCGCGGGTCTGGTCGCCGGCGCGTCGGTCTACCCGGCGGTGCAGAACCTGCTGCTGACCGCGCGCGAGATTGGTCTCGGCGCCGCCCTGACCACCCTGCTGGTCGCCGAGGAAGCGCGGATTCGCGAGCTCCTGGGAATCCCCGAGGGTGTCGCGGTCGCCGCGATCATCGCCCTCGGCTGGCCCGAGCGCGAGCTCCCGACCCGGCTCACCCGGCGCCCCGTGGCCGAGATCGCCTTCACCGAGCGCTGGGGCGGGCCTCCGCCCGATGCGGGGTCAGCCGTCTGAGCCCGGTCGGGCTCGCTCCAGCCCGTAGCGGGACCAGTGCTCCTGCGGGATATCCGCCGGGTCCTTGTACCAGTACCACGTGCACGGGTCTCGGTCGTAGTCCCCGGGCGGCTCGGACGGATAGAGCGGAAGCCCGTACCAGCGGATCGGAAGCAGCTCGTTCATGAACGTGCAGTGGGTGCAGTAGAGGGGCAGACCGGCGCGGTGATATGACCAGTCGTGAGCCTCCCGTGTCACTCCGTACGGGTCGTCGCCGGCGTACATGCCCAGGCGCCACAGACGCTGCCCGCTGCCGCAGGGGTTCATCCGGAAGGTGAACTTCTCCTCGTCCTCCTCGATCGTGAACGCTCCGGGCTCAGGGCCGACGCCACTCGTGGAATGCGCGCGCCACGTCGCGGCGAGTGCCTCGACGATCTCGCGCCGGTCGCGCTCCAAGATCTTTCCGCTCTGGCGCCGCCAGCCTCGGCGCAGCGTCCGCTCCCAGGCTTCGGCCACCCGCTCCTCGCCGAACGCCTCCTGGATATAGGTGATCAGGCCGAGCATCGATTCGGCCATCAGGTCGTGCAGGAAGCGCCACTCGTGCTTCATGCCCTCGCACAGCTCGATCGCCCGCTCCGTGTCTCCCGCATGGAGCGCCTCGATCGCCCGGTCCATGGTGGGGCGGCACAGCTCGTCGAGCTCCTCGGGGGCGAACCAGCGCTCCTCAGGCATGCTCCACCGCCTCGGGGGTCTCGGCGCTGAAGGCTTCGCGCAGCTTGAACTTCTGCACCTTGCCCGAGGGCGTGACCGGGAACTGCGCGACGAAGCGCACGTAGCGGGGCACCTTATAACGCGCCACCTGGGCAGCAAGCCGTCGCCGGATCACCTCCTCGTCGGCCGGTTCACCCTCGGCCAAGCGCACGAACGCGGCCGCCTGCTCTCCATAGCGATCGTCGGGCACCCCGACCACACTCGCGTCGAGCACACCGGGGAGCCGCCGGATGGCGTCCTCGATCTCGGCCGGGTAGATGTTCTCGCCTCCGCGGATGATCATCTCCTTGGCGCGTCCCGTGATCGAAACGTACCCGTTCGCGTCCATCGAGGCGAGGTCGCCGGAGCGCAGCCAACCGTCCGGCGAGATGGCTCGAGCGGTGGCGTCCGGGTCACCCCAATAGCCGTTCATCACCATTACTCCCCGGGTGCGCAACTCTCCCTGGGCCCCTATCGGGACCGGGTCACCGCCCGAGTCGACCACATCGACCTCGATATGGGGCAGCGGTTGCCCGCAGGTGGCGATCTGCAGTTCCTCGGGGTCGTCGGGATCGCTCTGGGTGATCACCGGCGAGGCCTCGGTCATCCCGTAGGTGATGGTGAAGCGAACCCCGAAGCGCGCCATCCAGCGGCGCTCGACGTCGACCGGGACCGGCGAGCCACCGGTGACGATCACCTCGAGCGACTCCAGCGATCCGCGGGTGCGAGCGAGCGCCTCCTCGCATCCGATCAGCATCGTCGGGACGGCCGACAGGGAGGTGGCCGCCTCGCCGTCGATGGTTTGCACGACCCGGTGGGCGTCGAAGGTGAGGGTCGGAAGCTGCACCGCTCCGTAGGCGACCGACCCGAGCGTCGACATCACGCAGCCGCCGCAGTGGAAGAACGGCATCGGGTTGCAGTGCCGCCCGCCCTCGTGGAACAGGGCCCGAGCCGCAAACACCCGGGCGTTGTTGACGATCCCCGTGTTGCGCAGCTCCGCGCCCTTGGGAAACCCCGTCGTACCCGAGGTGAACTGGATCTGGGAGGTGTCGGCGGGCAGGACCGCGGCCGAGCGGCGATCCACCTCACCGTCGGATACCCGGCCGCCGTCGCTCACCCAGTCGCCGAAGGGCAACGGCGCGTCGCCGAAGCCAATTCGCCGCCGCAGGTCGGGCAGCTCCGCCGACGCCGACTCGAGGATCGCCCAGAGATCGGCTCCGCGGTTCTCCGGCTCCAGAAAGCAACCGCCGGCGCCGGCCCGCCCGAGGACGTAGGCGACCTCGGCGCTGCGGTACAGCGGGTTCATCGGAACGATCACCACCCCGGCATACGCGGCGCCGAACTGGGTGAGCAACCATTCCGGGCGGTTGGTCGCCCAGATCCCGACCCGGTCGCCGGGCTCGAACCCGTCGGCGATGAAGGCCCGGGCGACATCTCGCGCGCGCGCGCGTAACTCATTGAAGGTCCACCGTTCGCGAATGCCGAGATCGTCGTAGGCGGAGTAGACGATCGCCTCGTGATCCGGCCAGCGCTCGACCGATTCGTCGAGCAGCTGGGCGACCGTCATCTCCCGCAGCGGCGGTTGCTCGTCGGGCTCGGGCACCCAGTGCGACACGCCACCCCGGACGCTCACGGTCGCAGCTCCAACTCGCGAAACGCGGGCGCGCCCGGGTAGGCCACCTCCGTGGCCAGGCGCACGCCGCAGCCCGGGCACAGGAAGTCGCGCCACACAACCTCGTCGTCGACGAACCTGGCGGGCGGAGGAGCACCCGGCGTCAACGACTCGACCGGACGCTCGAGCACGGCCATTCCCTCTTTCGGGCTCTCGCCGAACCGGCACAGGTGGGTGCCGCAGCGATGGCAGGCGATCCGATCGGCCGATCGGTCGATCAGGTAGACGTCGGCGATCGTCTGCGATCCCTCGGGCGCCGCCCGCAGCTCGAGCAGCTCGCGGCGCTCGCTCCCCGCCCGGTGGAGGCGCTCGAGCAGGCGTTCGCGTCGAAGCCTCTCGGTCGCCTCCGGATCGACCTCCTCGCCGGCGAGGACGACCCCGTAGATCCGCTCGGCGCCCTCACGGGTCACCCCGCCGTCGGCCACGTCGGCCGCCACCCGAGCCGGATCACGGGTCAGCGGATCGCCGAACCCGCCCGCCGGCGACCAGTTCCAGTAGAGGACGTCATCCTCGGTCAGCGGGAGGCCGGTGCCCTTGCCGACGAGCGCGACCTCCTCGCCGCCGAGCGCGTCGATGTCCTGCGGAAGCTCGCCCGCGGCGAATCGGCGCCGGATCTCCGTGCCGGTGATCACGCGGGTGCTCAAGATGGCGGCGGGATCGCCGCCGAAGATCCCGCTCGTCTTCGGGATCCCCTCGGCGGTGTAGAGGCCGAGCGCGGACTCGCCGCCGTGCATGACGTACGCGATCTCGCCGCCGTTTCCGGAACGAAAGCGCCCGGCGCCGCCGGAGTCGGCGTGCTCGCGCCGGTACAGGTAGAGAATCGGCCAGTCGCGCTCGTAGAGCTCGACGTTTGGCCCGCGCCCCTCGGGGATCCAGTAGTGGCCGTTGGCAAACTCGCCGTCGCGGTTCCAGCACGCTCCGCTCGCCCCCAGCATGTTGTCGCCCATGCCGCCGACGTAGTAATCCCCGCGCTGGTTCGTGCCGGCCACGAAGTGACAGCCCCACTGGCCGCCGTCGGGCGACAGCGCCCGGTTGCGGATGGTCGGGTCGCTGGAGGTCAGCATCATCTTGGCGATCACGGCGTTGCCGGTCGAAATCGCCGTCTCGGTCGCGTACACCCCGGCCGGCGAGACCGCGGCGCCCCAGTCCGGACAGGTGATCGTGCCCGGCTCCGGCTCGAAGCGACACGCGCGGGCCGCGCCGCCGACGCAGCCCATCTGGTCGGCCAGGAGCAGGACGTTGAGCGTGCCGAGGATCGCCCCGCGCCACGCCGCGAAGCCCACGTTGATCGCGCCGGCCTGCGGATGGGTCCCGGCGTTGTCGAAAGTGAGCGTGCGACCCCGCTTGATCACCGTGGTCACAACCGGATAGGTCCCGCGGTCGCCCGTCATCGAGACTTCGTTGACGAGGCGCTCGCTGTAGGTGCCGTCCGGGATCGTGTCGAGTGCTTCCTCAAGGGCGTGCTGACTGGCGTCGAGGATCCGGCGCATCACGCCCTTGACGACGTCCGGGCCGTACTTGGCCACCAGGGCCTTGATGCGAGTGGCCGCGGCATGATTGCCGGCGATCGTGGCCCGCAGGTCCAGCGAGAGGTTCTCCGGGGTGCGCGAACAGCGCCGGTAGAGCTCCTCCATGTCGGAGACGATCCGTCCTTCTTCGACGATCTTGAACGGCGGGAAGCTCGGCGGGTCCCAGAACGCGTCCACCGCGTTGGGGCAGAACGAACCGGGGACGGTTCCACCGATGTCGTTCTGGTGGCAGATGTTCGCCACCCAGCAGAACAGTTCCTCGCCGACGAACACCGGGCACATGAGGCCGACGTCGGGCTGGTGGGCGGTCCCGATGATCGGGTCATTGCACAGCCACATGTCGCCGTCGCGCACGCGCTGGCCACGATGCTCGAGCACGTAGCGAGCCTGGATGTCAAGCATCCCGGCCATGTACTGCAGGCACGGACCGAAATACAGGAGCTCGGCGTCCTCGGTGAGAATGCAGGGCTGGAAGTCGCGGATCTCGACCGCGATCGGCGAGACCGCGAGGTTCTCGATCACCCGGACGTGCTCGGCGTTGGCGTTCCACAGCGCGTGCCGAACCACCTCGTAGGTGATCGGATCGATCTCCTCGGCCGCGGTGCGGTGCAGGCGGAGCCCGGGTGGTATGCGCGCCTGGGGCGGCGGGATGTAGGCGTGCGTGGTGCCGTCCCAGAATCCTTCCGGGCGGGCCGCGGCGTCGGCCTCGACGGACGGTGCGATGTCGATGCTCGCCATGCTCTGCCTTTCAGCTCTCGAGGGTGATGACGAAATCGCCGGTCGTCCGGCGCTCACAGCTGGTGCCGGGCGGAAGGACCACGCCGGTGATCGCCATGTCGATGACGGCGGGACCATCCACCACGTCGCCCACGGCCAGCGCGTCACCGCGGTAGACCTCGGCGTCGACCGGTCCGCGCCCGCGCACGAACCAGACCTCGCGTGTGCCCAGCCGCTTCGGGCCGTCCTCCGTGCTCGAGCGTGGAAGCGAGTCCGAGCCTGCCGCCATCGCCGGCTCGAGCCTGAGCGAGACCAGCTCCAGGCGCGCGCCCGGCAACAGCGCGGCTTCGCCGTAGCGCTCGGAGTACATGGCGATGAACGACCGCTCGATTTCCGCGACCGCCGCTTCGTCGAGATGGCTGTCCGGGAGACGGATCTCCAGCTCGTGAAGCTGCCACTGAAAGCGCATCCGGGCGTAGCGGCGAAACTCGAACCGCGCGACGTCCTCGTGCTCCGCCAAGGCCGCGCGGGCGCGGTCCTCCAGGTGCCCGAACGCGGCCTCGATGCGGTCGGCGCCGAAGGGCTGGAGCATCACCACCGAGGACTCGTACTGGTAGCGGATGTCAGCCTGGCTGATGCCGAACGCCGACCAGACCGAAGCTGCCTCCCCGGGTACGACGATCGTCCGGATTCCGAGCGTGCGCGCGTAGCCGACGGCGTGGAACGGCCCGGCTCCTCCGTAGGACATGAGCACGAAATCGCGGGGGTCAAAGCCGCGGCCGATGATCTCGTTCTCGAGCGCGCCGGCCATCTTGGCGTTCGCCACCTCCACGATCCCTAGCGCGGCATCGGTCACCGAGAGGCCGAGTGGCTCGGCGATCCGATCGCGGATTGCCTGCTCGGCGAGCGAGCGGTCCGGCCGGAAGCCGCCTCGCTCGCCGCTGCCGAAGATGGCGTCCGGGGCCACATAACCGAGCACGAGGTCGGCATCGGTGACGGTCGGTTCGGTGCCGCCTCGCCCGTAGCAGGCCGGCCCGGGCACGGAGCCGGCGCTCTCCGGGCCTACCCTCAGGCCACCTCCGTAGCGGTCGATCCAGGCGATCGAGCCGCCTCCGGCTCCGATCGAGACGACCTCCAGCGCGGGCACGCGGTAGCGGAACTTGCCCAGCAAGGTGTCGTCGGCCGCAAGCGGCTCGCCGTCCTTGATGATTCCGACGTCGAAGCTGGTGCCGCCCATGTCGGAGGCGATGATGTTGCCGGTCCCGAGTTCCTGGCAGATCCGCGCACAGCCGATCAGCCCGCCCACCGGGCCAGAGCCGATCGTGAAGATGGGCCGATCGGCACCGATGCCGAGCGGGACCATGCCGCCGTGGCACTGCATGACGTGCAGCTCTCCCTGAAAGCCGATCTTCCCGAGCCGATCCTGGACGCCGTGGAGGTAGCGGCTCGTGACCGGACCGACGTACGCGTTGATCAGGGTGGCCACGAACCGCTCGTACTCGCCGACCGCCTTGGAGATCTCGCTCGAGATCGTCACGAACACGCCCGGCGCCGCCGTCTCGACCAGCTCCTTGGCCCGCCGCTCGTGTGCGTCGTTGCGGACCGCCCAGAGGAAGGCGATGGCGATCGTCTCGACCCCGTCGGCCACCAGCGCACGGGCCGCCTCGGTCACCGCGTGCTCATCGAGCGCCACCACCTCATGTCCCTGCGAGTCCATCCGTTCGGCCACGCCGAACACCCGGGAGGACGGCACGAGCGGTTCGGGCTTGTAGGTCTCGGCGACCTTCAGGAGTGTCTCGGGCGGCTCGCCGGTGGGGCGTCCCATCCCGCGCATGATCCGGGTCGTGTCCTCGAAGCCGCGAGTGGTGATCAGGCCGATGCGGGCGCCCTTGCGTTCGACCACGATGTTGGTGGCCACGGTCGATCCATGCGAGATCAGCCGGTCCATCCGCCGGTAGACGTCCTCCCCCGAGAGGCCAAGCTGCTCGGCCGCCGCCTCGATCGAACCGAAGAAGCCCGATTGGAAGGAGTCATCGGGCGAGGAGAGCGCCTTCCCGAAGGCGACCCGCCCCTCCTCTGCGATCAGCACGCAGTCGGTGAATGTCCCTCCGATGTCAACGCCGCATACGAGTCGTGGCACCGACCGTCCTCTCCTCGCGTTACCAGATGCCCAGCGCACTCTGGCGGAACTCCAACCGCATTCGTTGACCGCCCGGACGGTCAACTTATAATTTTCCCAATGCGCGCCGTCCGCTGGCACGGGAATCGCGATGTCAAGGTGGAGGACGTGGAGCTGGCGCTGCCGCTCGCTCCCCGCACGGTCGAGGTCGCTGTGGAGTGGTGTGGCATCTGCGGGTCGGACATCGCCGAGTACGCCCACGGCCCGTTCGCGATCCGTCCCGGACACGTCCATCGGCTCACCGGCCAGGAGCCGCCGGTCACCCTCGGGCACGAGTTCGCCGGCGTGGTCACGGCGGTCGGCTCCGAGGTCAGCCAGGTCGCGGTGGGCGATCGTGTCTCCGCCGACGCGTGCTGGCGCTGCGAGCGCTGCGAGGCGTGTCTGGGCGGCCGCTACAACCAGTGCGCGTTCTCCGGCTCGATCGGCCTGGCCTCGGACGGAGCGATGGCGTCCCGGGTCCGCTTTCCCGAGTACTGCGCCGTACCTCTCCCGGCCGGCGTGAGCTCCCGGGCGGGCGCGCTGCTGGAGCCGTTGGCCGTGGCTCTCCACGCCCTGGGGCGGGTGAACGCGCAAGCCGGAGAGACCGTCGTCGTCCTCGGATTCGGGGCGATCGGCGCGTGCACGGCGGAGGTCGCGGCCGCGCTCGGCCTGTCGGTGCTCGTGTCCGAGCCGGGTGCAGAGCGGCGAGCGCGTGCCGAGTCGCTCGGCCACGCGACGATCGATCCGGTGGGCACGCCGCGTGAGGTCGCGAAGGCGGTGCGCAGCCGCACGGGCGGTGGCGCCCAGCTTGTCGTCGACGCGAGCGGCGTGCCCGTGGCCCTCGAGGCGGCGCTCGACATGACTCGCCGGGGTGGTCGGGTCGCCCTCGTCGGACTCCCCAAGACTTCGCCGCCGATCGATGCCGCTCGCATGGTCCTCTACGAGCGCTCGCTGGTGGCCAGCCTCGGCTACGCCCACGACCTTCCGCGGGTCGCCACTCTGATCGCCGCCGGACGGGTTGACCCGGAGCGGCTGATCACCCGCTCGATCGGCCTCGAGGAGACCCCCGCCGAGCTCGAGCGGCTGGCGACGGCGCCCGGCGGCGACATCAAGGTGTTGATCGAAGTCGGCGAGGCCTGAACTTGGCCCACCCCGTCCCGCTCCCGCACATGGGCGTGTCCGTTGAGGAGGCCACCGTCACCGTCTGGCACAAGGCGGTGGGTGATGCCGTGCGCGAAGGGGAGCCCTTGTGCGACATCTCCACGGACAAGGTCGAGACGGTGCTCACCGCTCCGGTCGACGGCGTGCTCGCCGCCATCCTGGCGCCCGAGGGCGAAACGGTGCCGGTGGGGGCGGTGCTCGCCGAGCTGACGGCGCCCGCCGAGTCGGGCGTCGATGTCGTGTCCGAGCCCGCCTCGCCGCGGTCCCCGGACCCGCTCGACCCGGTGCCCGGATCCGCCGCTCCGGTGGCGCCGGCCGTTGTCCGCTTCGACCCGGTTCGCGCCGCCGAAGCCGTGCTCGACCGCACGCGTCCGAACGGCCACGGGCCGCCGAGCTCGCCGGTGGCGCGACGGCTGGCCGCCGAGCGCGGCATCGACCTCGCAGCGGTCACGGGCAGCGGACGCCGGGGGCGGATCCGCAAGGCCGACGTGCTCGCCGCGGTCGCCGCGCCCGCCCCGGCCTTCGCGCCCGCCCCGGCCTCCGCGCCTGGTGGGGCCGCCGGCACCCCCGTCCCCGGGGCCGTCTCCCACCGGGTTCCCCGGGGCTACGACGACGTTCCCCACGAGATCGTGACCACCAGCCGGATCCGGCGCGTCACCGCCGAGCACATGATCCGCTCGCGCCAGACCGCGGCGCACATGACGACCGAGGTGGAGGTCGACATGTCGGCGGCGCTGGCGGCTCGTGCCGAGCTCAACCCGGCACGACTCCAGGAGGGCCGCTCGAAGCTGACCCCGCTGGCCCTCATCACCCGGGTTGCGTGCGTCGCCCTGCACGAGTTTGCCGACCTGAACGCGACCTTCCAGCACGAGCAGCTCATCCGCTGGCGCGAGGTCAATGTCGGCATCGCCGTGGACACGCCACAGGGGCTCCTGGTTCCGGTGATCCGCGGCTGCGAGCAGCTGACCACGGCGGCGATCGCCGAGGCCATCGCCACGCGGGCGGAGCGTGCGAGACAAGGGCAGCTCGTCCCGGATGACCTCCGGGCCGGAACCTTCACCATCTCGAACCCCGGGTCCGTCGGTGCCCACTCCGCGATGGCCATCATCAATCAGCCTCAGGTGGCGATCCTTGGGCTTCCGATGATCGTCCGGCGCCCCGCGGTCGTGATCGACCCCCTCGGACAGGAGGCGATCGGCATCCGCCCGCTCATGCTCCTGGCCCTCACCTTCGACCACCGGGCGGTCGACGGGGCGTACGCCACCCGTTGCCTGGTGCGGATGCGGGAGATGCTCGAGGGCTGGTCGACCGGCGACTACGCCTGACTGCGCACACGCCCCGGGAAGAAACTCGGAAATAGTCCGAGTTTCTTCCCAACCGCCGCTATAGCGCGACGAGCTCGCGCGCCGCCGTCTCGATGTCGTCCACCGACGGCAGGCAAGCCTGCTCGAGCTCTGGATCCTGGGGCAGCGGCGTGTCGAGCGCGCCGAGGCGCCAGACGGGCGCATCGAGGGCGAAGAACGCCTCCTCCTGAATGCGCGCGGCGATCTCGGCTCCCGCCCCGCCGGTGCGCACCGCCTCGTGGACGATCAGGGCTCGCCCGGTCTTCTGAACCGAATCGACGATCGTCTCGAGGTCGAGCGGAACCAGCGTCCTTGGATCGAGCACGGTGGCCTCGAGCCCGCCCGCGGCCAGTCGCTCGGCGGCGGCCAGCGCCCGGTCGACCATCATCCCGGTGGCCACGACCGTGAGATCGACGCCGTCCCGGCGGCGTGCCGCCTGCCCGAAGGGTACGAGGTGTTCCTCGCTCACCGGCACCTCGCCCTTCACCCGGTAAAGACCCTTGTGCTCGAAGAAGAGCACCGGGTTCGGATCGCGGATCGCGGTCTTCAGGAGGCCCTTCGCGTCGGCGGGGGTGGCGGGCAGCACGACCTTCAGGCCCGGGATGTGCATGGCGAGCGCCTCCAGGCTCTGGGAGTGCTCGGCCCCGGCTCCGCCGAGGACGCCGGTGGGGAGGCGCACGACTACCGGAAGGGTGAGCTTGCCGCCGTGCATGTAGCGCCATTTGGCGAGCTTGTGGAAGATCTCGTCCCCGGCGATCATGAGAAAGTCGGCGAACTGCAACTCAACCACTGGAATCGTTCCGGTCATCGCTGCGCCCGCGGCACCGCCCACGATGAAGGTCTCGTTGATCGTGGTGTCGCGGACCCGCGCGGCGCCGAACTCGCCGAGCAGGTTGCGGGTGACGCCGAACACGCCGCCCATCCTTCCGACGTCTTGACCCATGATCCAGACCCGGTCATCGCGGCGCATCTCCTCCGCGAGGGCGCGGTTGATCGCCCAGGCGTAGTTGATCGTCTCGGTCTCGCTCACCCGGCCCACAACCCTTCGAGGACGCTCGACGGTTCGGCACGGGGCGCGGCCAGGGTGGCCGCGAAGACCGCCTCGACATGTGCGACAGCGTCGGCATCGAGTCGGTCGGCCACGTCGGCCGGCACAACCTCGCGCAGCATGAGCACCGGGTCGCGGGGGATCTCCGGGCCGGCGTCGTCCAGATCGTCCCGGTAGGGCTGGCGGTCGCCCTCGTAGTGGCCGCGAATGCGCAGCGTCTTGGCCTCGACCAGGGTCGGACCCTCGCCACGCCGGGCCCGCGCGGTCGCCACGGCGACGGCCGCGTGCACGGCCAGCGCGTCCTGCCCGTCCACGACCACCCCGGGCATCCCGTACGCGGCCGCCCGGTCGGCGATGTCCGCGGTCGGGCTCTGCTGGTTGATCGGGGCTGACAGGGCCCAGCCGTTGTTCTCGCAGATCCACACGACGGGGAGCTTCCACACCGACGCCTGCAGGGCCGCCTCGTGGAAGGTGCCGCGCGCGGCGGCGCCGTCCCCGAAGAACACGGCGACAACGCGATCAGAACCCAGCAGCTGGGCGGAGATGGCCGCACCGGCGCCGAGGACGAAGTTCGAACCGAGGGTGCCGCCCTGGCCGAGGACACCGCGATCGGGATCGACGAAGTGGACCGTGCCGCCGCCCCTCCCGCCGGTGCTGCCCGTGACCCGGCCGAACAGATCGCCGAGCAATGCCTCCAGCGGCATGCCCTTGGCCAGCGCATAGCCGAGTCCCCGGTGGGCGTAGAACAGCTGGTCCTCGTCGCGCAGTGCTGCGACGGCGCCGGCCTGAAGTCCCTCCTGGCCGATGCCGGGATGCCAGAAGCCACCGAACCCGTGCTCGGCGATGTGGGCTCGCAACCGCAGCTCGACCGCCCGGATGACCGCGACCGTCGCGTAGATGCGGGTCGCGAGCTCGACGCGCTCCGAGGTGTTGTCGATTGTCCGCGCCAAACTGACCGCCCGGGCGGTTAGCCTAGCGGTCAAGCCGGGATGTGGCAAAGCGACGGCGTCCCGGTGCGGTGGTTCTCACAGAGCGAGGAGCGGTCGATGGAGCAGCGGGCAGCGTTGATCACGGGGGGATCGAGCGGGATCGGCCTGGCCATCGCACGGGTGCTGGCCGAGGAGGGTTACGCGCTGACGCTCACCTCGCGGCGCGCTCCCAAGCTGGCGGCGGCGGCCGCCGGGTTGAGAGCGGAGGGCGCGGTGGTGTTCGACCTGGCCGGCGACGTGTCTGAGGAGGCAACCGTCCGGGCCGTCGTAGCGGCGCACGGCGAGCAATACGGCCGCCTCGACGTGCTTGTCAACAACGCCGGCCAGGGGATCATGGGTCCGATCGACGACGTCTCGACCAAGCATCTCGACCTCCAGCTCGCCGTCAATCTGCGCTCGGTCATCCTCTTCTACCGCGAGGCGATGCCCTTGCTGAGGGTCGCCGGCGCCGGGGACGGCGCGCTCGTCGTCAACACCGCTTCGATAGCCGGCAAGTACGGGACGGCAGGACTTGGGGTCTACTCGGCGGCCAAGCACGGCATCGTCGGGTTCACCGAGGCGATGAACGGCGAGCTGCTCGAGGTTGGCATCAAGTCGACCGTCCTCTGCCCCGCCTACGTCGACACCGCGATGACCGACGCCCTCAAGGATCGGATTCCCGCCTCGGAGATGATCACCGTGCAAGACCTGGCCGAGACGGTGCGGAGCCTCCTTCGTCTCTCGCCTCACTGCGCGATTCCCGAGGTGGTGTTCCGGCGTCGCGCCCGGGACGTCTCCTGACACGGGTCTTGGAGGATGTCCAGCCGCCGCCGACCGCGGGGCCGACGCCCGCCAGAGCATCGGCGATGCTCGCGCCGTGAACGTCCGACGGGTGATCACCGGCCAGGATGCCGACGGCCACTCGGTGTTCGTCTCCGACGAAGAGGTGCCGGGCGACCGCTATGACCTGTTCCCGGGATGGGAGTTCCATCCCCTGTGGGGCACCGACGCGCCCGCGGTAGTCCCCTCCGTGCCGGCCCTGGACGCCGGAGCAGCCTACTTTCCTGGCCCGGGCGCCGTCCGCTTCAGCTTCTCCACGGTCCCGCCGCAGACCACGCTCCCGCCCGGCGATCTCGACATCGAGTCTGCCGCCGCCGAGGTCGAGGCCGGGATGCCCGGGCTGCTCGCCCACATGGAGGCCGACGACCCCGGTATGCATACGACCGACACCATCGACCTCGAAGTCATCCTGTCCGGCGAGGTGATCCTGGAACTCGACGGTGGCGTCGAGCGGATCCTGCGCCCCGGTGACACCGTCGTGCAGACGGGTGTCCGGCATCGGTGGCGGAACGCCGGGACCGAACCGTGCGTGATGGCGATCTTCATGCTCGGCGCGGAGCGGTTGACTGGTTGAGCGGGGCGGTGCGCGGGAGAGCCGGGGTCAGGGGAGCCCGGCTTTGGGGACGTCCACCTGCACCGTGTAGAGCTCGGAGGCAAGCTCGCCGTCCGGACGCGCCTGGCGCCAGTCGGGCGCGGCGGTGAGCAGCAGCGTCCGCCCGTCCGGTCCGCCGAGCATCGCGCCGTAGAACACCCGATCCTCGGGCGCCGGGATCTCCTCCAGGATCTCGCCTGCGGGGGAGATCCGTGCCGCGCGGTGATGCAGGGAGTCGCCCGTCCACAGGCATCCCTCGGCGTCGAGCGTTGCCCCATCGGGCGCGAACTCGACTCCGGCCAGCGTCTCCTGCAGACCGGTCAGCTCCGGCGTGGGGGCGATCTGGGCGTAGATCCTTCGGTCGCGCAGGCCGCCGCCGGGGTCGATCGTGAACGCCGAGAAGCGGGCGGCGATCGTCTCCGCGACGATCAGCGTGTTCCCGTCAGGAGTGATCATCGCCGCGTTGGGGAAGTGCAATCCCTCGGCCGCCACGTGTACCGAGCCGTCGGGGTCGACGCGCATGAGGACGGCCGGCGCCGGGTCAGCTCCCGCGGCGAGATCGAACCCGTAGCTCCCGACGTAGGCGCGACCGTGCGCATCGAGAACCATGTCGTTGGCTTCCCCGCGAGAAAGAGGGGAGAGGTCCGCGTGCAGCGCCACCGTGCCGTTCGCTTCACGACGCCACAGCTTGTGGCCGACCATCGAAACGGCGACAAGCGAGCCGTCGGGGAGCCAACCGAGCCCGGAGGGGACCTCGACCTCCATCTCGACCCGCCAGCTCCCGTCCGCAGGGTCCACTGAGATGACCCGGTGGTGGCGGAAGTCGGAGGCGTACCAGCGCCCCGAGTGCCAGCGAGGGCCCTCAAAGAACGTCCCGCCGTCGAGGAGCAGCTCGAGCGTGCGCACGGAACTCACGGCCCCAACCCTCGCATCTGCGTCGGGGCGCCGGTGTCCACCGATTGGAGTTTTCCCATCACCACCGGACTCGGGGTGGTGCGCTTGCGCACCGGTCTGCAAGCGTCCGCTGATCCTGAGCCCCGATCCGTGGAGGACTGTGTGAGCACCCTTGGTGTTGACGGTGGGCGGCTTGACGATCTCGTCGCCCTGATCACCGGCGCCGGCTCCGGCATCGGTCGTGCCATGGCCGAGGAGTTCGCCGCTCGCGGCGCAATGGTCGCCGCCTGCGATTTGCACGGTGAGACCGTGCAGGACGCCGCCGAGGCGGCCCGCGCCGCCGGAGCACCCGAAGCCTGCGCGATCGCCGCCGACGTCGCCCTCGCCGATCAGGCGGCCGCCGCGGTGGCCGAGGTGGAGCGACGCTTCGGCCGCATCGATGTCCTGTGCTCCAACGCCGGCGTACTCGATGGCTATGCCACCGCGCTCGACGCCACCGAGGAGCTGTGGGACCGGGTGTTTGCCGTCAACGTGAAGGCGTGCTGGCTGCTCTCGCGCGCGGCGCTGCCCGCGATGCGCGAGCGCGGGTCGGGGGCGATCATCGTCACCGCTTCGGTGTGCGGCCTGGTGGCGGGGGGTGGCGGCGTCGCGTACACCTCCTCCAAGCACGCGGTGGTCGGTCTCACTCGCCAGCTCGCGTTCGAGAACGCAGCGCAGGGGATCCGCATCAACGCCATCTGCCCCGGGGTGGTGCAGACCGGGATGACCCAGCCGCTGTTCGACGACCGCAGCTCGGTCATGTATGAGTTCATCCCCAACATCCCGAGCGGCACCTGGGCTCAGCCGGCCGAAATCGCCAAGCTCGCCGCGTTGCTCGCCTCGGGGGAGGTCCCGTTCATGCACGGGGCGACCGTCGTTGCCGACGGCGGCTGGACGATCAAGTAGTGGGCGGGAGAGGAGACATCTCCCGCTCGCCGTTTTGATCGCAGCTCTCGTTCGTGAAATCAGCCCGGGAAGGACCGGGCGGTGCAGCCGCCGTCGACGACCAGCACGGCGCCGTTGACATAGCTGGCCTCGTCCGAGGCGAGGAAAGCGATTGGCGCCGCGATCTCCTCGGGCCGGGCCGGCCGCCCAGCCGGCGCCAGCGCAGCCGCGGTCGTCGCGTCGTCGAAGACGCCGATCACCGGGGCGATCATCGGGGTGTCGACAAATCCCGGGCAGACTGCGTTCGTCCGCACCCCGCTCTTGATGTAGCTGATCGCCATCGAGCGGCTGAGGTTGACGATCGCGCCCTTGGCCGCCGTGTAGGCGTGGGCATCATAGAGGCCGGTCACGCCCGCCATCGAGGCGACGTTGACGATCGAGCCGCTGCCCGCCTCGATCATGTGTGGCAGGACGGCATGGATCATCAGGAAGTAACCCTCGAGGTCGACGCCATCGATGATCGCCTTCCAGTTCTCGAGGCTCGCCTCGTGGATCCCGGCCATCGTGCCCGGGTTGTCGATGCCGTACTGCCAGCCAACACCGGCGTTAGAGACCAGGATGTCGATCCGCCCGTAGGCGTCGAGCGCCGTCTGCGCCACCCGTTCGGCCGTGCCCGGATCTTCCAGGTCGGCCGGCACGATGATCCCCTCCGAACCGGCGTCCTGCACGCTCTGGAGTCCCGCTTGGAGCTTGTCCTCGCTTCGGGCGGTGACCACGACCTTCGCGCCCTCGCGCCCGAACAACCTCATCGTCGCGGCCCCAATGCCGCTGCTGGCACCGGATATGACAGCGACCTTGCCCTCGAGACGGCCGAGGCGCGCCTCGTTCGACTTGGCGACGGTATCGGGGCTTCCCATGCGTGCTCCTCGATCGGGTTGGTGCCGCGATGCTATGCCCCCTGCGGCGGGTCGTCGGCCCGGCCGGCGACCCAGCTTTGTGGATTCACCAGCGACCGAGGAGCAGCGCCCGTCATTCCGTACCGAAGGGCCGCTCCCTAGCCCAGGAGGACCCCGTAGTACCCGACGCTGTGGGACCGGCCATCGGTGGGGGTGAAGGTGACCCACACCCTGACCAGGGTGTCGGGCCTGTGACGGGCCAGGAGTCGCCGCCCCTCCGCGTTCGGGGTTACCGGGATCTGCAGTGTTCCCGCGCGGGTCGCGCCTGCACGGGCCCGCGCGAACACGAACCGCCCGGGCGCGGGCTGCAACAACCTGAAGAGCCTGGCGTTCAGCGCGCCGTGGACGAGGTTCCCCTTCCACGCTGTGATCATCACGTCAACCCGTCCCGGGCCCGGCACCTTCACCGACACGACGAACGACCCGTTGCTCTGGGCCTTGTATCGCGGAGGCTCCACGAAGTGGTTGGAGGGCAGAACCGAGACGGGTGCGGAGGTGCCGGCACCCGTCTGCTGGACGACGAGCGGCGGGGTCACGGTCACGGTCACCGTCTGCTGGCTTGGCGCCGAGGCGAGGTAGTTGCCGTTGCCGGGCTGGTTAGCGTCGATGATGCAAACCCCCGCGCCGGTAAACGACACGACGGCGCCGGAAATCGAGCAGACTCCGCTGCCACTCGCGGGGTCGACCGAGAAGGCGACGGGCAGGCCCGAGTCAGCGGTCCCCGCCACGGTGTAGCTCCCACCGACCTGCGGCTGGGCCGGCGGCTGAGAGGTGAACGTGCTGGACTGAGGCGCCTTGGCGAACGAAATCGTCGTGCTCGGGGAGGACGCCGCGTTGTAGTCGCCGTCCGCGGCCTTCGTCGCGGTCACCAGGCACGTTCCCGCGCCGGAGACGCTCAATACCCCACCGGTCACCGAGCAGCCGGATGCCGTCCCATCCACCGCCGAATACGAGACGGCCCCGGTTCCGGACCCACCCGACGTCGTCAACGCCAGCCCCGACCCGTAGATCCCGCTCGTCGAGGTAACCGCAAGCGGCGCTTGATCACCCTGCCCGACCGTCACCGTCGTCTGCGGTGATGACACAGAGTTGTAGTTTGCGTCGCTCGCCTTGGTCGCCGTCACCAGGCAGGTCCCCGCGCTCGACGTTTCCAGCATCCCGCCAGTCACTGAGCAGCCGGACGCCGTGCCGTCGACCGCCGAATACGAGATGGCTCCCGTTCCGGATCCACCCGACGTCGTCAACGCCAGCTCCGACCCGTAGATCCCGCTCGTCGAGGTCAGGATCAACGGCGCCTGGTCGGTCTGGTCGACCGTTATCGTGAACTGCTGGGTGACCGTTCCGGCGAGGTTGCTCGCTTTAAGCGTCACGGTGTGGGTGCCGACCTGATCGAGATCGGGCGCGCCGGAAATCGTCGCGGTGCCGTCGCCGTTGTCCGCGAAGGCCAGTCCGCTGGGGAGACTCCCCTGCTCGATGGACAGGGCAGCGGCAGGATTGCCCGTTGTCCGAACCGTGAACGAGCCGTTCGTGAGCTCGGCGAAGCTGGGCTGGTCGATATTCGTGAACGTAGGTGCAACCGCGAGCGTGAATGCCGCCGTCGGATCATCGGAGCTCGCGACATTGAGCTGCCCCCAGGCGTCGTCCACGATCCCCGCGGGAACGTCGACGATGATCGTTCCGTCTTGGGTCATGCCTCCGACCGCAACCGTGTAGCTCGATGGGCCGCCGGTGACGGTGACGCTTGGCGCCACCCCGCCGAAGGCCGAGCCGGACACGCTCAGGTCCTGAGCCCTCAAGCCAGTATTGGACGGCGGGTCATAGGTCACCGGCGCGGCGCCCTCGTCATCGGAGAACGCGACCGTGAAGTCAACCGTTCCACCGCGCGGCGCGACCGCCGTTGCCGGAGCGCTCACGGTCGGGCTCGGGGGCGATGGCGGTGCTCCGCCGGTGGGCGTGGCCCACAACTCGTTCACCTCAACCTTAAGGCTGCCGCCTCCCGAGCCTGAGGTCGGGTACTCGAAGGTGATCGTGAAGTGGGTGATGTGGGTGAAATCGAGCTGACCGCCTTCGTTATCGCATGTCGTGTTGGTGCACTGAAACCCGCCCGGGCCCGCGAACGGGAACGCGGCGTTGAACGCGAAGTAGTTGCCGACCGCGTCACTCGGCTCGATAGCCGTCCCGCCGTGGCTGTCGGTCGCGGACATGAAGACGGTCACGCCGGTCGGGAACTGTCCCGTTACTGGGTCCTGGTTGACGAGGGCGAAGCTGACCAGGACCTGGGTGTTGTTACCGCCACCGGTCATGTCGACCGAGCCACCGGAGGTCGGCGTGTAGTCGAGCTGAGTGCCGGAAAACCCATTCCCGTCGCCGTTCATCGTCATCGTGGCGAGGCCGTTGCCGTAGGAAAAGGTCCCTTGGGGGGTGGTCGATGTATCGGGCAGCGGAAGCGCGGTGACCGTTCGGGTGAATGGGGACGGCGCGGCCGTCGAGCTTCCGAATCCGTCGATGACGACCGGCGTACCGATCGCCGAGGCGGACGGAGCGAGCACTCCGATGGAGCCGAGCGCGGCTACCAACGGGACGATGAGACGCAGCAGGCGGCTCGCGCCCGTCAGACGGCGATGCTGTGCGCTATTCACTTACCTACCCCCATGATTGGTCCGGTGGCTGGTCAACGTGCCCGAAGCGTCGCCCTGCCAGACGGCCTCCTTGCCTCGGACTGCACTGCACTTGACGTACGCGGCTGACGGCCGGTTTCTTCCGTCTGCCGCGAGGCGCCGGTTCCGGCGCGGGGCCGGCTCCGCCGCCGCGAACTCAGCCGGCGTTAGGCCTGAGCGCCGTAGGGTCCGGGCCGTCCCTCGAGGATGACCGTCTTGGTCTCGAGGAACGGGTGCAGGCCCTCGAGTCCGCCCTCGCGGCCGATCCCTGACTGCTTGAAGCCGCCAAAGGCGATCCCGAAGTCGGTCCGGAATGCGTTGTGCCCGACGGTGCCCGACCGCAGTTCTCCGGCGACGGCCCGCGCGCGGTCCACGTCATCGGTGAACACCGATGCGTTCAACCCGTAGATCGTGTCGTTGGCAACCCGCACCGCGTCGCGCTCGTTGTCGGCGGCAATGACGCTCAGGACGGGTCCGAAGATTTCCTCGCGCGCGATCGTGGAGCCGTTGTCGACGTTCCCGAACACGGTCGGCTCGACAAACCAGCCGCGCTCGAGGTGCGCGGGACGCCCGCCCCCGGCCGCGAGGGTCGCGCCCTCGTGCACACCCTGCTCGATGTACCCCAGCACCCGGTCGCGCTGGCGTTCGGAGGCCAGGGGTCCCATCTGGGTCTCGGGGTCGAACGGATCGCCGACCCGCACGGTCGAGAACGTGGATGACAGCGCGTCGAGGAGCTCGTCATGGCGGTGCCGCGGAACCACGATGCGCGTCAGTGACGAACAGACCTGGCCCGCCAGGAAGCACTCGGCGCGAGAGATCGTCCGAGCAACCGTCTCGAGATCGATGTCATCGAGGATCACCGCGGCCGACTTGCCACCGAGCTCGAGCGTGCAGCGAGCGATGCGGTCACCGCAGATGGCGGCGATCCGCCGGCCCGCCGCCGTCGACCCGGTGAACGTGATCTTGTCTACCCGCGGATCGCGGACCAACTGCTCTGAGACCTCACGATCGGCGGTCACGACGTTCAGGACACCGGGCGGCAGCCCGACCTCCTCGGCGATCTCAGCCAGCAGGTACGCCTCCCCGGGCGCCTCGGGCGAGGACTTCAGCACCTCGGTGCAGCCGGCCAGCAGGGCCGGAGCCACCTTGTTCGAGATCAGCGTCATCGGGACGTTCCACGGGATGATCGCTCCGACGACCCCCACCGGCTCACGGACGAGCAATCCGAACTGGCCGCCGGCGGTCGGCGTTGCCTCCTCCTCGAACGGGAACGTGTCCGCCAGCGCCGCGTAGTACTCGAACTTGCGAGCCGCACCCTCGGCCGCGTTCTTGGCGATGCCGTGCAGGACCCCGGATTCTCGTGGCCAGATGTCACCGACCTCGGCGCCGCGCCTACGCAGGCCGGCGGCGATGGCGCGGAGGTATTCGGCCCGCTCGGCATGGCTCAGGCGGGGCCACGGCCCTGCATCGAACGCGCGGCGCGCGGACTCCGCGGCGCGGGCCATGTCAGCCGCCTGAGCCTCGGCGACGGAAAAGAAATCCTGCTCGGTTGCGGAGTCGGTCACCGTGATCGTCGCTTCGCTCGACGGCTCGACCCACTCGCCTCCGATGAAGAAACGATCGAGATGGCGTAGCTGCAACACCTGGTCTTCGGTCAAGCTCATCCGTCGGCCTCCTGTGATCGTTAGATCGGACGGCGAGCGCTGAGCACATGCGCAGACGTCACCGCCGGTTCGCTCACCCTCCAGGAACGGAATTCGAACTGCTGGACTTGTGACGTACGCTGCCGACCATGGAGCGCGCCGACGGCCTGATCCTTGCCAGCCGTCGCGTCCGCTTGGAGCCGTTGACCCTCGAGCACGTACCCGCGCTGGTCGCTGCGATCAACGAGGATCCGGACTCGTTTCGCTACAGCACGGCGCCCGACACCGAATCCGCGATGGCCGAGTGGGTACGCGCCGCCCTGGACGCCCGGGACGCCGGGCGCGAGTTGCCCTTCGCAACGTACTCGTCACCGGTCGGCTTCCGGATCGACGCGCGCAACGATCGCTCGCGCTCGGCGGTCGAACGACTCGGAGCCAAGTTCGAAGCGGTCCGCCGCGCGGAGCAGCTCGGCGCCGACGGCGTGGTTCGAGACTCCGCGTTCTCTTCGATCCTCGCCGCCGAATGGCCCGCGGTCAAGGAGGGCCTGATCAGCCGGCTCGAATCTCGTTGTTAGCGCGAACGGCGCTGATCCCCAGCGAGCATCCGCGTCACCCAGTCGGCGATCGTCGGCGCCACCGGTCCCTTGCCCATGTGCCCGCCATCGAACACCCGGACCGCCTTGGGGTCGCCGTGGTCGAGGCTGAGGTAGATGTCGTCGATCGAGTTCTGGACGTCATCGCGGCCGTTGACGAGGAGCAGCGGCGCGCTCGGCTGGTCGAGCAGCCCCTGATCGAGTAGCGAGAGCTCCTGGCAGCGGGCGACGTAGTCCTCGAAGGTCTCGCCGCCGAAGATGCGTGCTCGCGCCGGCATCAGGTCCATGAGGTAGGAGGAGGCGTTGCGCGATCTCTGCTGCCACGCGGGGGTGAAGGTGATGTGGACGCCACCGCCCCAGTTCACCGCGCAGGCCAGGCGATCGCGGTGGGTGTAGGCGAGCTTCATCGCCCAATAGCCGCCGAAGGAGCCGCCGATCGCCGCACACCGCGCGCCGTCCAAGTCGTCTCGCGTCGCGAGCCAATCGAAGATCGGGGTCCACTGCCGCTCGGCCTCGCCCTCCGCCAGCACCGGCGACTCGCCCACTCCGGGCATGTCGACGAGCAGCACCGCGAACCCGCGCGAGCGCATGAGCGCGCCGAGCCGGACGTGCATCTCCTCCTTCCACGTGTCGATCCCGGCCCAGACCATCGCCACCGGCGGCCGCTCCGGCCCGTGCGCCGGGCGCGCCAGGTAGAAGCGGAGCCGCGAGTCCTCGAACGGGAGCTCGACCACCTCGAGCGGTGGGTCCTCGAGCCTCGTCGCGTTCAGGAAGAACTCGCGCGCCCGCGCGTACTCCCGTTCCTTGAGCGGGTGATTCGGGACCGGGTAGCGCCCCATGAACGCGGCCCGGTAGGCCTGGAACCAGAGCTCGCGCTCCTGCGCCGGATCAGTCGCCGACCGCGCTCGTGACGCGAACTCGTCGGCCAGCCCACCCCACGCGGCCGTCCACGGTTCCGGATCAAGCCCGCGAAGAAGCTCGATCGTCGCCCGGGCCGCGTCGGGATCGAGTCCGTCGAGCGGGTGCGCGCCGAGTTCGAGCCGCGCCAGCAGCCACTCCTTGCCGCCAGCGAGCGTCTCATCCATGGCGGTCATCAGACGAACAGGCCGGTCTTGTCCTGCGCGCTTCGCTGCGCCTCGGGCGGCGCCTCCACGCGCGGGAAGGATTCGAACATCGACGGCGGCATGGCCAGGTTCTTGTAGAAGACGTTCGATCCCTCCTGGGGCATGTAGCGGACCGGCTCCCAGTCGGGCTCGTAGTTCCGGTAGCCGCCGGCGTTGATCTCAACGCGCATGCCGCTCGGATCCCTGACGTAGAGATAGTCCTGCTCGCCCATCCCGTGCCGGCCCGGACCGAACTCGATGGCCACGTCCTGGTTGAGGAACACGTCCGCGGCGCGCAGCAGCTCCTCGCGGGAGTCGACGAAGTAGGCGAAGTGGTTGATGCGGCCCGGAACCGGCGTCGGGTCCCAGACGATCCCGAGGTCGTGCGAGCGCTCGCACACCGTCGTCATGCAGAACACGGGGAAGTCGGGCCGGTCGGGGATCACCGTGTACTCCATGAAGCGGTGCCCGAGCGTGTCCCGGTACCACTCGGCGTCGCCCCGGGGGTTTGCCGCCGTGATCGTCACGTGATCGATGCAGCGGGCCGCGACGCCGCGGGGGACGTAGCGCTGGGGCCGGTTCGGGAACGGCGACTCCATGCCGGGGGGCGGCGTGTAGCGCTCGACCGCCCAGAAGACCTCGTGCAGATGGCCTCCCGGGGCGCGGTAGCGAAACGCGCGCCCGTGGCCGACCGAATCCTCGAGCCAACCCTCTCCCGCGCCGGCGGCCGACAACCTGGCGACGGCCTGCTCGAGCTCCTCGGGGCCGGCGGCGCGCCACCCGACGTGCCCGAGCCCGACCGCGTCACCCTCGGTCAGCTGCAACGTGTGATGAAACCGATCGCCCCACCCGCGCAGGTACACCGACTGGCCGGCGCGAGCCGTCTCCTCCAGACCGACGACCTGAGTCCAGAACTCGAGCGACTCCTGCGGCTCCGGCGTCGTCAGTTCTACGTGGGCGAGCTGAGACAGAAAGGGAAGGGCCATGTTTCTACTCCTAGGACGGACATCAGTGCAATAGGTACGCGGCGCAGGCGACGCTCAGCTCATCGACCAGGCGCCTCCAGCTGATGCGCTGATCGGACTCGAACACTGGTCCGTACATGACCTGGCGGGCGAGCGTCGAGTACGCGATCCGGAAGGCCACGTCGAGCGCGATCGCGGTTTGCGGATGTCGGAACTCACCGGCGTATGGCATCAGCGAGCGCTTGAACTCCTTGCTCAGGGCGATGCTGGCCTCCGAGCCGCGCGCCGAGATCACGTCGTCGACGGCTCCCAGGTGCATGAACGCGCGCAGCGCCTTGCGGTTGTCGTTCATGACTCGGGCCATCCCGGCGATCGAGGCAGCGACCGCGGCCGCGGCGCCGTCGGCATTCGCGGCGCCGGCCTCGGCGGCCTCGTTCGCGTTGGACATCGATGCCATCAACCGCGCGTGCACCGACCGGAGCAGGCTCTCCTTGTTACCGAATCGATCGTAGATGGCGCCGATCGATACGCCAGAGCGCTCCGCCACCTCCTGGGCCGTGAACCCCTCGAAGCCGTTCTCCTCGAGCAGCGTGTGCGCCGCGTCGAGGACCCGCTCGTAGGACTCTCGGCTGCGCCGCTGCTTCGGCGGGCGTACTGCGCTCATGCGGCCACGCGCCGCGCGCGCGGCAGCGGGTGCGGCTCGACGCCGGCGACGACGGCGTTGGTCAGCGTGCCGATCGCCTCGACGTGAAGCGAGACGACGTCCCCGGGCTGAAGCGGCGGCGGCTCCTCGCGGCCGCGGCGGCCCCAGAGCTCGAGCAGGCAGCCGCTCCCGCACGTGCCCGACCCGAGCACGTCCCCCGGGCGAACCCAGGTCCCCCGCGAGGCGTAGGAGACGAGCTCGGGAAAGCTCCAGGCCATGTTCGCGAGCGTGTCGGTTCCGAGCGCTGAGCCGTTGACCTCGGCGCGGAGCTCCAGGTCGAGGCGGTCGCCGTCGCGATACGGCTCGAGCTCGTCGGGGGTGACGATCCACGGCCCCAGGGTGTTGGCGAAGTCCTTGCCCTTGCACATCCCGAGACCGAGGCGCATCTCGGCCATCTGCAAGTCGCGCGCGGACCAGTCGTTGAAGATCGTGTAGCCGGCGATGTGCTCCCAGGCCTCGGCGGGTGTGAGGTCGCGCCCGGCGGGGCCGATGACCGCCGCCACCTCGAGCTCGAGGTCGAGCCGGCGGCACCCGGGCGGAACCGGGATCTCCTCCCCAGGGCCGGTCACCGCGTGCGGGTTGCTGAAGTAACAGAAAGGTGACTCGTACCAGACCGGCGGGACGATCGCGTTCGGATCCCCGTCCTTGCGCACGCCCTCGACATGCTGTTCGAACACGCTGAAGTCACGCACCGTCGTGGGGAGGACCGGGGCGAGGAGAACAGCCTCGGCGAGCGGTACCTCCGCGTCCACGCGGCCCGCGATCCGCTCCCGCTCGATGGGGTCCACGCTCAGCACATCGATCGCCTCGATGCCGTTCTCCAAAATCCTGACCGTATCGCCGTCGATCACCGCCGCGCGCGGGCTGCCCCCGTGGTCAACTCTTCCAATCCGCATTTCGATCTCCCTCAGTTCAGATGGGCGCCGAGGCGGCCATGACGACGGCGTTGCGGGTCGCGTCGGGGTCGATCGGCAGCGAGTGGTCCTGCTCCCACTCCCCCACGCGCTCGGATCCCTCGACGATCGCGCGGCACCGCTCATACCGGCGCGCCGTGAACGCCTCGAGCGCGTCCGGCACGGCAACATCCTTGGCGAGCTCCTGCGCCAGCACGATCCCGTCCTCGATCGCCTGCGCGGCGCCCTGCCCACAGTGGGGGGTGGCGCCGTGGGCCGCGTCGCCGATGAGCACGATCCTTCCCCGGTACCAGGGCGCGGGCACGATGATGTTCTCGATCGGGCGCACGACGATCGCGTCGTCGTCGACGATCTGCTCACGCGCCTGGGCCACGGGACCGCTGAACGGGGCGAGGCGCTGGCGGTAGACCGTGGCGGCACCGTCTCGCTCGATCGCCGCCCGCCAGTCCGGGATCGGCGTCTCGATCGTGAGGATGTACATCAGGTCCTGGCCGAGCGGGACGAAGCCGGCGCTGCCGTCGGGGCCGAACCACATCCAGATCTCCTCGAGCCCCTCGATCCGCGGCAGGTTGTAGCGCCAGCACACCTGGCCGGTGAAGCGCGGCTTCAAATCCGAGCCGAACAGGTGCTCGCGGACCTTCGAGTAGAGGCCGTCCGCGCCCACGACGAGGTCGTAGGTGCGGTGCTCCCCGTCGGTGAACACCGCGTCCACATGGTCATCGGAGGCCACCAGCTCGGTGAAGGTGACGCCCGTGCGGACGTCCGCGCCCGAGTCGAGCGTGCGCGAGGTGAGGATCTCGTGCAGCTTGGGCCGGGTCAGGCCGTTACCGGGCGGCAGGCCGTCGACGAGCGGCGGCCAATCGTGGGCGGCGATCGGCGTCACGCCGTCGGCCAGCCAGGTGCGATCGCCGCGGATGGGCGAGCCGGCCTCCACGCACGCCGCGGCCAGTCCGAGCGAGTCGAGCGCCCTGAGCGCGTTGCCGGGCTGGATGATGCCGACCCCGTAGACGCCCCAGTCGGGATCACGCTCGACCACGTCCACGTCGAAGCCTTCGCGGCGCAGGGCGAGTGTGGTCGACAGCCCGCCGATTCCGCCACCGATGACAAGCACCCTCATCGTCGCAACCTCTGTCTCCGATTCCGAATCCTGATTCGGATAAGCTAGCGAGCGGCGCGGTGAGTGTCAACGCTCGTAGGCTCCGCACATGAACGCAACTTCCACCCTCCCCCGTTGTCGATGAGCGGCCGAGTCCAGGACCGCGTGATCGTGGTCACCGGCGCCGCCCGCGGCCAGGGCGCCGCCGAGGTCGCCGCGCTGCATGCCGAGGGCGCGGTGTTGATCGCCGCCGATATAGAGAGCCGTGCGGGCACCGGTCCGGACCGGCTGCACCCGCGCCAGCTGGATGTCACCGATCCGGTCGGCTGGCGAGCGCTCGCCGATTGGGCGCAGGAGACGTTCGGGCGAGTCGACGGCCTGATCAACAACGCCGGGACCACGAGCCGAGTGCCGCTGACCGAGGTCCCGCTCGAGGAGTGGAACCGCACGCTGGGTGTCAACCTGACCGGACCGATGCTCGGGATCCAGACGCTGGCGCCCCTGATGGGCGCCGGCGGATCGATCGTCAACGTCGGGTCGGTCGCCGGGCTGGGCGCTCACTACACCGCGGCCTACACCGCGAGCAAATGGGGCCTGCGCGGGCTCACGCGGGTCGCCGCACTCGAACTCGGGCCACGCGGGATTCGCGTCAATGCCGTCCACCCCGGCTACATCGAGACGCCGATGACGGCGTCGGCCCCCGCCGGGTTCAGGCGCGCCAACGAGGCGCTCACTCCGATCGGGCGCGTCGGCATGCCGGAGGAGGTCGCGGCCCTGATGGTGTTCCTGATGTCCGAGGAGAGCTCGTACCTGTCCGGGGCCGACATCCCGATCGACGGCGGCTTCTCGAGCTGCGCCTCGGGCAAGGTGCTGCTCGACGCGGTGCGCCCATGAGGCTGAAGGGCAAGGTCGCGCTGATCTCCGGCACCGCCCGCGGGATGGGGCGCGCCGCGGCGCTGCGGTTTGCCCGCGAGGGCGCGATCGTCGCGGGCGGCGACCTGCTCGAGGACGAGGCTCATGGGACGCTGGCGCTCATCGAGTCGGCGGACGGCAAGGGCTCGAGCGCGCGACTCGACGTCACCGACGAGCGGTCGGTGCAGGACTGGGTGGCCGGTGCCGTCGGGCGATTCGGCCACATCGACGTGGTGTACGCGAACGCGGGAGCTGTCCGGTTCGGCGCGATCGACGAGCAACCGGTGAAGGACTGGCGGTTCACCTTGGCCGCCGAGCTCGACTCGGTGTTCCTGACCGCGCGGGCGGCGTGGCCATATCTAAAGCTAAGCCGCGGCGTGATCATCACGATCGGCTCGACCGCCGGCATCCTCGGTTCGCTCACCAACCAGCGCGTCGCTCACACCGCTTCC
Organism: Solirubrobacteraceae bacterium; assembly: GCA_035504535.1. Taxonomy (GTDB): domain Bacteria; phylum Actinomycetota; class Thermoleophilia; order Solirubrobacterales; family Solirubrobacteraceae; genus Palsa-465. Next base: position 40,218 of record DATJRS010000051.1, on the reverse strand, counting down.
AAGGGTGGCGTGATCGCGCTCACGCGCCAGCTGGCCGCCGAGGGCGCCGCCGACGGGATCCGCGCCGTGTGCATCAGCCCCGGCATGATCGCGACCGAGGGCTCGCGCGAGAACCTGCTCGCGCCCGATCATCCGATGCGAGCGATCGCCGCGGCGGTTCCGCTCGGCCGTCTCGGGACGCCCGAGGACGTCGTCGCGGCCGCCGTGTTCCTGGCCAGCGACGACGCCTCCTACATCACCGGCGCCAACCTTGTCATCGACGGCGGCTGGTCCTCGGTCCTACCCGGACAGCCAACCCAACTCTCGATAAGCGAGGAGAGATGAACACCGACCTCAGCCAGCTCCGCGTACGGCGGATCGTCACCGGGCATGACGAAACCGGCGAAGCCGTGATCGCGGCGGACGAGCAGATCGCCGGCAACCCCCTGGAGGAGGACGCGGGCCGGACGAGCGCGACGTTCTTTCACCTGTGGGCCACCCACGAGACGCCGGTCAATCTGAGCGACGACGCCGCGGCGCGTCAACGCGAGGGGAGCTCGACCACGATCATCGGCTCGGGCTCCGGCTCGGTGTTACGGATCGGCGTGCTGGCCCCGGGCACCCGCTCACCCATGCACCGCACCGAGAGCCTCGACTACGGGATCTGCCTCCAGGGCGAGTGCGACATGGAGCTCGACAGCGGTGAAACCGTGACCGTCAGGGCCGGAGACGTCATCGTTCAGCGCGGAACCAATCACCTGTGGCACAACCGCGGCGAGGCCCCGTGCCGGTTCGCGTGGATCCTGCTCGACGCGCAGCCGGTCGAGGTCGACGGCCGCGAGCTACGGGCCAGCTGGCACCATGACGTCTGAGTGATCGCATGAGCTCGTCGCCGAAAAAGGTCGCAATCGTCACCGGCGCCTCGCGGGGAATCGGAGCGGGGGTCGCCTCCGCATTTCGTGAGGCTGGCTACTCGGTGGTGGCCAGCGCGGTGTCGATCCCGCCCTCAGATGATCCTGACCTGCTCACCATCTCGGGCGATCTCACGGTCCCCTCCACGGCCGAGCAGGTCGTAACACAGGCGCTGGCACGCTTCGGACGCATCGACAGCCTGATCAACAACGCCGGGATCTACATCGGCAAGCCGTTCACCGACTACACGCTCGAGGACTATTCCGCGATCACCGGCATCAACCTCGCGGGGTTCTTTCACATCACCCAACGGGTGATCCCGACGATGGTCGAGCAGGGCAGCGGCCACGTTGTCAACGTGAGCACGACCCTGGCCGAGAACGCCGACAGCTCGCGTCCCGCCGCACTGGCCGCGCTGACCAAGGGCGGACTCGTCGCTGCGGCGCGATCCCTGGCGATCGAATACGCGTCGCGGGGGATCCGGGTGAACACCGTCTCGCTCGGTGTGATCAGGAGTTCGATGGATGCCTCCTACGAGGGATTGGCGGAGGTCCATCCCCTCGGGCGGTTGGGCGAGATCAGCGACGTAGTCGGGGGCATCATGTACCTCGAGCAGGCCCCGTTCGTGACCGGCGAGACGCTGCACATCGACGGCGGACAGGTGGCCGGGCACTGACGCTGGCGACGAGGTGCGTGATCGGTCTGAGCAGCCGTTCCCCGCCGCCTGGGATCGCGTAGGCTGGACGTATGGCGACGCAGGTGATCCGGAGTGAGCGTTTTCCCGATCTCGCCGACGAGGTCCTGTTCCCGCGCCTCTCGGATGCCAAGCTTCATTGGCTGGGAAAGCGCGGGCAACGGCGCCGGTTTGAGCCCGAGGAAGTGCTCTATGAGCACGGCGAGCGGGACGCGCCGTTCTATGTGATCGAGCACGGCCTGGTCGAGTTCATCGATCGCAAGCCGGGCAAGGACGTCTACATCGCGCAGGCGGACAGCCGGACCTACATCGGCGACATCGCGGCGTTCACCGGCGAGCCGACGATCAGCGCGTGTGTCGCGGTGGAGCCGACGGACGTGATCGTGTTCGACCGGCCCGGGTTGCGGTCCATGGTGGCGCGCTGGCCGGAGTTCGGCGAGCAGGTGTTCGCCACGTTGCTGGCGCGGCGGGCGTGGCATGAGGCCGAGGGGCACGGGGTCATGCGGTTGATTGCACCGCGGGGCTCGCGTCGCGCGTTCGAGGTGCGCGATCTCCTGGAGCGCAATCTGCTGCCGGTCCGCTGGTACGACGTTGATACGGACGCCGAGAGCGCCGCCATGCTCGAGTGGCTCGACATCCCGCGCTCTGACACGCCGGTCCTGGTCCACGCCACCGAGGTGATGCGCAACCCGTCCGCGGCGCAGGTCGCTCGTTCGCTCCGCCTGCGCGCGGACGTCGACGCCGAGCGCTTCGATCTGGTCGTTCTCGGCGCCGGCCCGGCGGGGCTCGCCGCCGCCGTCTATGGCGGCTCGGAGGGGTTGCGCACGATGGTGGCTGAGGCGTGGGCGCCCGGTGGGCAGGCCGGCACGAGCACGCGTATCGAGAACTATCTCGGTTTCCCGACCGGGATCCGCGGGACCGAGCTGACACGCGCGGCGACGCTACAGGCCAGGCGTTTCGACGCGACTCTCTCGAGCTTCCATCGAGTGGTCGAATTGGCGGATGGGCCAGAGGGCCTCCTGCGTGTGGACCTCGATGACGGCCAGCACGTGCTTGCTCGTTCGGTCGTGGTCGCGACGGGGGCTCGCTGGCGGGAGCTGCAGGCCGAGGGGGTCGATCGCTTCCGGGGCGCCGGCGTCTATCACGCGGCGATGGCGACCGACGCCGAGCGGTGCCGCGACGAGGACGTGATCGTCGTCGGTGGAGGCAATTCAGCGGGACAGGCGGCGGTGCACCTCGCGACCAAGGCCCGCAGCGTCCGGGTTGTGGTGCGTGGCCGGACGCTCAAGTCGACGATGTCGAACTACCTCGTAGAGCGGGTCAAGCGCTCGCCGCGCATCGAGGTGATGACCGAGACCGAGGTGGTGGCCGTGCACGGCACGGCGACGGTGGAATCGGCCACGCTCCGCGACCGGCGCGACGGCAGCGCGGAGGAGGTGCAGGTGACGGCCGTGTTCGTGATGATCGGCGCGGATCCGTGCACGGAGGCGATCACCGGCATGCTCCCGGTCGACTCGGCCGGGTTCATCCTCTGCGGCACCGGGGCCGCCAAATATGAGGGACACCTCGGCTGGCCCGTGTCCGATCGCGAGCCGCATTTGCTCGAGACAACCCGTCCGGGTGTGTTCGCAGCGGGAGATGTGCGCGCGGGTGCCGCCAACCGCGTGGCCGGCGCTGTGGGCGACGGGACGATGGTCGTCCGGTTCGTCCACGACGTGCTGGCCGGATAACCCTTACGAGCCCTCCGGCGCGGGCGCGTCGGGCTCGGAAACCTTCCGGCGCCGGCCGAATCTTAGGAAGTGCTCGGCCTGCTCGACGTCGTGCTCGGCACGATGAACCTCGTGCTCGGCCGCCGCGAGCGGCCCCAGGACGGCGACCAGATCGCGCATCGTCTCGTTCAGGCGGTCGACGGACGATGTCAAAGGCCCTACCGAGGTGGCGAGGGTCTCGATCACCTCGACATGGCGTTCGATCGACTGCGTCGCGTGCTCGATCGCTTTGACCGCATCGAGCGTGTCGCGCTCGGTCTCCTGAAGCGGCTTGACCGTGTCTTCGTTCAGCACCTGAAGGGCCGACCGAACGGGCTTCAACACGAAGTCGAACACCGGGCCGAATCCTACCGGCATGGTCTTATCGGCCTTTAGAGAGTTTCTGAGCGACTTCTTCATAACCGCGGCCACTCTGAGTCCACTACTGGGATGCCCGCGTCGCACGACAACACCCATCCTCGAGGGACCCCCGTCGCCGTCAGGCTGCTCCGCGTCAGCCTGGTGATGTTCGGGATCGCGGCCGCCGTCGTGGCCGCCGTAGCCAGCGGCGCGATCTCGCTCCCCGGCTCCCGGAGCGGTGCAAAATCTCAGGCCAGCTCCGAGGCTGCGCTCGCGGCTCAGCGGGAGGCGGCCAACAGCCATTGGGCCACGGCCACCTGCACGAACATCCTCGACTGGAAGAACGAGATTCAGCGAGACGGAACCAGCCTCGACCTCGGCCTCGGACCGTCGGCCCGAATCGAGGATGCGATCAGCGCGACGCGTCGCATGCTGACCGAGCTCGAGAAGCTCGGCCTGCCCCCGGCCGCGCAGAACGCACAGGCGCGAGCTCAGATCGAGCAGCTGCGCTCGGACCTTCAGTCACGCCTACAGGCGATCGAGGGAACCGCGGACAGCGTGGCGAGCGGGAACTTGTTGGCAATCGGCACGCTCCTCGGCGATCTCGCGAGCGACAGAACCGTCGGGACGCAGATCGCGGGCGAGCTGCGCCAGGTCGTCTCCGTCGATCTGGGGCTCTCGCTCGTCGAGACCCGGGCGTGCCGGCAGCTCGTCGGGATCCCGGTCTAATCCCATCCTTCAGGCCCGGTGAGGGGTAGCCTGACGCCCGATTGTGTGACCGGTGCGACAGGAGGCTGATCTGTGAACAAACCGGTGTTGTTCTGCTATGACGGCTCGGATGGTTCCAAGACGGCGCTCACAGCCGTGGTGGACGTGATCAAGGCCGCCGACGCCGTGATCCTGGCCGTCTGGATGCCGGCGTCGGTGCAGTTGTCCCGGGCGGGCTCGTTCATAATCTCCGTGCCAAACGAGGGCGAGATCGACGAGCAGGAGGCGGCGGCCGCGCAGCAGATCGCTGAGGAGGGCGCCGCAAACGCCCGCACACACGGCTACAACGCGATTGCGCGAACCGCGGAGGCGACCGAGTCGGTGGCGAAGACGATCGAGGACATCGCCGAGGAGATCGACGCCCGCCTGATCGTCTGCGGCCAACGCGGACGGGGCACGATCACCAGCGCCCTGCTCGGCAGCGTCTCACACGCACTGGTGGCACACACGAAACGGCCGGTGCTCATCGCCCCACAGCACCCGTCGTAGCGCCGATCTCGACCTCGGCGACGTCGCCCGACTCGAACTCGTGGCAGCCGCCGATCGCGTGGCGGGCCAAAGCCGCCTTGATCGTAGGTATGCGATGCGGGCAGCGGCCAGGCAGGATCAGCATCGCCAGCGCGAACGCGAGCACGAAGATCCCGACCGACCACCAGAAGGCGGTGGTGTAGCCGTGGACCGCCGCCGCGTCGGCCAGGCCGGGGCTACGTGCGTGACTGGCCAGGTAGCTCGTGACGGCGCTCGCGAAGATCGTGCTCAGCAGAGCCGTACCGACCGATCCGCCGACCTGCTGGGAGGTGTTGACCATGGCGGAGGCGACCCCGGCCTCGCTGCCCTCAACGCCCAGCGTCGCCGTCGAGAACGCCGGCGCGAAGATGCATCCCATCCCGACGCCAAGGATGAGGAGACCGGGCAGCACGTGGGTGACATACGTGGAGTCGGGCGTCAGATGCGTGAACAGGAACATCCCGAGCGCCGCCAGCGTCGTGCCAGCGAGGACCAGTGGCTTGACCCCGGTGTGTTGGATGACGCGGGTCTGCACGGTCGTTGAGGTGACCACAAGCACGCCGGTCAGGGGGAGGAATGCCAGCCCGGTGGTGAGCGGCGAAAGGCCGCGCTGCTCCTGAAGGAAGTAGGTGAGGAACAGGAATACGGCAAAGATGCCGGCGCCGGCCAGCGCGATCGTGGTGTACGCGCCGCCGCGCGCGCGGTTCAAGATGATGTGGAGGGGCAGCAACGGATGCTCGGCTCGGCGCTCGATCAGCACGAATGCCGCCAACAGCACGGGACTGGCGATGAGCGCCACAACGGTGGCCGTGGCACCCCATGAGTGGGTCTCGGCGTTGGAGAACCCGTACACCAGCGCGAACAGCCCCAGCGCCGAGGTGAGAGCTCCCGGTATGTCGATCGGCTCCCGCGCCGGCGCGCGATGATTGACCAGCAGGCGCAAGCCGACGAACGTCGTGGGCACGGCGATCACGAGGTTGACGTACAGGCACCAGCGCCAGGACAGAATCTGGGTCAGCGCGCCGCCGAGGATCAATCCGAGCGAGGCGCCGCCTCCGGCGATCGCGCCGAAGATCCCGAAGGCCGTCGGCCGGTCAGGAGACCCCTCGAACGTCACCGTCAGCAACCCCAGCGCCGAGGGTGCGAGTAGAGCCCCGAACGCTCCCTGGAGGGTTCGGGCGGCGACGAGCATGCCGAAGGATTGGGCAAGGCCGCCGATCGCCGAGGCGACCGAGAACCCGACCAGGCCGCCGATCAGAGTCCACTTGCGGCCGAACAGATCACCGAGCTTGCCGCCCAGGAGCAGCAGACTGCCGAACGCCAGCGCGTACGCGGTGACGATCCACTGCCGGCTCTCGGTCGAGAAACCCAGGGCCTTCTGCGCCGACGGGATCGCGATGGTCACGACCGTCGCGTCCAGCACCACCATCAGCTGCGCGACGCTGAGCAGGGCCAGGACCGCCCACTGATTGGGCTCGCGAGCCGCCGAGGACGCCGACACCGTTTGGGGGCTAATCCCACCGGCGGCGCGGCCATCGACCTCAGCCATCCACTAAACGCTAACACCGCGCGAGCGGCGGCTTGTGAAAGCGTTCGATGGCTCCATGCTCGTTCCTCGCCGGCCGATCGTGCCCAGCGAGCGACACGATGGAAAAGGCTGGCCTGGCGCGGCGCCAAGCGGCAGAATTGTCGTCGTGGTGGTCTGCGGGCGCTGTGGGACGGAGAATCCAGACGGATTTCGCTTTTGCGGAGCGTGCGCCGCCCCGCTGTCCAGGAGTGAGCCGCGGCAGGCGCGCAAGATCGTCACCGCCGTGTTCTGCGATGTGACCGGGTCGACGGCCCTCGGCGAGCAGCTCGACCCCGAGGTGCTTCGGGGCGTGATGAACCACTACTTCGCCGAGATACGAGCGATCATCGAGCGGCACGGGGGAACCGTGGACAGCCTGCACGGGGACGCGGTGATGGCGGTGTTCGGCATCCCGCAGGTGCGGGAGGATGATGCGCTCCGGGCGGTGCGCGCGGCGGCGGAGATCCGCGAACGGTTGCCGGCCGTGGCCGAAGAGGTGGGCGTGGCGCTGCGCTTTCGCACCGGCGTGAACACCGGACTGGTGCTGATGGGCGAAGGCGACAACATGGCCATTGGGGACGCCGTGAACGTGGCGGCGCGGCTCGAGCAGGCCGCGGCGCCGGGCGAGATCGTGCTCGGACCCGAGACACTGCGACTGGTACGCGACGCGGTGCGGGCCGAGCCGCTGGAGCCGTTGACACTGAAGGGGAAGTCCGGGCCGGTGGCCGCGTTCCGGCTGCTGGCGGTGGACCCGCTTGCCCCCGGCGTTGCCCGCCATCTCGACGCGCCTCTGATCGGCCGCGAGCGCGAACTTCAGCTGTTGCACGATGCGTGGGAACGCGCGGTGCGCGAGAACGGCTGTCACCTGTTCACGCTGCTGGGCATGGCCGGGGTTGGCAAGTCCAGGCTGGTGGGCGAACTGCTGGCGCGTGTGGGTGACGCGGCCACGGTGCTTCGCGGTCGCTGCCTCCACTACGGCGACGGCATCACCTTCTGGCCATTGGTGGAGGCGCTAACCCCGGTCGGGGACGCGGCCAGCGCGGTACTTCACCGCCTGGACCGCGGCGGCGCGGCTGCCCCCGAAGAGCTGTTCTGGGAAGTCCGGCGGCTGCTCGAGTCGCTGGCCTCCGATCGCCCAGTCATTCTCCACGTCGACGACCTTCAATGGGCCCAGCCGATGCTGCTCGATCTCCTGGACCATGTCGCGGATCTGTCGCGCGGCGCGCCCGTCCTGCTGCTGTGCACGGCTCGCCCGGAGCTGCTGGAGGAGCGGCCGGCCTGGGGCTCCGGAAAGCTCAATGCGAGCACGGCGCTGCTCGAGCCGCTGGATGTGGCCAGCAGTGAACGGCTGCTCGCGCAGCTTGGCGATGGGCTCGATGGCGCCGCTCGCGAACGGGTGATCTCGGCCAGCGAAGGTAACCCTCTGTTCCTGGAGGAGATGGTCGCGCTCGCGCGTGAGAGCGGCGCGGTCACGGTACCGCCGACGATCCAGGCACTACTCGCGGCCCGCCTGGAGCGGCTGCCCGAGGTCGAGCGCGAGCTGCTGGAGCGGGGCGCCGTCGAGGGGGAGGTCTTCCATCGGCTGGCGATCCGGGCACTGGCCAGCGAACGCCTGGCCGGCGAGGTTGAGCAGCGGCTCGCGGGGCTGGTGCGCAAGGAGATGATTCGCCCGCACCCCGCGACGTTCCGCGACGACGAGGCGTTCCGCTTCCGTCACCTTTTGATCCGCGACGCCGCCTACGAGGCGCTGCCCAAGGCCGAGCGAGCAGCCTTGCACGAGCGCTTCGCGGACTGGCTGGAGCGGATCGGAGAGGAGCTCGCCGAGCTCGATGAGATCGCCGGCTGGCACCTGGAACAGGCGCTTTACTACCAGCGCGAGCTGGGGCGCCAAGGAGATGAATCGCTCGCCAGCCGCGCAGCGGAGCGTCTGCACGCGGCCGGCCGGCGGGCCGCGCGTCGCAGCGACCCGGCCGCCGCGCGAAACCTGCTCGAGCGGGCGCTCGCGCTGGTCCCCAGCGGCGCGCCCGGCAGGCCGCTGATTGCCGTTGATCTGGCGGAGCAGCTCACCGACGCGGGCGAGTTCGACCGCGCCGACGAGCTCTTGTCCGCCGTCGAGAACAACGCCGAGGTTGGGGGGCTGGCCCGCCTGGTCCGCCTTGAATGGATCTACCACGTCCGCCCGCACGAGATGACGCAGACGATCGGCTCGGCGCTGCCCGGCATCCTCGAGCAGCTCGAGTCGGCGGGCGACGAGCGGGGTCTGGCCAAGGCCCACCTGGCGGCCTTCACGATGCATTGGGTCGCCGGCCGTTCCACCGCCGCGGGAAGAGAGGCGCGCCTAGCCGCGGATCACGCCCGCTCCTCCGGCGATGAGGGCCTGCGTTCGCGCGCCCTCGGGATGTACATCTCGGCGGTCACATTCGGACCAGCGCACGTGACCGAGGTCGCGCGCGAGCTTGACCGGATCGATGACGAGCAGCCGGGGCCTCTGCTTGCCGCCGTCATCGAGCGTGCGCGGGGCGTTGTCTGCATGATGGAGGGGCGCCCGACCGCCGCCCGGCGCCTGACCGACCAGGCCGTCGAAGCGTTCAAGACACTCGGGCTCGGCTTGATGGCGGCCCAGACGCTCGAGGTCACCGCCCTGATCGAACTCGGCGTAGATGATCCGGCGGCGGCAATCACGGTCATTCGAGCGGCGGACACGAGGCTGCGCGAGTTGGGCGCGCACACGTACCGCTCGACGATGCAGGCCTATCTGGCGGAAGCAAACGAGCGTCTGGGCGATGCTGACGCCACCCGCGCCGCCCTCGAACTCGCCGAGGAGCTCGGCGCGGACGACGATGAGTACAACCAGATGCTGATCGGTGGAGTCCGGGCGAGGCTGGCCCTGACCGAGGGCAACTTCGAAGCGGCGGAGCGCCTGGCCCGGACGGCGGTGGAGCATGCGGCGCGGACCGATTTCCCGGTGGACCAGGCCAAGGGGCGGCTGGCCCTCGCCCACGTCCTGGCGGAATGCGGGCGATCCGACGACGCCATCGTCGAAGCGCGGATGGCACTCGACCTCTACGAGCGGAAGGGCGATCGCCCGGGAGCCGAGCGGGCGCGAACCCTTTTGAACACCGCCCAAGGCGCCATCAGCCGCTGACGTCGCGGCCACGCCCGATCAGCGGCGAGCTTGCATCGACTCCAGTCGCTTGGCCGCGTCACGCAGCGCGGCCCATTCGGTGAGCTTGACGCGCGGGCGGCCGGGCGTCGACGCCTCGCCGGCCGCGGTCTCGATCGCGTTGATCGCCTGCCAGCCGTCCCACGTCACCGCGTATGGGCAGTGCGCCGCGATCATCTCCTCGACGTCGTCAAAGACGGGCTGGTTCAGCCGGCCCGCGGCCGCGTCCTCGAGGATCCTGTCGACCGTGTCCTGAGAATCCTTCTTGTTGGTCCCGATCACGCCGGACGGGCCGCGCTTGATCCAGCCCGACGCGTACTCGCCGACCTGGTGGGTGCCCTCGGCGTCGGTCACGCGTCCGCCGTCGTTGCGGATCAGGCCGCGACGCTCGTCGAACTGGACGTCGCCGACCGGCTCGCCCGTGTAGCCGATCGAGCGGAACACGAGCTGGGCCGGAATCTCCTCGAACGACCCGGTGCCGCGGGCGGCGAGCGAGCCGTCATCGCGGGCGACGATCGCGTTGTTCTCGATCCGGACCGCGGAGACGTGGCCGGTCTCGTCGCCGAGCAGCTCAACCGGAGAGGCCAGGAAGCGGAAGCGGACGGTGATCGGCTTGCCGGTCTTCGGGCGCGCCGCGTAGTCGGTCAGGATCTCGACGTTGCGCCGCCGGGTCTTATCCGCCTCCTGGAGCGCCACCGCCGAGAGCCCGTCGAGCTCGGCGCCGATCACCTCGACGTCGCCGCGCTCGAGCTCCCCCATCTCGAGCAGCTCGGGATTGGTGAACGCGGCCTGGAGCGGGCCACGGCGGGCCAGGATCGTGACCTCCTCGATCCCGCTCGCCCCCAGCACGTCGATCGCATGGTCTGCCGTGTCGGTGGTGGCGAGCTCGGACGGCGCCAGCGCGAGCATCCGGGCGACGTCGATGGCGACGTTGCCGGCGCCCACCACGACGACCTGCTTGGCCTGCAGATCGATCTCGAGCCCTGAATGGTCGGGGTGGCCGTTGTACCAGGCCACGAACTCGGTGGCGGGGTGCGAGCCGCTCAGATCCTCGCCCGGTATCCCGAGCCGTTTGTCGATTGAGGTCCCGAGCGTGTACAGGATGACGTGGTAGCGCTCCAGAAGCTGTTGGCGGCCGAGGTCGCGGCCAAACTCGACGTGGCCGAAGAAGCGGAAGCGCTCGTGGCTGCTGGTCTTGTCGTACGCCCGGGTGACGGACTTGATCTTGGGGTGATCCGGCGCCACGCCCGAGCGGACCAGGCCATACGGCGTGGGCAGGCGGTCGTACAGATCAACCGCAAACTGGGGCTCGTCGACCGCGAGCAGCTGGGCGGCGGCGTAGAACCCGGCGGGGCCGGCGCCGATGATCGCGGCGCGGAGAGGAGCGCTATCGGTCATGGACGCCTGAAAGGACGAATCTCACCCCTACTACGGTAGTCGAGCCGGCGCCGCGACCCGGTTGCGAGAAACGCTCTCGGCATCTCAGCCTACCTTACAATCGGCGCGCTGGGACCTAGTGCAACCCCCGCCCGAATCCATGGCTGCAGATGCACCCGTCATCATCGCCGGCGCCGGGCCGGTGGGTCTGAGCCTCGCCGCCGAGTTGAGCTGGCGAGGCGTCCCGTGCGTGGTCGTCGAACGGGGCGACGGCTCCGCGCCATCGCCGCGGACGAACGTGATAGCCGCCCGGTCGATGGAGCACTTCCGGCGCATCGGCCTGGCGGAGGAACTTCGCGACGTGGGCCTGCCCGACGACTACCCGCCTGACCTGGTCCTGAGGACGCGCTTCTGCGGACCGGATCTCGCCCGCGAGGGCTGGTGGTCGAGGGCGACGCTGCGCGCATCCGGCCATGACGAAGGGGTCTGGCCAACGCCCGAACTGCCGTGCCGCGTCAACCAGACCTTCTTCCAGCCGGTGCTGTTGCGCCACGTGCAGGCTGCACCGAACGTGTCGGTGATGCTGGGGTGCGAGGTGGATCGAGTCGAGGCCGACGATGACGCGGTCCGGGTGAGCGTCAAGCAGGGTGACCGGCGGTCGGTGCTCGAGTGCTCCTACCTGGTTGGCTGCGACGGAGCGCACAGCGTTGTCCGTAAGGCGATCGGAGCGACACTCGAGGGGATTCCCGAGCTGCGCAAGACCGTGTCGGTCCACTTCCGATCGGCGGCGCTCGCGCGACTGAACACGCGGCCGGCGTGGTCGTATGCGATCTACAACGCCGACCTGGGCTTCGGAGGGATGTTCGCCCTCGACGGCCGCGACCACTGGCTCTGTCACACCGGCTTCGCGGTGGGCGAGAGCACCGATGGGGTCGATCCTCACCAGCTGATCCAGCAGATGGTGGGCGCCGAGATCGACGTCGAGATCATCCAGGTGATCCGGTGGACAGCGCGGGCGCTGGTCGCGAACCGGTTCCGCGAGGGTCGAGTCCTGCTCGCCGGCGACGCCGCGCATCTGTGGGTCCCGGCGGCGGGGTTCGGCATGAACTCGGGCATTCAGGAAGCGATGACGCTCGGGTGGATGTTGAGCGCCACCTATCGCGGGTGGGGCGCACAAGCGCTCCTCGACGCCTACGAGAAGGAGCGCCGGCCCCTCGGTGAGCAGGTCGCCGCGATCGTGACCGAGATCTCCCGCCGCTCGAGTGGGGTCAAGATGCGAGAGACGCTGCACGACGTGCTGCCCGACGTCGAGCGATCGGGCCCGGCGGGCGAGCAGGCACGCGAGGTCCTGCGCGACTACGTGCTCAAGCACTCCTTCCCCCAGCACTCGCCGCTCGGCCTCAACTTCGGCTACCGCTACGAGGGCTCCCCGATCGTCATCCCGGACGGAACCGAGCCACCGCCCTTCGAGTTCGGGACGTTCAGCCCGGATGCCCGTCCGGGCCACCGCCTGCCCCATTTCCGGCGCGCTGACGGGGCGCCCGTGTTCGACTCCCTCGGCCCCGACTTCTCGCTGCTGTGTGTGGGAGATGGAGCCGATCAGGCGGGAGGCCTGGTCGATGCGGCCGAGCGTGCAGGACTCCCGCTGAAGGTGGTTCGGCTGGGCGAAACCGAGGCCGAGGCGGGTGACCTCTACCGGGCGTCGCTCGTCCTCGTTCGCCCCGACCAGCACGTCGCCTGGCGCGGACACGCGGCTCCGGAGCACCCGGATGCCATCATCGATCGGGCACGAGGGGTGCGCGCCTGATTACCGGGCGATTGCCGTCTTGCCGGTAGGGCGCCCAACGCGAGAAACGCAGCGCAAAGGGAGCCGCTCGGGACCGTAGAGCGGCCAGTAGACGGGCGCCACCTCGCCGGCCACCTCGAAGCTGTCGGTGGCCGCCAAGAGCTCCTCGAGCGCGAGTTGCATCTCGGTCTCGGCCACGTGCTTGCCCGCGCACTTATGAGAACCCCAGCCGAAGGCGATGTGCGGGTTCGGCGACCGCCCGAGGACGAACCGGTCGGGGTCGGAGAAGATCTCGGGATCGCGGTTGGCCGAGGTCAGGACAAGGGCGACCTGCTCGCCGGCCTCGATCTGCTGACCCCGCACGCGCGTTGTGCGGGTCGCCGTCCGCGCGAACCCCTGGTTAGGCGTATAGAGCCGGAGGAGCTCGTCGCAGGCAGACGGAATCAACTCCGGCTGCCGGCGCAGCTCATCCTGGAGCACGAGGTCATCGGCGACATGACGGACCGCGCTGGCGATCGCCGCGCTCGGAGCCACGTGCGCGGCGATCAGCAACTGCCTGATGCTGCCGGCGATGAACTCGTCGTCGAGTGGCTCTCCGTCCACGCGCACGTCCAGTAATGCGCTGACGATGTCCGATCCCGGGTCCAGCGGCTCAGCGCGCCGCCCGGCCACGAGTTCGCGGAACACCCCGTACAGGTAGAGGTTCTCCTCCTCGGCGATCTCGGGCCGCTGGTGAAACTGGGCCGACTCGAAGCGCTCACTGTGCTCGTTCAGATCACGTGCCTGCTCTGGCGTGATCCCAATGAACATGCCGAAGATGAGCCCCGAGAGCGGAGAGCTCAGACCCGTCACCGCATCGCCGCCACCGCCGTCCACGAGCGCCGCGACAAGCTCAAGAGCGGTCTGCCGCATGGCCGGCTCCAAGGCGGCCACTCGCTCGCTCGAGAGAACGGCGTTGAGCGGCCGGCGGTAGCGGGGATGTTCGGGCGGGTCGAAATGAAGCGGGGCCCGGCGCCCGGAGACCGGATTGCGCGGGACGGTGATGCCCTGCGAACTGGTGAACAGAGCCGGTCGGCGACTGGCGAGCTTCACGTCCTGGTACTTGGTGAGCGCCCAGAAATCCCAGCGGGCGCCGCGGGCCACGGGGCAGCGCTCGCGGAGCTCGGCCCAGACCGGGTGGGGACACCGGGTGAAGTCCTCGTCGAGCGGGTCGAAATCGGGCTCACGCGCGGAATCGGTCACGCGCGTACCAGCTTCACCGGAACCGATAGCGTCCCGATCTCGGGCCAACCGCTCATCCGAATCGGCCCGTTGACCTCGATCACGCTGGTCCGGGCCAGCAGCTCCTCGAGGGTGATCCGGAACAGCTCGAGTGCCAGCGGGGCGCCGGCGCAGCGATGGGGTCCACCTCCGAAGGCCACGTGATCGCCGATGTTGGGCCGGTTGAGGATGAACTCATCGCCGTCGGGGAAGACAGCCTCGTCGCGGTTGGCCGAGGCGTAGGCGAGCGCGATCGGCTCGTCCTTGGCCACGGTACGCCCGCCCAGCTCGACGTCATGGCGCGGCGTCCGGGCGAAGCCGCGGTACGGAGTGAACAGGCGTAGGTACTCCTGGACCGCCGCCGGGATCAGACCCGGATCCTCCCGCAGCTGCTGGGCAAGCTCGGGATGCTCACTCAGATGCACCACGACGCTTCCCAGGAACACGATCGGGGCGATCATCCCGACGACGATGAACTGGCGCAGCGTGCCGAGCACGAGCTCATCGGGCAGCGGCTGGCCCCACTCGTCGGTAGCCGCGAGCAACGCCGAGGTCGGATCATCCTCGACCGGGAGCGGCTCGGCCTTGCGCGCCGCGATCATCTCGCGGGCGATCACGTACAGATCGAGGCTTGCCTGCTTGACGAGGTCGTCGTTGAAATCCTGCAGGGCGGCGTCGTAGCCCTTGACGATCTCGCGGATCTTCATCCCGGTCTCGAGCGGCAGGTTGAAGAACACCGCGAACACCCGCCCCGGGAGGGGATGCACGAAGTCCACGCAGAAGTCGCCGCCACCGGCATCGATCAGCTGATCGAGGAGGTCGACCACGATCCCGCGGATCGGGCCCTGCATCTCCTGCACCTTGGCGGCCGTAAAAAACGGGTTGAGCGCGCGCCGGTAAGGCGTGTGCTCGGGTGGATCGAGGTGCAGCGGCGGGCGCCGGCCGGTGAACGCGACCTTGGGCACGACGTTCTGGACGGTGGTGGTGAAGGTTCGCCAGTCGCGGAGGATCCGGGTGACGTCCTCGTGCTTGGTGACCAGCCAGAACCCGTTGAAGGCGCTCGAGTGCGCCACCGGGCACTCCCCGCGAAGACGCCTCATGTCCCGATGAGCGCTCTCCCAGGTCTCCTGCGCCAGCGCATCGAAGTCGTCAGCTACCGCCATGTCAGGTAGGCTGATACTACCAGGCGCAACTAATCGTGTCGAGACACCGAGTTCGGAGTGTCATTGGGCGGTAGGCCCATGTTGTGGGTGCAGCGCGCGACGGCGCGGCGAAACCGCCGTGCCTCCTGCTCGCTGAACCCCTCGAGCAGGGTCTTCTCAAGGGCCGCGATCCGCTCCTCCCAATCGTCGATCACCTTCTGCCCGGACGGAGTGAGATGCGCCCGCAGGATGCGTTGATTGGCCGAATCCGGCTCGCGGGTCAGCAGCTTCCGTCGCTCCAACTCGAGGACGACCTCGTTCATCGACTGTGGCGTGACGAAACAGCGCCGCGCGAGCTCGGCGTTCGACAGACCCGACTCGTGCCCGAGTGTCATCAGTGCGATCACGTGGGGACCCGAAAGATCGTAGGCCCGGAGATCCGAAAGGCTCCGGCCGATCTGCCGCGACAGGCGAGTCAGGGCGTAGCTGAGCGGCGGCGAACTCTCCTGTCGTGGCACGACAGGGAAGCTATCGGAAGCGACACCCTCACCGGAACCGGATCGGCACCGAGCGGGGGCCGATATGGGGCCATCCGATCTCGGGCGCGGGCCCGGCCAGCTCGAATCGGCTCGTGCGGGCAAGGATCTCCTCCACCGCGATGCACATCTCGGCTCGCGCCAGGTGCGCGCCCAGGCAGCGGTGAATCCCATACCCGAACGCGACGTGCCGGTTTGGGCTGCGGGTCAGGTCGATCCGCTCGGGGTCCGGAAAGACAGCGGGATCGCGATTGGCCGCCGTCCAGAACAACCCGACCTTCTCACCACGACACAGGGTTTGCCCCCGGACCTCGACGTCCCGAGTGAGCGTCCGGGCGAGCATCTGGGCGGGCGAGAACGCGCGGAGGAGCTCGTCGACGGCGCCGGGGATCAGCGCCGGGTCCTCGCGCAGGCGAGCCTGTTGGTCAGGATCGGAGCCGAGGTACCGGAACGCGCTGCCGAGACCGTTAGTCGTCGTGTTGTGGCCCGCCTGGAGCAGTAGACGGACCACCCCGGTGACCTGGTCATCGTCGAGCCGTCGGCCGTCGAGATCCAACTCGAGCAGTCCGGTGATGATGTCGATCCGCGGGTCGCACGCCGCTGCTCGCCGGCCCTCGACGACCCCGTGGACGTACGAGTAGATCTCGTCATTTGCCCGGGCGTGACGCTCCGGCTCGCCCGCGCGCCCGGCTTCGATCACCTCGGTCGTCCAGCGCTTGAGAAAGCTCCAGTCCTCAGAGGGCAGGCCGAGCAGCGCGCACAGTACGAGAGCCGGCATCGGCACCGCCACCGTCGGTAGCAGGTCGCACTCCCGCTCGGCGATCGCGGCATCGATTAGCTGGACCGAGATCTCCCGGATCCTCGGTTCGAGTCGCCGCGCCTGTTCGGCCGAGAAGTACGGCGCCAGCAGGCGGCGGTAGTGGGTGTGCTCGGGACGGTCGACCTCGAGCGGGGGTCGCGGCGGTCGGCCGGGTCCGGTCGAGTCGGGGATCGTCGTCTTCTCGCCGCTGATGAACGTCTCGGTGTCGAGCGCGGCGGCGATGACGTCCTCGTGGCGCATGAGGCTCCAGAAGCCACCCCACCGTTCACTCCGGGCGACCGGGCGTCCTTGGCGCAACCGCGCGTGGGCCCCGAACGGGTCCTCGACGGCGACGGGATCGAGGGGGTCCCAGTCGGCGGTGGGCACGTCCGGAGTAGTGTGACCAGCGGGCAAGCCGGCTACGACCTCCTCACTCCTCGCTTGGAGTGGCCGCTCGACGCCGTGAACGGCCACCCGGGATACGGGAACGGCGCCGGCCGCGGGTCGCCGAGCCACCGGAAATGCAGATCCGTGATCGGCGTGTAGGGCACGTAGTTGGACTCGTCGTTGATGTTGCCCTGGCCCGTGTACTTGGCCTCCGCTGGCTGCGGGTAGACCGGCCACGTCCGCGTGATGTTCCCGCTCGAGTCTGTCTGCCACGCGTCGAGCTTCGCCGGTGCCTGGTGGTTCTCGACCCAGTTGACCAGGCTGGGCAGGATCTGCAGGTTGTAGATCGCGCCCGAGGCGGCCTCACCGTGATCCCCGGTGGGCAGCATGAAGAGGCGCGCGAACTGCTGGGCGGCGGCGAGACCGCCCGCCTCGTGCGCGACCTGTTCGTACCAGTCGGGCACCGAGTACGCGCCGCCCGCCTCGTCCTGCCAGCTCTGCCACACGATCAGCTTGCCACCGGCGTGCTCGAACGCGTCAAGGTCCGGGTGGTTGTTGTTGTTCGAGTCGTACACGGCACCCATCGCCTGCAGCGCCTGCCAGGTCTGGGTGGTGAACGTGAGGTCACGCCAGGTGAAGCTGGGCGGTGGGTCGTTAGCGAATGCAAGGAAGCGCAAGTTGTCTCCCGCCAGGAAGATGCCGGCGGCGGCGAAGCTCGGCCAGGCCAGTTCGGAGCCGTAGGACTCGCCACCCGGCCACATGTACTGCCCGTCAGGGGTGACCGGGCCTCGGTACATCGCCTCGGCGGCCTGGACCTGCTGGGCGGTGAGACAGCCTGTGGTGACCGTTGCGCTGCACTGGATCGAAGCCGGGTCCCAGTGACACAGGCGCGGGTCGTTGATCTGTCCATCGACGCCGCAGGCGGCGAGCGCCGCATTGTGCAGCGTCGTGATCGCGGTTTGATCGAAGATCGTGTTGCCGCTGGAGTCGTACAGGCGCTGGGCCGCGAAGTCGAACATCACCAGGGCATCCTGGATCGCGATCGCCGGTGCGCCGGCCAGGATGCCGTTGAAGTCGCGGGGATAACGCTGGGCCTCCTGGACCGCGGCACGGCCACCGTCGGAGTAACCGTCGAAATACGAGTACGCGGGAGGGGCGCCGTAGAAGGTGGTGATGATCGCCTTGGCCACGACCGCGTTGTAGTGGTCGGCGAGGTACCCGAACTCGGCCCGGAGCGGCTGGCTCGCGCCCGGCGCGCCCCATACGTCATAGGGCCCGGTCGCCGTGTGGCCCTCGTTGTTGGACGAGACCGCGAACGTGTTGCTGGTCAGCGCCGCGGCGGTGTCCGCGGCCGGCGAGACACCGATCGACAGGGTGCCGCAGTTGCCTCCGCAACCGGTCTGCAGGTATCGACCCTCGTAGGTGCTGGTGGGCAGCCTCAGCTCGAACTCGGTCTGGGGCGATATGTAGCCGAACACGTCGCAGTACTGGGCCGCGCCCGTGCCGACGAGCGTCGCGGTGGTGAGACTCGTGGGGGGCGCACCCGGGACGTTGGTGAAGTCTTGGGTCAGCAATTGACTGCATGGCATGACTGGAGACACGGGAGCGCGCGCCGGGATCGTTTGCGTTGGCGGCGCGGCCACCGAGTTCGTGCTGGGGCTCCCGCTGGCGCCGCTCGTGGCTGCGAACACCACGACCAGGACAGCAATTGCGGATGCCAAGGCGGCGGCGGCAAGACGCCATCTCGCCTCGCCCAGACGGTGGGTCATGGTCCTCTCCTCGTACGAGCGCCAGGCGGTCGCGGGACGTGTCCGGCGCAGCTTGCTGACGTCTCCGGACAATATCAGAGCACCTGATATAGAATCAAGCAGCCTGATAATTACCCGACCCGCCAATGCGGCTGATGGGACCGGCTTGGCGTTAGGTGACCCGGTTACCCTGTTTTGCCATGGAGAGTCACGTTCCCGAGGTCAATACATATGACGCGCTGTTGATCTACATCGTGGGGCGTGTCGATCAGGGGATCCGCCAGGAGATGCGCCTGCGCCTGGCCGATTGGGACCTGAGCGTCCCCGAGTTCACGGCGCTGGCGGTGCTCAAGCGCCGCCCGGGGCTCTCGAACGCGCAACTCGCGCGCCGGTCGCTGGTAAGACCCCAGTCGATGAACGAGATCCTGGTCAAGCTGGAAGCCCGTGGGCTGCTCCGTCGGGAGGTCGACCCCGACCACGCGCGGATCTTGCGCGCCGCCCTGACGACGGAGGGCGTGGAAGTGCTGGCGGCCGCCGAGCCCGCGGTCAAGGCGATCCAGGACGAGCTGTTCGCCGAGGTCCCCGAGTCCCAGCGTCAGGTGATGATCGATGGGCTCAGAAGCGCGATGGAGAAATTGCGCTCCAGCCGGCGCGGCGATGCCGGTCGACCGCCGGCTGGTGAGGCTAGCGAGCGGCGCATGCTGGCCGTCCCGAATCGCAGGTAGACTGATAATCTGAGGCGACCTTGGAGCCCCGAGGTCAGCAGCCACCAGCCCTGTCCACCCCGCTCGAGGGCGTGACCGTGCTCGACCTTACGGTCGCTCTGGCCGGGCCGTACGCGACGCTCCTGCTGGCCGGCCTGGGGGCAACTGTGATCAAGGTCGAGAACCCGGATCGAGGCGGCGACACCTCACGCAACAACGCGCCGTACGTCGGCGCGGCCGGTTTGAGCCTAGCTCGCGAGGGCGATCAGGACCTTTCGGTGGCGATGCTCGAGCGGGGGCGCAACAAGCTGAGCATCACCTTGAACCTGAAGCACCCGCGCGCACGGGAACTCTTCGGCGAGCTCGTCCGGCATTCGGACGTGGTGGTGGAGAACTATCCCGCGGGGACCGCCGACCGTCTCGGCGTCGGCTATTCCTTCTGCTCGGCGGTGAACGAGCGGATCGTCTACACGGCGATCAGCGGGTTTGGCGCCACCGGCGCGCGCCGCGCGCAGAAGGGCATGGACACCATCTTCCAGGCCATGAGCGGACTCATGACCGTCTCGGGCTCGGACGGTGAGCCTCCGGTGCGCAGCGGCATCCCGGTCGGAGACATGACCGGTCCGCTGTTCGCCGTCATCGGCACGCTGGCCGCGCTTCACCAGCGCGAGCGCACCGGCGTCGGGCAGTTCGTCGACGTCTCCCTGCTCGGCACGCTGACGTCGGTGGTCGCCACCGAGCCCTTCGACAAACTCGAGGGATTGGGGATTCCGACACGTACCGGCAGCTCGGTGCCCCGGCTGGCGCCGTTCGGGATCTTCCCGACCGCCGACGGGCACATCGCGCTGTGCGCGCCGCTCGACCAGATGACCCGCGGGGTGTTCGCGGCGATGAACAAACCCGAGCTCGCCGAAGACGAGCGCTTCTGGAGCCGTGATCGGCGCGTGCGCAACTGGAGGGAGCTGCACGCGCTGATCGACGCGTGGGCCGGGGCCCGCACCACCGAGGAGGCGGTCAATCTCCTACAGGCCGCGGGAGCCCCGGCAGCGCCCGTGCGCACGCCGCAGGAGGCGGTTCGAGACCCGGAGCTGCTCGCCCGGCACGAGACGATGCAGCTCGTGCATCCCCGGTTCGGTCCGGTGGACGACCTGATCGGAAGTGGCTTCCCGATCGGCTTCTCGGGCGCGGAGGTCGGATACGAGCGGCCGCCGCCCTATCTGGGCGAGCACAACGAGGTCATCCTGGGCGGGATGCTGGGCTGTGACGCCGATGAGATCGCGGCCCTCCGCGCCGACGGTGTCATCTGACACCCGCTCGGCGAAGGTGGCGGAAGTAAGTGGTGAACCGTTCGCGCGTTGCGGCGGTGTCAGCGGTTCCAGCGACTGACACGTAAGGCAGCCCGGCCTGAAGGCACGCTTGCGCGAGCGCGGATGGGTAGTCCGAGGGCGGCTCGATCCCGACGACACCGTCGCAGCGCAGGAACTGCGCTTCGTTCACCAGCCAGTCCGGCGTGCTCGCGAACAGGAACAGCTGGCGCGCGACGAGCGCTCGCAGTGGGTCGTCGTCGTATACGGTGCGGGCGTAGGTGAGCGCCGCCGGCAGGTACGGGGTGCCGACGAGGGCGGCACCGAACTCACTCTGAAGAAAGCCGTGGAACTCGGGGTCCTCGAGCATGGAGGCATAGAACAGGCGATGTTCCTCGCGTGGGTAGGCGCCGATCCCGTCGGCGATCCGCTCGGCGACCTCGTCGCGGTAGGCGGTGAACAATTCGGTCGCCACCGGCGTGCCGCGGTGCCACATCGGCTGGTAGAGCGAAAGCTGGTCGCGCACGCTGACCGGGCAGCGAGGTGCGGTCGCGATCAACTCGCGGACCTCGGCGACCAGATCCACCTGGTGGTTGACCAGATCCATCGCCCGGGCAAGCCGACCAATCGAGAACGCCTTGCCCGTCATCGCCTCGATCGCGGCGAGCGCCTCCTTCACCTGTGCGAGCCGCAGGTCGAGCCGAGCCCCATCCGTCAGTTCGGGCCAGCGGTCCCGAGTAAGGCGCCACCAGCCCGGGCCGGGTGGCGCCTTGGACGGAGTGCCGAGGTTGAACTCGAGCGGGATGCACGGGACCCCGTATTCGCGGGCCCACAGCTCAGTCACCCGCAGCTCCCCCTCAGAGCGCGTCGTTCCAAGGACGAAGGCCGGCTTCGGCAGCCCACCCCTGGGTGCCTGCGCCGGCTCCATCGTCGATGCCAGTCCAAGCGCGAAGAAGTGCGGACCGGAGTAGCCGCGATCCTCGAGCACCCGGCTGAAGTGGGCGGCCTTCCCCTGGGCGACGATCATGAAATTCCAGGGATTGATGACGAGCACGGGGATCTCCATGACGGCGAGGAGCTCCTCGAACTCGTCCGCGTTGCAGATTCCAAACGGCTCGCCGTCGAGAGCTCGTTCCCGGGTCCGCTCGAGCCAGTCGCGCTGGAACTCACGCACGCGCGCGACCACCCTCAGCCGAGGTGACTCGGTCGCCTCAGTCGTCATGACAATCCGCTCACCCAGGCCCCGACCGCGTCCGTCAACTCCCGCCCGGTCACGTCGTAGCCCTGTCGGGACAGATGCAGGCTGGGTATCCCGTCCGCGGCCAGCAGGGCCGCCTTCTCGGGCGTGTCCCAGACGTGGAGCTCATCACCCGAGACCACGAAGAACAACACGGCGTCCGGACGGGCCAGCCGCACCGAGGCGCGCCAGCGTTCCAGCGCCCGCTCGAGCGGGAACTCGATCGAGCAGACCGGCGTCCGGTGATAGCGCTCGGCCAACCGCTCGAGCGCAGCGGGACCAGGGGGAACCGGGCACCCCGTGGCCCGCGCGCCCCAGCAGTGATCCTCGCCCACGACGGTCGCGCCGAAACGCTCGATCAGTTCGTACAGCGCGGTGCTCGGCTGAGGGCTGCCGGCGAGGTAGAGCCGCGGCCCGGCCCGGGCCGGCAGCCGGGCTGCCGCCGTCACGATCTCCTGGACGAGCCGGTTGTGCTCGACGCGGGGCATGGCGCTCGCCAGCGAGTAGACCCGGAGCGCGTCGCTGCCCGACAGCCGCGGCGCGCGCTCGAGGCGCAACCGGTTCAGCCGCCGCAGCAGGGCCCGGCCCCGCTCCGCCTCGGCGAGCGCTTGCGCGAGCGCTGCTTCGGTGATCGGTGTTCGGGCCCACTCCCCGAGCTGGCCCGCCAGCGCCAGCACACACTGACGGTCAAATGCGGACGAGGCGGCGCCGGGCACCCAGGACTTGTCGAGGTAGAACAACTTGACGTCTCGCATCGGCGTGCCCGCGGCGCGGGCGCGGGTGAGCGATTCGTAGCTGCCCTCGATCGCCTTGCGGCCGTGGGGGACGACGACGTAGTCCACGAAGTCGTAGGCGCCGGCGAGGAGCGGCTCGAGCATGGCGTCGACGAATGCAGGCACGGCGACAGTGGAGCTGCGATCGGGCGACACGTATTGGGCAACGTGAGATGCCGGAGCGCTCGGGTCGCCACGTAGCCGAAACGGCAGCAACCCGGCCGCGGCGACGAGCTCGTGGGGGAAGTTGTCGCACATGTAGGCGAGGACCTTTCCGCCCTGAGCCGACCACTGACGGGCGAACTCGTCGCGCTGATCGTGCCGGCGGCGCAGGCTTTCGAGCAGCTCGCTCACTCGGTCCGGGGGGTGCCTTCGCGACCCCGGCGGCCCGCCGCCACCGGCTCGACCTCCCGCTCGAGGAAGCGGGTGACTTGGTCGCGAATCCGGCCGTCGTCCCAGCCGCGCGGATCGACGTTGGACACGCCGAGCTCCAGCACCGGGAGCCCAGCGCGTTTGAACGCGAGCCGGTCGAAGTAGGCGAGGTGGTCCAGGACGACGATGCCGTCGACCCCGTGAGACAGGGCCTCCTTGAGATGCCACTGGCTCGACCACGTGGGGCCCCGGAGCTCCTCCTCGATGTTCACGAACCTCGCCGCCAGTGAGCGCAGCGGGTCGTCGTCGTCGCGGTAATGCCGGATGTATCCGTCGGCGGCGAGTCCGAGATAGATCGACCAGACGAAGACCGCGCCGTGGCTGGCTTGAAAGTACTCGTAGAAGCCCATGTTGAACCATAGGCCGACGCCGAGCCACATCAGCCTGATCCGCTCCTCAGGACAGACCGCCTCGCCATCGTCGATCCGCGCCTGGACCGCGTCGTGGAGCCGGGCCGCCGCGTCGCGCCCCCAACTCGTGCCGCGGTGCCACTGGGGCACCATCGTCGCCGGCATCGTGTCGGCAATCGAGACCGGCGCCGGTCGCGCCGTGGCGATCATGTCTCGGGTCTCCAGATACAACTGTTCCTGCTCGTTGACGAGGTCGAGCACGGCTCGGAACCGGGCCTCGTCCCATCGCCGGCCGGTCCGCTGTTCCAGGAAACGAATCAGGCCCTTGAGCTCGTCCACCATCAGTTCGAGGCGGTCAGGCTCGATCAGCTCATCCCAACGGTCGTGACTGTAGGCCCACCAGTCCGGCGCGATGTCCTCGCGCCAGGAGGTCGAGCGCTCGATCAGGTAGAGGTCTGCCCCGGTGTGCTCGGCCCAAGCTTCGAACAGCTTCGCCATGCCGTCGCCCCCGGCGACGGCGTGGAGGATCGC
Organism: Solirubrobacteraceae bacterium; assembly: GCA_035504535.1. GTDB lineage: Bacteria > Actinomycetota > Thermoleophilia > Solirubrobacterales > Solirubrobacteraceae > Palsa-465. The sequence goes on along the minus strand of DATJRS010000051.1, from coordinate 16,154 downwards.
CGGCCTGGGCAGGCCGCCCCATGGGGCGCTGTCCCGGCGCTCGTCGAGTGAGCTACCGAAGGCCAGGGCGGTGTAGCTGTCGCGAGTGTCGGGATAGCCGAGCGCCTCGAGGTGCCCCAGGTAGGCACCGGCCTTCTGCTTCGCGGCCACCACCGATGACCACCACTGGGTGACTACGTACGGAATGTCGAGCGCGCGAAAGATCTCCTGCGGCGCGTCCGCGTTGACCACGGCGATCGGGCCCCCGGCGGCGGCGCGCGCCTGTACCTCCGCGAACCACGAGCGCTGGTAGAGATTGAATTCGCGCGCCAGGTCGAGCGATTTTGCCGAGCGCACGCCCTTGAACCGCGTCGAGCTCACAGCGCGCCGAGATCGTCGGGGCCGATTTCGAGCAGTGGCAGCCCATCGGCCTTGAGCGCCTGGCGTATGGCCGGCAGGTCCCAGGGAGTGGCGGGGTCGTGCGCGTCTGTGAAGCACACCACCAGGTCGGCGTGGGCCGCTTGCGCCGCTTGCACCACCAGCACTCCGCGTCGCCGGCTCGAGAGGCGTGTGGGCAAGGGCGCGTACTGGTAATGCTCGACCAGGCCGTCGACGGGGTCGCGCGTGTCTGCCACCGCGCCGGCAAACGCGAGCTCGCCGCGGGGGTGGTCCTCACCGACGACTACGTAACCGCGCGCCTCGATCGCCTCGTACGCCGAATCGTCCTCGTGGGCGCTGCCGGTCAGGTAGACCCGCTTGCCGTCAAGACGGGGAAGTGAGGCCTCCCCAACGAGCAGCTCCTGCAGCCGGCGCTGCGCGCGCTCGGGGGTGCAGACGAGCGCCTCGCCGATCAGGCGCACGGCGTCGGCGCCCGTCACGCGTGCGGGCAACGACCGGCGCAGGCGGGCGAGCTCGCCGAACAGGCGCCGGGTGCTGTTCACGCGCGTCACGGCGGATCGAAGACGCGGACCGGTCACCTCCGCTCCGGCCCAGCTCCCCAGGCGCTCGCAGATCCTCACAAGTTGGCCCCGGTTGTAGCGCGAGGTCGTCCGGTGGGGCAGGTGCAGCAGGTCGACCAAGGCAAAAGGCGGGACCGACGCCTGCGGCTCGACGCGCTGCAGCTCGCGGAGGTCGCGGAACAGGACGGTCTGGGCGTGTGTGTCGGAGCCGATCAGGACGAAGTCGAGACCGTGACCCGGCTCGAGAAGCTGCTCCATCACGGCCGCGGTGGACGGGTCGAGCTCCTCGAAGCCGTACGCGTCGACCAGTGGCGTCGCGCGCGCCCGACCGCTCATTCGCAGCGGTTCGCACCCGGCCGCGAGCACGAGCTCTGAGGGAACCGCGGCCCCCACCACTCCGACCCGAATGGACTCGCCCGCCATCGGCGACAATGTATCAGGCTGCCTGAGAATCGGGTAGGATGCACGGGCCGTGACAGAAGCACTTCGAGGGGTGACCGTCGTCGATCTGACGCACGCGTATGCCGGGCCGCTGTGCACACATCATCTCGCGCGGCTCGGAGCCGAGATCGTGAAGGTCGAGGAGCCTACCGGCGGCGACGACTTCCGTCGGACGCCATGGTTCGCGTATCTGAACGCCGGCAAGTCCTCGGTGGCGATCGACCTCAAGTCTGCGGATGGCCAGGCCACGCTCCGGCGCCTGATCGCCGGTGCCGACGTGCTGGTCGAGAACTACGCCCCGGGGGCCCCGGCACGCCTGGGCGCCGACTGGGAGACCGTGCACGAGATCAATCCGGCACTGGTCTACTGCTCGATCAAGGGCTACGGCGAGGAGGGACCGTTCTCGCACTATCCGGCGATGGAGTCGACGGTGCAGGCGATGTCCGGGATCACCTCGATGGCGAGCAGCGAGGACTCCGATCCGCGCGACCCGGGCGTCGCCATGACGGATGCGTTCGCTGGCTACGTCGCGTTCTCGGCGATCCTGGTCGCGCTCCTCGAGCGTGAACATGACGGTCGCGGGCGCCGCGTGACCGTGTCCATGCTCGAGGCGGCGCTGGTTCTCCAGACCGCGTCCGTTCTCTCCGCCCACGTCGGGGGCGAGCAGCTGCGCCGCCGCAGCAACCAGGCCCGCTTCATGGCCAAGGACCGGCGGATCTACGTCAACCTCATGTTCCCGAAGTGGTACCGCGCGGTCTGCACGATCGTCGATCGCCCGGACCTGCTCGAGGCTCCCTGGGATGACCCCGGCTTCCGCGACTCGGCCGGCATGGAGTTCGTGCGTGAAATTGAGCGCTCGCTGGCGTGCCGCACGGCCGAGGAGTGGGAGCGGGAGTTCACCGCTGCCGGAGTGCCGGCCAGCGTCGTGCGCACCCCGGATGAGATCCTCGCCCACGAGCAGATCACGAGCAGCGGGCTGCTGCTCGATGCGCTCGACGCCAGCGGCCATCCGACCACCGTCTTTGACCTTCCGTTCCGGATCGATGGCGCGCGCGGCTCCGCGGTGCCGACCGGCGCACCCGCGCTCGGACAGCACACGGAGACCACCCTCTCAGGTACCCGTAGATCAACCGGTTCCTGATCCAAACTTAACATCAGGCTTCCTGATACTGTGGTACGCTTCCGCGCAGCTGGTTACCGAGGAGAGGTCGATGCACACGAGGAGAGGCTCATGAAGCTGAAGGCTTTGTCGCTTACGTTCGCCATGGCGGCGCTGATTGCCGCCGGGTGTGGAAGCTCGAGCAGCAGCTCCTCGAGTTCCACCGCACCGGCGAGCTCGAGCAGCGCGACGACGAGTGCCGCGACTGGGAGCTCGAAGGCCACGGGCTCGCCCATCCATCTCTCCCTGATCGCCGATATGGACTTCCCGCCGGCCGGCGTCTCGCTTGCGACGGCGCGACCGGACGAGGCCGCCGAGGCGGCGATCAAGGCCGTCAACGCGGCGGGTGGCGTTCACGGCCATCCGCTCGTGCTCTCCGTGTGCGACTCGAAGGGGAACGGGAACATCGCGAACGCGTGCGCGCGGTCCGCGGTCTCGGGTGACACCGTGGCGGACGTCGGCGGGTTCAACTTCGCCGGCACGCCGGTCGAGATCATGAACGCGGGCAAGCTGCCGATGATCGGGCGCACCCCGGGCTTCAACCCCAAGGAGTACTCGTTCCCGACGATCTTCCCGTACTTCGGAGTCGGTGAGACCGGGATGTCGGCCGCGGTCTACGCGGCAGTGAAGTACGTGCACGCGACGAAGATCGCGCTGATTACCTCACCGCCCGCGAACGCCCTGTATTTCCCCACGGGCGAAGCCGAGGCGAAGATGCTCGGGGCGACGATCACCGGAACGATCAGCGCCATGCCGGGCTCTGACCTCACCTCGGCTGTGCTCAAGGCGAAAGAGAACGGGACCGAGGCGATCGCCGCGATCACGCCGATCGTCGACCAGGTGATCGTCGCCGCTCGTCAGAACGGGGTCACCCTCCCGATCGTGTCGTCACTGCAGCCGGCGCAGATCAAGTCGGTGGGCTCGGCGGGCGAGGGTGTGTACTCAATCGAGCCGTATCAGCTTCCGAGCGCACCCGATCCGGGCCTGCAGCAGATGCAGAAGGAGTTCAACGAGTACGCGCCGGGGATCCCCCAGACGGTGTTCACCCTCCCGGCGTGGCTGGCCGTCCACATGTTCGCCGACGTGGCCAACAAGCTCCCGACCGTCACACGCGCGACCGTGCTCGCCGCCTTCCAGAAGCTGGACAATCAGTACGCGTACGATCTGATCCCGCCGTACACCACCAGCGTCAAGTTCTCCGGGCTCGGAGGGCTGTTCCCGTCCCTGTACAACCCGTCCCTGTACCTCCAGCAGGTCAAGAGCGGAGCGCTCGTGCAGCTGAACGGAGGAGCCCCGTTCAACCCGTTCGCCGGGTAGACGTTGCCGCGCAGCTTGAGGTAGCGTCGCGGTAGTCAGATGAGCACCTTCATCGAGTTCGCGCTCGTCGGTCTCGGCACGGGCGGGCTCTACGCGTTGCTCGGACAGGGGATCGTTCTGATCTACCGCGCGTCCGGGGTGATCAACTTCGCCCAGGGAGCGATCGCGGCGGTCGGCGGTTACTTCTTCTACGAGCTGAACGTCAACCACGGGTGGGGATGGGTGTCGGCGCTGATCGCCGCCGGTGTGGTGGGCGCGGCGCTCGGCGCGGCTATCCAGCTTGCCGTGATGCGCCCGCTCCGGGGGTCCTCACCCCTGACCCGGGTGATCGCGACAACCGGGGTGTTCACGATCCTGGTCGAGATCGGGTTCCTGCGTTACGGGAGCAACACGGTGTTCGTCCCGCCGTTCCTGCCAGACGGGATCGTCTCGATCGGCGGCGGCGCGACCGTCGGGGTGGATCGGTTCATCCTGCTCGGGATCGCAGTCGCGCTGACCGCGCTCCTGTGGGCGACCTACCGGTTCACCCGGTTCGGCCTGGCCACCTCGGCGGTGGCCGAGAACGAGCTCACGGCCGGCGCGCTGGGGATTTCGCCCGACCGGGTGGCGCTGGTCAACTGGACGGTTGGCTCCGCGCTCGCGGGGATCGTCGGAGCACTCATCTCAGCGATCGTCGCGCTGAGCCCGCAGAACTCCGCCCTGCTCGTCGTCCCGGCGCTGGCGGCGGCGATGATCGGTGGATTCCGCTCCTTCCCGCTGACGCTGGTTGGCGGGTTGCTGATCGGCGTGATCGAAGGAGAGCTGACCAACTACGTGAGCGCGCCCGGCTGGGCCGCATCCACCGGCTTCCTGGTGATCGCGGTGTGGATCATCGTGCGCGGCCAGGCGCTGCCGCTCCGCGGCCACCTGTTGGAGCGACTGCCGCGCGTCGGCATGCCGCGGCTGGGACTTCCCGCACTCGCCCTCGGGCTGCTCGTCAGCTTCGTCGTGGTCGCGCTCGGAAGTCAGACGACGCAGGACTCCGTCGCGCTCTCGGCCGGCTATGGGCTCATCTGCCTCTCGCTCGTGCTGCTGACCGGATATGCCGGACAGATCTCGCTGGCTCAGTTCGCGCTCGCCGGAGTCGGCGCGCTGGTCGCGGGCCGGCTGAGCGAGGCGCAGCACTTCTCGATGGTCGCGGCGGCGGCGTGCGGGGTGCTGGCCGCGATGGGGGCCGGAATCGTGTTCGGCCTGCCCGCGCTGCGCACCCGGGGCATCAGCCTGGCGGTGGTCACCCTCGGGCTTGGGCTGGCCTTCCAGAACATCGTGCTCGGCAACGACAACTATCTCGGCGGCATCAACGGCACGACGATCTCCTCCGAGAGCATCTTCGGCTTCAGCTTCAATCCGATCCACCATCCGGCGCGGTTCGCGGTGATGACCGTGATTGTCCTGGCCCTCGCGATGGTGCTGGTCGCGAATCTGCGCAAGGGGAGCTTCGGCCGCAGGATGCTCGCCGTGCGGGGTAACGAGCGCGCCGCGGCAGCGCTTGGCATCGACGTCCGGACGATCAAGCTGGCCGCGTTCGCCATCGCCTCGGGGCTGGCCGCGCTCGGCGGCGTGCTGCTCGCCTATCAGAACCCCGTGGTCCAGTTCAATCAGTTCAACGTCGTGGCCTCGATTGGCGCGCTGGTGCAAACCGTGATCATCGGGATCGGATTTCTGCAATCGGCGGTCGTGGGCGGGTTCGGGAACCCGCAGGGCTTCCTTCCGCAGATCCTGAACGGGCTGGGCAACGCGTCGGACTACGTGCTGCTCGCCTCCGGGGTGCTGCTCCTGGTCACGCTCGTGTTTGCGCCCGATGGGGTCGCGGCCAAGGGAAATCCGCTCTCCCCTCTGATCGCGCTGATCGATCGACGCCGTACGCGTGCGGCAGTGACCGAGCCCGCGGCTTTCGAGCCGGTTCGGGTCGACGCCGCCGAGCTGACGGCCGAGGGCGTCTCGGTCTCCTTTGGCGGAATCAACGCACTCAAGGATGTGTCGTTGTCGGTCCAAACCGGCGAGATCGTCGGCCTGATCGGGCCGAACGGCGCCGGCAAGACGACGCTGATCGATGTGATCTCAGGAATCACGCGTCCTCGCAGCGGCACGGTTCGGTTTCGGGGAAAGGCGATCGAGCGTTGGCGAGCCCACCGGCGGGCACGGGCGGGACTCGGCCGCTCGTTCCAGTCGCTCGAACTGTTCGACGACCTGTCGGTCCGCGAGAACCTGCTCGTCGCGTGCGAGCGAGGCACGGCGTTGGGCTACCTCAAGTCGGTCGTTACACCGGGGCGGCGGTCCCTGACGCCGACGGCGCTGGCCGCGGTCCGCGACCTGGGTCTGAGCGACTTTCTCGAGTCGCGTCCCACAACCCTGTCGGCGGGACAGCGGCGGCTGGTCGGGATCGCACGCGCCGTCGCTGCCTCACCATCGATCCTGCTGCTCGACGAGCCGGCGGCCGGACTTGATGAAACCGAGAGCCGGGAGCTTGGCGATGTCGTCGTTCGCCTCGCGCGCCGGTGGGGAATGGGGATCGCGATCGTCGAGCATGACTTTTCGCTTGTACAAGCGATCTGCGACCGGCTGGTCGTCCTTGACCATGGCGCGATCCTGGCCGAAGGGTCAACCGGCGAGGTGACCAAGCGCGAGGACGTGGTCGCCGCGTTCATCGGGCCGACCCACAGGGCGGCGGCTGTGCGCGAGCCGCACCCGGCGACCCTCGGGAGCGTGTCATGAGCGCCATCCTCGAGGCCAAGGGGCTGACGGTCGGGTATGGGACGCTGGCGGTGGCGCGCGAACTCGACCTCCGCGTGGAATCGGGAAGGGTGACGCTGATCCTCGGCCCGAACGGCGCCGGTAAGACGACAACGCTGATGACACTTGCCGGCGCGCTACGACCCCTGTCGGGTGAGGTCCGATTGGCTGGGGAATGTGTAACCACGCCACTCCACAAGCGGGTGCAGCAGGGCCTGGCGTTCGTACCCGACGAACGTGGCGCGATCACGCGACTCACGGTCGACGAGAATCTGCGACTCGGGCCCGGTGACGCGGCCCGCGCGTTCGAGCTCTTCCCGGAACTGAAGGAGCATGGCAAGCGCCGAGCTGGGCTGCTCTCGGGCGGCCAGCAGAAGATGCTGGCGCTCGCCTTGGCGTTGAGCGGCAAGCCCAAGGTCCTGCTGTGCGACGAGCTTTCGCTCGGACTGGCGCCGCGGCTGGTTGATCGGCTGCTGGACGTCGCGCGGGCCGCCGCCGGCGATGGGGTTGCCGTGGTGCTGGTCGAGCAGCACGCCCACCAGGCGCTCGACATCGCCGACGATGTCGTGCTCCTCGCTCACGGCCGCATCGCGATGAGCGGCCCGGTCTCGGCGCTGCGCGCCGACCTCGACCGCGTCCTGGCCACCGGCTACCTGGCGACCGGCGCCCAGGCGACGGCGCCGCCCGTTTGACCGCGTCCGCCGGCGACATGGCCGGCGCTGCGCGTCTTATAGTGGCCGGGCGGCGGCCCCGGACCGCCTCCCCCGGATGGAGAGGACCTGACCCTTGATCGCGAGCAAATTCGGCATCTTCGACCACATCGAGAACATCCCCGGCACGGCCACCAGCCGGCTGTTCGAGGATCGCATGACCCTGATCAAGATGGCCGACGAGGCCGGGTTCGGCGGATATCACCTGGCCGAGCACCACGGCGGCGAGCTGTGCATGGCGCCGAGCCAGGAGATCTTCATCGCCGCCGCCTCGCGGGTGACCGAGAACATCCGGTTCGGCCCCATGGTCAAGCTGCTTCCGATGCACCACCCGGTCCGAATCCTCGAGGACATGTGCGTGATCGATCAGCTCACCGAGGGCCGGCTCGAGTTCGGCGTCGGACGCGGCCCGGTCCCGATCGAGCACTACTGGTACAGCCATGAGTGGTCGGAGTCCAGAGACCGGTTCGCCGACACGCTGGCAATCATCGACCGCGCGCTCGCGACGGGCGAGATCTCGAGTGACGGCAGCCGCTTCTACGACTTCCCGCCCATGCCGATGTCGATCAAGCCCTATCAGGACCGGATTCCGTTCTGGTACCCGGGTAGTCCGCAGACCGCCGGCCGCTACGGGATGAGCCTGATGTGGCCGGGCAAGATCGACGAGGCGGCGTACGAGCTCTACCTCCAGACCTGGCACGACCACAAGGGCGAGGCGATGCGCTTCGACGGCCCCGATTCCGAGCCCCGGGTCGGGTACAGCATGCTGCTCGCGATCGCGCCGACCGAGCAGGAGGCCCAGGACGTGGCTCGGCGCGGCATGGAAGGCCTCGTGCGGCGCACCCACGACGCGCACCGGTTCGACCACCTCAAGGTGTCAGAGGAAGAGGGCTACGCGGCCCAGGGCCCGCTGCGGGCGATTCACGCCAACATGGACATCGCCATCCAGTTCGGCGCGGGCACGCCCGGTCAAATCGCCGAGCGCGTCGCCGGGCTGCTCGACGACGGCATGGCCGACTACATCTGCTTCATGATGCCGACCGGCGATATGACCTTCGACGAAGCCAAGCGAACGCTCGAGCTGTTCATCACCGAGGTCCAGCCCCAGCTCGAGTCACCCGCGGCGGCGCGGAGTTAGCAGGGGCCGCGGCACGAGGATCTGGCGGCGCCGCAGCTCCAACCGCGGCACCGAATTGGGTTACGACTGCACATTCGAACATGGCCTACCGCCGAAGTCTGCAGTTGTGATCCATATCGAGGGTGTCGCATAACTCGTGGCCGTTGTGACCGGCTCACAAGGGGCAATCAGCCGTGGGTGCACGCACCGCGTGAATCGAGCAAACTCTGGCGATTGAGTCTCGGATACGTCAACTGAATCGCCAAAGTTCAGGCAAGGGTCGCGTAACCCGTCCGCTGCGTTGTGACCGAGACACAACGAACCGCCCCGCCGCCGGTTTGTGCGACAGGCTCTATACGTGCGTCTGGGTACATTAGACGCTCGGATCGGGCCGAATGTGCACCCGTGACCCCGCCCGACCACGGCCGCTAACCCAGATCCTCCGAACGCCCGGCTTCCAGACGCGACCACTGAGCGGTCGGGCGTCCGTTCGTGCGCCAGATCTGGCGGTTGACTCCGAACGGCTGCGGCCACCCGGCCGGCGAGTCCTCCCATTCCTCCTGGCGCCCGTACACGATCAGGTCCATCAACCGGTAGTTGTTGTCCATTGCGTCGACACCGCGGCCGTTTGTCCAGTACGTCTCGAACACCCGGTCACCGGTGCGCAGGTAGCACACGAGGTGAAACATGCCCACCCGGCGCCCGGTCAGGAGCTGGTTGAGTGACTCACGTGACGCCGAGTACCACGGCATGGTCCAGGCCATGAAGTCGCGGTAGCGAACGCTCTCCTCGTACGGACCCTGACATAGCGTGGCGTAGGTGACATCGCGTGATTGCAGGTAGGACAGCTCCCCGACCTGTGTCGTGTAGTAGGTGCAGCCCTCGCACTGCTCGGCCGCGGGTCGGCCGGCCTCCCACATGAAGTAGTAGGCGATCAGCTGGCGGCGTCCCTCGAACACGTCGAGCAGTGTCACCGGCCCGTCGCGGCCGGTCAGCTCGATGTTGGAGTCGACCTCGACCATGGGGAGCCGGCGACGGGCCGCGGCGATCGCGTCGCCGGCGCGGGTGTGCGCCTTCTCGCGCACCCGCAGGGCGTCGAGCTCGGCCTGGAAGGTGGCGCGGTCGACGAGCGCCGGGGTCGCTGGATTGTCACTGGTCATGTTCATTCCTTGCCTTGGTTGGTGGAAGGTCAGTTGGTCGCCGGGAGAGCGCGCTGCGTCTCGCGGCTGTCGGAGTTGACGACACGCTCGGTGCGGCGTAGCACCAACGTCGCCGGAGGCGCGATCAGCGCGATCGCCGCGAGCACCCAGAAGGTGCGGTGAAAACCGCCGGTCAGGGCCGTCGGCGCGGCGTCACCGGCGCGGAGCAGGGTGTTGGTGGCGCTGGCCAGGACGCTGGAGGCGATCGCCGTGCCGATCGCAGCCCCGAACTGCGTGGACGTGTTCAGCAGGCCGGAGGCGAGTCCGGACTGGCGCTCGGACACGCCCTCGAGCGCCGCGACCGAGATCGGGATGAAGGCAAACGCGGTCCCGGCCCCGGCGACGACGAACGGGCCGGCCAGATTCGCCAGGAAGTGCGCGTGGACCGGTACCTGCGTGGCCCACACGATGCCGGTGCCGATCAGCGTCATCCCGATCGACATCACGACCTTGGCTCCGATGCGGGTGACGAGCATCTGGGAGACGGCGGCGAGCAGCATCGAAGTCACCGATCCGGCCAGCCACGCGGCGCCCGTCTGTAGCGCGCTGAAGTGGAGCACCTCCTGCATGTACAGGGTGCCGGCGAACACGAAGGCGAAGAAGCTGCCGCCGAGCAGCAGCGCGGCCAGGTTGGCCGCGGCGAGCGTGCGCAGACGGAAGATCGAGAGCGGCACGATCGGATCCTTGGCCCGGCTCTCGATCACGATGAACGCGGCCAGCACCGCCGCAGACGCGCCGAGGAGCGCGATCGTCCGCGTGGCGCCCCACCCGTACTGCGGAGCCTGGGACAGAGCGTCGACGAGCAGCACGAGGCCTCCGGTGCCCGAGATGGCTCCGGCGAGATCGAACCGGCGGCGCCCGGCGCTGATGCGGCTGTCGGGCACGATCCTGGGCGCGAGCGCCAGCGCCGCGACCCCGACCGGGACGTTGAGGTAGAAGATGTACTGCCAGCCGATGTAGCGGGTGATGATCCCGCCGGCGATCAGCCCGACCGTTCCGCCGGCCGCGCCGAGTCCACCCCAGATCCCGAGCGCGCGGTTGCGCTCGGCGCCCTCGCGGAACATGTTCATCACGATCGAGAGGGCGGCCGGAATCATCAGCGCCGCGCCGAGCCCCTGGGCGCCCCGCATCGCGATCAGCACCGCTTCGCCCCCGGCGAGAGCGCAGCCCAGCGAGGCCGCGGTGAACACGCCGAGGCCGAGCGTCAGGATCCGGCGGCGGCCGAGCAGATCGGCAAACCGCCCGCCGAGCAGCAGGAAGCCGCCGAACGTCAATGCATACGCGGTGGCGACCCACTGCAGATTGGTCTCACTGAAATGCAGGTCGCGGCCGATCGTCGGCAGCGAGACGTTGACGATCGTCAGATCGACGGTCGTCATGAAGTAGGCCACGGCCAACAGGGCGAATGCGCGCCAGCGGTTGGTGTGTGGCGAGACTGCCTGCGGATGCGGCTGCTGCGGGTTGGACATGATGTTCCTCCTTGTCGATGTCGCCTCCCGAACGGAAGGCCTCGACAAGACGTCGCAACCGCAGGCGGGATTTGGACAGCCTCCGAGAAAAGTCGCTCGCAAGCGCCCAGACGCCGCTCACGCCCGCTTCTTCATCTCCTCGTCGGACACCTCGACACCGGCCTCGCGGGCGAGACTCGCCCACTCTTCCGGGGGCATCATCGGACGCACCTCCACCGTCCCCCAGTGCGTCATCGGAAGCCGCGCGGCGTGCTTCAGCGCCTCGTCGAGGTCGGCGCACTCCAGGATGTAATAGCCGGCCAGCACCTCCTTGGTCACCGCGAACGGGCCGTCGACGATCTCCGTCTCGCCGTCGCGTGTGCGGACCGATGTCGCGCTCTCGGTCGAATGCAGGCGCTGCACGGACACCAGCAGCCCTGCCTCGCGCAGGCTGTCGTGCAGGTCGAGCATCAGCGGCAACTCCCGCTCGCGCTCGTCCTGCGCGGCCTGATCGACCTCCGGTTCGTAGACCAGCAACATGTACTGCGGCATCGCGCCTCCAAGGTTGGTGCTCTTCGCCGCATCGTAAGCGGCGCTCACCACGTCGTCGCAGCACGCTGGGCCAGTTGGACGGACGGGGCTCTTATGAGACCTTCAGAAAGTCCTTGGGTGAGTCCCGCGCGCGGCGGGAACGCTCAAGGCGAGGGAGAGCGAGGCCTGGCCCCGGCCGCTCACGCGAAGGAGCACCTGTTTGTCGACTCCATCGATCTCTTCCCCGCGCCCACTCGGCCTCGTCGACGACGTCGGCGCGTTCGCCCGACGGCTCGTTCGCGGCCGCGAAGGCGACCCGTGGTGGTCCCGTCCGGGGTTGATCGCGGTCGCCGTGCTCGCCGCGATGCTCACGCGCTATGGGCGTTGACGATCAACGGGTACGCCAACGGCTATTACGCCGACGGCGCGATGGCTGCCAGCCGGAGCTGGAGCGCGCTGCTGACCAATGCCGCGGATCTGAGCGGCTATGTCAGCCTCGACAAGGGCCGCTCCCAGATTGGATGATGGGGCTGTTCGGGCGCGCGTTCGGCTTCAGCTCGCTGACCATGCTGCTGCCCAATGCCCTATGCGGCGTGGGCGCGGTCGTGCTGCTGCACAACGTGGTACGCCGGACGCTCGGGCACCGCGCGGCGCTGGTGGCGGCGGCCGTGCTCGCCGTCTCGCCGGTCAGCGTGGTCATGGCTCGCTAGAACAACCCGGACTCGCTCCTGGCTCTGCTCCTCATCGCCTCGGCGTGGGCGCTGGTCCGGGCGCTCGAGTCCGGACGCATGCGCGATCTCCTCCTGAGTGGCGTGTTCGTCGGGCTGGCCTTCAACACCAAGATGCTCGAGGGCTACCTGACCGTGCCGGCGCTCGGCCTAGCCTTCCTGATCGCCGCGCCCGGGCGGTTGCGCCGGCGCGTCGCGCACCTGTGCGCCGCCGGCGGAGCCATGGCCGCGGTCAGCACAGCTTGGTACGGGACGATGATGCTGATCCCCGCCGCGCATCGGCCCTATGTCGGCGATTCGACGAACAACTCTTGGTTTCAGCTGATCTTCGGATCAAACGGCCTGTCGCGGGTCACCGGTGGCCGCCGATCTGACTTCCGTGGCGGCAGCGGCCTCGGTACCGGCAGCCAGCACGGCGGGACCAGCGCCAGCGGCGCGGTGTCGGAACTGTTCGGGCGCGGCAGCGCCGGCGGAGGCGCCGGTGTCCCCGGCGCGGGCGGCGGAAGGCTCGGTGGGTTCGCTCCGCACGCCGGCGGCGCGTTCGCGGGCGGCGGGATGGGGGCGCCACGGGATCACTGCGCCTGCTCGACTCCGAGATCGGTGGACAGATCGGCTGGACGCTCCCGCTTGCACTGGTCGGCGTGCTCGCCGGCCTGTGGCTCGTCCGCCGCGCGCCTCGGACCGACCGGCGGCGCGCGCGTTCGATCGGGTCCGAGCGCATGGCTGGGGCTGGTCGGGACTGGCAGCCGCAAGCATCGGCGCGACGGCCGGGCTCAGCTTCGTGATCCTGCACCGCACGCCAACGTTCGTCCCGTGGCTGAGGTGGGTGGTTCTCGCGGCCGCGATCGTGGCGGTCGCGGCCATCGTGGTCGTGCGCTTGCGGCCACGATTCACCCGACGAGGGCTGGTCGGAGTGGGCACCATCGGCGCTGCCGTGGCCCTGCTCGGCGGACCGACCGCATATGCGGTCGCCACCGTGGGTCACGGCCAGACCGGCAGCAACCCGATGGCCGGCCCGGCCGTCCCCTCCGGCGGCGCCGGCGGGTTCGGCGGGTTCGGGTGACATTAGGATTCGCCGATGCTGCGGCAGTGGCTGGCCTGGTCGTGGGCGCTGATCGTGATGGCGCTCACCGCCGTGCTGGTGGTCCTGGACCTCACCGACCGTGCCGTGCACCGTTACTGGACGCAACACTCGTTCAGCTCCTCGGTGCTGTCCGGGCTGCTCGTGCTGCTGCTTACCGTCCTGATCGTCGATCGGGTGACTCACATGCGACAGCTCCGCAATCAATCGCGGGCCATCGGCGCTCAAGCAGCGATCATCGTCGCCCAGGCTTCGCGCGCTGCCGCCGCGATCGAGAGCGCCTCGTCCGCGGAAGACCGGGACGCGGCGGGCGATGAACTGCGCACGTACGCTCAGATGCTCCTCGTCAGCGCGCCGGTGCTGATCGGTGCCGACATTCCCCGGAGGTTCCTGGAAAGCGCGCAGCACCTGGCCGGGCAGCTGTTCCGGGCTACGCGCGAAGCCGAAGACCAACCGGTGGCGAAGGAGGGCCTCGATGCCGGGGTCGCGCAACTGCGAGCCGACGCGGCCCCGCTACTCAAGGCCCTCAATCGCCAACAGGTGGAGGCGGTTACCGCCGATGAGGACGGGTCATGACGTCGGCTCGAAGGCGGGCTCGAGCGCCGGCCGGTGATCCGACGTCGGGTGGGCGGCGGGCTGCCCTTCCGCCTCGATCGCGATTCGCGGGAGCCGGCGGTCGAGCCAGCCGGGCATCCACCAGGTGGTCCGCCCGAGGAGCTCCAGAACGGCGGGCAGCAGGAGCATCCTGACCACGATCGCGTCGAGGAACACGGCGCTCGCCATGGCCAGCCCGAACATCGCCAGCACCCGGTCGCCGCTGATCGCGAACGCTCCGAAGACCGCCACCATGACCGCGGCGGCCGCCGTGATCACCCGGCCGGTCCGCGCCAGACCTTCCCTGACCGCGGCGCTGGGGTCGCGCCGAGCCTGCCATTCCTCGTGCACGCGTGAGACGAGGAATACCTCGTAGTCCATCGAGAGCCCGAACACGATCGCGAAGGCAAGCACCGGAATGAACGAGTCGATCGGGCCGGCCTGGGATCCGAACAATCCTGCGCCCCAGCCGCGCTCGAACACGGCCTGCACGATCCCGAGCGAGGCACCGATCGAGAGCAGGTTCATGAGCGCAGCCTGCACGGGGATCACGAAGGAGCGGAACACGACCAGGAGCAGCAGCGCCGCCAGCGCGACCACGACCCCGATGAACAACGGCAGCTTGCTCGCGAGCACGTGCGAGAAGTCAACCTGCGCCGCGGTCGCGCCGCCGACATACACGCGGGCACCGGTCGAGCGCTCGACCGGTGGGATCACCGAGTCGCGCAGCCGCGTGACCAGGCTGGAGGTCTGTGCGCTCTGGGGCGAGGTCGACGGGTAGGCGACCACGGCCGCCGCGGTCCCGTCCCGGTTGAGCTGCGGCCGGGCCACGGACACGACGCCGGGCGTGCTCTCCAGGCTGCGGCTCAGCTCGGTCAGCGCGGCCGTGTCGTGGGCCTGTGGCAGCGCCACCGCCAGCTGGAGCGGACCGTTGAAGCCCGGGCCGAATCCCTTGGCCAGCAGGTCAAACGCCTGTCGGGTGGTCTGGTTGGCCGGGTCGTTGCCGGCGTCGCTCGAGGCAAGGCGGAGTCCGAGAGCGGGAGCGGCCAGGGCGAGCATCAGGGCCGTCGCCGCCACCGCGGTGAGCGCGGGGCGCCGCTGCACGCGCTGGACCCACCGCAGCCAGAACCCGGCCCGCGCGGGCTGGGAGGGCTGGGCGCCCGTGCCGGAGGGCTGGGCCGGCGGGCTCACGCGGCGTCGTCCGATCCGGACCAACGGCCGTCCACCCGCCTCGCCGACCCGCCGCCCGACGAGACTGAGGAGCGCGGGGAGGAGCGTGAGCGACGCGGCGAGCACGAGCACCACCCCGATTGACGCGGCAACCGCGGCGCCGCTCAGCAGGCTCACGCCGAGGGCGAACATCCCCAGCAGGGCGATCACGACCGTGATTCCGGCGAACAGGACGGCGCGGCCCGAGGTGTTGATCGCCGCCTCTATCGCCTGGGCCACGTCTCCGCCGTTGCTCCGGTAGTTCTCACGGAAGCGCGTGACGATGAACAGCGCGTAGTCGACGCCGACCCCGAGCCCGATCATCAGGGCCAGCTCGGACGCGAAGCTGGGCATGTCGATCACGTGGCTCGCGAGCGTGATCACGCCGATTCCGGCCCCGAGACCGAGCAGTGCCGTCGCGATTGGCAGACCCATCGCGGCGAACGATCCGAAGCTGATGAGCAGGATCACGATCGCCGCCGCGATCCCGACGATGGTCGCGAATCCGAGCGAGGCTTGCTGAGCCTGTTCGATCGCCTGGCCGCCCAGCTGGACGCCGAGGGTCGCCGAACGTGCCGATTCGGCGGTCGAGATGACGCGGTTGACGGCCGCCACCGGGAGCGCGTTCGCGCGCTCGTCGAAGTTGACGGTGGCAAAGCCGATCGTGCCGTCACGCGAGATCGCGTGCTGGCCGGCGGCGTAGGGACTGACCACGCTGGTGACGTGCGGCAGCCCGGCGACGCGAGCGAGCATCGCGTCGATGCTCGCGCGATCGGCGGCGCTGTTCAGCGTGCCGGTTCGAGCCTGGAACACGATCTGGTCGGCGTCGCCCGCCTGGGCCGGGAATCGGCTCTGCAGCAGGTCGACGGCCTGCTGTGAGCCCGTGCCGGGCAGCGTGAAGCTGCTCGCA